>JABUFA010000036.1 GCA_013314755.1 Chthonomonadia bacterium
TCATCAACGGGCAGTCCATCACCGTGTCGGGCAACGACACCGTGCAGACGCTGATTGATCGCATCAACGCGCTGACGAGCGTGACCGGCGTGAGCGCGATGTTCTCGTCGGGCAACGGCAGTGGCGTGGTGGTGCTGACCCAGGTGAACTATGGAGCACGGTTCAGCGTGGAGGCGAACCAGAGTGCGACGTTGCTGTTCTCGGGCGTTAACTCCAGCTCCAGCACTGGTGTGGATGCGGTGGTGACGGTTTCGGTGACCACATCGGCTGGAGTGACCTCGGCGCTGTTCACGGGTGGTCGCGCCTCTGGCGACAGCGGATTGAAGGTGAAGGATGCGTATGGCAACACCTTGTTGCTGACGGAGGCTGGGAACAGCACGGCGATTAGCAATGCGCGAGTGGCGGTGGTTTCGGCGCAGAGCCTGGTGTTCCAGATAGGCGCAAACGCAGGACAAACGGCACGCATCTCCCTGCGCGACACCCGCGCCAGCCAGTTAGGCACCACGGTGGTTGCCAACAAATCGCTGCAGGACATTGATGTAACAACCCTGCAAGGCGCTCAGGATGCCATTCGCATTATCGACGAAGCTATCTCGCAAATCAGCCAGATTCGCGGTACCATCGGTGCGTTCCAGAAGAACGTTCTGGAGAGCACAATGCGTTCGCTGAGCGTTGCCCGCGAGAACCTGTCGGCATCGGAGAGCGCGATCCGCGACACCAACGTTGCCGAAGAGGTGATGAACTACACCAAACTGCAGATCCTGCAGCAGGCGGGCATGGCGGTGCTGGCACAGGCGAACGCCGCACCACAGGCGGTACTCTCACTGCTACGATAATCTACACCCTCCTGACCGAAACGGAGCCGCCCCACCCGGGGCGGTTTCGTTTTATTACACCAGATAGCGGATAACCAGCGGGCACGTGCCTGAATAGCCGGCAATCTGCTCGTCGCTCATCTGCTCGACTTCCTGCAAAAAGGTCGCAATCTGCTCGCGCAGGTCGGCGAGGTCTACCGTGTCTACCACCGCAGGAAACTGCCCCAGCTTTTGCAGACCCGCCCGCAGTTTACTGACCGCTCCATGCCGGTTGTGCCGCACGCTCAGGTGATAGCATCCCACCGCCACCTGCAGAACGCCCTGATACAGCAGGCGAAACGAGGAAGGCTCCGCCCGCCACAGCTCTTCCAGCACCTCGTGGCACTCGAAGTACTCTCCTTCGTTGAAGAGGCGCACCGCTTCATGGAACTGCTGCGGCAGGCGGAACATCTTATCCTCCCGTCAGAGAACGACCAGCTCGGCGCCGCCGAGCAGACCGTAGTTGAAGCTGTTCAGCTCCTCGCGCAGGAACCATTCCTCCTGGAAGGCGTTGGGACCTGCCCACATGTTATCATCGCCGTTCTTCTCATGGAGCGGTCCCCAGGCGTTCTGCAGAGAGGAGACCACCTCGATGTCCAGCCGGTTCGTTCCCTGCCGAACCAGAGGCGTCAGCTCCAGCACATACGGTCGCCAGAGGATTTTGCCCGCGTCGCTGTCGTTCAGGCGCACCTTGAACAGGATGCCGGATGGGCGAACCAGTCGCAGGAATACCCGCCTGCCCGAAGGGGCTTCGAACGTGGCATGGTATACCATCCTGCCCGTGTAGAAAGGATAGCCCTGCATGCTCCATGAACCGACACGCAGGCTCTTCGGCTCCGATACCAGCTTGCCCCGGAAGGGGTCCACCATCGCCACGCCGAAGTCGCCCACCACGTAGGCGGTCTCTATCTCAGTGAGGAAGTCGTAGTGAACGGCAAAGTCCACCACGTTCTCGCCCTTTCGCACGAGGTCGGTGACCTCCACCATCTGGAAGCCCCTGTCCCAGTACCAGCCCAGGTCCTGCGGGCTATCCCACGAGATGCGTGAGCCGTTGACCCAGATTTTGCCCTTATGCAGGTCTTCGATCACCACATAGCTCTTCGGTCGCTCGAGGTCGCTGAGGAATCGGTAGCGCAGAACGATGTCCCCTCCCTTGCCCTCGAAGAGCTTCTTGCGGATAGCCACCCAGGGCTGCCACTGCAGGGTCTCTTCGGTGCCGAACCGCTTTGCCAGCGCCTTGCGCACGCGCCACTCGTAATCCTCCGGTTCGAAGGTGTTCCCCCCGTCAAACGAGACGCTGATGCGGTCCATCACCAGCACGTTCAGATCGGTGCGGGTGAAGGCGAACTCGTCGGACAGAGGGATGACCTCGCCCTGTCGCAGGTCGGGCAGGCGTTCCTCTACCTGTGCGGTGGGCACATCCGCGCCGACCGTCAGCAACAGCGAACCGCACGGGGGCAGGCTGAACTCGTAGCGCAGGTCGTTGCCCACTCGGCGCGGCACCACGCGCTCACAGGTTCCCTCCACCGCGTTCCACTTCAGCACAGGCTTGCCTGCCGCGCCCTTCAGCGTCAGCACGTAATCCCTGCCCGCGTTGCGGTCGGAGTTGACGATGAAGAAGATGTGCTCCTCGCCGTCAACACGATGCTGGAGGTAGGTCATTGGCACTGCTCTGCCGTCCGCACCTTTCAGGGTAAAGTCACCCGGGGCGATTTCGTCGATGGCGTTCTGAATCGCCTCCACAGCGCACGGCAGAGAGCGTACATTGGGATGGGATGCCAGCTCCACCCACTTCTCGCGAGCAGGCTCACAGTCCAGCTCGCCCGGCAGTTCTCCCAGCAGGATGACCTTCCCGCCATTGTGTGCAAACTGCTTCAACAGTTCGTACGTCTTCGGGCGCCAGGTGGTTGCCGGCGGAACCACCACCACCCGATAGCTCATCTCGCCGATGATGAAGCGGTCGCCCTGCACACTGCCCATATCCTGGATGTAGCCCTCGTCGCCCAGGTCGCAGTCGTAGCCGGCGTTGAGGATGGCATCCAGCGTCTTGCGCATCAGGCTGTCCAGTTCGTCCGCCGCGCGCATATCGGGCGTGGGCACATCCAGCGGGGTGCGCCGGGCGTTATCCTGCACCTGCCCCTGCACGTCCACGCCGAAGCGGCGGGCGGCGGTTGCGCTTTCTATGGAGTGTAGAAGCAGAATGTCCACCGATGCCCTGCCCCGCGTCAGCGCGTATGCCACGCGCGTGAAGTAATCGTTCAGCGGGTTCAGCTCCTTCCAGTAGGTCTGCTGGTAGTTCCAGTTGGGCGGATAGTCGCGCTTGCGTCGCCCCTTGCCGGAGTACCAGGTGAGGTGCGGGCAGAAGAAGTTCGCCCCCAGCACCAGGTCATAGTCGCCCAGCCACTTGAAGTCCTCAAAGGTGTTGGTGTGGCGGCTGACGCCGAAGATTTCGGTCAACACCCGCTTCCTGCCCAGTTGCCTCGCCGCGGAGGAGACCTGCTTCACGGTGAACAGGTGATTGTGCGCCACCCGGCAGAGATGATCAATGCCCGGTGCCTGCTGGTAGCGATAGTGCGCCATGATGCCCCCGTAGTGGCACACGATTTGCCCGTGGAAGGTGTCTTCGGCGTTGTAGTGCCCGGTGTGTTCCAGTCCATGCGCTTCGCACCATTCGTAGATGGGCTTGCTGTACGCCTCCAGGAACTGACGCAGGATGGTGCGATGGATGAGCAGGCGAATCTTGCGGGCAGGTGCTCCGTCAAAGAACAGGTACGGCAGGTCCTGCCAGAAGTCGCGCCCCGTCCACTCGCGGTAGCGGTCGGGCAAGCCTTCGTACCAGGCGAAACCGTTGGGCGCCGAGGGAACCTGCGGCTCGTCGGTGAAGATGCCCGGAATGCGCTTGCCGAACTCCTCGCCCAGCTCCCTGTAGTATCGCTCGTGGGTCAGGCGGATGAACTCGCGCATCGCCTCCGGGTTCAGCAGGTTGGCATAAGACTCGCCCCCCCACCACCCCGTTTTGGGCTGGTAGGTGCGTATCAGGAACAGTCTCTCAAACCCTCGCGCCGATTCCAGCCTGTCTAACGGGATTTGCTCGTATTCCAGCAAGTTGAGGCGGTCGCGCTTCTTGATAGCATAGCACGCGCGCAGTGCCTGGTCCTGATGCAGAGTGGGTTCTGGCTCGCCGGGCGCAACCAGCACCGCGTTCAGCGTGGCAGCGCGGTACTCATCCTTCATACCCGCCACCAGTCCACCCGCGTTGCCGCTGGGCCACAGGTCTTCATCGTACAGCCACAGGTAGCCGTCGTGCTCTTTCGCCGCCTGAAGCGCAGCGCGCATGCACTCGAACCACTCTTTGCCCAGATACTCGGTAATCAGTCCGTGTCGCGAATGGAAGAACCCACCCGACAGTCCGACGCTTCGCATATCCGCCATCTGCCGGGCGACCTCAGCCGGGTCCAGTTTGTCGTTAATCGCCCAGAAGGGTGCCGGGCGCAGGATGCTTTCGGGATTTCGGAACGCCTCGGTGTTCATCGTTGCCTCCTGTTGGTCTGGTTCGGTTTGCCAGGTTCTTGTTCGCGACGCAGGTGATTTTCCCTTTACGAGAAGGATGTGGCGACGCTAATGCTCGCCGTGCGAGGGTTCGGAAGACTAACTGTTGGGCCTAACAAAAATTGGTCAAAAAAATGGCAAAAATTTGGTATTGACGAGGTGAGAGAGGGTAGGATACAATGGCAACAAGAAATCTCAGAAAGGTGGAATAGCAATGCTCTATCGCAAAGCTGCGTTTGGCTACTTACTGCGAGTGGTATTGATATTGTGCGCAGCGGTGCTTCTAGACATGGTGATTGTTCTGTTCCCGGTTCGTGTGTGGGCAGCGATCCCTAACACCTGTGAAGTCGCCTGCAAAGACATCAACGACTGCGGGTGCATCCCCTTTTACTCCAACAACCAATTGGTAGATTGCCTGCTGGGATGCAACGAAACAAGAACAGTGGAGACATGGGAGTGCTGTGGCGCAGGCAAAATGGGGTTCACCCGTCAGCGTTTCTACGACTGCAACAACGACGGACGAACTGACTGCGAATGCAAATTCAAAACGTGGATACATGACCAAGACTGCTACTCGCTGTAGTGTGAGGGGGCGATGATCAGGGTGTGCAACAAGACCAACAGGCAAGCTTTTTCTCTAATTGAAGTCATGGTGGTGATAAGTATCATCGCCACCCTTTCCGCTCTGCTTTACCCTGTTGTCTCACACAGCCTGCGACGCACCTATGTCACCAGCTGCCAGAGCCAGCTGCACCAGATTGGGCAGGCAATCAAAATGTATCAGGCGGACTATCAGAGCGAGGACTGGCCGTGCAGGCTGTCGGCCCTGGCTCCACAATACCTGTCGGAGAGCCTGTATGTGTGTCCGTGGGCGAACCGGGTAGCGGGTGGTGCGATCAGCCGGTTACAGGAGCAATGGAAAGGCAAGTGGATCTCCTACTTTGTCTTTTGCCGCAGAGGTCTGGACGATTTAGCAAACAGGGACGGCTCGATCACCTTTACCGAGATAATGATGGAGCGTGGAGAACGCACGCCCATGGTCATCTGCCGAGAGCATCGCGAGCCGTTTACCATCCGTTCTAATTACCCTATCGTTCCCTGCGCCTGGGACTTCCCCGAAGCACCAGTAGTTGTGCTTCGCAAGGACGGAAGTGTGGATTTAAGCATGAAAGGTGGAACACAGTGTCACTTCACGTTCCGGGATACGCTGGCAGACGCATGGGAACTATAGTTACGGTCCTGAGAGGCACGTCAACAGGATGCTTGCAAAGATAAAGATACTCGTATTGACGGGCTGTGTGCTCTGTCTGGGAGTAGCATACCTTGCTGTTAGCACCGCAGACCGACGCACCTTACAGGAGCTGGGTTTACTGGACCCCGCACGCACACAGCAGGTACTGGCACGCGACACCGCACCGAAAGGGTTACCCGTGCAACATGTTGCACGCTACTTGAGAGAGATTGACCCTGCTGGTCATGGAGCGGGGACGGTTCCTGCTGGTGTATGCTTTCGGATGTACGGGTTGTGGTGAAACATCGGTGGACATGTGGGCGAAAGTGCTTTCCAATCAGAAGGAGGTCACCGGTGTGTTGGTCGTGCATGCGGAGGAGAGCCGCCTGCAGGAGGAGATCAAGCGGCGAGGCTGGCACATACCCGTGATAGCAGATGATGGCAGTATCGCAAAAGTACTGTCACCGCGTTTTTCTCCACAAGCGTTTGGCTTTGCAAGGGGTCGCCTCGTGTGGATACAGGAGACGCCAGGGACGCCGGAAAAAGATCTGTTTACCGAGTTTTGCAACAGGCAAGGTAAAGGATATGGTTAGAGACCTTATCCGTTCCGTTTCGTGGAGCAAGGTGCTGCTCGTGCTGGTGCTGATACTGGTGCCCGCGTTGACCTGGCGGTACGTGTTGTGGCGAGAACATCAAAACCGCCTGCGCCTGATACAGATGGAAAGGCAGGAACGGCGAAACTGGCAGGAGCGCTTCGAGCAGATACGCCTGGCGCGGCACGGGATAGCGCCCGGTTATCCGCTCCAGATTCCGAACGCGGTGATAGAGAGCGTAGGAGAGGTTCCGTCGCGCCCAGCGGGAAAGCCGATGCTGATATGGGCGCCGCACTGGTTTGAGGGCTCTCCTGCATGGGAGGCGAAAGGGTGGCAGAGATGGCGCGAACTGCTGACCAAGTGCCCAGATTTGCTGCTAGTGGGTGAGTTAACCTGCTGTCCTGAAGACGCCTCCACCTATCGCAGGCAACTGCAGAGATTAGTCACCCAGCTCGGTCACCCGCGCATCGGCTTCTGGCTGGCGATGAATGCCCAGTGGTGTAAGAATGAGATGCAGGATCCGTTCCGAGCAGGCTGGGTGATATTGATAGACAGTCGGGGCATCGTCCGCCTCACGACCAAGTTGAAGCGACTCACACCCTCCGAACAGGAAATCCGCCTGCTTGCCCAGGAATACGCCCGCCTGTCCACCCCATAAGCGGGTAGCTGGTTCTCCATAACACACGGCACCATTTTCCCCGCCTTCGGGATTTTCGAAAAAAAATCCTAAAAAATCCCTCTCAAATCACTTGACAATGATACACTCAAGTGGTATAATAGTGCACGGAAAAACCGAATGAGAAGCACTCATTGAAGCGGAGGAAAGATATGGGCAAGACAGTAGGCATTGACCTTGGTACAACCAACTCGGTCGTGGCGGTGATGGAAGGCGGTGAGCCTGTCGTCATCCCGAACGCGGAAGGCAGCCGCCTGACGCCCTCGGTGGTGGCGTTCACCAAGACCGGGGAGCGTCTGGTCGGCGCGGCGGCGAAACGACAGGCGATTATCAACCCCGACCGCACCATCATCTCTATCAAACGCAAGATGGGTACGCGCGAGCGCATCCGCATAGATGACAAAGAGTACACGCCCGAAGAGATTTCGGCGATGATTCTGCAGAAGCTGAAGGCGGATGCCGAGGCGTACCTGGGCGAAAAGGTGGATGCAGCGGTGATTACCGTGCCGGCGTACTTCAACGACGCTCAGCGCACGGCAACCAAGAACGCAGGCGAAATCGCCGGTCTGAAGGTTCTGCGCATCATCAACGAGCCGACCGCTGCGTCGCTTGCCTACGGGCTGGACAAGAAGTCCAACGAGACCATCCTGGTGTTTGACCTGGGTGGCGGTACGTTTGACGTGTCCATCCTGGAGGTAGGCGACGGCGTGTTCGAGGTGAAGGCGACCTCGGGCGACACGCACCTGGGCGGCGACGACTTCGATATGCGCATCGTGAACTGGGCAGCCGATGAGTTCAAGAAGGAGACCGGCATCGACCTGCGCAAGGACCCGCAGGCGTTACAGCGTCTGCGTGAGGCGGCAGAAAAAGCGAAGATCGAGCTCTCCAGCATGGTGGAGACCGAAATCAACCTGCCGTTCATCACCGCCGACGCTGAGGGTCCGAAGCACCTGCTGTACAAACTGACGCGCGCCAAGTTCGAGGAGCTCACCGCCGACCTGGTGGAGCGGCTGAAGGGTCCGTTCTATCAGGCTCTGCAGGACGCCAAGCTGGACGTGAAGGACCTGGACGAGGTCATCCTCGTCGGTGGTGCGACGCGCATGCCCTGCGTGCAGGAGCTGGTGCGCAAGCTGACGGGCAAGGAGCCGAACAAGGGCGTGAACCCCGACGAGGTGGTTGCCATCGGCGCGGCGATACAGGCGGGCGTGCTGGGCGGCGAAGTGAAAGACGTCGTCCTGCTGGACGTCACGCCTCTATCGCTGGGCATCGAGACGCTGGGTGGGGTGTTCACCAAGCTCATCGAGCGCAACACCACCATCCCCACGCGCAAGAGCGAAATCTTCACCACCGCCGCCGATGGACAGACCGAAGTGGAGATACACGTCCTGCAGGGCGAGCGTGAGATGGCGCGGGATAACAAGACGCTGGGGCGGTTCCATCTGACCGGTATTCCGCCTGCGCCGCGCGGCGTGCCCAAGATCGAGGTCACCTTCGACATCGACGCCAACGGCATCCTGCACGTGTCGGCGAAGGACCTGGGCACCGGCAAGCAGCAGGCGATAACCATCACCGGCTCCAGCAACCTGACGCGCGACGAGATTGACCGCATGATTAAAGAGGCGCAGATGCACGCGGAGGAAGACCGCCGACGCCGCGAAGAAGCCGAAGTGCGCAACCAGGCGGACTCGCTGGCGTATCAGACCGAACGCATGTTGCGCGACCTCGGCGACCGCGTGCCGTCGGACGAGAAGCTGCGCATTGAACAGGCGATAGCCGACCTGCGCGATGCGGTCAACAAGAACGACATCAGCCTCATCCGGCAGCGGATGGAGGCTCTTCAGCAGGCTTCCTACCAGCTGTCGCAGAGGCTGTACGAGCAGGCGTCACAGACCTACGCCGGAACGGGCGCACAGACGGGCAGCAGCTCAGGCTCGTCCGGCGACGGCGAGGTGATTGACGCCGAGTTCAAGCCCGAATAATCGGCAACAACCTGCCTGCGGCTCGCCCGCAGGCAGGACAAGATAGCACCAACAACACTTCAACGGAGAAGGAGGTGACCGACGATGGCATTGGTGCGCTGGGAGGACCCTGTGGACATGCTGAATCGCTTTGAGCGCGAGATGAACGCGCTGATGAACCAGTTCTTCGGCAACGCCGCTGCACGTCGGAGCGAGCCAACCCTGCCTCGCGTGTGGGCGCCGGCGGTAGACGTGCGCGAGGACGACAACGAGATTACCATCAACATGGAACTGCCGGGCGTGAAGCCCGAAGAGGTGGAGATCGAGCTGACGGGCGACACGCTGTGCGTCAAAGGCGAGCGCAAGTTCCAGGATGAGGAGCGCCGCAAGGACTACGTGCGCATCGAGCGTGCGTATGGCACCTTCCAGCGGTCGTTCACGCTGGGTACGCCTATTGACGCCGAGAAGGTGACGGCGCACTACAAGGACGGCGTGCTGACCATCACCCTGCCCAAAGCGGAGCAGGTGCGTCCGAAGAAGGTGCAGGTGAAGGCTGGGTAATCCCCCTTCACCACCAGGCGAAGAGGGGCAGGGCGGCGGCAACTGCCCTGCCCCATTATAATAACAGGATAGAGGTGGCGAGGCAAAATGAACTTCAAATACAAGGACTACTATGCGATATTAGGCGTGCCACGTAACGCCACCGAGAAGGAGATTAAACAGGCGTATCGCCGGCTGGCTCGCAAGTACCACCCGGACGTGAACCCGGGCGACAAGAGCGCAGAGGAGAAGTTCAAAGAGATCAGCGAGGCGTACGAGGTCCTCTCCGACCCGGAGAAGCGGGCGAAGTACGACCAGTACGGCGAGATGTGGAAGTACTACAGCGAACAACAGCAACAGCCTGGCGGATTCTCCGGCGGTGGCGGATGGCAGGACCTGCGCGATTTCGGTTTCGGTGGGCTGGGCGACCTGTTCGCCACGCTGTTCGGCGACGTCTTCGGGCGCCAGAACACTACCGACACCGATTTCGGCTCGCCTTTCGCCGCCTCGCTGGACATTGAATATCCAATTGAAATCTCCTTAGAGGAGGCATACTCGGGCGCGACTCGCACGCTGGCGCTGACCGTGCAGGATACCTGTCCGCAGTGTGGAGGCACCGGTGCGTCGCGCACGCGAAGCGGTTACTACACACTGGGACAGCCCTGCCCGAACTGCCATGGGCGAGGAAGCATCCCACGCAACAAGCGGCTGGAGGTGCGCATTCCTGCCGGCGTGCAGGAAGGCTCCAAAATCCGCCTTGCGGGCGAAGGGGCTACCGGACGTGACGGACGGCGCGGCGACCTGTACCTGCGCGTGCATATCCGACCGCATCCGACCTTCGAACGCAAGGGCGATGACCTGTATGTGGAGATAGACGTGCCGTACACCACCGCCGCGCTGGGCGGCGAGGTGCGCGTGCCCACCATGAAGGGCAGTGTGACCATGAAAGTGCCGCCGGGCACGCAAAGCGGACAGGTGTTTCGCTTAGCCGGGCAGGGCATGCCGCGCCTGAAGGGCGGAGGCTACGGCGACCTGTATGCCCGGGTACGCATTACCGTGCCGCGCACATTGACCGCCCGCGAGCGCGACCTGCTTCAGCAGCTGGCACAGCTGCACGGCACGGCAACAACGACACGTACATCCTGATAGTCAGGGGGGAGAGAGTATGGCAAACGGAACTCGCGACAAACACGAGCCGGTGTACCTGATTAGCGTCGCGGCAAGGCTTTGCGACATGCACCCGCAAACCCTGCGTATGTACGAGCGCATGGGGCTGGTGCGACCGCGACGGGTGAACCAGAAGAACCGCCTGTACTCGGAGGCGGACATCGAGCGGCTTCGCCAGATCCAGCGGCTGACGCGCGACCTGGGCGTGAACCTGGCAGGAGTGGAGATTATTTTAGACCTGCTGGACAAAGTGGAAAAGCTCCAGCAGGAGCTGGAAGCGATGCACGCTCAGATGGAACAGATGGTGCAGGAGCGAGTGGAGCAGATTCTCGCCGAGAGGCAGACGCTTCCCGCCAAAGTGGTGCGCGAGCTGTAGAAAACGCCGTACCTTCCCCCTTTCTCCAGCCGCTGCCCTTCGAGCATACCGCCCTTGCAGGCAATCACCCCGGCACTGGTGAATCAGCATTATCAGGAGGCGTTAGCGATGCGTGTCTTTTGCGATGTGCTGGGTGTGGAGGTAGAGATTCCAGAGCATCCTCAGCGTATTGTCTGCCTGGTATCATCCCTCACCGAGACGCTGTTCGAGATGGGCTGTGCACACAGGCTGGCGGGCATCTCCGCCTACTGCCACCGCTATATTCCTCCAACCGACCTGCCGGTAGTGGGCGATTACCTGCGCGTGGACGAATCGCTGCTGAGCCAGATCGCTCCCGACCTGATCATCGTCACCACCGGCGTTCAGCGTGCCCTCGGACAGCGGTTAGTGAAGGCGGGCTACCCGGTGTATGCCCTTCCCCTGCCCTCCAGCATCAGCGGAGTAATGGAAAACGTGAACCTGCTGGGTGGGCTGGTCAACGAGGTGGAGTCTGCCCGGCGGTTGCGTCAACGGTGGGAACAGCAATTTCAGACGCTGTGCCTGTCTGCGCCCGTGCGTCGCCCGCGCGTGTATATTGAGCTCTGGTTCGGCAGGCACATGCGCACGGTGGGCGCACTCTCCTTTATTCATGACCTGGTGGAAGCCGCTGGTGGCGATAATATTTTCGGGCGGGACCGGCGTGCCTACTTTGTGCCCGACTTCGCGGAGGTGGAGCGACAGCGGCCGGACGTGCTCCTGTTCCACACCGAACCCGATGACTATCCGGTGGACGTGGCGGCACTCATCGAGGAGCGCGGCTGGCATCAGTGGAACCCCGCGCCGTACGTGGTGATAGCCACGGTGAATAAGGGGCAGAACATCATCCACGAGGGTCCCTCCATGATGGAGACCGCCACCTGGCTGCAGGGGCATTTCCACTTCTGGGCGAGGCACTACCGATAAGACAGGCTATCCCGCGTGCCGGGTTTCGGAATGGGTGTGGTTGCCGACAGGCTCCACCACCACCCCATCGGGGCGTACGTCCGTGACCCGTACGCGCGTGTTGGGGGGTAGGAACTCCTGTTCGGTGATAACGTGCAGGTTGACATCGCCAATCCGCGCCATCCCGCCGGGTGTCAGCTCGGTAACGGTCACTCCTTCCTCACCAACCAGCCCGCGCTGAGCCTCCCAGCTGGCAGGCATGGAGACCTGCATTCTGCGCTGTATCTCGCGCCACAGGTGGCTCTTGGGCAGGTAGACGAAGAAGACCACCATGCTCATCAGCGTCAGGATAGAGGACACCACAAGCGCAAACAGGGGGTGAGATTCTATCATTATTGCCTCGCGCATTCCGGCGAAGATGCACAGGAAGCCGAGCAGTGCAAAGATGCCTCGTCCGGGCAGAAGATGGGTTTCCACGATGACCAGCGCGGCTCCAAGCGCGAACACCGCCATGCCCCACCACTGCGAGCCGCTGAAAAGATGCGCTCCAAACACCGCTCCCAGGAACAACACGCCGACCGTGCCTACCCACGACCACACCGGGCGCGTGAGAAACTCCACCACCAGAAACGCCAGCCCGATGAAGGTAAACAGCACCGTGCCCCAGGGAGTCTGAAGCCATTGCACCAGAGTCTCCATCGCTATCACCCCTGTGCCGGTCGCCCGTAGGCGGTATGTTCCGGTTCCACAATGTATCGCGACAGCGTGATGGTCATCTGGTAGGTGACCACCTGCAGGAACAGGATAATGCCATAGCATACCTGCGATACCAGGCGGCTCCACTGGCGGCGCAGTCGCTGGGTGAATGGCAGTTTCTGCTCCGCGATGATTTCCGCCAGCATCGGCTGAAGCTCCTGCCACAGGTCAATCTTGGGCTCTGGTTGCTCCAGCTGTCGGCAGAACTCCACAAAGCGACGCAGTTCCCGGTATTCGCGCGAGCAAGCTTCACAGGCCATCAGGTGGTTTTGCACCTGTTCCCGTTCCTGCTGGCTCATCTGCTCGTCGATCAGCGCGCTCAGCCGCTCCTGGACCTCTTCGCAACGCATCACTACTCACCTACCCCCTGATAGTAAGATCGGTAATAAGGTTCAAAAAGACGTTTGAAAGCCTGTCGGGCGCGGTGCAGACGCGATTTGACGTTGGCTATCGTCAGCCCGGTGATGTGGCTGATCTCTTCGTAAGAGAGCTGTTCGAAGTCCCGAAGTATCAGCATAGTTCGGTAATCCTCTGGCAAGCGTGCCAGCACCTCGCGCACCTTGCGCTGGAGCTCCTCCCGTTCCACATGCGCCTGCAGGTCTTCATCGGATGCGGGTTCGTAGCCGCCGTTTTCGCGCTCCGCCATCTCCTCCAGCGACTCGGCGCTCTGCCTTTTCATGTCGCGCAGGCGGTTACAGCACAGGTTATGCGCGATACGCAACAGCCACGCGCGAAAGCTGCTGTCTCCGCGGAAGGAGCGGATGTTCTTAAACGCCCTGATAAACACCTCCTGCGTGAGGTCATGCGCCTCCTCACCGGGCACCATGCGATACACCACGCTGTACACTAACCGCACATACTTGCGATGCAGTTTCTCGAAGGCAACAGGGTCGCCGTCGCCGCACTGACGAACCAGTAAGATGTCTTCGTCCAGCGGTGCAATCATGTTGAATGCCAGGTCTTGTGCTGCCTCCCTGGGCGTGCCAGCTGTCAGGACCATTCGTCACCTTCCCTTTCCAGAGTATGTTGAGGAGGGCACGCCAGCGCGCCCTCCCGCATGATTACCGCCCTGGAGCAGGTGGTCCGGGTGGTGGTCCCCCCTGGAACATCTGCTGGAACATCTGCATCCCTTGCTCCACCAACATCCTGCGCTCTTCGGGCGACATGTTCATGAACAGGCGCATCCCTTCCTGCATCATCTGCATGCGCACCGACGGGTCCATGTTCATGAACATCTGGATGCCCATGCGAATCGCACGCTGGCGCTCTTCGGGCGACATGTTCATGAACATCTGCATGCGCTGCTGTTCCAGAGCCAGAAGGTCTTCCGCGCGCGTCTGTCCCTGCCGCTGTCCCCCACGTTGAGTCATCTGCGCCAGGGTGGGCTGTTGATAGAAGACCACATACACCGGGCGCGTCTTGAACGCCGGCACCATCTGGTTCAGCTGCTGTTCAAAGTCCGGCGACACGGTCACGTTGCGCACAAAGGAGGTAATCCGGCTGGCAGTGTTATCCGCCACAATCAGCCCCTGCGCCTCCAGGTTTACAAGCGTGCGCACCCAGTTTACCAGTGTTTCGGCAGCAGGGGTCTCCATGTCGGCGCGCAGGTACACCTTGCGCCACGTGACGCCAGGAATCTGCTTTGTCACAGCGTCCAGCGCGCTCTGGGCGTCCTTTGCCTGGCTGGGCGGCGTCACCCGCGCCTGCAGGAGCGGGTCCACCACTACCTGCAGTCTGAACTGCTGGGCGATGTCTGCCAGCACCTGGCGCACGTCGCTGCCGGTTTGCCGGGTCTGTTGACGGGGTTGTTGATTGGGCTGCACGGCAGGCGGTTGCAGTTCGGTTGGCGGTGGTGGCGGCATCACTGGCTCCGAAGGGACATCCACCGGTGGCTCAGGCGGCGGTGCAGGCTCGTTCGGCTCCGGCTGTGCCCACAGCCCAGCCGCCATACAGAAGGACACCATCAGGACGGCAGTTATTGTTCTCCAGCGCATTTCAGCACGACCTCCTCGTTTCCATCATTTTTTATTAGACACCATACGTGTTGTAAAAGTTGCGCTCCATCGGAAGTGATGCCCGCAATCGCAACTTTTCCTCACCGTATGGTTATTGTACCTGTATTATCGGCGTGCATCCAGCCCAAACCATCGGTGTTTCCAGCCGCCCGGTGCAGTGCTTTCCACCACAAAGGCGTCGCCTTCCACGCGAGACACCAGAGGGAAACCGTTCTCATCCGTCAGGTAGCGTGCAGGCATGATGCCGGTTTGCACCAGCACCTCCAGCGATTCGGGCAACCTGTCATAAGCCAGCCGATAGGCGTATACCGCTCGCCCGATGCCCAGTCGGATGAAGTGCGCCTCGTTATGCGTTTTGACGGTGCGTATCGCCTCAGGCGGAAGATTGAGCAGGCGCAGCATCTCTGCCTGCAGGACCGCTTCCGCAACACGCGCCCGAAAACCGAGGGTATGTTCGCCGGCGGTGAGGTGGTGCGTGCCCAGCAACAGGTCTATCTCATCCTCGCCGCGAAAGTCTGCACTCTCGCACACTCGTTCATCGTCCAGCAGGATGTCAAACACAGCGGGCGTTTCCGAGCCGAACGCGGTAAGACGCAGGGCATATCTGCCCTCCTCGCGCACGGTGAACGGGAAAGTGAGCCTGCTGCCCGGCTCAGAGGCACGCCAGACAACCAAGGGTCTTCCCCCAAAAAAGCCCGCCGTCTGAATACCGAGATTGCCTCTGCCGTCCATCTGCGCCCGCGTGAAGGCTCGCACGAGATGGTGCTGTTCCCACGGGACGCAGCGATCGGGATAGGGAGGCAATTCGCCAAAGGGTTTTGGCTCGCCCAGCTGATACCAGAACGCCACGCTGTTGATGAAGTCCGGTCGTTCAATGTACCAGCCATCCTCCGAATTCATTCGGTTCCCCTTATGTTCGATGGTCACTTTCAGCGACCGGGTGAAGGCAACCGGATCCAGAAGATGCCACCGGTAGAACACGCCGCTATCGCCGGCGCGGTAGCCCTGCCAGCGTGGCTGTCCAAACCACAGGCTGGTGCGCGGACGAAACCCCCAGGCGTCGTTGAAGTAATCCTCGGTGCCGGTGCCCTGCAGGCTGGGGACCTCTTCCCCGTCGATAAAGAAGAAATCGTCGCCCTCGCCGAACCAGCCGTCCTGCGCCAGGGTTATCGACATGACCGTGCCCACATAGAAACCGCGCCCTTCGATATCGGCGATGAGGTAGTCACGCCCCATTGTGGCGGGGTACTCCTGGCGATACCGGGCATAGAAATAGGGCGTATCGGGAGGCAAGGAGTCCAGCTCCACCCAGTCCACCTGCCAGTACAGCCCGGTAGTGCGGCTGGGGTTGTCGTTGGAAACGACAATACGTGCCGATTTGGCGAACGGCATTCTCCAGTAACAGGTAAGGCTACCGGTAGGCGACACCTGCACAGGGATGCTGTCGACCACAGCGGGCTTTCCTTGCCCCACCGCAAAGAACTCGCCCAGCGGCACCTCCACTCCCGGTGTTTCGCGGTCATCCCAGTAGATACGCAGGCTCAGTGCGTTCAGCTCGTTGACGCCGCCGGCATGGCTGGTCATCCAGATGTGCGTAATCATGCCGGGTCCACGAAGTACGGGTAATTCCAGCACCTGCCCGGGGGCAAGCGGGGTCATGTCGAAATTGCCATCGTTCCAGTTGGGCTGTTCGTTGCTGGAGACACGACGATTACGCCCCCTGGGTATTGCAGGAATGCCGTTCAAGTAGCTCAGCATGTAATTGTCCTCCTACTCTATCCACACGGCATCGTTCAGGTAGGTGCGAACGTACTCGTATGGTATCATGGCTTCGCGCTCACTGCTCCCTGAATTGAAAATGAAGAAAACGCCTCCGCCGGGTTGTTTTGCGTCGTCCCTGTAGCCGACCAGCAACACGCTGTGTCCGTCGAACACCTCTTCCGGGGGGCACATCTGCAGAACACCGTTCACCCACTTTTCCACTTTGTGCCAGCGAAAGCCGCCGCTAACAGGAAACCCGTGCTGCAGAACTCGCTTGATGGTGAGGAGCTGTTCCTCCGTGGCGCCTGTACGCACATCCCATTCCTTAATCCAGTGCAGTTTCAACCCAAGCGATTTGAACCGTTTTGCCTGCTCCTTTGCCTGTGGAGAGGGTTCCATCGCGGGATTGTAATCTGCGCTATAGGGCATCAGCTCTTCGGGGCAGATGCCGTATGTCTCAAATCCTTGCCAGATTTCAGAGAAGAACCCACCGTCCGCTGTGCGCCCGGTGGCGCGGTGTCCCGCCCAGTTGAGATACTCGGCACTCAAGCGAATGCCTTTGCGCAGTCTTCGCGCCACAGCGTACTCTATCGCCCCGACCATCGCAAACACGGAACATGTACCCCGTGCGCCCTGTGCACGCGGCTCCAGCCCCCATCGCTTGAAACGCGAGCGCAGGTCAACACTCGTTTTCACCCTACCGTATCCTCCCTTTGTGCGCGGTTATACCCATTTTCTGGCAGGAGAAGGTTTTCACCTGCCCGCAGAGAACTGTACTTCGCACACACATTCGCGCACACAAGGAGGAACCCTGCCATGTCAAGGCTCATCACCATAGACGACCTGTTCCGCCTCAAACTGGTCAGCGATGCCCAGATTTCGCCCGATGGCGAACGGGTGGTATGCGTCGTGAAGAGCATTGACCGCGAGAAGAACAAGTACTTCAGCCATCTGTATCTGTGCGACCTGCGCACCCGCGAGGTACGCCAGTTTACCAGCGGCGAGGTCGCCGATAGCCAACCGCGCTGGTCGCCCGACGGCAGATGGATAGCCTTTGTGAGCAACCGCCAGAAGCCCAAAACGCAGATATTCCTGATACCTGTTGACGGCGGCGAGGCGCGGGCACTGACCTCGCTGGAGGAGGGCGGTATCGGCGAAATCGCGTGGTCGCCCGATGGCACGAAGATTGCCTTCACCTTCCGCCTGACGCCCGAGCAGTGGCGCGAACAGACGGTGAAGGAACGCAAAGAGAAAGGTCTCTCCACCCCACCCCGCATCATCACGCGCCCGGTCTATCGGCTGGACGGCTTCGGCTATTTCGACGGCGAGTATTTTCAGGTGTGGGCGGCAGATGTGAACACCGGCGAGGCGAAACGCCTGACGGACGAGAACACCTCCTGTGGCAGTCTGAGCTGGTCGCCCGACAGCCAGCGCATCGCCTTTGTGTGCAACCGCAGCGAGAACCCCGACCTGAACCCGAATCTGGAGGACATCTGGCTCGTTCCCGCCGAGGGCGGTGAACTCCAGCGCGTGGAAGCACCGAAGGGACCCAAGAGCGGTACCGCCTTCTCGCCAGACGGCACGCGCATTGCCTATATCGGGCATACAAAGGTGGAGGACATCTGGGGTGTCAGCAACGACCACCTGTGGGTGGTTGACCTGGCTAAAGGCGAAGCGCGAGACATCACCGAAGGCTTTGACCGTTCGCTGGGCAACCTGACGCTCAGCGACATGCGCGATGTGGGAGGTCAGAACCGCCCGTTCTGGACGCCGGACGGCGGTCGCCTGCTCTTCCTCGCCAGCGACAGGGGCAGCACCATCCTGTACAGCATCTCCGCCGAGGGCGGTGAGCCTGTCCCCCTGCGCGGCGAACGCGCCGACATCACCAGCTTTAGCCTCAGCGGGGACGGCAGGCGAATCGCCTGGTGCGAGGGCACACCCACTCAGCCGCACGAGGTGTTCACCGGCACGGTGGAAGGCGACTCAATAACGGGAGCAGAAGCGATAACCCGTTTCAACGCGGAGTGGCTGGCAGAGGTGCAACTGCAGGAACCCGAGTCGTTCACCTGCCTCTCGCCCGATGGCAACGAGGTGCATGGCTGGCTCCTGCATCCGCCGGCTTTTGACCCCTCCAGGAAGTATCCGCTGATACTGGAGATACACGGCGGACCGCACGCGCAGTACGGATGGGTATTCTTCCACGAGTTCCAGCTGCTGGCGGCGCAGGGCTATGTGGTGATGTACACCAACCCCCGCGGTAGCAAAGGCTACGGAGAAGCGCACGCCGCCGCTATCAAGGGCGCATGGGGCGGTCCTGACTATACCGACCTGATGTGCGCCGTGGACTTCGTGCTGGGGAGGGGCTACATTGACGAAACGCGCATGGGCGTGATGGGCGGCTCGTACGGCGGATACATGACCAACTGGGTGGTTTCGCATACCGACCGCTTCCGCGCCGCCATCACCGACCGCAGTGTGGTGAACCTGCACAGCATGGCGGGAACCTGCGACTATCCCCTTCTGCCGGGCGATTACTTCCGGGGCAACGCCTGGGCAGAACCCGAGCACCTGTGGGAGCACTCTCCCCTGAAGTACGCGGGCAACATCCACACGCCTCTGCTCATCATCCACAGCGAGGGCGACCTGCGCTGTCCTATGGAGCAGGCAGAGCAATTATTCGCCGCGTTGAAGGTGCAGGGCAAGGAGGCGGTGCTGGTGCGCTATCCGCTGGAGAGCAGTCACGGCATGTCGCGCTCCGGTCCGCCCGACCTGCGCGTGCATCGGCTGGAACAAATCCTGCAGTGGTGGAGCCGACATCTGGCGCCGGCATCGGCGGAGTGAACAGGAAACCCCATCGTCAGAGCGAACCGATGTGGTAAGGAGGTGAGTTTTGAATGTGGCGAACGGTAGCATGGGTACTGGCAGTGGTTCTGGTACTGAACATCGCCGCACAGGCACAGAAAGGCACCAAACCCAAACCGGCGCAGACAGGTCCCAAGTATATCTGCCTGATGTGCAAGGTTGGCGCAGACAAGCAGGGCAAGTGCCCGCTTTGCAATCTGCAGATGTTGAAAGCAGGGGTGTATGTTTGCACCGGATGCGGCGCCATGGCAGATAAGCCGGGCGACTGTGCCCAGTGCAAAAAGCCGATGGTGAAGCTCGCGAGCCTTGCGAAAAAGTGCAAGGTTTGCAATTACTACAGCGACAAGAATAAGAAAGAGTGCCCTGTCTGCGAATATCGCAAGAAAACAAAGCCGAAATAAGCACAGAAAGCATCTGGAGGGCGAAGCTTCTGGTGAGTCAACCCCTCTCCCGACCTCTCCCCGACGCGGGGAGAGGTGAATCTCCCCTTCCCTCGCAGGGAAGGGGCTGGGGGTTAGGTGGCGCTACTGAAACCCCGAACGCGGAGGGATGTCCCCCTGCTTGCGGGGGGACGACAGGGGGGCTGATAACTCCTGCAAAAGCCCCTCCTAGCCTCCCCGCAGGCGGGGAGGAACCCCTCGCCCTCCAGCCTACTGCGGGTCGTATACCGCCCCGAGGAACAGCACAATGCCCGCGCGCGTGTCGCGGATGGCGAAGAGGAACGGACGGTCAACCACCATCTTGAACGGTGGGCGCGGTTGCTGTACCGAAGTGATGCCGACCTGCACCGAGGTGACTGCAGCCGCTTCTGTGCCTTCTTCGTCCACCTCCACCACCGCTTGGTGATGCACCTTTTGCAGGAACAGGTCGCGCTCATTGCGCATCCCGCTGAAATCCGCCCGGTCGGGAAGGAACGCTACCTCCATTCCCAGCGACTTCAGCGCGTCGTTCAGCGTCCTGCCGTAATCCATCTTGAAGCGTGGCAGTTGCAGTTCGCCATCGGTCATCACCAGGCGGGAGGTCCACTCTTTCCACCTGTTAGCGTCCAGCGTGCCCATCCACTCGCTCAGGCTGACGCCCTCGTCGGGCAGAACAATCACCATGCTGAACCGACCGCCTCCGTACGGAAGGCTTACCATCTGGAACCCCTCGCCTTTCAGGTAGGAGAACCTGCCGGTTTGCTTCATCATCGGCACGGGCTTCTGCTCGCCGTTTGCGAGGTGGAAGGGCTTCTGCTGGGTCAGCGATTTGTCGAACGGTTTCTGCCACTTGCCGTTGAAGTAGATGGCGTTGATGAGGAACATTACCGTGTTGGCGGGAATGTTGTCCACTATCTTCTTGATTTTGCCCTTTGTGTTGCCGTCCACCCAGCGGTTGATGGTGGCGGGAGCGTTCGGGTCGCTGAAGTCCAGTACACTGATTTGTGCGCTGTAGTACTGCTTGTTGACTTCAAGGAACTGCTGTTTGAAGGTCACTCCCTGCCGTGCCCATAAGGAGTTAGCAATGGTTAGTTCCACTTTCGAGTCGGCGTTCTGCAGGCTCTGGCGCAGGTCCAGCACCGCCTGGTTCAACGTCTCCCTGTCCATCTCGCCCAGCGACATCGCCTTTGCCATTGCCTGCTCGGTCTCACCCGCCGCACCGTTGTAGGTCATCGCCAGCGCAAGGGTAATACTGGCAGGCGACAGCAGGATATTCTTCCCTTTGTCCGCCTCGCGCAGCGCGTGCAGTAGTGCAAAGCCGAACCGGTTGTTTGCCTCAATCAGTTTGGGGTCCACCTTTCTCGGGGTTTCGGTTGTTCTGTTGTTGTTTTGCTGGGGCGACGGCTCGTTTCCCACGCCGGTGGTCGCCACGCTTCCACACCCTGCCATCAGAACCGCCAGCACAGGCAGAAACCAGATTGCTCTCATCGCTCCCTCACCTCCGGGCTTTGTCCGCACACGTTTTAGACGTGATGACGGGCACAAAAGTTAGACTGCATTACCATTCCACCAGCGAAGCCGCCTCCCGGTCCAGCCACCAGACCACCTCGCCCGACTCGGGTTTCACCATTCCCGCGGGAAGCGGTGCGTTTTCCCAGAGTACTTTCCTGACCATCTGCGCCTTGTCCTTCCCGGCGACAAGGAAGTAGACGCGCTTCGCGCTGTTCAACACGGGCAGGGTCAGGGTCAGGCGGACACGCGGTTCGGCTGGCGCCTCGCCCACGGCTACCCATCGTTCGCGCTCCGCGAGGGCGGCTGTGCCCGGAAAGAGCGAGGCGGTATGCCCATCTGCACCCATGCCCAGCAGTATCAGGTCGAAGCGCGGCATCTCGCCAAAGAACTCGCGCAGGTGTTCCTCGTAGCGCAGAGCCGCGCGACAGGGGTCTGGCTCGTCCGTTGGCATGGGATGGACGTTTGCCTCCGGTATCCCCAGCGGCTCTATCAGCGTCTCGCGCGCCATGCGATAGTTGCTGGCAGGATGGTCATGCGGCACGTAGCGTTCATCGCCCCAGAAGAGATGCACCCGGCTCCAGTCCATACGAAGACGATACTCGCTTGCCAGCAGGGCGTATAGCGCACACGGGGTGCTTCCCCCCGACAGAGTCAGGGTGAAACGCGCCTCCTGCACGTGCCCCGCAATCGCTTCCGCAACCGCGCGGTATAGCTCTGCGGACGTGTCGGCTATCCGCACGCTTTGTCGCCCGATTCGCCCTTCAGTGGTCGCCATCGGTGTGTCGGCAGGTCCAGAATCCTGTCCGCTTCGCGCGGTCCTTCGCTTCCGGCAGGGTAGAACGCCATCGGCAGGTTTTGGGTCTGCCACGCCCGCAGGATGGGGTCCAGCACTTCCCATGCCATCTCCACCTCGTCGAAGCGCAGGAAGTAGGTGCGGTCGCCCTGCAGGATGCTCAACAGTAGCGTTTCGTAGGCTTCAAAGCCCTCTTCGCCCGCCTCGCGGTAGCACGCCCTCAGCACAACGGTGCGCGCCCGCATCTCCAGTCCAACCGTCTTCGCCTGCGCCACCAGCGACATCGATTCGGACGGCTTCATTTCGAACACGAAGCAGTTCGGGACAAGCGTGTCCAGCGGCGTCTGTCGGAACAGATGCACCGGCGCCGACTTGAACTGGATGGCGATTTCACTGCGCTCTGCCGCCAGGCGTTTGCCTGTGCGAAGGTAGAAGGGCACGCCCTGCCACCGCCAGTTATCCACGTACAGCTTGAGTGCAACATAGGTTTCGGTGGTGGAGTGCGGTGCCACGCCGGGCTCTTCCAGATAACCGGGCACATCCCTTTCACCGATTCGCCCGCGAGTGTACTGCCCGCGCACGGCAAACGCGCCGACCGCGTTCTGGGGAATGGGGCGCACGCATTGAAGCACCTTTACCTTCTCGCCGCGCAGGGCATCCGCGTCCAGACAGGGCGGCGGCTCCATCGCGGTCAGGGTGAATAACTGCATCAGGTGGTTCTGCACCATGTCGCGCAGGGCGCCCGACTGGTCGTAGTAGCCAGAGCGGTCTTCGACACCGGCGGTTTCGGCGGCGGTAATCTGCACGTAGTCCACGTAGTTGCGGTTCCACAGCGCCTCCATCAGCAGGTTGGCAAAGCGAAAGACCAGAATGTTCTGCACCGTCTCCTTGCCCAGGTAGTGGTCAATGCGGTATATCTGCTCTTCACGCCAGTGGCGGCTGACGCGCTGCTGCAGCTGGCGTGCGCTCTGCAGGTCCTGCCCAAATGGTTTCTCTATCACCAGCCGGCGATAGCCAGCGTGTTCATGATGAAGCCCCGCCGCCGCCAGATATTCGGCAGCCTCGGCGAACAGCCCGGGCGGAAGCGCCAGGTAAAACACCGCGTTGCCGTCGGTCCAGTCGCGCAGCTGGCGCACCCCTTCCGCATCCAGTCCACCCTGCACATACGCCACAAACCGGCGGGCGAACTCGGTCCATGCGCTCATCTCTTTGCCCATCTCGCGCAGGGCGTGCTCCATACCCGCCAGGTAAGTCTCTAGCGTCATCGGTCGGCGGGCGTAGATGACAATCTGCAGGTCGGGTTCCAGCAGACCGGCGCGGTGCAGGCGATAGAGCGCAGGGACCAGAAACCGCCTCGTCAGGTCGCCCGTTGCGCCGAAAATCACCAGTCGTGTATTAGGCATCGGCTCTCTCTACCTCGTCAGTCGCTCAATCAGTTCGCGGTGCTGGGGATAGCGTTCCAGTAACTGCTGGCGGTCGCCCAGTTCGAAGTCTTCGAACTCGAAGCCGGGTGAAACGGTACACCCCACCAGCGTGTAGCCTTCGGGGTCATCCACGGTCGCGCCGAACCAGCACCCTGCCTTCACCACCGCCTGAAAGCTTTCGCCGTTTTCGGGGTTTGCTCCCAGCCGCACCTGCGAGAGGTTGCCCTGCGGGTCAATGATATGTATCGTCAGGGGACTGCCCGCATAGAAGTGCCACATTTCGTCCGAGCGCAGGCGATGCAGGGCGGAGAACTGGTCGCCCGTCAGCAGGAAGTAGATAGCCGTTGCCATGACACGCGGTCCCTCATGTTCGTGCAGGCAACAGCCAAGCACCCGCTGTTCCGCCCGATAGGTTTCCCGATAGTATCCCCCTTCGGGATGGGGCTGTAGTTGCAGTTTTTCGATCCAGAAGCGCGCCTCCGGGTTCATTGCTCATCCTCGTATGTGCAGGTACCATCCATTTTACCCCGTTTGGGAGGGCATAGACAAACAGACCCCCTCCCCCGAAGGATTCGGAAGAGGGGGCAAGATTCAGAGACTACTCATCCCCAATGGCACCGAAGTTGCGCACGAGGATGCCGAAATCAAACAGGGTGACCTCTTCGTCCCCGTCAAGGTCGGCATTGGGGTTCCATCCCTCATCGCCGGGCATACTGCCAAAGGATGCAACCAGCGCACCGAAGTCGAACAGGGTCACCTCGTTGTCTCCATCGATGTCACCGTTGGTCAGGGTGACGTTCTGACCGGTGACCTCCTCCGCCAGCCCAAGCGTTACGCCCGTCAGGTTCACGCGCAACCAGTGGCTGGCTTTGAAGGAGACCTCGTATGTGCCCGGCTCCACCCACAGCGAGTAGTTGCCATCGCGGTCGGTGTAGACCGTGCGTTCCTCCGGGCTTCCACCGTCTTTGGTCAGGCGCACCGAGATGGGAACCAGCGAGGGATCACCGTCGTAATCGCCCAGCGTAATCTGACCGCGAATCACCGCCAGCTTGCCATACAGCACGAAGGCGCAGTTCCAGCGGTCTTTCGGGTCCTGCCCTGCCCTGGGCTGGATGTTGGTGGGCGCATACACTTCGAAGCCGGGGCTGGGGAAGCGGGCGGAGCGCCACATGAAGTCCTGTTCCACCTGCGCCGGCTGCAGGTCTGCGCCAGTCAACCACGCGAGCGCGGTGAAGCCGGTGGTGTTCCCTGCGCCGGTGCCCTCCGAGTAGATGGTCAGGTAGTAGTCGCCTTCGGGCAGGAAAATATTCAGCCCCGAGTAGCGATGGAGCCAGTCCTCACCGCCCGGAATGCGCGGGTCGTCCATGCCTGGCGCGTACGCCCCCAACACGCCCTGCGCCACCTGGTCGCCATCCACCGGTCGGTTCAATCCGTTGCGCCGCCAGACGATATAGCGCACCTCTGCACCCTCGTAACCCTCTACTACGAACCAGTTTGCCTCTACCTGGCTGATGAGCGCACCGCCAGCGGGGATGCTGAAGGGAATGGCTGACCATCGCTGGGGCAGAGTGGCGGAATAGTTGCCCGAGATGTAGCCGAGATACACCTCCTGGCCGCTTGAAAGCACAGTATGCGGCGCGCCGGTATCCCACACGGGCGCTTTGGTCGACTCGTATACCGCGGTGACGATGTGGTTGTCATCCAGCACCACCTGCAGTTCGGGATGCCCGGAGTAGTCGGCGTCATCAATCTGCCACTTCTCGAACTCGTTGCCATCGGGCGCGAACTGCGCGGGGACCAGCGTCACCAGCGACCCGGCGGGATACACACGGACAAACGGGGTGACTCCGTTGCCTGTGTTCACGAGGTCAGCAGGCGCAGAGACCGCCACGCCTTCGTACGGGTTATCACCCAGCACGATGAGCGTGCGAGCAGGCGCGCTGAACGGTGTCAGCGTCCAGTTCAGCACGTCGGTGTTCTGATACGCGAAGACCGTTCGCCCACTGAAGCCAACCCATGCCGAGCCGGAACTGTCCACGATGCCCTGCGCTGCGAGGTCAACAGCAATCGCTATCACCGCCTCGCCGTCTACCGATACAGTGAGCCATCCGCCGGCATAATCTACCCGGGCAGTGTGTATCCCCTCATCGTTGATGTTGATGGTGTTGGGGAAGAGGCTGGTTGCGTCCACAAGGTTGCCGTTCAGGTAGACCGCCACCACATTCGGGAAGTTGCCCTCTGGCAGCTGGAAGAAGGTGGCGAAGCTGACCGTCAGCGTGCCCGCGGCGCCCCTCTCGTTCACGTTCAGAGTGCCCGACACGTTCTGCACGTGGAACCCCAGCCCATAGCCAAGTCCATCTTCCGGCGATTGTCCGTGCAGTTGGAACTGAAACGTGGTGGAGAAGCCGTGCGTCAGGTTCTGTTTGGTGGCATACCATGCCGCCCCCTGTTGGTTCATTCGGTTTTCGGTGAGGCGCAGCCGATTCGCCGTGACCTGGGCGTTGCCTACCAGATTAAGCCCCGCAGAAGAGCTGAAGTTGGGGTAGTTAATCTGCGCGAACGCGGGAGCGGATACCAGCACAACAAACGCCCAGCCCAGCAAACCGGCAGCAAAACGTAAAGCGCGACACATCATGGCGAAAACCTCCTTTCGTGAGCAGGTATCCTGCGAGATTCTACGGGCAAACAAAGTATATTACAAAGCACAGAAAAACACAAGAGGGAGAATCATCCCCCGGTGGTCGAAGCTCCCAGCCTCTGCAGGCTCTCCTTCGCGATGGTGTTGTTTGCGTCCCGCTTGAGCACCTCGCGGTACTGCTCGATGGCTTTCTCCTTTTGCCCTGCCTGTTCGTACATGCCCGCCAGGCGCAGGCGCGTGGGTATATCCTGCGGGTAGCCCGCCAGAATCCGCTCGTAGATGCTTGCGGCTTTTAACGGTTCATTGCGTTTTTCGTGTATCTGTGCGATACTGCGCAGAGCCTGCATGTTCGTGCCGTCTAACTGAAGCACCTGCTCGTAGCTTTTCAGGGCGTCTGCGTCCATTCCGGCGTCCTGCTGAAGCTGCGCCAGCGCCAGCCAGATACTCTTCCCCTTCGGCATCTTCTGCGCCAGGGCGGTGAGAACCGGAACGCCCTCCGCTGGTTTGCCCCGGTCGCGGTAGAAGCTCAGCAGGGAGCGAACGGCAACCTCGCTCGAATCCTCCCGCTCCAGATAGGGGGCGATTAGTGTGGGGAATTGCTCTTCCTGTTTCATTTGTGCCAGAACGCGCTGTAATCCGCTGTATGAGCCGGCGTCGGTGGGCGCAACCTGCAGAATCTGCTCGTAGACCTGCCGGGCAGACTGCCAGTCCTGCTTCTCCTCGTAGGCGCGCGCCAGCAGGGTGCGCAGGTAGGTGTCTTTGGGCGATTGCTGGATGCCCTGCTGGTAGACCGCTATCGCCTGGTCGGGCTGATTGTGTCTTTTGTACAGGGAGGCGAGCATCCCGTACAGGCGCACCTCTTTGGGCTGACGGGCAATCAGCTTGCGGTACTCCTTGATGGCATCCTCCACTTTGCCCTGCGCCTCCAGCAGGCGCGGGATGTTCACCAGGTAGAACATATCGCTGGGGGTTAACTTCTCAATCTCGCGAAGCGCGGCGATTGCCTCGTCTTGCTTGTTCTGCCGCTCCAGAGCGATGGAGAGCCTCCACCATGCCACGACGTTTTTGGGGTTCTTCTGCACGATCTGGCGCATCTCCTGCGCCAGCCCGGCGTAGTCTTTGTCCTGCTCGTACAGGTCGGCGATGGAGAACAGCACCTGCGAATTATTCGGCTGAAGCGCCAGCACCTGCCGGTAATAGCTCAGAGCCTCTTTTGTGCGCTTCAGACGGGTGCACATCAAGCCTGCTCCGTTCAGGGCACCCAGGTGTTTGGGGTCTACCTTCAGGATGCGCTGGTATCGCTTGAGGGCTTCTTCATACTGATTTGCCTGTGCCAGCACGTCTGCCACCTGCATCAGCACGCCCGTGTTGCTGGGGAACCGTCGCTCTGCGTTCTCCAGCACACTCAGCGCCTGCGGCAGCTTATCTCGCTGGAGCCACACCCGTGCACTGCGCAACAGCGGTTCGGGGTTGTTCGGCTCCCACTTCTGCCACTGTTCGTATTCCTTCAGCGCATCGTCCCATCGCCCCTGTGTCTCGGCGATATACGCCAGCCCCATCACCGCGTTTTTGTCGCGCGGCTGGAGCTGACGCAGCTTCTCATACTCCTTGCGGGCATTGTCCAGCTGGTTCTGGTTCAGCACGCACAGCGCAAGGTTCGCCTGCGCCGCCACGTTCTTCGGCTGAAACTCCAGCACTTTGCGGAAGGCTATCTCTGCCTCGCGATACTGCCGCAGGTTGAAATGTGCCTGTCCAATAGCGAACCACAATCCTGCATCATTGGGGTGTGCCTTCACCAGCGTCTCCAGCATCTGCAACGATTCGCGGTGACGGTTCATCCGCGCCAGCACCATTGCCAGACGCAGGGTCAAATCTTCGTTCTTGGGCTGAAGAGACAGGGCGCGTCGGTAGGCGTCGTGCGCCTGGGGCAGGTCTCCCGCGATTTCGTGTGCCATCGCCAGCCCAGCCCATGCGCCGGGGTTCTTCGGGTCCTGCTCGGTAAGCTTTTTCAGTATCGGTATCGCCTTGCGGGGCTGGCGCATCTGCAGGTACACGTATGCCAGATTGAACTGCGTGTTCACCGCCTTGGGGTCCAGCTCGCTGCTGCGCAGGAGGCTCTTCTCCGCCTCCGCGAACCGCCTCTGCGAGAGATAGATCACTCCCAGCACGAAGTGCCCCTCTGCGCTCTTCGGAGCCAACTGCACCCCTTTTTGCGCGGTCTGGGTCGCCTCGCTCCACTTCTTCTGCTGGGCAAGCACGGTCGCCAGTCGGAAGTATCCCTCTGGCAGTTTGGGCAGAGCCTTCACCACCAGTCGGAACTGCTCTTCGGCGGCTTTCAGGTCGCCCTGCGCTGCGTAGAGCTCGCCCAGGTTGAACCGCGCCATCGGCGTGTTGGGCTGAAGCTTGAGCAGTTCGCGATAGGCGGCGATAGCCTCCTTCGCCTTGCCCGCTCGATGCAGGGATACCGCCCTCTCGAACAGGGCGATAATCTTCTTGTCCTTCTCGGAAAGCGAAGGGGGCGTAGCCGGAGCCTTTGGAGCCTGCGCCCACGCTCCCGCGAGGAACAGAAGGTAAATGGCTATCAGCGATGCGACCCGGAATCTCATCTTCACTCACCCCACCGTGTTCATCAGTGCCACGACCTGCTCCACGTCTCTGTCCATCTGCGCTTTCAGGGCAGACAGCGACTCGAACCTGCGCTCGTCCCGCAGGCGATGGAAGAAGGCAAGATGCACCTCCTCGTCATACAGGTCGCCGGAGAAGTCTATCAGATACGCCTCAATCGTGCGCGTTTTCCCATCTACCGTCGGGCGGACGCCGATGCTGATTGCCGCCGTGTAGAACCGACCGGTGCGCGGATGCAACAGCCTGCCCGCATAGATGCCATCCTTCGGCACGAGCTGGGCGGCGCGCAGGCTGAGGTTGACCGTCGGATAGCCCAGCGTCCTGCCCAGCTGCTGACCGCGCACGACCACTCCCTCTAAGATATACGCTCTGCCAAGCATGGCGGACGCCTCCTGCACCTCGCCGTCCAGCAGTGCCTGTCGGATGCGACTACTGCTGATGCGCTCACCGCGATACAGCACATCGGGCACTGCCTCTACGGTGAAGCCAAAGCGCGACTGCGCTTCCAGCAGATATTGCACACTGCCCAGCCGCTGATGCCCGAAGCGAAAATCCCTGCCCACCACGATATGACGGGCGTTGAGGCGTCCCTTCAGCACCGATTGAATAAAGGCTTCGGGATGCATGGAGGCAAGCTCGCGGTCGAAGCGCAGGACCAGCACGTCGCGCAATCCGGTCTCCACCAGCAGGCGCAGACGGCTGGTAAGTGTGCTCAGATAGGGCGGCGCGTTCTGGGGCTGGATGGCTTCCTGGGGGTGACGGTCAAAGGTGACGGCAACGGCGGGAACGCCCATCGTCTGCGCACGCTGGAGAGCCGTCCGTATAATCGCCTGATGCCCCCGGTGCACGCCATCAAACGAGCCGATGGTTACCACACTGGCACGCAGACTCAGCGAGCGTATTCCGACACCGTTCACCCCAGGTCCTCCTCGACCTCACGTGGGCGATACAGGATACGCTCACCAAACACCTTGTAGGGCCACACCTCGTCCCGGCGCACCACCGCAATGGCGAACAGCTCGCCCTGCGCGTCCAGCACGGCGATGTAAGGCATGTTGTTGCGCAGGGGCACAGGGGGAAACGGCTTGGGCTTGACGAACCTGCCCAGACGGAACAGGCGAAGCACCCTGGGATACGGCGTCCACACCGGCAGGAGGTTTTCCACCGCCTTCGACATCGGGATAAGATGCTCGGTGGCGTCGCCTTCCTGCAACTGCTGAAGGGTGACTGCCGTCTCAGAGCGGAAGGGACCGATAGCGGTGCGCACGAGGTGTTTCATATATCCCCCCACGCCCAGCGCATCGCCGATGTCGGCGCAGAGCGTGCGGATATAGGTTCCGGTAGAGCATTCTACTTCGATATCTGCCTCGGGATGCTCGCCCGGCGAAAACCCCTGCAGGTACAGACGATGGACGGTCACCTTGCGAGGCTGTCTCGCGACCACCTGTCCCTGCCGGGCAAGGTCATACAGCCTTTTGCCCTCGTGGTGCAGGGCAGAGTGCATGGGAGGAATCTGCTCAATTTCGCCCGTGAAGCGAGGCAGTACCTCCTCCAGCATCTGCTGAGTCACGTGGCTGGCATCAGTGGTAGCGGTCACTGTGCCTTCGGCGTCCTGGGTGTTGGTTTGCACGCCCAGCACCATCGTCGCGCGGTAGGTTTTAGGAAGCCACTGCAGGAACTCGTTCAAGCGGGTGGCTTTGCCCAGGCAGATGAGCAGGACGCCCTCCGCGCCCGGGTCGAGCGTGCCGGTATGCCCCGCCCGCTTCACGTTCAGCGCGCGACGCACCGCGTCCACTGCCTGCCGCGAGGTTATGCCCGCTGGCTTGTAGAGGTTGACCAGTGCATCCATTCTCGTAACGCCTGAATCACCTTCTGTATCGCCTCGGTGATACTTCCTTCCACCCAGAAGCCCGCCGCCAGCCGGTGTCCGCCCCCGCCGAACTTTTCCGCCAGCTGCGCCACATCGATGCGCTCATCACGGCTGCGCACGCTCACACGCACCCGCCCCGGCTTCACCTCGCGCAACAGCGCAAGCACCACGCTGCCGCGCACCGCCCGCAACTGCGTGATGATGCCTTCGGTGTCCTCATCGGTGGCGCCCAGCTCGGTGAAATCCTCGTGGCTGAGGTAAGACCAGACCAGCCGCCCGTCCTCCTCTCGCTGGATGTGCTCCAGCGCACGCCCCAGCAGTTTCAGGCTGGAGAAGGAGCGGCTTTCGAAAACCTCTTCGGCGATTCGCGAGGGCGACGCCCCAGCCTCCATCAACACCGCGCTGAGACGAAAGGTGGACGGCGATACGTTCATATAGCGATACAACCCGGTGTCGGTGATGATACCGGTGAGCAGGCAGGTGGCAATCGCAGGGGTGATGGGCACGTCCATGACCTTCAGCAGACGATAGACCACCTCCGCCGTCGCTGCGGCTTTGGGCTGTTGAATACGGATGTCCCCGAATGCGCCTTCGGTCACGTGATGGTCAATATCCACCACTACCCGCGCCGAGAACACCGCATCCTTCGCCTTGCCGATGCGCTCTGGCATGCCCGTATCGCAAACCACCGCCACGTCAAAACCGCGCTCTTCGGTGCAGGTCAACACCTTTTCCGAGCCGGGCAGGAACCGGTATATCTCCGGCACGCCATCACTGCTCAGGACCACCATGCGCTTGCCCATCTCCTCCAGAGCCAGCCTTAGCGCCAGCACACAGCCCAGCGTATCGCCGTCGGGATTAAGGTGGGAGGCAAGCACCACGCTCCGCGCCTCCCGCAGTAACTGAGCGACCTGTTGTAGCTGACGGCGTATCATCCCTGTTCCAGCTGACGCAGCAGCTCATGCACACGCATTCCTGCCTCAATGCCCTCGTCCGGCTCGAACTGGATTTCGGGCACAACCCGCAGGTGCGCACGACGTCCGAACTCGCCACGAATGCGCCCGGCAAGATTGCGCAGCACCTCCAGCGCCTTATCGCGTGCCTCGGTGCCGCCCAGTGCGCTGACGTAAACCTTTGCATGGCTCAGGTCGCGCGATACCCTCGCCTGCGTGATGGTCACTCCCTCGAGGCGCGGGTCTTTCAGCTCATTGCGTACAATATCGCTGATTTCACTGACCAGCAGGCTTTCTATCTTAGATACTCTGTTACCGCTCATCTCTACCAGAACTCCATTGTTACGTCGACCACCTCGATACGCGGGTCTGCGTACAGGGCGTCCAACGCTTTATTAAGGATGCCGTTCACATGCTGTTTGTCGTTTCCCACGCAGGAAAAGCCAAGCGTCGCTTGATTCCATTCGTCCAGATGGTCTACTTCGGCAGCCGAGAGATTGAACTTGTTGCGCAGGATGTCCAGCGTACTGCGCACGACGTGGCGTTTTTCTTTCAGAGAGGTTGCCTCGTAGATGTGCAACTCCACCGTAAGCACGCCGACGACCATATCTGCCCCCAAACGACCTGATGTTCCGCGCTGAACGTTATGATGCTGCCGTGGCACTGCGCTGGGTGATGGCGTGACCGGCGCGAGACACTTCCCGCTTCTCAAAGCACTCAATGATGTCGCCTTCCTGGAAGCCCGTGAAGCCGTCCACCATGATACCGCATTCGTAGCCCTGGGCGATTTCGCGAACGTCCTCTTTCAGGTGGCGCAGAGAGACGATTTTGCCGGTGTGCAGGAGGTCCTTCTTGCGCCATACGCGCGCCTCGGCGTTTCGCACGATTTTGCCCTCGGTGACGTAACACCCCGCCACGGTACCGCGAGGCAGGTTGAACACGGCGCGTACCTCCGCTTTGCCCAGCGTGAACTCCTCCAGCACGGGCTGTAACATACCCAGCATCGCCGCTTTGATGTCTTCCACCAGCTCGTAGATGATGCGGTAGGTGCGCACTTCCACGTGCTCCTGTTCGGCGGCACGCTGTGCCTCTGGTTCCACACGCACGTTGAAGCCTATCACCAGCGCGTTGGACGCCGAGGCGAGCATGATGTCCGATTCGGTAATGTTGCCCACCGCTGCGTGCAGCACCCGCAGGCGCACCTCGGGATGTTCCAGACGCTCCAGCGAATTGCGCACCGCCTCCACCGAGCCGTGTACGTCCGCCTTCAGCACCACCAGCAGTTCTTTAATCTCGCCTTCCTGAATCAACCTACTGAGGTCTTTCATCGTCACACGAGCACGCTGGCTCGCCAGCTTCTCCTGGCGACGACGCTGTTCGCGCTCCATGGCTATCTGCTTGGCGGTGCGTTCGTCCTTCACCACTTCCATCTTCTCGCCTGCCTCCGGCACCGCCGACAAACCGATAACCTCCACCGGCATGGCGGGTGTGGCTTTGGGCACGCGATTGCCGCGGTCATCCATCAGCGCCTTGATGCGCCCGTAAGCCTCGCCAGCCACTACGGCGTCGCCCTGCTTGAACGTGCCCTGCTGAACGATGATGGTGGCAACGGGACCTCTGCCTCTGTCCAGCTTCGATTCGATAACCACGCCCTCGGCGGGCGCGTTGGGGTCGGCTTTCAGCTCCTGCACCTCGGCAACCAACAGAATGGCTTCCAGAAGGTCGCCCAGCCCGATGCGCTGTTTTGCCGAAACGGGCACGAAGATGGTATCGCCGCCCCACTCCTCTGGCATCAAGCCCAGCTCAGCCAGCTGCTGTTTCACCCGGTCGGGATTGGCTTCAGGTTTATCTATCTTGTTGATGGCGACGATAATGGGCACATTGGCTGCTTTGGCGTGGTTCAACGCCTCAACCGTCTGGGGCATCACGCCGTCATCTGCCGCCACCACCAGCACTGCAATATCGGTGACCTGTGCGCCTCGCGCTCGCATGGCGGTGAACGCCTCGTGCCCTGGGGTGTCTAGGAACGTGATGCGCGCCTTCTCGCCAGCGTGTTCCACCTCGACCTGATACGCGCCGATGTGCTGGGTGATGCCGCCATATTCACCTTCCGCCACGTTGGTGCGCCGTATCGCGTCCAACAGGGTGGTTTTACCGTGGTCCACGTGTCCCAGAATCGTCACCACCGGGGGACGCGGCTGCGGTCCGCCCGTAGACGCTGTGCGAGGGCGCGCGCTTTCGGGCACTTCGGGCTCCTTCGCCTCAACCCAGCGAACGCTGTAGCCCAGGTCATAGGCGACTCGCTCAATCTGGTCTGCAGAGAGCTGCTGGTTCACCCCCGCCAGGATACCCACTGCCATCAGCTTCTGTTGAACCTGCGTGGGTTGCACCCCAAGTGCCTGCGCCAGCTCGCGCACCGTCATGGACGGAGGCAGTTCCACCACGGGGTGTCCTTTGTCCAGCACCTCACGCACCGCCTGCGCCGTGGAGATGTCTATCAGGCTGTTTGCGCCCTCCACCTCCACACCCAGGTCGGCGAGCGTGCTGAGCAGCTCGGCAACACTCATCTGCAGGTCTTTTGCTAAATCACTCACGCGAATCCGGTTCACGAGCGAGTCACCTCCTCTTTCTCTGCCTGTTCAGCCATTTGCAGTAACATCTGAGCCGCCTCCGCTGACAGAGAAACCCTGAGCGACCTTTCCAGCCTTTTCTCCTTCAGCGCCTTCTGCACACAGGCGAGACTCCGGCACAGATATGCCCCCCGCCCCGGCTTCTTACCAGTCGGGTCCAGCTCCACCATGCCCTCTGGGGTGCGCACCACACGCATCAGCCCCCTTTTGGGTGCAGGGGTTCGGCACGCCACACAGGTTCGTATCGGTATATGTTTGCGGGCAGGCATGATAACTCCACTACTCTTCTTTCAGGACGCCCGTTCCTTTTCCTCTTTGCCAGACTGAGATACCTGCGAGCTGCTGCGAATGTCTATCTTCCAGCCGGTCAGGCGTGCTGCCAGACGCACGTTCTGTCCCGCCTTGCCGATAGCCAGCGACAGCTGGTCGTCCGGCACGATGACCAGTGCGCTCTTCTCTGCCTCGTTCAGCCGCACTTCCGACACCTTCGCCGGGCTCAGTGCCTCTGCGATGAACTGCGCCGGGTCGGGATACCAGCGGATGATGTCGATTTTCTCGTCGTACAGTTCGTTCACCACCGCCTGCACGCGCGTTCCACGCAGTCCCACGCAGCTGCCCACCGGGTCAATGTTGGGCTCCTTCGCCCACACGGCAATCTTGGAACGCGCTCCCGGCTCGCGTGCCACCGCTTTGATGACCACGCTTCCCTCGCGTATCTCGGGTACTTCCAGTTCAAACAGCCGACGGATCAGGCTGGGATGACTGCGCGACACGATGATGCGCGGCGCCTTCGTGGTCTTCTCGACACGCAGAAGGTACACCCGCAGGCGGTCATGCGGTCGGTAAGGCTCGTTGGGAACCTGTTCTTCGGGCGGCAGAATGGCTTCGACCCTGTCGAGGTCGATAATCACGTTGGGTCCTTCCCTGCGCTGGACGAAGCCCGACAGTATCTCTCCCACACGCTCGTGGAACTCCTGATATATCTGCTCGCGTTCGGCTTCGCGCAATCGCTGAACAATCACCTGCTTGGCGGTCTGCGCCGCGATGCGCCCGAAGTCCTCCACCTCTACCGGCACCGACACAGTGTCGCCCAGCTCGGCGTCTGGCTTGTACCTCCGAGCCTCCTCCAGGCTGATCTGCGTGTGGGGATTCTCCACCGTTTCCACAACTGTACGCTCGCAAAACAGCCGAACCCCTGATTTACTCGAATCGAGACGAAGGCGTACATCCCCCACTGCCCCACAGTGCTTCTTGTAGGCGTTGGTCAACGCGGTTTCCAGCGCCTCCCACAGCACCGACAGTGGGATGTCCCTCTCTCGCTCCAGCGCACGTAATGTTTCCATGATTTCGCCGTTCATCGTCGCCCTCTATCTAAAAGGTCTGTTTGCATGGTAAGAAAAAGAGTGGGCGAGCCTGCCCACTCTCTTTCGAGATTATTGCTACCCCCCTTGTGCCGCCCTACCTGCTCCTCATACTCTCCATCCGTGTTAAGTATATCATATTGAAGCCCCCCATCGCAACCGTTAGCAGGAGATAATATCACCTGCAACGTAAGAAACGTACAAACATCGCTGGCAAAGGAGAGGACGATGGCAAAACACTCTACGGAGGAGATCGAGGGACGCCCGCGCACGGTGGTGGAGCTCGAGCCAGGCGAGCGCGTGGCGCTGTGTCGCTGTTTTAAATCGGGCAAGTTCCCCTTCTGCGACGGCACACACAAGCAGTACCAGGGAATGGGTCCGGTCATCGTACAGGCGCCCGGCGAAAAGACACAGCAGGGATAAGACCACCTAACCCCAAGCCCCTTCCCTGCGAGGGAAGGGGCGTTCAGATTCCTCCCCGCCTGCGGGCAGGTCAGGTGGGGCTGTTCTGCTTCTCAGAGGGGCAACCACAGGAGGTCGCCCCTACAACAGCCTTTGGAGGGCAAGGCTCCTGCCGAGCCGTTGTCTACCTAACCCCCCAGCCCCTTCCCTGCGATTGATTGCCCGCTTGCCCGTTGTGTATTAAGTGCTCCCCACCACTATGAAATCCACCCTCTTTTCCTCGTTAAAATGCACTACTAGTCGTCTGACCGGAAAGTAGGGAACATCATAT
>JABUFA010000084.1 GCA_013314755.1 Chthonomonadia bacterium
TCTCCTGTTGCTGCCAGATACGCTCGCACAGGGGCAGAAAGTCGCATTCGTCGCAGTGGGGGATACGCAGAGGCTGAATGTACTCAAAATCGCGCGCGATAATCTCCTCGCCCAGCAGGCGGATGTCCTCTCCAAACTCGCGCAGCTCCTCATCGCTCAGGCTGGCGCTCGCAAAGTCACCCGTCTGCAATGCCACAATGGTAGCGATGACCCGTCGGTCGGGATAGTAGTGTTTCAGCAGAAGCTGGTAACAGCACATGGCAAGGTCATCGTGCACCTCCTCGGGCGTGACCTGCGTGCGGAGGCTCTTGTAATCAATAATCTCCAGTGTGCCATCGGGGTGCTCGTCCACACGGTCCACGCGCCCAACCAGCGCAAACAGCCCCATGTCCATCCGCAGGAGACGCTCCTGCATGAGCAGACGGGGACGCCTTTCGGGGGGAACCTGCTGGAGAGCCTGCTGCTGTTGCTGGTGATACTGCTGGAGTAGAAGTGCGCCCATCTGCTGAAACTCGGCAACCTGTTCGGGCGTTTCGTATCCCGCCTGCACCCACTGCTGTTGCATCACCTGCTGGAGCTGCTCCACGGGAACCTGTTCCACTCCGCCAGCCGAGTGCAGGTGCTGGAGGACGGCATGCATGGTGCTGCCGAAGGAGTACTCCCGCCGCGCCCGGATGTAGCGTTTGCCCAGCGGGTTCAGGTAGGTATGGTAGTACTTCACCTCGCACAGCAGATAGGTGCGAATGCGCGTCGGGCTGAGTATCGGTTTGCGTGGCATCGTTACACCGCCATCACTGTGGTCACCACGTCCAGCAGGCTTCCGCGTTCGCGCAGGGATTGCACTACCTTATCCACCGCCTGCGTGGAGCCGGTCAGCAGAACCGTTTTGCTGTCACCGCGCTCGGAGATGATTTCCGCCTGCACCTGTTTTGCGGAGAGTTCGAACTTCTCTTCAGGAGTGACCCGGGCGATAGCGATAGCACGCAGTTCCCGCGCACTGTAGGGATACGCCTGAACCTGAAGCACCTGATGCAGACGCTGGAGCGTGCGAAACAGGGTCTCTTTCTTGCGCTCGGTGGCGCGGAAGCTGAGCACGATGGTGCTTCCCAGCTCGGCAGAGGTGTTCGCACTGCTTCCCAGCGTGGTATCCACGGATACCCCTCTGCTCGAAAAGACCGAGGCAATCGCCGTCAACGCGCCCGGTTTATCCTGAACTTTAATCACGAACACCCAGCGTTCATCCCCCATGTTTGTTCCACTCCCTGAGTTTGCGCTGAACCTGCGCGGCGGATTGCATCAGCAAACGCGCTTCGTCCTCCCAGAGCTGCACAGGAACCACCTGCGACCAGCCGTTATTTCCGACTACAATGGGCGCACCGATGGAGGTGTGGATGCCGTAAAACTCGCCATCCAGGCGCACCTGCCCCGCCACCACAATTTCGCGCCCGTCCATCAGCGTGCGCACCAGGTCCACCGTCACGTTGGCGGTAGCCACTGCCGTTTTCGCGCCCGACAGGTGCGTGAGATAGGGCTTTAACACCACCCGCAGGTCGGGAGACAGACGGTCTACATGCTCGAACGCCTCGCGTATCAGCCCCTGCTGGAGGTAGGCAATCACCTGCAGTTTAGCGTTTTGCACATCTTCTGGAAACTGCGCCACACTGCGGTTACCGCGCAACCGCTGGCTGATGGCAAGCATCTCCTCGGTGTCCATGCCGTAGATTCGCAGGGTGCTCCACAGCGGCACCATCTGCTCGCCATGTTCGCCCACCACGAAGGCGTGTACCAGCTGGCGCCTCACGCCCACGTCAGCAGCTATCTCGCGGCGAAAGCGCAGAGAGTCGGAATACGCGCCGATGCCAATCACCCGATGCCTGCCCAGGTACTTGCTGAAGATTTCCACGCCCAGCTCCACCGGGTTGGTGACAATGATGACCACCTCGTTGCCGTGACCGTACTTCTCAATCGCACGGGCGTAGGTGTGAAACACCGGCAGGTTGCGCAGAGCCAGCGTCTCACGCGAGAGGGCATTCGCCGAATCGGTGGGCACTGCCTGCCCGGCAGCCATGACGATGATATCCGCCACCACCTCTTCTGGATAGAGGGCGACGTCCAGCTCGGGCGCGGTCTCCGCATAGGCATCCGAAAGGTCACTGCGCAAACCGAACAGCACCCGCTCGCTGTTGCCCCCGCGCCTGCCCACCAGCTGCAGTCGCTCGGTGGGGGAGAGCACGCGCTCCGCCACCAGCTGCACCGCTATCTGCTTGCCACAATCTCCACTGGCACCAATAATCGCAACATCCATCGCCCTATCCGTCCCAGATAACGTCTTCGACGCCCTCGGCGGCGTTCACTGCCCGCGCCATCACGAACAGCAGGTCACTGAGGCGATTCAGGTAGGTGATGATGTGCGTGTTGCCCGGCTCGGTATGAAACAGTCCAACCACTCGCCTCTCGGTGCGCCGGCATACGGTTCGCGCCACATGCAGGACGGCGGCGGCAGGGCTGCCTCCGGGCAGGATAAAATGGCGCAGACGGGGCAGAGTCTCTTCCAACTCGTCGATCCACCTTTCCAGCTCCTGCACCTGCGAGTCCCCCACCGGCTCCACCGGCGGTTTATGACCAGCAGGTGTGGCGAGCTCGGAGCCAATGACGAAGAGAGTATTCTGCACGTGCTGTAGCATCTCGCGAAGTCTGGCATGACTGTGAAGGTGTGTCAGCGCCAGCCCAATGTGTGCGTTTAGCTCGTCTACACTGCCGTATGCTTCCACACGCGGGGCGTCTTTGCTCAGTCGTTGCCCGCCCAGCAAACCTGTTGTGCCGTTGTCGCCTGTTCTGGTGTAGATGCGCATTGTGCCCCCTTGTGCCTGTGTCTCTGAGGCTATTTTGACCCTTTTCGCCTGAGCTTGTCAAGCCAGGCGGCTTCAGAACAGTACCACTTCAACTAAAAGATATAAACATCTTGAAATCCTCAAAATAATGTGCTATAATCGAGTTATCTCATCATATAAATCATCTTTCGGGAGGTGTCGCATGTCTCACCAGCAATTTGCCGAGCAGTTCCGCGCCGAGCACAGGCAGGTGCGCGATCTGTTGCTGCAGCTCCTGCAGGCGTTTGAACAGCGTAACACCAGCCGGGCGAGCGAACTGGTGCGGTCCATTGCCGCGTTGACGGGTCCCCATTTCCGCTACGAGGAGGAGGCGGTCTATCCTGCGCTGGTCCCCATCTTCGGCGACGATTACGTGCAGAAATTGCTGAGCGACCACGACCGGGTAATCTCCTCGGCCGCACGTCTCTCCGCCCTCGCGCAAAAGCAGGCTCTGGAGGAAGGGGAGGTTCAGGAGGCGGTACGTCTTATCCGCGGCATCCTGCCCCATGTGAGCGACTGCGATGGGCTGTCCATCATGGTGGAATGCCTGCCTGATGAGCAGGTAAAGCAGATTATGGATACCCGCAGTCGCTCCTTAGCCGATAACGTGGACCTGCTCCGCTGGGCAACTACCCTGCGCGAACGCCCTGTGACCCTGCCTGCGCAGGCATGAACCGTCAGCCGGGCATGGAATGCGCTTCCCTGCCCGGCGATTTTTTGAGCAAAAAGTCACAAGGTAGTCTCCCCCTTAAGAGCAGTTAGCATCTCAATGGCACCGTCGTCAGCAGTTCCCCAACAGTCCACACGTGATCCGTCACCCCAGCAACCATCGCCGGAGTGCGAACCAACCACTTGCGACCAC
>JABUFA010000037.1 GCA_013314755.1 Chthonomonadia bacterium
TTTGGCGGTGTGTGGTGTTCAGTGGTGGTAGGGATTTGCGATGATGGGTGGAGGTTTGTGGTTGTTGTGTGTTTTGGCTGTTGCTTTCTTTTTGGTTGCATTCGCCAACCATCAAAGGAACGCACACAACCACACCGCAGGTTTGACAGATGACCACAACTGTGGTATAATGGATACCTGCAGGCGGGGGACAGCGTGAACCCGCCCAAGATGTGAGCACCTTGAAAGTTGCATAGGGGTTAGGCATCAGAACCGGGCAAAGCGTCTGAGTATGCCGGTCAAGCTACAAAGGGCGCACGGTGGATGCCTTGGGGCAAAGGGCCGATGAAGGACGCGGTAAGCGGCGAAACGCCTCGGGGAGCCGCAAACAGGCTTTGATCCGAGGGTCTCCGAATGGGGTAACCCGGCCGTCGTAATAGACGGTCACCCACCGCTGAATCCATAGGCGGTGTGGAGGGCACCCGGGGAACTGAAACATCTTAGTACCCGGAGGAAAAGAAAGCAGATGCGATTCCCCTAGTAGCGGCGAGCGAACGGGGAACAGCCCAAACCGATAGGGTGTCAAAGCGGGCAGCGTTGCCCTATCGGGGTAGTGGGACCTGCCAGCGGGATGGCACCGTCCCGCAGGGAGTTACAAAATCGCCCGTTAGCAGAAGTGCCTGGAACGGCACGCCATAGAGGGTGACAGCCCCGTACGCGAAAACGGAGCGATCTCCCGGCAGGGATCCCAAGTAGCACGGAGCACGAGGAACTCTGTGCGAATCTGCGCCGACCACGGCGTAAGGCTAAATACCCTTTGCCACCGATAGCGCACTAGTACCGTGAGGGAAAGGTGAAAAGCACCCCGGGAGGGGAGTGAAATAGAACCTGAAACCGTGTGCCTACAAGCAGTCGGAGCCCTCTCCAAAGGGTGACGGCGTGCCTTTTGCAGAATGAGCTGGCGAGTTACCGTACGCGGCAAGGTTAAGGCACTCAGTGCCGGAGCCGCAGGGAAACCGAGTCCGAATAGGGCGTTTAGTCGCGTGCGGTAGACCCGAAACCGCGCGATCTACCCATGGCCAGGGTGAAGCGGGGGTAAGACCTCGTGGAGGCCCGAACCGGTGTCGGTTGAAGACGGCTCGGATGAGCTGTGGGTAGTGTGGTGAAATGCCAATCGAGCGCGGAGATAGCTGGTTCTCCCCGAAATGCATTTAGGTGCAGCGTTGCGTGTTTTCTGCCGCAGGTAGAGCACTGGATGGGCTAGGGGCCTCACCAGGTTACCAAACCCAACCAAACTCCGAATGGCGGCAGATGAAGCGCAGCAGTGAGACTGCGGGGGATAAGCTTCGTAGTCGAGAGGGAAACAGCCCAGACCGTCCGCTAAGGTCCCTAAATGCGAGCTAAGTGTGAAAGGATGTGGAGCCACATAGACAACCAGGAGGTTGGCTTAGAAGCAGCCATCCTTTAAAAAGTGCGTAACAGCTTACTGGTCGACGTGGCTCTGCGCCGATAATGTAAGGGGGCTCAAGCTCGCTACCGAAGCGACGGGTTCTCCCGAATGGGAGAGCGGTAGGGGAGCGTTCTGCATGCGGTGAAGCCAGAGCGTAAGCACTGGTGGAGCGTGCAGAAGTGCGAATGCCAGCATGAGTAGCGAGAAGATGGGTGAGAATCCCATCCGCCGAAAGCCTAAGGGTTCTCAAGGAAGGCTCGTCCTCTTGAGGTCAGTCGGGCCTAAGCCGAGGGCAATTGCCGTAGGCGATGGACACACGGTTGATATTCCGTGACCAGGCAGGCGCGTTTGTACGATGGGGTGACGCCGGGGAAAGCTCCAAGCGCGGGGTTGGTTGTCCGCGTTCCTTAGTTGGCGGTGTGCGGTAGGCAAATCCGCCGCACGTCAGCCGCTGGCTAAGGACGAGCCGCGGCTACGGCCAAGGCGAAGTGGGGCAGACTCCGGACGAGAAAAACCTCTAAGGAGTGCCTGTCCTGCCCGTACCGCAAACCGACACAGGTAGGCGAGTAGAGGATACTCAGGCGCGCGAGAGAACTCCCGTTAAGGAACTAGGCAAAATGGCCCCGTAACTTCGGGAGAAGGGGCGCCACCGCAAGGTGGCCGCAGTGAAATGGCCCAGGCGACTGTTTACCAAAAACACAGCTCTCTGCGAAGCCGAAAGGCGACGTATAGGGGGTGACACCTGCCCAATGCCCGTAGGTTAAGGGGAGGGGTTCGGCGCAAGCCAAAGCCCCAAACTGAAGCCCGGGTGAATGGCGGCCGTAACTATAACGGTCCTAAGGTAGCGAAATTCCTAGTCGGGTAAGCCTGGACTTGCCCCACTGCGCTGAAAAGTGCAGTGAAAAACCGGCTCATATCGGGGAAGCCCTCTCCAGACAGGAAGGGTAATCCCGAGGGAAGTTCCCGAACAGGGAACCCCGTAACGACTGACCCGAAAGGGGAGGCGCGCCGGAAAACGGTGCGCAAAATGCCGGTTCCTCGCCCCTTGCGCCAGCAAGGAAGTGGGGCCTATGGAGGCTTGTGATGCAGGAAACAACGCACGCGCTGAACGGCTGGTACGTGACAGGACTTTGCGAAGGCGAAGCCTGCTTCTATGTGGGATTCGCCCTTCGTAAAAAGCTGAAAGTGGGCATCGAAACGCGCCCATCCTTCAGCCTGTCACTGAACCAGAAAGACCTGCGCCTTCTGCAAAGCGTCGAAGCCTATTTCGGATGTGGCGGTATCCGCTACAGCCGAAGCGACCGTACCTACAAATACGAGGTGCGGTCCGTCCGAGACCTGGTGCGGAAAATCATCCCGCATTTTGAGCGGTATCCGCTTCAGGGCGCGAAAAAGGAAGACTTCGAACGCTTTGCCGACATCTGTCGGAAGGTGCATGCCAACCTTCATCTGAATCGCGAACATCTCAAACAGATTATTGAGATAGCTTACGAGATGAACCGTTCGGGCGTGCGCAAGCATCAGAAACAAGACCTCCTAAGGGTACTCGGCGAGGAAAAGGGATAGTCTACCACCTCTGGAAACAGAGGATATGGTGAAGTTCCGACCCGCACGAATGGTGTAACGATCTGGGCGCTGTCTCAACGGGAGGCTCGGTGAAATTGTAGCACCGGTGAAGATGCCGGTTACCCACCGCAGGACGGAAAGACCCCGTGGAGCTTTACTACACCCTGGTATTGCGTTCTGGAGTAGTCTGTAGAGCGTAGGTGGGAGCCGCAAGGCGCCAATGGAACACCACCCTGACTATTCTGGGACGCTAACCCGAGCCGTTATCCGGCGAGGAGACAGTATCAGGCGGGTAGTTTGACTGGGGCGGTCGCCTCCTAAAAGGTAACGGAGGCGCCCAAAGCTTCCCTCAGCGTGGTCGGAAATCACGCGTCGAGTGTAAGGGCATAAGGGAGGCTGACTGTGAGACCGACTGGTCGAGCAGGGGCGAAAGCCGGGCCTAATGACCCTCTGGTGGCGTGTGGACGCGCCAGGGTTCACCGGATAAAAGCTACCCCGGGGATAACAGGCTGATCTTGCCCAAGCGCTCACAGCGACGGCAAGGTTTGGCACCTCGATGTCGGCTCGTCGCATCCTGGGGCTGGAGCAGGTCCCAAGGGTTAGGCTGTTCGCCTATTAAAGCGGTACGCGAGCTGGGTTCAGAACGTCGTGAGACAGTTCGGTCCCTATCCGCGGTGGGCGCAGGAGGTCTGAGGGGAGCTGTCCCTAGTACGAGAGGACCGGGACGGACCGACCTCTGGTGTACCAGTTGTCCCGCCAGGGGCAGACGCTGGGTAGCTATGTCGGGTCGTGATAAGCGCTGAAAGCATCTAAGTGCGAAGCACACCCCAAGATGAGACCTCCCACGGGGTTAACCCGGTAAGGACCCCGGAAGACAACCGGGTGGATAGGCCGCAGGTGTAAGCACGGTAACGTGTTCAGCCTAGCGGTACTAATAGTCCGAGGGCTTGACCATATTCACGCTTTGCCCGTTGCCAACCCCTGTGCAGCTCTCAAGTGGCTCACACCAGATGTTTCCTGGTGACCATGGCGGAGGGGAAACACCCGTTCCCATCCCGAACACGGCCGTTAAGCCCTCCAGCGCCGATGGTACTGGCGGGGCAACCCGCTGGGAGAGTAGGACGTCGCCAGGAGCTAATGAAGCCCTCTGACCGGTTGGTCAGAGGGCTTTTCCCTTTCTGAAGGTTTTACTTCACCAGCGCCTGAATCAACTGATAGACTATCGCCCCGGTGGTGATGGAGCGTATCGCTGCGTCAAACTCCGCCTGACGGTCGCGCAACCGCTCCGCCATCACCTTCGTCGGCACAAAGATGATGTCGCCAATCTCTACGTTGCGCACCTTGCCCGCCGGCAGTACCTCACCCGTTGCCCGAATGACCAGCACCCTGTCGCGCGCGGCGTCGCTGGTGTAGCCGCCGGACTGCTCGATGTAGTAGGATACGCGCTTGCCCGGCGAGTATAGCACCGCAGAGGGAACAACCACCGCGCCAGTCACTGCTACCGTCGTCGGCTTCTCGGGCACGTAGATGATGTCGCCGTCGCGCACCTCGATGTCCGCCTCACTGCCCGGTTTTTGCAGGGCGTTCGCCAAGTCAATGCGCACGTTGCCAGCCGGCAGGAGGTCCTCCTCTTTCAGGGGGCGTGCCTGCGAAACCAGGTCGCGAGTAAACAGCGTAGCCGCCTGAGCAACTTTCTCTAAGGAAGCGGACGATTCTGGGGATGCCGGTTGATTCAGCAACGCAGATGGACTGGTCGGGATGGGAGGCTGTGCCAGCCCTGCCGCGAAGCGCACCCGCTCCACGTCCGACCGCGCCAGCGCACGCCGGTACTCCTCTTCGTTGACTATTCTGAGCACCTGCAGGATGCGCCCCGTCAGCGTCTTTTGCAGGTCGCTGATCACCTGGTCGGGACGACGCATCAGGCGCGCCGCTCTGGGATAGGCGGTTTCCAGAAGCCCACCTGCACGCTTCACGATGTCGCTCAACCGCTCGACAGGAGCCTGAAGGGTGTACGGACCGGGTTCCTTCACCGCCCCGCGCAGGTAAACAGTCAGCGGCTTGAGGCGGAAGTCGCCGCGTGCGCGTACCGTGACCACGTCACCGTCTTCCAGCAGAGGATTGCTGGCTTCTATCCCCTGCAGCGCTTCGTTGAGGCGTACCTCTATCGGGGGAGTGCCTATCGGTTTTCGCGATTTGGCAATCTCCACCCGCTCGGCGGCTTCAGGCAGGGGACCACCAGCCAGCCGGATAAGGTCGGCAAGGCGCATGTTCTCGGCACGCGGATATGTGCCCGGCGACTGCACCGCGCCGTCGATGGTGACCACGTTTTCGGGCGTGAACTGTGCCTGTTCGCGCGTGTAGACCATCAGCATGTCGCGGTCCTGCAGCATGACGTTATGTTCGGGGTCGTTCAGCATCGCCTTGCGCAGGTCAATTGCCAGCAAGGGACCGTAACTGCCGTCGGGGTTGCGCCGCTGGAGGAAGGCGCGCTCCACGTAAGCATTGGGCAGAACGCCACCCGCCTGCAGGAGTAAATCCTGTACCCGCATGTTGTCCGCGCGGTAGTAAACGCCCTGTTTTTGCACAGCGCCCCTGACCTGCACGCGCCGGTCGCCCATCCACTCCACGTCTTTGATCGCGTACACGACAAGCCGGTCGCGCCTTTGCAGGGGGATATTCGCCTGCGGGTCGCGCTGAAGAGCCTTAGCAAGCTGCACGGGAATCAACGTCTGAGTGTCGTCGGGATTGGTGCGGAACAGGTCGGCGCGGTCGATATAGGCGTCTTCCAGCAAGCCGCGCGCTCTCTCCACCAGGTCGGCAACAGTCATGCCCTCCATCAGCGCATAACTGCCCGGCTGGTCCACCGCCCCCTCAATGGTGACGATGTTCGCGAAAACGGGACGAATGCTGTACACCTCCACCCTGTCGCCATCGTACAGTGGGGGGTTGTTGGCGTCGCTGGCATCCAGCAGGTTAGCATCAATCAGCTGGCGCACCTCGCCGGGGCGAACCGAAACCACAGACACCCTCTGGGCGACGCCGGAGGGCTTAACGCCTCCAGCAAACCCAATCACATCGCGCAATCGCTCTTCGGGCAGAAGCTCGTAGATGGCGGGGCGGTGAACCTCGCCCGAGACGCTGACACTCACCTCTACCGGTGGGATGAAAATCACATCGCCGGGCTGTAGAGGCACATCCTGAGAGCCATCGCCCTGCAGGAGAAAGCGGTAAAAGTCAAAAGTGCGCACCGAACCATCTGCACGCTTGAGCTGAATACGGCGCAGGGAGCCGTTATCACTGGGACCACCGCAGGCATACAGGGCGTTGAACAGCGTGGCGACGGCGGGCATCTGGTAGCTGCCGGGAGCGTAAGCCTCGCCGGCGACAATGATGGTCATGGTGCGCAGTTCGCGCAGGGTCAGTGTCACCTGAACGTCGCGGATAACACGCGACAGCGATTTGCGCACCGTCTCCTCCAGCTGCGCCAGCGTTTGCCCTCTGGCGATAATCCTGCCGCCCATAGGCAGGTTCAGCGCGCCCTGCGGGTCAACACGAAGGGTCACCTCGCGCGGCTCCAGCGTTTCGCTCCAGTAGCGCAGGGTCAGCAGGTCGCCCGGTCCCAGCTGATAGCGTTCAGGCGCAGGCATCAGCACATTCATCCACAGCATGGCGTCGGGACCGACGAAGTTTTTCATCGCGTCGGCAGGAGGCAGAACGAACGGCGTGTTTGGTGTCGTCGCTGGCTGGAACGGAGCAACAAAGTACGGTGCAAGCGGAACGAACTGCGTTGCTGTCATCGGTTGCTGCGAACCCGCTGGAGCTGGTGCGATTGCTGTTCCGCCTTGCTGGGGTGTTGCTGGTTGCTGCGCGCCCGCTGAAGCTGGTGCGATTACTGCTCCGCCTTGCTGGGGTGCCGTTTTGTTCGGGGAGGTCTCTTCCTCGCCGGCGGTTTGTGTCTGTAAAGGCGTTTGGATGGTAGAGGCTAAAGGAACTTGGCTGGATTGCAGTGTGCCCTGCAATAGCATCTGGAAATAGAGTCGGCGCAGAGCGATAGCCTCCCGTGCCTGTCTGAAATAACTGTAGCCGAACCTTTCCAGAGGAGCCATCGGTCGCGGGCGAGCTTCGGCGGACATCGCTTTAGCGTTGTTGTTGGTCTGGCTCGTAGAATCCCCGTTGTTGACGGCTTGCGGGGCAGAATCTATCCGGGCAGGTGAAGTTTGCGGTGAGGCGGGCTGTCCGTTTTGTGCAAAGGATAACGCGCCGAGCAGAACCCACAAGCACAGCGAAATCCCGACTTTGCGCACGCTGTTTCTCCTCCTGTAGCCACGAGTGTGTTGCGCTCACAGTATATCACGCCCCTGCGGGTTTCGTCAAAACCTCACAGCACGCTATAGATTACCTGCGGAATCGCCGATAATCTGCGTGGAAGCACCTCGCAGGATTGCGGGGCAACATCATTCTCATGGAGGAGAACGATGCGACGGTCGCCATTGTACAACGGAGGGTCAATGTCGATTGGCGCGGTCAGCGCACTCACTGGCGTGGAAGTACACACCCTGCGCTACTGGGAGAAGGAGTTCAGCGAGTTCCTCCAGCCCAAGCGCACCGGGGGCAAACAGCGGCGTTACTCGGCGGATGACGTGACGCTTATCCTGGAGATTAAACGATTGCTGAAACAGGAGATGTACAGCATCGCTGGGGCGCGGCGGGTGCTGGCACAAATCTACCGCGATCATTCCTCTACCCGCAATACTGTATAGACCGTGACGGCGTAGGGGAAGTCTCAGAGCAGGATAACAACATGAGCACAACAACATCGGCAACCCGGTGGGATATTTTCATCCCCTACACAGAGCAGGACGTAGAACACTTTGTGCGCGCGGGCGTTGAGGGTGCGGTGGTACAGCGGATACGCTTCGAGCGCGACAGACAATCTCTATATACGGCAGACGTGTTTCTTTTCCACCGCAAGCTGAACCGCCGCATGGTATGGCAGTTCATCGCGCTGGATGTGTCCGAGGGGAACCTGCATCTGGACCTCCCCACGCCGTTTCGCAACCTGCCCCTCGCCTGGCAAAATCTACTGGCGGAGGCGGTGACCAGGGCGCTGTGGACGGTGCAGGCGCACCCCAACGGAGCACAGGGGTTCATCCTGAACGCCGATTTCTCCGTGCCGGACGATGTACCCGGACTGGATGGGGGTGGCGAGAACAGGGTTGCGCCCGGCTTCGCGTGGAACGAGCTGTACGTGCACAGCGCCAAACGTTACCTGTTCGCCAGCGAGCGCGTGCAAGCGATGCGGGTACTGGACCTCGGCTGTGGAGTGGGCTACGGCGCGAAGTTTCTGGCGAAGAGTGCACACCATGTCGTCGCCGCCGATGTGGATGTCCATCCCCTGCGCTATGGCGAGTTGACCTACCCCGATGCAAGGATACAGCGCGTGCACATCGCGCCCATCACCGCCGAGCAGGGTTTGCCGTTTGAGGACGGCTGTTTTGATGCAGTGGTGTGCTTCGAGGTGGTTGAGCACGTGCCGGTCGAGCAGATGGAGCCGTTCTTCGCGGAGATTGCCCGCGTGATGAAGCGGGATGGCATTCTCATCCTCTCCACGCCCAACAAGCACGTTTATATCAACTATCCTGACCCCTATCACGTTTCGCTGATGACGCTGGACGAATTCCGTCGCCTGCTGGAGAGCCGATTCGGGCGGGTGCAGGTGTTTGGGCAGGTGCGCTCGCGCCAGCTACCGCACACCGCGATGGAGTTTGAAATCGTGCCCGAAGCGGATGACGGACAAGAGATTTACGTAGCGGTATGCGCCGATTACGTCGGACATAGCCGAACCATTGCCCTGCCCTCGCCGACCGTATGGTATGATCCAGAGGAGGGCAAGCACACGGTGGCTGAACAGGGCAGGTTGCCCATCAGCGTGATTGTGCATACGCGTAACGAAGAGCACAACATCGCTGAATGTCTTGAACGGGTGAAAGACTGGGCGGGCGAGATTATCGTGATGGACATGGAGAGCACCGACCGGACGGTGGAGATAGCCCGCCGGTATACCGACAGGGTGTATGCCCACCCGCTCATTCCCAACTTCGATGAGGCACGCAACGTCAGTGCACAGCACGCACGTTACGAATGGATTCTGTATGTGGACGCCGACGAGCGCGTCCCTGCGGCGCTGGTGGAAAGGCTGAAAGGCCTGCTTCCCTCGCTTGGTGAAGAAGTCGCCGCCGTCAGGCTGGTGTATAAGAACCACTTTCTGGGCAAATGGATAAGATACGCAGGGGAATGGTATCCGGGCTACAAGGCGCCGATGCTATTGCGCAAAGGCAGGTTTGAATGGCTGGCGACGGCGCATGAGGGAGTTCGCGTGTACGGGCAGGTGTTTCACTTTCCCCCCGATGACCCCGACTGCGCCATTGAACACCATTCGATGCCCACGCTCAATGAATACCTGCGCAAGATGGTTCACTATTCGCAGAGCGCGGCAGAGCAGATGGTGCAGGAGAATGTCCCCTGCTCCTGGCAGACGCTTGCCGCTGCGATGGGTGTTGCCTTTCGTTTCTATTATGACCACACGCAGGGCTATCGGGATGGGGCGCACGGTTTTCTGCTGGCTGTCTGCGGAGCAATCAGTGCGCTGATGGACCAGGTGCGCTATGCGGAACTGCGCCTGCGTGAGGGTTGGGAAGGGAGCGGCCTCCTGCCCGCCAGCGCCGAGGAGTTCCTGCGCTTCGCAGCGGATGTGGCGGCGGGCAAAGTAGCGGTAGAGCAGAGAAAACTGTCGCATATCCTGAGCGTTTCGGGGGATACCACCACACAGGTTTCACCCCCTTCCTGGTGGCAACGACTGTGGCAAAGGCTTCAACGGCAGGCGGGCGGCAGAGTCGCCATACTGGGCATGGGCAGCAAACCCCTCATCGCCGGATGGACGGAGGCGGATACAGAAGCGGATGCGCTGATTGCCTTCGGCGCAGGCTGGCGTGAGGCGGCGGACCGGCTGCGCGAGGGGGGCAGTTTCTTCGTCGGTGTACCGTATGTGCCCGAAGACCCCCAGGCATGGCGCGAAGAGGTGGAACAGGCGTTTTCAGCCACCGCCCACCTGCTTGATCCCGAAAACAACAGCAACTGGTGCTTCGCCTTCGGCTGGAAGGGGCAGAGGGTGGAACCTATTCGCCGGCGGGTGCTAATGCTAACGCATGGGCGTGCGCTGGAGATGCTGGGAGGCGGGGAGACGCAGCTCTTTGAGACGCTGATTGCCCTGCGGGGGCAGGGCGTGGTGGCGGACCTTTCGGTGTCCATGCGTCTGAGCGAGGAGCCGTACGACCTGATACACGTGTTCAGCCTGTACCATGCCGATAAAATCGCGTCTCTGGAACGCACAGGCAAGCCGATGGTGGTCTCCACCATCTTTCGGGATAACTCGGCGTTTTATCCGGTCACGGTTGGCGCGGCGGTCTTTCGTCAGGAGACGGCACAGCAGGTGGAGCAGGCTCTGCAGGCGTGGAAGGAGGGCAGACTGCGCGTGACAGGGCTGGATGCCGGATCGCTGGACGAACCCGAACAGGTGCGCGAGGTCAAGCGCAGGATTATCGAGCGGGCGCAACTGCTTCTGCCAAACTGTCGGTGGGAGCATTCTGCCCTGCGGCGGTATTTCCAGATGGGCTACAAACCCGTTCGAATAGTGCCCAATGCGGTCAGCCCGGAGCGGTTTATCCACGCAACGCCCGATGCTTTCGTGGAGCGTTTTGGCTGGCGTGACTTCGTGCTGTGTGCTGGGCGCATCGAGCCGTTCAAAAACCAGCTGATGCTCATCTGGGCGTTGCGGGGTACCGGCATACCGCTGGTGCTGGCGGGGAACATTTCAGACGCGCAGTACGGTGCGCTGTGTCGGCAGTGGGCGGACGAGAACGTGCATTTTGTCGGCGAACTTCCCCCCGACCTGTTAGCCAGCGCATACGCCACCGCGCGGGTGCACGCCATGCCTTCATGGGCGGAGACGCCCGGATTGACCACGCTGGAGGCGGCGCTGGCAGGCTGTGCAGTGGTGGTGGGCGACCAGGGGGCGGAGCGTGAATACTTCGGCGACTTCGCCTACTACTGCAACCCGGCGGACGTGGACTCCGTGCGCCAGGCGGTGCTGAATGCCTGGGAGGACGGAGATACCGCCCGGCGTGAAGCCTTTCGGCAGTACATTCTTCAAAACTACACCTGGCAGAAAACGGCAGAGACCACAGCGGAGGCATACGAACAGGTTCTGCGCGGTGGGCGCACGATACTGGCTCTGCCCGATTGGAGAGACGCCAACACCTGGCAGACACTGGTGAAACAGTATCTTCAGGAGCACCAGCCGGGCGATGGGTGGTTGTTGCAAGTATACGCAGGAGTGCTGAACGCTTTCAGCGCAGAGGACGCCTACAGCCTGCTGGCGCAGTATGTGCTCTCTTTGGGATACAATCCCGACCACTGCGCGGATATTGAGGTCATCAGTGAACTGCCCGAAATTGCCTGCGGACGGGTAGTGCTGGTGGGTGGTCGTTACGACAGCATCCTGCAGACCCGATACGGGACGCGGTGCGAGCGTCTTGAGAAGAAAGCGGCGTAGACGGCGGAAGGAGGTTTACAGCAATGAGCACAGCGGATAACAATCGGGCCGGGCAGACGGCAAGCCCACGCGTTCTGCATATCGTCTGGGAAGGGGCTTTTCTGGCACGGCATAGCCTTGCGGTGGTGAACAGGGAGCTGGTTTGTGCTCTGCACCACCTGATGCCAGAGTGGGAGTTCTATCTTCTGCCCCACGTCACGGATGACGGCGCACTGCGTGGTGAGCCGCGCTGGCGGTTCATTGAAGAGCGGATGCGTCGCCTGCCCCGCCATGTGGACGTGTGGATACGCCACCACTGGCCCCCAAGCTGGCAACGCCCTAACGCCGAACGTTTTATCGTGATACAGCCATGGGAGTTCGGCTCTATACCGGTAGAGTGGGTAGACGCTATCAACCAGAACGTGGACGAGCTGTGGGTTCCGTCCACCTTTGTGCGTGATTCTTACGTGCGCGACGGCGTGCGAGCAGAGAAGGTATTTGTGGTGCCCAACGGCGTTTCGGAGGTCTTTTTTGAGGAGGTTCCTCCTCTACAGCTGCCCACCCAGAAGCGGTTTCGCTTCCTGTTTGTGGGAGGCACGATACCACGCAAAGGGATTGACATTCTTCTGGACGGCTACACGCGCACCTTCACCCGTGCCGATGACGTCGCGCTGGTAATAAAAGATTTCGGCACCAATACCTTCTATCGCGGGCAGAACTTTGTGGAGCAGATTCGCTGGTTCCAGAAACAGCCCGAGGTGCCCGAAATCGTCTACATCGGCGAGGAGCTGGACGACCGGCAGATGAACGCGCTGTATCGCGCCTGCCATGCGCTGGTGCATCCCTATCGCGGCGAGGGGTTCGGACTGCCGATTGCCGAGGCGATGACGTGCGGGCTTCCGGTCATTGTGACCGGCTTCGGCGCGGCGATGGATTTCTGCAACGCGGAACGCGCCTGGCTGATACCAGCGGAGGTAGAGTACTTCCCCGATAACCTTGTCGGGGAGATGGAGACGGTGAACCGCCCCTTCTGGGCGAAGCCTCAGCGCAACGCGATGGAATCACTGATGGAACAGATTTACCGCGACTATCCCTCCGCCAGAGAGCGAGCTGAACGGGCAGCACAGTGGGTTCGGGAGAACCTGACCTGGGCGCGGGCGGCGCAAATTGCGGCGGAAAGATTGCTGGCGGCGTCCAGAACCGGTGCACCTACTGAGGAAGCGGAAAACATTATCCTTCGCGCTGCCGAGCATGTGGCGCAGGAGGATTACGACTCGGCGATTGTCCTGCTGGAGCGGCTGATTCGCGAACAGCCTCAGCAGCTGAAGGCGTACTGCGGGCTGGGCGTTGCCTTTTTCCAGTCGGGCAGTATCGCCCGGGCAGAAGGCGTGTTGCGGCAGGGCTTACAGCACGGTGAGGATTTTGAACTGCACTATCATCTGGCGTACATCCTGATGCAAACGGGGCGTTCGGGCGAGGCACTGCGTCATGCAACTCACGCGGTGGAACTGAACCCCGACTGCGAAGAGGCTGTGGACCTTCTGCGCAAACTGTGTGCGAAACTCCAGAGGCGGTCGTTGAAGCGGGGCAGGCACGCCCTCCAGCAGGACCTGCAGAAGGCGAATCGTCTACTGCAGAGCACGGGAACGAGCACATCTTCCACCCAGCCAACCGTCCAGCCGGCGGCGTCGCCCTCTCGCAAGAAACATCCCGCTATCTCGCTGTGCATGATAGCAAAGGATGAGGAGGTTTTCATTGAGGACTGCCTGAAGAGTGTGCAGGGGCTGGTGGATGAGATTGTGCTGGTGGATACTGGCTCAACCGACCGCACGGTGGAAATCGCCCGTCGCTATGGGGCGAAGGTGGTGCATCACGCCTGGCGAGATGACTTCTCGGATGCCCGTAACGTCTCGCTACAGCACGCTACCGGCGACTGGATACTGTGGCTGGACGCCGACGAACGTCTGGACCGCGGCAGTGCCGAGGCAATCCGCAACGCCATTCAGGACCCTCAGTTCGCCGGCTATCTGGTGGAGATTCACAACGAGGTCGGCGAGGGACAGAGCACCAGTACCTTTGTGCACCGCGCCTGCCGCCTGTTCCGACGCCTGCCCGTCACACGCTTTGAGGGGCGCATCCACGAGCAGGTGGTGCCCTCGCTGGAGCGCAACGGCTACGAGGTGGCTTTCCTGAAGGGCGTGCGCATCTTGCACATCGGATACCGGCAGGACATCGTTGCCGAGCGCCGCAAGCATGAGCGTACTATCCGCATGTTGCGCGAAGAGGTGCAGAAGAACCCCGATGACCTCTTCCAGCGGTTCAATCTGGGCAACGCCTACTACGTTGCCGGTCGGTACGCGGAGGCGGTTCAGGAGCTGGAGCCGATTGTTGACCAGATAGAGTCATACGCCGACCATGCTTCCATCGGCTACGTTCTGCTGGCGAACGCCCTGTATGCGCTGGGGCGTCATCAGCAGGTGCTGGAGGTGCACGAACGTGCCCGACAGCGAGGCATTGACCATCCGGGGCTGGATTTCGCGGACGGTTACGCCTATCTGGCTCTGCGTCGGTACGAGGAGGCGGTGGAGGCGTTTGGCAAGGCGATTCAGGCAGGCGGGGATGAGCGTTTCTTCGGCGGAGATACCAGCATCAGCGGCTTCAAAGCGTACTACGGGCTGGCGCAGGCGTATCTGGGACTGGAACGTCTGGAGGAGAGCGAGGCGGAGTGCCGCCGGGCGTTGCAGGAACAGCCAACCTTCGCCGAGGCTCGTTACCTGCTGGCGCAGCTGCTGTTCGCCCGGGGCGAGTTCGCTTCCGCGCTGAAGGAGCTGGAACAGGCGTATCAGCACGCGCCTCAGAACCCCGAAATCGCGCGCGAACTGGCGATGCGCTATGAGGAGGCAAAACGCTGGACCGACGCCTATGCGATATGGCGCAGGCTGGTCGGCACCTTCCAGAACAACCCGGAATGGCGCTGGCACAGTGCAACCTGTGCAGAAAGGCTGAATCTGTGGCAGGAGGCGCAGGCGGATTATGCAGAGATTACGGTAACCAACCCACACTTTGCGCCGGCGTGGGTTAACCTTGGCAGGGTGCATCTGGCGCAGGGAGATTATGAAGGTGCGCTGTCGTGCTTCACCCGCGCCATCGAACTGAACCCTGAAGACGCGAACGCCTTCTTCAACGCAGGCGACGCGCTGTATCGGCTTGGCGCGTATGAGGCGGCGGCGGAAACCTACACCGCCGGGCTGCAACGTGACCCACAGAACGCACAGGGCTTCTTCACCCTGGGCAACGCCTACTTCCAGATGGGTGCGTACGACGCCGCCATCATGGCGTATCAGCAGGTACTCGCCCTCCAGCCTGACCATGCGGAGGCGAAGCATAACCTGCAGCTGGCAAAGGAACAGATGCAATATCGGGTGGCGTAAGGCTTTGATGCTCTATTCTGTCCTTGCGATTGGAAATCGCAGGTATGGAGTGCTGAAGCCATGCTTCAGCATTCCAGAGTAGCCCGCAACCTCCTGTTGCAGGGTTGCCCTCCCTCCTTTTCTCTGCCCTTGCGATTGGAAATCGCAGGCAACACAGGACAAAACCTGCCAAAGCAGGTTCATATGGAGTGCTGAAGCCATGCTTCAGCAAACTCAGCATCCGAAGGAGGCTTCGTCATGAGTAGCCCGCAACTTCCAGTTGCAGGGGTGTTTTTACGGCAACCTTGCGATTGGAAATCGCAGGCAACACAGGACAAAACCTGCCCAAGCAGGTTAGTATGGGTTGCTGAAGCAAGCTTCAGCACTCCAAAAAGGTCAGCCTACCTTTTTATCCTGCCCTTGCAATTAGAAATCGCAGGCTACTCAGGACGAGACCTGCTGGCGCAGGTTCGTGGTTGCTGAAGCAAGCTTCAGCACTCCAAAGCAGAATGCCTTGCTGAAGCAAGCTTCAGCACTCCAAAGAAGGTCTTACACTCAAGGTATAATACGGACGTTGAAGCGATGCAAAAGGTAAGGCGATGAGCCGTTCTCTTAGCGTTTTGAGCGATTCCATCTGTGCCTGTGCACGCTCGCTGGGGTTTGACCTGGTGGGTATCGCGCCGGTGCTTCCCCCCGCACATGCCCTCTTCTTCCGCTGGTGGTTAGAGCAGGGCTTCGCCGGCGAAATGCACTATCTGCTTCGTACCGTCGACAAACGGTGTGACCCTCAGCTGATGCTTCCGGGCGCAAAGAGCGCGGTGGTGGTAGGGCTGAACTATGCCCCCGCTGTTTCGCCTGTCACCGACGACCCGACCCGCGCCGTCTTCGCTCGTTATGCGCTGGGCGAGGACTACCATGAGGTCGTAACTTGTAAACTGCAGGAGCTGCTGGAGTTCATTCGCCAGCGGGTGGGCGAATGTCAGGCTAAAATAGGAGTGGATGCCGCGCCCGTGCTGGAACGCGACCTGGCATGGCGAGCAGGGCTCGGCTGGTTCGGCAAGAACACGATGCTGATCAATACGCGGCTTGGTTCGTACTTCTTCATTGGCGAGATTCTGCTGGACATAGAGCTGGAGTACGACCAGCCTGCGTTCGGTGGGTGCGGCACCTGCACGCGGTGCATCGAGGCGTGCCCAACAGGGGCAATTGTCGCGCCGTATGTGCTGGACGCAAGCCGATGCATCAGCTACCTGACCATTGAACTCAAAGGCTCCATTCCCGAGTGTCTGCGTTCGCTCATGGGCAATCGCGTGTTCGGGTGTGACATCTGTCAGGAGGTTTGTCCGTTCAATCAGCCGCGTGCCCATGCGCCTTTGCGTGCCTCGCCCACTCGAGAGCCGGCGTTTGCTCCGCGTGAAATCACCCTTGCGCCGCGACTGGTGGACCTGTTGAGGATGCGCGAGGAGCAGTTCCGGGAGGCGTTCCGCAAGAGCGCAGTGAAGCGCACCAAGTGGCGAGGCTTGCGGCGCAACGTGGCGGTGGCATTGGGCAACAGCGGCGACCCCTTTGCGCTCCCCGTGCTGAAGGAGGAAGCCGCCGCCGAAACCGACCCCGTCGTGCGCGAGCATCTGCAGTGGGCGATAGAACAATACGCTACTCGTCACCCGTCTTCCCGAAGTTCCTGACCAGTATCCCGAAGTCGAAGAGGGTGACCTCTTCATCGCCGTCCAGGTCGGCGTTCGGGTTCCAGTTCGGGTCGCCGGGCATACTGCCGAACGCGGCAACCAGCTGCCCGAAGTCAAACAGCGTCACCTCGTTGTCGCCGTCGATATCGCCGCTGGCAAGTTCAAAACGCAGGGGAGCGGTTAGAGGAAACCGCACATTGCGAAGCGTCTGTCGCAACCAGCGAGAGCCTTTCAGACTCACGTCGTACACGCCTGCGGGGATAGATACCGGGATGCGGAAACGTGCCTGCTCGTCCAGCACCACGTCAAAGGCGGTGTTGCCCACCTGCATCTGCAGTACAAGGCTTTTCGGCGATACTGCCCATCCGTCCAGCACCACCTCGCCATCGTACAGCAGGCTGAGCAGTTGCCAGTTCAGGCGGGCGGTGGCGATGTCGCTCTCCTCGAAATACTCTACCACAATGCGGTGAGTGCCTGCGTCCAGTCTACGCTCAAAGGTATAGGTAGTTTCAGGCTGGGAGAACCACTTATCCAGCACATTCACACCATCTACCCAGATGCGCATCCCGTCACTGGTGGTTGCGGTGAAGCGATAGTTGCCCGGCGCGAAATACCAGTCGCCCGTCCAACGCACACTGAAACCATCACCGGGGAGGGCAGGGTCGGGTGAGCCGTAGCCGTAGGCATAGTCAATGGCTGTCTCCAGTCGGCTGGTCAGGTAGCCCTGCAGGTCTCTGGTGGTGTAGTAGTCCGCCCGCCACCCGTTCAGCGGCACCTCGGCGGGAGGCGGCTCGTCCGTCCAGCTGACCTGCACCCGTGCGGTTCCGGTGTAGTGGCGATAGCGCACCTGAACGCGATGATACTCTCCCTGTGGCGTGGACTGCCCGGGCACCACAAAGGGGGCATCGCGCGAGGTGTAAATCACCGGCGTCCATGTTTGCAGTTGCGTGTTATCCCATGCGTCGAAAACCAGCCGGTCGTCGATAATGATCTGTATCCCTCCGTCCGCGGTAATGGTGAACTTCTTCCATCCCTCGGTGAAGCGGATATTGCCCAGCCAGTACACGCTGAAGTTATCGGGGTCAACGCCGGAGATGGGCGAGCCGGTCCAGGTGAAGTTGATGGCGCTGTCCGTGCGGTAGCGTATGAAGGTCTGGAAGTTATTGCCGTTGAAGTAGTTGCCTCTCCAGCGGTCGCGAGGCACGGTGACCGGGTTATCGCGCAGGTCTATCTGGCGCACGTAATAGCCGTGTGTGAACAGCTGTCCGGGCGGCGCCATCCAGCGTTGCAGGTTGAAGTCGGTAATCTCCTGGAACAGGAAATAGAGCTGACCGCGATAGCGCAGTTTGAGTATCAGCACTCCCCGATTGACGCTGGGATAGCCGAACGGGTTGCTTCCCAGGTGGATCATGCCGTTTTCATCGGTAACAACGCTCATGTCGGGGATGTTATCGTAAGATTTGCCGTATATGCCCGGATACCAGCCCGCCTGATAGATGTCCACCTGCGCCCCGACAATTGGCACACCGTTCTGGTCAATAAACTGGATGTGATTGGCATCGGGCAGGTCGTTCAGGAACACGCCGATGTCCGGTGGGGCGTTCATGTTGCCTCGTCCGCGTTTGTGGTGTTTCCAGTTCCATACCGCCGCGCTGTAGGCGTCGTAGAAGGGCGACCCTGCGCCCATGATGTCGCGCCATTTGTTGTAGTAGACGCCTGCCCATGCGATGTAGGGCATGTAATCTGTGCCTGCGACCAGATTGCCGTAGTCGTCGGTAATCTGGATGGGTAGCGGATAGCCCGAGTAGGCGGACTGGTGAACATCCAGACCGTACAGGTCAATATGATAGCGTGCGTGGTTCATTTCATGGATACTGCCAAAGTCAATGAAGAAGGGACCATTCCAGCGGAAGCCATAGAAGCCGTCGGGCTGAATGTCCTCCGGGCGGTAGGGATAGCCCCACTGCATGTCCACTGTACGGTCTCGCGCGTCGGGGTTGTTGGTGGGCAGACCACCAGCCAGGGGCAGTGCACCGTCGGGGACAACCACCACCTTATCCAGAGCCACTCTGTCCAGCGCGCCATTTGGCGAGAACGGAGTGACGGCTTTCGCCAGCCATTCGTTCCAGCGGCGTATCATGCGCTGTGCCCAGTCCTCAAAACTGTTGGAGCCGTCGTTGAGCAGATACTGATTGTTGTGGAAGTAGTTGTACAGGCTCTGTTCCACCCACAGACCGACAAGCAGGGCGTTTGTGCGGATGCTGACGCGGTTGTTCAGTTTGGAGATTTCGTAGAGTGTGCCCGCGGGGTCAGCGCGGAACTCCAGCGTGTGGTCGGCGTTTTCCCAGAACCAGTAGAAGGGTATCTGCACCGTCTGTCCGGGTAGAATGGTGATCACTCCCGTGCCTGCCTGCCCACCGTCGAACCACCACTCGTAAGGAACGGTAACTGCCTCGGTACCCCAGTTTTTGACGTGGGCAAGGTAGGTAACCTGCTGTCCGGGCGCGGGCAGTCCGCTGGAGTAGCTGAGATCATTGGGGTCAAACGCGAGGCGCGGGGTGCGTTCGATATAGAGCACATCCACATCGGGCAGGAAGTTGGTGATGGGCGCCTGGGCGCGTGAAGCTCCAGCAAGACCGAGACACAGTACTGCGGCGATAGCGATTCTCAACTGTTTCATGGCTGCGCTCCCCTCCTCATATCGCCTCATTGTAACACGGTATTCACCTTCATGCAAGGTGGATTGCACAGGGCGATTCAGGCAGGAGGGGTATTCCCTCCTGCCTCGCATTCTGGAAGAGGGGAGGGTATCAAAGGTCAGTCATCCCCAATCGCACCGAAGTTGCGCACCAGCACGCCGAAGTCAAATAGCGTCACCTCTTCATCGCCGTCCAGATCGGCGTTCGGGTTCCAGTTTGGGTCGCCGGGCATACTGCCGAACGCGGCAACCAGCTGCCCGAAGTCGAACAGCGTCACCTCGTTGTCGCCGTCGATGTCGCCGTTTTGCAGGGTAACCTCCACGTACACAGTCCAGTCTCCGGGTATCTGTACGGCTGGCAGTGTTCGTCGGAGCCAGTGGCTGGCTTTGAACGAGAGGTTATACATGCCGGGCGCCACATCTTCGATTTCGAAATAGCCCATCTCGTTCAGGGTGATTTTCTCTTCGTGGATGCCGCTTTCCGAACGCAGCTGCACAAACACTGGAACCTGCGCAGGGTTGCCCTGAAAGTCTTGCAGGGTGACAATGCCTGCGATACTGGCGGTCGTGCAATGAACTGTACATAGTCCACCGAGACTGCGCTGGACTGTGGGGCAAAGTCATTCTGAGGACCTTCTACCACGTACCGCAATACCACAGCGGTATTGGGAGGTGGCATTGGTAACCACAGTTCGTGCAACTCCCCGGGAGCGACGATGAAACTCTCACCGCCGGGCAGAGGCTGTAGCCACTCTTCCAGCATCCTGTTCTCCGCATTCAGCTCCTCGATGGGCACAGGACCGGGTAGCAACGCCATGTGCACATTGCTGACCAGTATGGGGCGCGGGTCACCTTCGCCTGGCACGAGTTCGTGCCTCCAGGATAGTATCAGCGCTTCCCGTGCAACCTCATAGCGCCATCCTGTCGTGATGTTGAACACCACGCTGCCCCGGATGCGCTGACCGGTGGAATCTGTCCAGTACATGTCCTTGATGTGGCTGCTGTGGTCGGCGGTGCTCCAGCCGACATGAATGGTCTGCCCGGTGTCAATGATGTTGTTGTCGTTGTCCCGGAAGTTGTCCCACCTCATTGCCGTGTTGGAACCGACGGGACCTGTAGCAAATGACTGGAAACGCCCAGAGGGGTAACCATCATAGTGGTTGATAACGGTTTCTGCTCCGGAAAGGATGACCGTCAGGTCGTGAGCGGGCGGACCCAGATTGCGCAGGTCCTTGTTGACATCGTAGCCCAGTACGACGTGTGCTGTGAACAGCAGGAACAGACATGTGCTGAGAGTGCGCACCATGACTGAACACCTCGTGGTGTAATCCAGGCGTTTCATTTGGAAAGCACCTCCTTCCCATATAGAATATGTGCAAGAGGCGTACCATTCGCCCAGAAAATCCTGTTTATGCGAAAAAAATCTCATAATTTTCTTATAGCATGTATGAGAGAATGACTACATGACATGCATATAGCACTTTACCCCTGCGCGAGCGCAAGGGAAACAGCAGGAGTTTGCCCGCACACCGCGAATGCAAAAGGCTGAAGGAGAGCACCGGTGATGGAACGCATTCCCAAAGGATGGCTGGCAGTTGGCGTACTGGTTGTGCTTACCTGCGGGGTGATGCTGTGGCAGGGAATCTCCACAAGCTACACGCCGGCAGAACTCCAGCTGGCTCAGCCGGGACAGGATCTATCTGCTCCCTCTGACAACACCATACAGTCACCCGAACAGAGTGCACCATCTGCTGAGAAGAGCGAGATTGTAGTGCATGTGGCGGGGGCGGTCAAAAAGCCGGGCGTGGTCAGAGTACCGCGCGGAAGCCGGGTGGACGACGCGGTCATGGCGGCTGGAGGATTCAGCAGTCAGGCGGACCCCGATTCGGTGAATCTGGCGCAGCCGCTGGAGGACGGCGTGCAGGTTTATGTGCCCCGCAAGGGCGAATCGGTAGTGGTGGAAGGGCGTGTGGGGGCGGTGGAACCTACGCCAGCACCGGCGCGAGCACGGTCGGAAGGTAGCACTGGCAGGATAAATATCAACACCGCTACTGCCGAGCAGCTGGAAAGCCTTCCGGGCATCGGTCCGGTCACCGCGCGAGCCATCGTGGAGTATCGCAGGCAAAACGGCGGCTTCCACTCAGTGGAGGAGCTGCTGGAAGTGCGCGGTATCGGCGAAAAGAGGCTTGAACAGATACGCTCCTTTGTGATGGTGCGATAGGTAGAAGGAGATAACCCATGTGGCGACATGTTCCTGTGAAACGTCCAGAGCCGAACGTGCAGGAGTTCAACGACATCCTGATGGGGCGAGTGCCCCAGCGGCGCACGCCGCTGGTGGAGTACATCGTGGACGATGTGGTGATGCGTCCCATCGTGACCGAACTGATGGGCAGGGAATGGGTGACGCCCCAGGGCGACCGCGAATCGCTGAAGGCTTTTCTGGATATGGTGATTGATTTCTGGTATCGGATGGGGTATGACTTCGTGCGCCTCGAGATTGCCCTGCCGTTTCAGGAGAGGCATCTAGTGACCGCAGATACCGCTTCCAGCAAACAGCGTGCGTGGGCAGATGAGCACCAGGGAGCCATCGCCAGCTGGGAAGATTTTGAGAAGTATCCCTGGCCGCGTGTGGAGGACGTGGATTTCTTCATTCTGGAGTACATCAACGACCACCTGCCCGATGGTATGGGCTTTATTTCCTCGCACGGCGCGGGCATCTTCGAGCACCTCTCGTGGATTATGTCCTTAGAAGGATTGTGCCTCGCGCTGTATGATGCGCCCGACCTGGTGCAGGCGGTCAGCGACCGCATCGGCACGCTCATCACGCAGTTTTACGAGCACCTTCTGCAGCTGGACCACCTGGCAGCTGTCTTCCCGGGCGACGATATGGGCTTTCGCTCCGGCACGCTGATTGCCCCGGATGCCTTGCGCAAGTATTGCCTGCCCTGGCACAAGCGATGGGCGCAGATGGCGCACGAACGGGGACTGCCCTACTTCCTGCACTCGTGCGGAAACCTTCAGGCGATTATGGAAGACCTCATTGAGGATGTGCGCATCGACGGCAAACACTCGTTTGAAGACGCCATCATCCCCGTACAGGAGTTTCAGAGGCTGTATGGCGACCGCATTGCCGTGCTGGGCGGAATGGACCTGAATATCCTCGCGGCGGGCACGCCCGAACAGGTGCGCCAGCATACTCGCCGGCTGATAGAGGAGTGCGGGGCGCGAGGCAGATACGCCATCGGTTCAGGCAACTCTATCCCCAGCTACGTGCCGGTGGAGAACTATCTGTCGATGGTGGACGAGGCGCTGGACTGCATGAAGGTGCGGGGAGGCTGAGATGTTAACGGGCGTACACTTTTTGCTTACCTATAAGTGCCCTTACGAGTGCGATCATTGTTTTGTGTACAGTAGTCCACGCGCAAAGGGCACGTTCACGCTGGCGCAGATTACGACGGTGCTGGCGGAAGCCCGGAAGCTGGGCACGGTGCAGACGATATTTTTCGAGGGCGGCGAGCCGTTTCTGTATTATCCGCTGTTGCTGGAAGGGGTTCGGCGTGCCCGCGAAATGGGGTTCCAGACGGGCATCGTGACCAACGGCTACTTTGCGACCAGTGTGGAGGACGCGCTGTTATGGCTGAAGCCTCTGCAGGAGGCGGGTGTTGGCGCCATCAGCTTCAGCGATGACCTCTTTCACAGCGGCTCAGAAGAGGACACCCCTGCGAAACGTGCGCTGGCGGCGGCTCAGCAACTGGGAATCTCCTGCGGCGTGATTTCCATCAGCCCGCCAACGGTTACTTATTCTGAGGATAACGAGACCGCCAGAGGCGAGCCGATAGTAGGTGGCGGGGTACGCTTTCGCGGGCGGGCAGTGGAGAGGTTGACTCAGGGACTTCCCACGCGCCCGTGGCAGAGCTTTACCGAATGCCCCTACGAAAACCTGCGCGACCCCGGACGGGTGCATGTGGACGCCTATGGAAACGTGCACCTCTGTCAGGGGCTGAGCATGGGCAACCTGTGGCAGACGCCGTTATCCGAACTGGTCAGGGCTTATCAGGCGGAGAAGCATCCGCTCTGTGCTCCGCTGGTTGAAGGCGGACCCGCCGAGCTGGCGAAGCGGTACGAAGTGCCTGTCGGGGAGGGGTATATCGAAGCCTGTCACCTGTGTTATCTCGTGCGGCGTGCGCTCATCAGGCGGTTCCCCGAGTACCTCGCTCCCCGACAGGTTTACGGCTTGTTATGACGCTCAGAAAACACCCAGTCTCCCACCCGAAGCACGACTACTCTATGCGCAGGATTTCGTAGCGAAGCCGATAACTCCCATCATCGTCGCTGTTGTCGAAGTTCAGTTCCCCCATATAACGTCGCTGGGAGGTGTTTGTGAGTTCCAGCAGGTCCAAAGCAGACCACGCCAGCGTCCTCGTACCGAGATTGTCGGGGTCGCCGCCCAGCCACGCTATCAGCTTTTGAATCAGCGGGGTAATCATCTTGATCACGGCGGCAATCTCCTCCTTCTTGAACGCTTTGAGGATATTCGCCGCCAGGTCGCCAACGAAACCGATAACGTCACTGGCAGCTTTGGCGTCTCCTGCGTCCCACTCGAACACCGTGGTGGAAATCGCCAGAGCCTGCTTGACCTCGCCGCCACCGGCACCTGGCAGGAACACCGAACGGTCGGCTGGATTGTAGTTCTTGGTATCGCCGTCGTCAAAGCCAGTGTATTCTCCGGTGCTCTTGCTCCACGCCATCTCGTCCGCCATGATGACCCACGCCGTAACAATCTCATCGCCTCCCGCCCACTCCGGGTCCGACTCGTCCTTGCAATGAATGTCCAGGAAGTTCACCTTGTAGCGGAATGGGCGGATTTCGCACTCTGCCCAGTTACTGGGGCTTCCTCCACCCATCTGGGTGACCACCATGTAGTGTCCGGGCAGGAGGGTAGCGGGCAGGGTCAGCTCCATCTGTGTGGCGTTCAGGATTCGGGCGTTGGTTCGCACGGTGGGTTCGCCCGGCGCGGCGGGGCAGGAGGTTTCGGAGACCAGAAGGGATTGACCGTCCATCGGCTTGAACCACACCCAGGCATAACCCGTCTGCGCCAGGAAGTTTGCGCCGTTAATCAGCACCTTCTTGCCAGCATACTGGGCGTTCGGGCTGATAGACTGGATGACCGGCGCGGGCGGAGGGGGTTCACGCACAGGAAGCACCACCAGATTGCTCTGCTCCACTTTGCCATCACTGCGGGTGCAGTCTACCCGGAGCATATATCTTCCGGGTGCAAGATTGGACGGCAGGGATAGTTCGATGGCAGTGGGCGAGCAAACGGAGGGAGTCAACCGGGTCAACTCTCCGAACGAGCCACCCGCCATCTGCTTGAACACGACTACACTGTTGCGTGTTTTGTCGGACTCAAAGTTCTTTCCCTGCAGGGTAATTGTCTGTCCGGGGTCATAGCCCTGACCGCCCCTCGCCGGCTGGATGGATCGGATATACGGGGTGGACAGAATCTGGAACTGGATCGGGTCCAGTCTTCGAAGCACGTCGGGCGGAGGGGATTTGGTGATGTCTACGGCACGCACCCTCGGCATTTCGAACCTCTGTGTGGAAGCTCCGTCTGGTGTCAGCCGAAGGGTTTGCAGGTTAATCGGCTGGTCAATCCTGTCCAGGTTCACTCCAGCTGGGCACAGCTTTGCACGTATCTGGGGAGGCAGTTGCTGGTAATCCTGTACCAGCTGCTGGAGGACCTGTCGGTTGATACCCGGGTGGCGTTTGAGGGCTTCATCGAAAGCCTTATCCAGCGGCGTGTTGCGCTGTCCTGCGGGCAGACTCAACCCTCTCTGGATGGTATGCATCACCACGCCAAACAGGGGGTCACTCTCCTGGGAGACCTCAACAGCGCGAGCCAGCCTCTGCACAGGTTTCAGCCCCAGTTTCTTGGTCTGGGCGCGCACTTGAGCAGCAGGTTGACCGAAGCAGGGAAAAGCGAAGGGGAACAGCAGGACACCCAGCAACACGACCCTGATACTACAAACGTATCGCAGCATCGTCGTTTCCTCCTCTGGCAGTGCGGAGCCTGCCGTTTTATCCTGTTAGCGAGGCAAGCCTCAACGGGGGCAGTATGGAGAGTCTGATGCTTGAGCACAAACCCTGTTCTTCACCTTCGGGAGCGGCGTGCCCGCTATCTAAATCTGGCTTTCTGCGGTATCCTGCTGAACTCCTGCTTGCGCCAGTCGGAATTGGTTCTTAGAACTTGCAGGAGGTGTCTTCAGCGTGTCACAATGATGGAGGAGACGGAGCGCATCGGAGGGAACGGATGCAAGGGACAATCACCATACCCCAGAGAAAACGCATCGCACTGGTAGCACACGACCATCGCAAGGCGGACCTGCTGGAATGGGCGCAGTTCAACCGCGACCTGCTGGCACAACATATCCTGTACGCCACAGGCACAACAGGGCGGATTCTGGAAGAGAAGCTCGGCTTGCCTGTGATCAAGGTGCAGAGCGGACCGCTGGGCGGCGACCAGCAAATCGGCGCGAAAATCGCAGAGGGCGAGATCGACTTCCTTATCTTCTTCTGGGACCCGCTGGAGCCCCAACCACACGACCCGGACGTGAAGGCGTTACTGCGTATTGCGGTAGTATGGAACATCCCCATTGCCTGCAACCGCGCCTCCGCCGATTTCATCATCTCGTCCCCGCTAATGGAGGGCGAGTATCAGCGCCTTCTGCCTGAGTATGGGGACTACCTCCAGCGAAGGGTGTAGGTGTGCGTTGCCAGCAGTGCAGGCAGGAGAATGCGCCCTCATTCACAGAATCTTCCGATGGCACAACAGAGACGGGGAGGCTTGCTTTATGGCGCGTATTCTGGTCAGCGATCCCATTGCGGAAGCTGGCATCGAGGTACTGAAACAGGCGGGCGAGGTGGATGTGCGCACCGGTCTGTCCAAGGAAGAGCTTATCGCCTGCATCGGCGAGTATGATGCGCTGGTGGTGCGCAGTGAGACCAAAGTGACGGCGGACGTGATTGAGGCGGCGAAGCGTCTGCGCATCATCGGCAGGGCGGGCGTTGGCGTGGATAACATTGACGTGAGCGCAGCCACTCAACGGGGCATCATCGTGGTGAACTCGCCCGAAGGCAACACCATCGCCGCGGCGGAGCTGACGGTGGCGATGATGCTGGCGCTGGCACGCAATATCCCACAGGCGGACCGCAGTCTGCGTGCGGGCGAGTGGAAGCGCAGTAAGTTCGTCGGCTCGGAGGTCTATCGCAAGACGCTGGGCATCATCGGGCTGGGCAAGATTGGGCGCGAGGTCGCCCGGCGGGCAAAAGGACTGGGCATGAACGTCATCGCCTACGATCCCTTCACGCCCGGCGAGGTGGCGGAACGCATCGGCGTAACCCTGACCGACCTGGACGACCTGCTGGCGCAGAGCGACTTTGTGAGCATTCATGCCCCCCTCAACGAGCAGACGCGCAGCCTGATAAACGCCGAGCGCATTGCGAAGATGAAGGATGGAGCGCGCCTGATTAACTGCGCCCGCGGCGGCATCGTGGACGAGCAGGCGCTGGCGGACGCCATCCGTTCGGGCAAACTGGCAGGCGCGGCAGTGGACGTTTTTAGCAAGGAGCCACCGTCCCCAGATAATCCCCTGCTGTCGTTAGAGCAGTGCGTGCTTACCCCGCACCTGGGCGCTTCCACCACCGAGGCGCAGGTAAACGTGGCGGTGGATGTGGCGGAGCAGATAGTGTCGGTGCTGAAGGGCGGACCGGCACGCAGTGCGGTGAACCTGCCGCCCATTGACCCCGAAGTGCTTCAGCGCATCTCGCCCTACCTGATGCTGGCGGAGAAGATGGGCAAACTGCACGCCCAGCTGGCTCGCGGTCCGGTGGTGCAGGTGGAGGTGCGTTTCAGCCCCGATTTCGCGGAACTGCCCACGGATATCCTGACCCGCGCGGTGGTCACCGGGCTGCTTCAGCCGGTGTTGAGCGAGCCGGTGAACCCGGTGAACGCCCTGCTGATTGCGCAGAGCCGGGGAATGCACGTCACCCAAAGCCTGGCTCAACAGGCGGAGGCGCACGAGCTTTACCCCTCGCTCATCACGGTGTCGGTGCGCACCTCCGAGGGCGACCGTCACGAAATTGCGGGCACGGTGTTCGGCAAGCAGGATGCCCGTATCGTGTATGTGGACGGCTATCGTGTGGACGTGATACCGCAGGGCATCATGCTGTTCACCAGCCACACCGACAAGCCGGGCGTCATCGGACGAGTGGGAACCCTGCTGGGCAGCAGGAAGGTGAACATTGCAGGGATGCACCTGGGGCGCGAGAAGGTGGGCGGCAAAGCGCTGATGGTGCTGATGGTAGACGACCCCATTGACGCCTCCCTGCTGGCGGAAATCCGCGCACTGGACGGCATGGAGACCGCGCAGGTGGTGGAGCTTTAGCCGTGTCTCGCAGGCGGCGTGTGAAAGCGAAGGCAACGGTGACGGAGCCTCAGGAGGTCTCTCCAGCCCTTCTGTGGGCGATAGTGGCGGTGTTCGTGGTCTTCAGTCTGATATTCAACTTTCGCACGCCAACCGGTATCAACGGCTACTTCCACACCCCTGATGAGGGGGCGCATCTGTCGTATGTGCGCTACGTGGCAGAGGAGGGCAGGCTTCCGCGCTTTGAAGGCTACGAGGGAGTGGGCTACGAGGCGCATCAGCCTCCACTCTACTACACGCTGGCAGGGCAGGTGTGGAAACTGGGCAAGAGCTTGCCCATCGCGCCCGAACGCACGGTGCGGATGCTCTCCATGCTCTTCGGGGTGCTGATGGTGTTGACCCTGTATCGGACGGCGCGACTGCTTGTACCCGGACGACCTGCTATTGCGCTGACGGGCGCGGCGACCGTGTCGCTGATGCCGATGCATGTGGCGATATGCTCGGCGGTAAATAACGATTCGCTGGCGAACCTGCTGTTCGCGCTGGTGCTGATGGAGTTTGCCCTGCTCCACACGCAACCGAAGCCGTCACGCTGGATTGCGCCGCGAATGGGCTTGTGGGCGGGGCTGGCGGGGCTGACCAAGGTCACCGCCCTTTTGTTGATACCGACGATGGTGGTGGGCTGGCTTCTGGTTCCGCGTACGCGAGGCACGAGGGTATGGCTGGGTATGCTGGTCAGCGTGGGGCTGGCGCTGGCATTGATGTTTCCCTGGTTTGTGCGCAACATGCAGTTATATGATGACCCTCTGCTCCTGCGTGCGTTTGAGCGCACCTTTGCCGGCACTGCCCGCGCCGAACAGTTCCTGAAAGCTGGTGTCAGTATGACCGAATACCTTCAGCAGGTAGCCGACTGGACGTATCGCTCCTTTTGGTTCGCCTACGGCACGCCCCAGACCGCCGCTAAGGGCGTTCCCAACTTTCTGCCCGACCGTGTGTATCTGATTCTGGCAATCTGGCAGGTGGTGGCGCTGGCGGGTTTTGCGCTGGCGATGTGGCGAGAGCGAGAACAGTTTGCCGAGGGCGCCCTGCGCTGGTGGGTGGTGGCAGGGGTGCTTTTCCTGCTGGTGCTGGGGGCGTTTGTGCGCTTCATCCTAACCTACTTTCAGACGCAGGGACGGTATCTCTATCCCGCGCTGGTGCCGATAGTGCTGGCGTCTGTGCTCGGATGGCGGAGCCTGTTTCCTGCGCACCTGCGTTCGGCAGCGGACGCCATCCTCCTGCTGACCCTTTTCACCATCAGCGTGCTGGCGGTATCGGTGATTTGAGAGGCTGACGCCCGTTGTGCTACAATGGTGTCGGAAACCTGCACCGAATGGAAGCGCGAACATGGGCGTTCTGTACCCGGATACGCATCCCCGAATGGAGAATCTGCAGGTGCAAATGTGGCGACAGGCAAGCCCTGCCCGTAAGATGCACATGCTGGCGCAACTCAACGCGACGGTACGCACGCTTGCGCTGGCAGGACTGCGCTCGCGGTATCCTGATGCAGGCGAAGCGGAACTGTGTCGCAGGCTGGCGGACCAGTTATGGGGCAAGGAGATAGCCGTCAGGGTAGATGGAGGGGCGAAGGTGCTGATAGAACCTCTGGAAGTGACGTTCCGGGTTGCGGATGTTTTCGAAAGGCTTGGCATTCCTTATCTGGTAGGTGGTTCGCTGGCGTCTATACTCTACGGCATGGTGCGGAGCACGCAGGGTGTGGACATCGTTGCCGAAATGCGCCCCGAACATATCCCGCCGTTTGTGTCAGCACTGCAGGAGGAGTTCCTTGTTGATGAACAGATGGTAAGGGAAGCTGTGCAGAACTACTCCAGCTTTAACATGGTGTCCACCGTGAGGGGCTGTTCAAAGTGGGCGTTTTCATCCCGCGCCCGAGTCCGTTTACACAGTCTCAGCTGGCTCGCGCACAGAGGCAGACGTTTACAGTGGGAGGTCGGGAGGTCAGTATCCGATTTGCCACCCCCGAGGATGTTATTCTCGCCAAGCTGGAGTGGTATCGCCAGAGCCGTGAGGTGTTGAGCCTGCAGTGGAGGGATGTGCTGGGCGTGTTGAAGACCTGCGCAGGTTCGCTGGATATGTACTATCTGCGCCGATGGGCGGAGGAACTGAGGGTATCTGACCTGCTGGAACGCGCACTGGAAGAGGCAGAACGATGAGTGAGCAGGATATTCGCTGGATACAGCGTTTCAATCACTACGGCAGAGCTCTTTCGCAGTTACGGGAGGCGGTAGAACTGGCACAGCAACGCCCTCTTTCAAAACTGGAAGAACAGGGGCTAATTCAGGCGTTCGAGTACACCTACGAGCTGGCGTGGAACACGCTGAAAGACTATCTGGAAGCGCAGGGCGAAACCGCCATTCACGGCAGTCGTGATGCTTTTCGTCTGGCGTTTCGGCGAGGCTTGATCGGGGATGGCGAAGTATGGATGGACATGGTTCGCAGTCGCACGCTGACCAGCCATACATACAACGAAGAGACAGCACACCAGATAGCCAGAGCGGTCATCGAGCAGTATTTCCCCCTGTATGTGCAGCTTCACCAGACCCTGCAGTCTTTGAAGGAGAGAGCCTGATGTCCGAGCGTTTCGGTCTCAAGGAAACCACCATTCAGAGAATCTGTGAGGTGCTTGCCAGATATCCGCAGGTGCAAAAGGCGATACTGTACGGCTCACGCGCCAAAGGGAACTATAAAGAGGGTTCGGACATTGACCTGGTGCTGGTTGGCGGCGAGGACCTGGATGAGAGGGTGCTCGCCCGAATCGATATGGAGATAGATGACCTGCTGTTGCCCTACATGATAGACCTTTCCATCCTCAGCCATATTACCGACCCCGATGTGCTCGACCACATCCGGCGCGTTGGGGTGGTGTTTTACAGTCGGGATGAAGGTTGCTGAACGGTATTGTTAATCTGAAGGAAAACCCCTCTCCCAGCCTCTCCCCGACGCGGGGAGAGGCGTGTCGAAAGAAGCCCTCACCCTGACCCTCTCCCACAAGGAGAGGGCAAATGGCTCCGCAGGAGCCTCGCCCCCCAGATCTGCAGAGGAGAAACCACCTGGGCTGGGGAATCGCTTCCATGCAGAAGGACAACCGCGAACATGGAGGGGCAAACCGTGCATAAACTTCGCTTCCGACAGGTTCATTTAGACTTCCATACTTCCGAAAAGATACCCGGCGTCGGCTCCGAGTTCAACGCAGATGAGTTTGTGGAAACGCTGAAACGGGCGCATGTGAACTCGGTCACGCTGTTCAGCCGTTGTCATCACGGCATGATTTATCACGAAACTCGCTTTCCCGCCAAGCATCCGCACCTGACCTGCGACCTGCTGGCGCTGCAGATTGAGGCGTGTCACCGGCACGATATCCGCTGTCCCATTTACATCACAGTCGGCTGGGACGAATACATGGCGAAACAGCATCCCGAATGGCTGGAGGTGGATGCGAACGGCAAACCGGTGGGACCACCGCCCCTGCAACCCGGCTGGCACAAGCACTGCTTCGCGTCGCCATATATTGACTACGTGATTGAACAGACCGACGAGGTGCTGGAACGCTTCGGCGACGAGGTGGACGGCATCTTTTTCGACATTATCTTCCAGAACGAGGTGTTTAGCGTCTGGGCGTTGCAGGAGTTCGAGCGACAGGGCTGGGACCCCGCCGACCCCTCTGCTCAGGACGCTATGCGCGACCTGCTGGTCAACCGCACGAAGGAACGCCTGGCGTCCGCGGTGCGCCGACGGAATAAACACTGCACCATCTTCTTCAACGCCGGGCACGTGAACCCGCGCATCCGTCCGAGCCTGCACACCTACACCCATCTGGAACTGGAGTCTCTGCCGTCCGGCGGCTGGGGGTACGCGCACTTCCCCATCACCATGCGCTATGCACGCACGCTGGGGCTGGACTGCCTGGGCATGACGGGCAAGTTCGCCGTGTCGTGGGGACACTTCAACAGCTACAAACCGCAGGCAGCGCTGGAATACGAGTGCATGCAGATGCTGGCGCTGGGCGCGAAGTGCAGTATCGGCGACCAGCTTCATCCTTCCGGTAAGCTGGACCGGGCAACCTATGACCTCATCGGCTCGGTGTATGCGAAGGTGGAGGCGGTTGAGGAGTGGTGCACCGATGCACAACCCCTTACCGAAATCGGCGTGTTTAATGTAGAGGTTTTACAGCCTCAACATGTACGGATTCCGCCTGCCAATCTGGGGGCATATCGTATCCTGCAGGAGGGCAGATACCAGTTCGATTTTGTGGACGACCAGAGCGACTGGAGCCGCTATCAGGTGCTGGTGTTACCCGACGAGATAGTGCTGGACGAGGCGCGGAGCCAGAAGGTGGAAGCCTTCCTGCATAGGGGTGGGGCGTTGCTGTGCTCGTATCGCTCGGGGCTGACGCCGGACGGGACGCGCTTTGCCCTGTCGGACTTTCCGGCGGTATACGAAGGCGACCTGCCCTATCATCCCGACTTTGTGCGTCCACTGGGCGCGCTGGCAGAGGGGCTTGCGGATACACAATATGTGATGTATCAGCGCGGTTTGAAGGTGCGTGCAGGTGATGGGGCAGAGGTGCTCGGCGAGGTCTGGGAACCCTATTTCAACCGCACCTATCAGCACTTCTGCAGTCATGCCCATACCCCGCCTGCCCGTCGCTCGGATGCGCCGGCGATACTGCGCAAGGGGCGGGTGATTTACTTCGCGCACCCGGTGTTCAGCACCTTCGCGCAGGTCGGGATGCCCTTCTACAAGGGGGTGGTGCTCAACGCGCTGAGGATGCTTATCCCCAACCCGCTGGTGCAGACCGATGCGCCCAGCACCTTGCAGGTGACGTGGAACCGCCAGCCGGCGCATGGACGCTCGGTGGTGCATCTGTTGCACTATATCCCCGAAAAGCGCACACTTGGCGCGGAGTATCTGGAGGATGTCATACCGCTGTACAATGTGCCCCTGCGGCTGCGCACCAAGCCGCCCAAACGGGTGTATCTGGCTCCCCAGCGCGAAGAGATGGGCTTCCAGATGGATGGCGATTACCTGTGCCTGACCGTGCCCGAAGTGCGAGGGCATCAGCTGGTGGTGCTGGAAGAGGGATAGCCGAAGCGCGAGCGTCGGCTTGCGGTATGGTTACTGCGCCTGTACCGTCAAGCCCAGCGCCTGCTTGACCTCCTCCAGCGGTGCTACCAGCTGTTCTTTGTAAGGAAACACGGGACGTGACAGCCGGACAGTGCGTCCGTCCCACGTCTTCATCTGCCAGCCGAACGCCTCCAGCTCCACCCAGCGCTGACCCCACTGCACACGGCTCTTCCAGCGTGCATACACCACACCCGAAAACTGCTGGTTCACCGGCGCAGGCAGATACTTTGTCCACGACAACTCGGGGCGGTCTTCCTCAAGCGTGCAACCCGCCGCCCGTAAGGCACTCAGAGGCGCCATCCGCACCCCGTTCAACACATCGGGATCCGACGGTGGCGACCCCCCTGCTCCATCGGTGAAAAAGCGCGGGAAGCGTTGCAAACGGTAAAGCACCCCCCACACCACTGCCTCCAAAAAATCTTCGTCAACCGAGGGGATATGAAACACATCTGCGCGAATAACCGTCCTGCCTGCCTGCACGACCAAAGCCCGAGAATAGTCCCAGCGACGATCCAGATACATCGGCAGTCCAAACGAACGCCCGGAGGGCAGTTGCGCCACCACCTGATTGTCTTTGC
>JABUFA010000085.1 GCA_013314755.1 Chthonomonadia bacterium
GCTCTTTGGAGAGGTGTTTTTCCATCTCCAGCGCGAGCAGGATTTCGGCGACCTTGCGGGAGAGGGATTTCTCTCTGCCCAGGAACAGGTATCTGGCGGTTTGCATGGTGATGGTGGAGCCTCCCTGTTTGAAGGCGAGGTTTCGGATGTTGACGCGGAGGGCACGGTGGAGGGCTTGCCAGTCCACGCCGTGGTGTTGCAGGAAGTAGCCGTCTTCGGAGGCGATGAGAGCATCTTTCATGGCGGGTGCGACCTCTGCCAGCGGGGTGAAGCGGGGAAGGTTGGGAATAAGAGTGCGGTAGGCGGGGATGGAGATCCGGTGATGGAGAAACTGTAAGTAACCTGAGAACGGGTAAAGTAATAGCAGAATAGGAAGCAGTAGCATCAGAGCTAACGGGAGCCTCCGAAAAACTCTCGGGATGGAGAACGTTATTGGATTCCGGTGGGGGCATGGTGTAGGCACGGAGTGATGTTGCACGGCGATTACTGTGCCTACCGCTATTGTAACTGCGAACACAAGGGTCGGCGCAAGACGTTTGAAGTGCAAAATGGGCGTGTCTCCGAAACTGGCTAACAACACAGAAACAACCGCCATGTAACACCCGGTAACAGCGTATTTGAATAAATTGTGTTCCATCTTAGATAGTTGAAAGTTTATCAAAGCAATGTAGCTAAATATTGTCATCAGAAATAGTACGAGTCCAACGGCACCAAGCTCTGCGAACAGATTGAGGAACAGATTTTTTGCCTCTTCGTTACCAGGCCCGAATGACTCCAAATCAGCCGTCATCATTTGCCGCTGCAACCACGGATAGGTGTTTAATCCGTTGCCTATCCACGGATGGAGAAAACACACTTTCCACGCTACCCTCCAAATGGCGAACCGACCATGAAACGACCGGTCACTTGGGTTGCCGAGATAGTTCCCTCCAGTCCTGACGAAGACTGTTGCAATAAGAAGCAAAGTGCAAATTGACACAACGATATACTTGGATGATTTGGTGGATACGCAGGAATAGGGATGAAACGCAAGCCAAAGCAAGACAGGAACAACCGCTAGCCAGCCAGTCCGCGTGTATGTAAAGATGAGAGCCGAAAATGTAGTTACCAAACCTGCATACCATAGTTTTCGTTCCCAGTTGGAACTAGAACCCTTCGCCAGACACCATAGGAGGGGTACACCCATGAGAGCCACGACATATAAATTGTTCGGCGATTCTAACGTCCCTGCTGTTCGTGCGCCAAACCGTGGCGTGTAGAACTGTTCTGTGCCTGTCGCATAGTAGACAATCCCGTATACGCTTTGAATAGCGACGAACAGCGCCGTTGCTTTCAGTAGACGCAGAGCCGTCTGCTGGTCTGCGATAAGGAGGATAAACAACCATATAATTAGCGGAAGAAGCAGGATGGAAAGCGTGGCGTATTCGTAAACAGGTGCGCGTGATAAAAAGAAGTCGAGAAGATACATCAGTGCAAACAGAGCAGAGAAAAGAAAAACTACGTACGGCCCGCCCCGACTCGAACGCTTCAGCATCCGATAATACACTAATAAAAGAAGGCTAAGCACAAGCACGGCAAGTATCACGTAGTTCAAGAAGTACAAGTCATTGCCGAAGAAATCTACTGTGGCAGTGCGGAACCCCTGGTGGATGCCCGGAAAGACGTACCACAAGTGTGGATGAAAAGGTGATACAATGTAGATAAAGAGAACCAGATAAATTACAATTTCCCAACCGGTCAAACGCAAGGTTCGGGCTTTGAGTATGCAACGATTGACTGCTCGCATCTGTTACATCCTATCAGTTTGAGCCGCTTTTCAATAACAACCGACGCAAGTGCCAAAAGATATACAAAATCACCATTATAGCTACCCCGACCATTAGTGCAGGCAACCACGAAGGTCGTGCTACTTGTTTTATATGGACTTGATTATTGACCCTGTCTTCGACGAGCGTGCCGTTAGGTATTTCCAACCTGAAAGCCGAGGCACCGAGAGGAGCGTTGACGGTTACCTTTTCAAGCTTTATATCGCGCTGGAGTGCAAGGCGAACGCGTCTATGATGCAGCGGCACGCTCTGCTGTGCCGAAGGCGGGCTATACACCGTTTCCCGCATGTAAGTGGGGAAATACACACCCGCAAACATGGCGCCACGCAATATCTCGCGGACTAACAACATCCCGGTGTTTTTGACGTAAATTGCACTTCTTACGGCACGCCATCCGTTCTGCGATGCCAACCATAGCCACATTTCGGCGTCGCGATACTCTAGCTGCTTAAAAGTGACATGCAGCACTTTACAGGTACCAAACGGCGGTATATCGGTCTCTGCAACAGTCTCCGCGTCGGCAACAGATGCTGCTGCAGGTGCGCTACCGTACCACACGCTGAACCGTTTTTCGCCGAGATTGGGAGCGCTAGCTAATGCAGCTTCACGATGAAGGGTCAGGAACCCCAACCACCACCCTGTAGTCTCCTCTTCAAGAACAGAATCTCTAATGTCCTGAGACGACGATCGACCAACGGTAGCACCGTATAATAGTTTGCCCGACTGGACACGTCGTACTACACCGCATGTATCGGTGCTACACGCCCCCTCGACATATGTACCGTCTCCGTCCAATCGCTCCAGATGATAACGACGCTTCTCGAAATCAAGCGTCCATCTAACGCTATTTTGACGTGTCGTCACCCGACAGGAGCTTTCACTAACAGGTTCATATAATTTCTCAGTGACAGAAACAACAGCTTTGACCGTGCGAATGGCGCGCGAAGCCTCATCAGCAAGATTGAAGAAACGACCTGCTGGAATCCCCTCTCTCTTGTATTCGCAGAATCGCGCCGCCTCACAGAAGGCCTTCTCTTGCCAAGGCTCTATCTGACTTCCTTGCTTCTCTTGAACAGGTGAAAAACACCCGACGCTAGCCGCGACCGCACACACCGCCGCGGCTAGCTTCAGCCTCCTACTTACCTCAGCCATATTCTCTCTCTCACAGTGCACCTGCAGGCGGCTATGAGCATTTTTCCAAGTAACCAGGCTTCGAGTAGATCTGCGTGACGCAGTTCCTCAAAAGATAGTAGTAGAAGGTCCCGCACTTTTGAGGAAAGTAGTAGCACTTATCCTTGACTTGTCCGGTTGGTATACACCGAGGGTAGGGCACATTGTCGGAAACAAATTTCTTGCTGGCATATGCTATTGTTCCTACCCATCCAAGACCGTTGGTGCAATCCTGCGAAGAGCACTTAGCCACATGCTGTGAAGAGCATTTATACTCATACAAAACCCGGGCAGATGGAGGGCTTTCCTGTGGTGGGATGTAAGCCGCCTCTAAAGGAAGAAGCTGAACGGCTCCACCGCAGCCGGCGTTTTCAGGGCAGGCCATGACCTGACGCGTGAGAAAACTGGTGTACAGGACAGGCAATGCTGCCAGCGTTGCCATTGTCACTGTCCCCCATAGCAAAGCCACTGTCCAACGCATTTTGGTAACCCTCTCCTTTTTGAGTTTTCTACCCATATTCTACAGCGTCCCCCCCCCGCGTCAATACCAAATTTTTGCCATTTTTTTGACCAATTTTTGTTATACCCAATGGTTAACAAACCTAACGCCCAGGCAATGTGAACTAACTGCGCCACGTTCTTTGCCCCAACCCGCCGCCGCGCCTCCGCCAGATGACGCCGAACCGTC
>JABUFA010000038.1 GCA_013314755.1 Chthonomonadia bacterium
CACACGGTCAACGGCTTCAACGGCATCAAGTTCGCCGTCAAAGGCTGGAAGAAGGATTTTCTGGATGTGCAGATACAGAACCTGGACCAGTTAAAGGGCTACATGCCGCCGTTCCTCGGCACAGATGAAGAGCGCAAAGCGCTGGTGGAGTGGCTGTACAGTCTGAACAACCCGCCGCAGCAAACGGCGGCACTTCGGTAAAGGAAGGAGGTTCCAACGATGCCTGACGTCGTTATCCCCCCGCCTGACCCCGCAGGACTTCCTGCGCCGGCATGGCTGCTGCAGATACTGCTGGTGTTCACTTTTATCCTGCACGTGCTGGCGATGAACCTGCTGGTGGGCGGCACTGTCATCATGGCGGTTAGCCTCTGGAGGGGCAAGAACAGCCCCTTCTGCGCGGAGCTGGCAAATCGGCTTTCCAAAGCCCTGCCCGTTACCATGTCGCTTACCATCACGCTTGGCGTGGCGCCGCTGCTGTTTGTGCAGGTGCTGTATGGGCAGGCTTTTTATACCGCCTCCGTGCTGATGGCATGGCCCTGGCTGTCGGTTGTTGCGCTGGTACTGCTGGCGTACTACGGGCTGTACCTGGTGCAATTCCGCCCCGACTGGCTGGGCAAGTGGGTGACGCCCATTGCATGGGTCAGCGCGGTATTTATCCTGCTGGTGGGCTTGCTGTTCACCCATAACGCCACGCTGAACCTTGCGCCTGCGAAGTGGGCGCAGATGTACGCGCAGAGCGCATCCGGCTTGCATCTGAACTGGTCTGAACCCACATTGATACCCCGCTACCTGCACTTCATGGTGGCGGCTTTCGCGGTGGCAGGACTGGGCATTATGCTGTTGGCATCCCTCTATCGCAAAGCTGACCCCACATGGGCAGAGGAAGCCGTGAAGTACGGCGCCCGCTGGTTCGTGATAGCGACCATCCTGCAGTTTGCCGTCGGGCTGTGGTTCCTGTTCAGCCTGCCACAGAAGGTCATGATGAGCTTTCTGGGAGGCAACGCGCTGGACACGATACTGCTGTGGGCTGGGGTCGCGCTGGCGGTGGTTGCCCTGTTGCTGGTGCAGCGCAGTGCCCTGCTGGCGACAGGAGCGGTTACTCTGACGATAGCACTGATGGCGATTGTGCGCCACCGCATCCGCCAGATGTACCTCGGAGAGCATCTGAACGTCAACACCCTGCCCGTGAACCCGCAGTGGGGCATGTTCGTGATTTTCGCCGTCCTGCTGGTTATCGGGCTGGGCGTTGTGGGCTGGATGGTGTGGAAGTTCGCCCGAGCTGGCAGTCCTCAGCAAACCCCTGCAGGTTAACGAACACGGTGGAGACGCACTCTGCGTCTCCACCTCCACAAAGGTCTTCTGCTGTCCCTCACGGTTGCGCAGACTAAGAGACTGCTGGTATCATTAAGGTAGTCGGTGTGCGCCGAGGTGAAATCCATGAGCGAGTTCTGTCCGATAGAGGAAGCCATAGAACGCCTGAAACAGGGCGAGATGATTATCGTGGTAGACGATGAGGACCGCGAGAACGAGGGCGATTTTGTGCTCGCCGCCGAGAAGGTGACTCCCGAAGCCATTAACTTCATGGCGAAGTATGGTCGCGGCTTAATCTGCCTCGCGGCGACGGCACAGCGACTGGAGGAACTGCGCATCGGTCCCATCACCAGCAAGTACACCGCCCGACACGGCACGGCGATGATGGAGCCGATAGATGCCCGACACGGCATTACCACAGGCATCTCGGCATACGACAGGGCACACACCATCCGCTTGTTTGTGGACCCTCGAGCGCGACCCGATGACTTCGAAAAGCCCGGGCACGTTTTCCCTCTGCGGGCAGTAGAGGGAGGAGTTCTGCGACGCGCCGGACACACCGAGGCAGCGGTTGACCTGGCTCGCCTGGCAGGGCTGTATCCGGCAGGCGTTATCTGCGAAATCATGAACGAAGATGGAACAATGGCGCGCGTGCCTCAGCTGCTGGAGATGGCGCGTCAGTTCAAGATGTGTATTGTGACCATTGAAGACCTCATCCGCTACCGGCGCCGCTACGAAAAGCTGGTGAATAAAGTGGCGGTGGCGAAACTGCCCACCCGATACGGCGAGTTCACCATCCACGCCTACGAGTGTACCGTAGACCCGAACCCCTACGTGGCGCTGGTGATGGGCGATGTCACGGATGGTAAGCCCACACTCGTGCGGGTACACTCCAGCTGCCTGACCGGGGACCTGCTGGAGTCCCTGCGATGCGACTGCGGAAGCCAGCTGGAGATTGCCCTGCAGACCATCGCGAAGGAGGGCAGGGGAGTATTGCTGTACATCCAGCAAGAAGGGCGCGGCATCGGCTTGTTGAATAAACTGCGTGCCTACGCTCTGCAGGACCAGGGACTGGATACCGTGGACGCCAATCTGGAGCTGGGCTTCCACGCCGACGAGCGGGACTATGGCATCGGGGCGCAGATACTGGCGGACCTCGGGCTGAAGGAGATACGCCTGATGACCAACAATCCGACCAAGCGCATCGGTCTGGAGGCGTACGGGCTGAAAATTGTGGAAACCGTGCCCATCGTGGGCGAGATAACACCTTACAACAGGCACTACTTGCACACCAAGCGGGAGAAGCTGGGACACACTCTCCCCGAAGACGGTGAGCAGGCTGAAGACATCAAAGCGGAGGATACCGTTTGCCATGCCCAAAACGTATGAGGGACAGCTGGTTGCTACCGGCTACCGTTTTGCCATCGTGGTCAGCCGTTTCAACGAGTTCATCACTTCCAAACTGCTGGGTGGTGCGCTGGATGCTCTGGCGCGTCACGGAGTGGACACCGAGCGCAATGTGGAGGTCGCCTGGGTGCCCGGCTCGTGGGAGCTGCCACTGGTAGCGGGGCGATTTGCCCGGAGCGGGCGATACGATGCGGTTATCTGCCTGGGGTGCGTGATCCGCGGCGACACGCCCCACTTTGAATACATCGCGGCGGAGGCAGCGAAGGGTATCGCGCAAAGCATGTTAGAGACCGGCGTGCCCATCACCTTCGGCGTGCTCACCACCGACAATATCGAGCAGGCGATCGAGCGGGCGGGCACGAAAGCGGGCAACAAAGGGGGCGACGCCGCCGTCAGTGCGATTGAAATGGTCAGCCTGCTTCGCCAGTTGCCCGAAGCGGAAAGGTGATTGGCGGAATGCTCAAACCCTGGAACACGGTTCTCGCCTTTGTGTTCGGCTTCCTGTCATGCGCGCTGATACTGCGCTGGATGGGCTACCAGCCTCCATCGCAATCCCGGCAGCTCGTGCTGGCAACGCTATCTGCGCCGCCGCCCCCGGCGGGCAGTGTGCCCGGCGCAGATGCTATCGCAGAAGCCAGCGCACGAATCGAACCGGCTGTGGTGAACATTGATACCTTTATGCGCCCTCGCCGGTCACGGGGACTGGAAGGCTTCTTTGGGCAGGAATCGGAGGCGATGCGCGGTTCGGGGTCTGGAGTGATTATCAGTCCCGATGGCTACATTATCACCAATCATCACGTCATCCGCGGCGCCGATGAGATTGTGGTCTCCCTTGCCGACGGCAGACGGTTCCTCGGGCGGGTGGTCGGTGCGGATGAGCTGTCGGACCTGGCGGTCATCAAAGTGAACGCCTCCAACCTGCCGACCGCCATGTTAGGCGATTCGGACAAACTGCGCGTGGGTGAGTGGGCGATTGCGGTGGGTAATCCGCTGGGGCTGGGAAGCACCGTAACAGTGGGCGTTATCAGTGCGTTGAACCGCCGCAAGCTGTGGGTAGACGAGGGCAGGTTTCTGGAGGTCGCCATTCAGACAGACGCAGCTATCAATCAGGGCAACTCGGGCGGCGCGCTGGCTAACATTCACGGGCAGCTGATAGGCATCAACACCGCTATCGCCGCACCACCCGGTGGCGGCTCCATCGGCATCGGTTTTGCCATCCCGGTAAACCATGTGAAGAAGGTGGTGCGCGATATTATCGTTCAGGGCGGGTCTATCAAACGGGCGAGGCCGTGGATAGGCTTCTATTTCGACGCGGTGCGCCCATCGCTGATGAAGCGGCTTGGCTTGCCCGACCTGAACGGCGTGGTAGTGGATGAGGTGCTGCCGGGCAGTCCCGGCGATAAGGCTGGACTTCGAGCAGATGATGTGATTCGCCAATTTGGCGACCGCGCTATCCACGCGCCGCAGGAACTGCTGGAAGAGATTATGAAACGGCAACCGGGCGACCGGGTGCAGGTCAGGGTATGGCGAAACGGAAAAGAGATTACCCTGTCCGTTACCATCGGGCAGGCGCCCGAAACACTGCGATAGTTCAGGGGGCTGCGTTGACCGACGAGATAACAAGAACCGAAGCCTTGCTGAATCTGGCGAGGCAGTTTCAACTGTCCGAACTGGAGTGGCAGGAGGAGGGACTGCGTATCTTCATCCGCCGCGAGGGCACGCCGGCGGAGGTTGTAGCGACGCCTGGTGTTCCCGTGCCTGCGGTGAGCAGTGCGCCCTGCGTCTCCGCGCAGGCAACCCTCATTGAGCTGCGCGCTCCCATGACGGGAGTTTTCTATCGTGCGCCATCGCCGGATGCGCCGCCTTACGTGGAGGTGGGCGATTTCGTGGAACAGGGGCAGATTGTGTGCCTGATTGAAGCTATGAAGGTGTTCAACGAAGTGCCTGCCGAGCGTTCGGGCAGGGTGGTCGAGATATGCGCATCCAGCGGGCAGCTGGTGGAGCAGGGGAGCGTGCTCTTTCGTCTGGAACCGGAGGAGGAAAGCGAGTGAAAGAGGTTATCCAGCTGGGCATCCTCGGTCTTGGCGTGGTAGGTTCGGGAACAGTAGAGGTGCTCCAGCGCAATCGCGACGCAATCGAGCGCAAGATCGGAGCGCGGCTGGAGATTCGCCGAATTGCCGTGCGTGACCTTGAGAAACCGCGCCGAGTGCGAGTAGACCGCTCATTGTTAACAAATAATGCCTACGATGTGGTAGACGACCCGCAGATAGATATCGTGGTGGAGCTTATCGGCGGCGTGCACCCTGCCAAAGAGTATGTCCTGCGCGCTCTGGAAAACGGTAAGCCGGTGGTGAGCGCAAACAAGGAACTGCTCGCCAAAGAGGGCGCAGACATCATGATGGCGGCAGGCAAGTGTCAGCTGGACTTTGCCTTTGAGGGCAGTGTGGGCGGCGGCATTCCCATCATCCAGCCGATGAAAAACGCGTTGGCTGGCAACCGTATCGAGCGGGTGATGGGTATCGTCAACGGCACCACGAACTACATCCTGACGAAAATGGCGGAAGAGGGCACCGATTTCGAACAGGCGTTGCGGGAGGCACAAGCGCAGGGCTACGCAGAGGCTGACCCCAGCGCAGATGTGAACGGACACGATGCCCAGTACAAAATCGCCATCCTCGCATCCATCGCTTTCACCGCCCGGGTGAAGGTGGATGACGTCTACTGCGAGGGCATCACGAAGATTACCCGGGCAGATATGGAATGGGCACAGCGGCTGGGTTACGCCATCAAACTGGTGGCGATTGCGCAGGAGGTGTCGGCAAAGGCGGTGCAGGTGCGGGTGCATCCTGCGCTGTTACCGCTTTCTCATCCGCTGGCGAGCGTGCGCGACGTATACAACGCTATCATGGTGCGTGGCGACGCAGTGGGCGATGTGATGTTCTATGGGCGCGGCGCAGGCAGTCTGCCAACAGGCAGTGCGGTGGTGGGTGACATCATTGACGTGTCGCGCAACCTGCTGTTCGGCTCGACGGGGCGTGTGGGATGTACCTGTTTCGACCAGCGGTATGTGGTACCCATTGAGCAGATAGAGAGCAAGTACTACGTGCGGATGCGGGTGCAGGACCGCCCGAACGTGCTGGCTCAGGTGGCGGGAGTATTCGGCATCCACAATATCAGCATCTCCTCGGTGGTGCAGAGGCAGATTAACCCTCAAGAGGCGGAGATTGTGTGGATCACGCATCGCGCGCAGGAGGGCGCCATACGCCACGCCACCGAAGAGATACGAAGACTGCCTGTTGTGATGGACGTATGTAACACCATCCGTGTAGAAGAATGAAGCTGATAGACCGCATGTTGCTGTCGGAACTGCTGGTGCCTTTTCTGGTGGGCACGGTAGCGGTAGTGTTGATGCTCATCGGCAACATGCTGTTTTTTTATGCCGAGCAGTTCTTCGCGATGGGCGCGCCTGTCGTTGCCATCGCCCAGATGATTATCTACCACACTCCCTTCCTGCTGGTGTTGACCCTGCCGGTGGGCACTGCGCTGGCGGTATCCCTGGCGGTAAACCGCCTGGCGCGGGACTCCGAGATTGTCGCGCTTCGCAGTGCGGGCGCCAGCCTCCGGCGGATTTTCCTTCCGCTGATGGTGGTAGGGATACTGGTTTCTGTGGTAAACTTCTGGCTTGAGGAGTCGGTGGTGCCGCGTGCGGAGCGCCAGTTCCGTCGGGTGCGCGACCGCATCTTTCTGATGCAAACCGCGCCGCTGTTTCGCTCGAACGTGGTGTTCCGAATGCGCGAGTACGCCTTTTACATCGGGCTGGTGGAGAGGACTGAGGGCAATCGCGCCGAATTGCGGGATGTTCAGGTATGGGAGATGCCGGTGTCGGGCTATCCACGCACGATACTGGCTCCACGCGCCGTTTACGATGATGGCATCTGGCGTTTCTACGATGCCCAGATACATATCTACGGCAAAGACGGGTTCGCCATTGACGCCCATACCGCTGGCGAGATTACGATTAACCTGAGAACCGCGCTGGAGGAGCTGATCAGTCCGCCGTCGCCCGAAGAGACCAACGCAGCGGAGCTGCGCCGTCAGGCGCTGGAACTGCAGCGGGCAGGCTTGCCTGCAACACGCCTGTGGGTGGGGTATCATTTTAAATACTCCATCCCGTTTGCGTGCGCGGTATTCGCGTTGTGCAGTGCGCCGCTGGCTTTGCGTTTCGCGCGGGCAGGAAGCTTTATGGGAGTGTTGCTGGCGATTATTCTCGTATTTCTGTTCTGGAACACTCTTTTGCTGGCGCGGTTGCTGGGTAATCATGGCTTTCTGCCACCCGTCGTGTCCGCATGGGCGCCCAACGTGCTGTTCGCGCTGGGTGGAGCGTTTATGTTATGGCGGTCGGAGTGAAAAATGAGCCGGTCACATACGAAAACACAGGATACTACCCTCACCGCACGTGAGATGGATGCCGCGCCCTCCAGCGACGGCGTTATCGCCCAGCACATGCGCGCGGAGTGGCTGAACACCCTGGCGGAGATGCAAGATGCCCGCGAGATAGGGGAATGGGTGCGCCATCAGCGCGAGCAGATGATGCAAAACCTGCGTGCCCCCGAAGATGGGCTGGAGGCTTGCCGTTCGTTTACCGCCCTTGCCGATGCAGTGGTGCGCCGCCTGTTTACCCTGGCCGTCCAGCGTGCGCGGGTTCCACACCCCCCCGAAATCGCGGTGGCAGCAACGGGCGGCTACGGGCGCATGGACCTGTCTCCCCATTCCGATATCGACATTACCTTCATTCCCGAACGAGACGGCGACGCCGCCACCGACCGCATCATCCGCGAGATGTTTCGCCTGCTCATGGACGTGTTGATGGAATACGGGCGTCTCAAGGTCGGCTACGCCTATCGCCTGCTGGATGACTGCCCGACGCTGGACCACACCACCCAGACGACGCTGGTGGATGCGAGGCTGGTAACTGGCAGTCGCCGCGTCTTCGCGCGGTTCCTTGAGGAGTTCTGGGCACATTTCAATCCCACCGACTTCCTGTTCCGAAAAATCCGCGAACGGCGACAGATACGCGCCAAATACGGGACCACGCCCTATCTGGTAGAGCCTCATGTGAAAGAGGGCGCGGGAGGGCTGCGCGATATTCATCTGGTGCGCTGGCTGGGGGCAGGCTGGGCTGGGCTGCCAACCGCAGGAGAGTGGGAATATCTGGTATCGCGCGAGTGGCTGACCGAAGAAGATGCGCACCACCTCGCTCAGGCTCAGGAGTTTCTGACGCGGGTGCGCAACCATCTGCACGTGCTGGCGGGTGAACAGCGCGACCTGCTGACCATCGCCAAGCAGGAAGAGATTGCCCAGCGCATGGGCTACCAGCCACAGGAACATACTCCGGCGGTGGAGCTGTTCATGCACGATTACTATACCTACGCCGTGCACGCCCACCGAATCTGCGAAGAGATTATCCACCGGGTGGAGCAGTCGCGGCACGTGCTGGGCATTGGGCTGGATTGCGAGCGCAAAGAGGTAATTGCCTCCGAAAACTTGCTCCAGCGCGAGGACCCGGTGTGGATGCTGTGGGCAATTCGGCTGGCACAGCAGTACGAACTGAACCTGAGCGTCCCGCTCCAGCGGTTCATGCGTTCGGTTGCTTCTACGAAGCCCCAGACACGCGACCCCAAACACCTGGCAGAGACCTTCCTCTCCATCCTGCAGGCACCGGAAGGAGTGGCACGTGCCCTGCGACAGATGGCGGAGACAGGCGTTCTCGGCTGGATACTGCCGGAGTTTGAAAGTATACGCACCCTGATTCCCTATGACCCCTCGCACGAGTTTACCGTCGGTGAGCATACCCTGCGAGTGATAGAGAATCTGGAGGGGCTGAACACCATCACTGACCCGCACTACGCAGATTACCGGCGTATCTTTCAGGAGACGCCCCATCGCGAGGTGCTGTATCTCGCCGCTTTACTGCACGACGCGGGCAAAGGCATCCCCGACAAAGACCATTCCGAGGCGGGGGCGGCGCTGGCGGAACAGGTCGGGCGAAGGCTCTTCCTCAGCGAGGACGCTATTGCCGACCTTGTTTTCCTGGTGCGACATCACCTGTTGATGGCGGAGACCTCGCGCCTGCGTGACCTGAATCTGGATGAAACCATCCGCGACTTCGTGCATGTGGTGGATACCATCGACCGCCTGAACATGCTATATCTGCTGACCTATGCCGACACCCACGCGGTGGGCAGCGGCGTCTGGACGGAGGTCAAAGCGGCTTTTCTGCGCGAACTTCACCGCAAAGCCGAGCGATTCCTGATGGCAAGCGAAGCGGTGGAACATGCGCCTCCGGATATGGGACGGTTCCGGCGCAGACTGGTCAAGGAGCTGAGCCTGGAGAACCTGCCGGAGGAGATGGTCACGCGCCACCTGAACCTGATGCCCGCTACGTACCTGCTGAACACCGCTCAGGAACAAATTGGTCTGCATATCCGCATGGTTCAGGAAGCGATTCAGGGAGTGCCTCAGCTGGCGTTCCAGACCCCACCCGACGCCTCGGTCACCGAGCTGACCGTATGTGCTATCGACGATCCAGAGCCCGGTCTGCTGGCGAAAATCGCAGGAGTTCTGTACGCCGCGCAGGTGGCGGTGCACGCAGCGAACGTGTTCACCCGCTCAGGCGAGATTAAGGTGGCAATAGATACCCTGTGGGTGGACTATCGCGGGCGTCCCATCCCACCTGCCAAGCGCGCCGAAATCGAGGAGAACATGAAAGCAGTGCTGACCGGGGAGACATCGGTAACCGACCTGCTACACCGCGGTCGTCGGACAGGGCAGGCGCCTCCTGAGCTGGTCAACCTGGTCATCCACCACGACCTCTCCGAACAGTTTACCGTGATTGAGGTGCGTACCACAGAGCATATCGGTATGTTATACTGGGTGTGCCGTGCGCTCTCTCGGCTGGGATGGAACATTCACAGCGCCAAACTCAGCACTTGGGCGGGGAAGGCGGTCGGCGTTTTCTATGTCACCGATACCGAAGGGCGCAAGTTCCACGCCGACGCTCAACGGTTGAAGGATACGCTGGCAGAAGGCATCAGCGCCCTGTAGCGCGGAGGGTTCAGGGAACCCATCCCCACACCCTGAGCACTTCCAGCACCGCTGGACGCTCCCACAGCCATTCCACTCTTATCCAGAAACCTTCGACGGCGGTGGAGTGATACTCACCCGCTCCACCCATAAAGGCAGGGCGATAGATACCCTGTTCCGATAACACGTAAAACTCTACCTGTTTCCGCTCTGGGTCCACAATCCAGTATTCTTTCACCCCTGCCCGCTCATATTCGTAGTACTTCTCACCGCGGTCGCGGGCACGGCTTTCAGGGCTGATGATTTCTACCACCAGGTCGGCGGGACCGTCCAGAAAATGGCGCTGGATCAGGTGCTGGCGAGACGAGGCGACGAACAGGATATCCGGCGAGCGACCGGGTAAATCCGCGCCGCTCTTCATCTGGAAGGGTTCGGTCAGCACAATACCTGTTCCTCTGGTGCTCGCATACGTCTCAAGCAGGGCGGTCAGATAGCTTACTATCAATTGGTGTTCGTCACTGATGGGACTCATCAGAATAACCTCTCCATCCACCCATTCCGCCCAAGTATCCTCATCCAGCCACTGCAAAAACTGCTCATAAGACAGTTTGCCCTTTGGAAGGGGACGGGTGGAGGTTTTCAGTGACTCGGTCGCCATCGCCACCACCTCCACCCGTATTATAGCACACGCCAGGGCTATCGCTCTATCAGATAGTACATCACCGATGGCTGTAGCGTGATGGTGCCTCCCGTGGAAGCCCTGCCCGTGGGATATCCGTTGCAGTCCAGAGGAGTAACCTTCAGCTGGCGAGCATCGGGGCGGGTGAGAGTGACCGTACCGCCGAAGCGCCTCACGTTGATGGGCGCTGTACCGAGGCTTCGAATCGCCCGTTTGCCCGTTCCGGGTGCGCTCCAGCCGTAGTTGGTGTCCTCGCTCATCACCTGCAAAAGCATTTTGCGCGAGGTACGCAGTGGCTGTCCGTCCAGCGGAACGAGCAGTACCGAGCCGTATTCCATATCCGCTTTCACGGTGACGTCGTTCAAGCGCAGAGTGCCCGCATCGCGCAGAAAGCCACACGCCCCCTGCGCCTTGGGTGCGTTCACCGTCACCAGCGCCTTCGCGTAATCCCAGAGCAGCTCGCCCGTCACACTGCGCACACGCCCGGCAGTGCGGTCAATGTAACGCGAGAGGTCGGCGATTTGCGAGGGCGTGTCTCGCTCCACGAAGTTCATGACCACCTTGCCGACCAAATGCGCGAGCGGGTCAATCGCCTCCAGCTGCGAAACCGCTGTTGTCTGCCCTGCGGGAATATCCCTGGCTCGCAGTTCGTCCAGGTTGACAGGCTGAGAGACCGGCGCGCCCTTCAGCGCAAACAGGTCGGATAGCTTCAGGTTTGCCACCACTACGGGGCGCGCCTCCTGCACCAGTCCCTGCCGGAAGACCAGCGCCGCGGCTGGAAACTGCCCGAAGACCACCGGCGTCTGGATGGAGAACTTGCTCAGTACCTGCTGCCAGCTCGGTCCGCTCAGCGCGAAAAAGTAGACGCCATCGGTTCCCTGCAGAACGCCGTAAGTGGCAAACAGGAAGGGGAAATCCGCGCGGAAGCGGTTTGGAGGCGTCCAGTTCACCTCGCTGATGATGGAGGGCAAGCCGTTGTAGATAACGTCCATCAGCGGCAGGGAACCCTTCGCCACCTCCGTGAGGGCGCAGGCATCGTCGTAGAGGTCGCCCACGCTCAGCGACCAACCAGCCCGCTCGCCTTCATGCGGTCCGCCGAAGTAGCCGTGCCGGTCCATATAGTCACAAACGGCGTTGCTCCACTTGTCCAGCGGACCCAGTATCTGTGCGCTGGCGGTAATCCAGTTCGACGCCTGCACCAGCCCCTTGTAGCCGAGGTCACGCTTCAGATAATCGCGCATCTGCGCGAAGAACTGACGCTGGTGTTTGGCGAGGAACTCGGCGGTGTCCTGGGCGCGTTTGGTTCGCTGGTTGAACATCTCCCACAGCCCCATGAAGCCCGCACGTCCCTCTGCCTCGTTGTCGCCGCGGATGCGTTCACCGCCCCACGCTGAAAACGCCGCGCCAAGCGAGCCGTACTTCTGCTTCAGCCACTCGCCAAACGCCTTCTCCAGAATCTCCATCTGCTGGGCGGGAATGTTCTGGTAGGGTGTGAACGTCCAGAAGAAGTACGAGTCCTCGTTAACCAGCTCCACCATCGCCACCGCTGGTTCGTCCTTCAGCGCAACGCCTGTGTAGGGGTTCGGCGTGGTCATCAAATCGCGCCACCAGCCGCGGTAAATCTGCTGGAACCGCTGATTAAAGAAGGGCATGGCGAACGGATGCTGGTTGTTGTAGTCGCCATAGCCGTCTTCGCGGGTGAAGCGCAGCCACAACGGGAAGTAGATGGACAGGGTGCAGTAGATGCCCTGCCGTTTCATCGCGGAAATGAAGTAGAAGTACTTGTCGAGGTACTCTCGGTCTACCTTCGTGTAATCCTGTCCCCAGATGCCGCCGTGCATGCGTACCATGTTCACTCCATACTTGGCAAGCATCCGCGCCAGGTGGTCGACGGAAGCCCTGTCCATGCGGATAATGTCGGGACCAGCGTTCACCGCCCAGAAGCGCACCGGTTTGCCCGTCTTGCTGTGCACGAACTGCCCGTTTTTGACCACAATCCACCCGTTCTCGCCTGCAAACTTCTCGTTGAGAGAGCGCAGGTCGATAGGGGAGGGGCGGAACGTATCGGGATCAGGCTCAAAGGCGAACCAGCCATCCATTGCAAGGTTGTACTTTTGACCCGGCTTCAGTTTGCCGTTCGGCACAGTGTAGCTGGTGGTGAGCAGGAAAGCGTCAAAGCACACGGCTCCCTCGTTCTGCAGAACCTCAATGCGCAGACGATGCGTGCCTGCACTCAGCTTCACCTGCCCCAGCGATACCCAGTTCGCAACGACGAACTGGCGGATAGGCGCCTCATCCAGCAGAGAAACATCGCGTCCACAAACCTGCCACTCCTGCGAATCGAACCGCCAGCGGAAAGGACCGTGCTTCCAGAACTTGCGGGCGAAGAAGTAGTAGGTGGCGGTTTGCGGCACCTTCACCTCGTATTCCAAAAACAGGGTTTTGCCGCCGTAGTTGCCGTCCGCACCAATCCACCTGCCTTCGGACAGCACGCTTGCCTCCTGCGCGTTCGCAGGCTCAAAGGTGTGCCTTTCGGGGAAGTTTGTTACAGCGGGCTTTTCTCCTTCCCACCACACCCACACGTTTTGCGCGTTACCCGGCGGCGCAGGGCGTGTTCCCTGCGCGTTGCATCCTGCCATCACGCTCACCACTAACAGAACTATCCATCTCCACCGCATGTTTGTCCCAAGCCTCCTCGCACAGATGTTGGTATCGAGTTCCGCAGCTGTCTGCAGCTCCGTTTACTGTGTTGTTCCGACTCGTTGTCCCAGTTCTTTTGCCCACTCCATGACGGCTTTGAATTTGGGGGTAGGGGGTTCATCGTAATACTGAATCAGCCCCCAGCAACCCCACTTGCTCCACCTGCTTACCGAAGAGAAGTGGCAGAACAAGCCACCTTCCATTTCTGCCCACGCCCGCAGATACTTGCGATAGATTTCCGCCATCCGCGGGTGATAGTTCGCCTCCATGAACAGCTTCGTCAGCTTCTCGTTGTTTTCGGAACCGCCAACCCCAACAAGATGCTGACCTCCTTCGTAGGCTATCAGGCTCAACTTATACCTGTCCGCAACCTTCTTCTGTTCTCTCATCCAGCTGATTGCTTCAGGCAGGGAGACAGTTTCCACATGGTCCAACAGTCGGTCAACCGACCACGTGGCGACCTCGCTCTCGGAGGGGGTGCTTGTTGGCGAGACGTTCAGCGAAATATAGGGGGCGATAGCCAGCACATCGGCTTGCCTGTACGCTTCCCGGAAGGACAGGATTTGTTCTGAAACGTAGGGGTTCGCCGCCTGCGATGCCAGCACCCGAACAATCCGTTTCGTCCCGCCGAAGACCCTCTCCCAGATACGGAAAATCTGCATTGACCGATAAGCGTTGTACCGCCACCCTTCTTCCCAGGGTTTGTCGCCGAACCCCAGCTTTTGTCCCTGCTGTGCAGCGTACTGATGCTGGGGGAAGATGCCGTTCCAAACCTCGTTGGAGTACTCCACATACACCTTCAGCGACGGATCCAGCCTTTCCTTAACCGTCCTCGCAAACTGGTAAACGTAGTCGTCATCCGCCATGTGCGGCATACAGAACCATGCATCGGCTTTCAGGCGATTGCACAGGTCGACCATCCATTCAACCGCCACACCCTTCGCGGAAAAGGTCGCATCTTCCACCTTCGGACGTTCGTCCCAGCGAGTAATCTGCGAACCGTTAGTTGCCATCCAGTCCATAAATCGGAAACACGCTACGCCCCGCCACCGATTTAAGAACGCAGGATGCCAGCACGGAGTTCTGCGGTCTGAAAGCCTGAAACCGGGCATGACGACCCGGATATTCCGAACATGATTGCCCGGTCTGGTGCGCAGAAGACGCAGGAACATCGCCCCTTTGCTGGGATCAACCTGCACCGTGAGCCTTCCCGGCTCACGCCTGACAACTCTTGCTGCGTTCCAGAAATCGATATCGCCTTCTCCTTCATAGACAACCGTGTATTCGCCCGCGGGATAGTGCCCCTCATCTATGGTGCACATCAGTGTTTCCGCCCAGCAATCCGGTTCAAGGCGTTTGACCCAGCCGTAATCGTCCAGGACAAGTTTCGGTCCCTGTCCCCAGCCGGCATCTTTGCGCTGGCTGATCCATGGGCGGGACATTCGGAAGACATCAAAGAAGGGCAGTTCCGTGTTCCAGTCCGCGATGCCTGCAAGATTCATCCCAAGCCTTGCACCGGTTGCTCCACCCTGTCGCTGAGCACCTACCGGGAAACCAAGCAATGTCGTCAACAGCTCCTCTATGCTTTCCACCATATCTCCCCATCTTCCCTCACTAAATCGTTTTAGTATTCGGTAGAGAGCGAGGCACCTCCTGCAGGAACTCTATCCATGCGTATAGAAGCAGTAGGGGAGGACTGCGAAAGGCGGGCAAACAACATGTACTGGGCGTATCTGGTACACCTGAGTTTCAACATGTGGTGCGACCGCGAGGCGACAGAATGGCATGGCTACGGCATCTATAAGCCGTACCTGCGCTTTGACGAAACGCTGTGGAACGACCTGGTAGAGGAGATGGCACGCGCGGGCGTCAACATGGTGGTGCTGGACCTGGGCGACGGCGTGCAGTATCATTCCCATCCCGAAATCGCGGTGACCGGTGCATGGAGCAGGGAGAAACTGCGCCAGGAGCTCGCCCGCCTTCGCGATAGGGGCATGGAACCCATCCCCAAGATGAACTTCTCCACCGCGCACGACGCCTGGCTGGGAGAGTACTCCCGCTGTGTGTCCAGCCCGCGCTACTATACCGTCTGCCGTGACCTGATTGAGGAGGCGATTGAGCTGTTTGACCAGCCCCGCTTCTTCCACCTCGGCATGGACGAGGAGACGTGGGAGCACCAGCGGCACTATGCTTACGCCGTGGTGCGCCAGCATGAGCTGTGGTGGGAGGATTTTCACTTCCTGGTCCAGCAGGTGGAAAGGCATGGTGTGCGCGCGTGGATATGGTCGGACTACTGCTGGCATCATCCAGAGGCGTTTGTGCAGAACATGCCGCGCTCGGTTCTGCAGAGCAACTGGTACTACGGTGCGGAGATGGATACGCAGGACGTCGCGGTGCGTGCGTATATAGAACTGGCACAGCATGGTTTCGAGCAGATACCGACCGGCAGTAACTGGTCTAACGACGTGAACTTTGGGCGCACCGTGCGCTTTTGTCGGGAGAACGTTCCTGCCGGGCGTCTGCTGGGCTTTTTGCAAACCAGCTGGATGCCTACTCTGGAGGAGTGCCGGCAGAAGCATCTCGACGCGCTGAGGCAGATTGCTTCCGCGAGGGAAGAGGTAGAAAGAGAAAGGTAGAAATTTGAGCACACAAATAAAGTATACTTTTCTCTACTATGCAGATATGTTGACAATCTGCCGAGAGGTATGATAGCATCATTTAAGGAGTGAATACGAGGACATACGAGCCTTCACAAGAGGAGATGGAGGAGGAAAGGCGCAACTGATGGAACGCAAATACAAGATTCTCGCGGTGGACGACGAGCCGCACATTCGCCGTCTGGTGCAGGTCAACCTGGAGAGGCACGGCTACGAGGTGGTTACAGCCGCCGATGGCAAAGACGCGCTGGAGAAGGTCGCCAGCGAAAAGCCCGACCTGGTGGTGCTGGACGTGATGATGCCGTACATGGACGGTTTCGAGGTATTGCAAACCTTGCGCAAGAACCCCGAAACACGCGACCTGCCCGTCATCATGCTGACCGCCAAAGCGCAGGATGCGGACGTGTTCCGCGGATGGCAATCGGGTGCAGACCTGTACCTCACCAAGCCGTTTAACCCGATGGAGCTCATCTCGTTCGTCAAGCGCATCTTCAAGTCCAAAGAGACCGGTGGCGAGAAGCGCTACGAACTATAGCGAGGGGCGCAATGGTCAGGAACCGTTTCGGGCTGTGGATTGGATTGGCAGTTGCCACGCTGGTGGGCATGGGCGTCGCGGCGTACCTTGCCCTGAAGTACGAGCGAACGCAAAGCGAACTGAACCAGGTTCAGGAGCTGATCGAGCGTTCCCAGGACATCGTCCGGCAACTGGAGGAGGAGCTGGGAAGCCAGACGCCGCTGGGAGCAGGCTAAACGCCTCCGCTTTTCCCTTTACACAGCCCGATCCCCTCGGGCTGTGTTTGTATTACCGCAAAGTGACTGAGTACACCTGACGTAAGCCCACAGGTCCCAGCAGGCCCGAGGGCTGAAGCGGAGAGCCTTTCTGCCACAGCCTCCATGTGGTAAAGGTGTAACGCCCGGTAGGGCTGGGGCGCCCCGCCAGCAACCATTCTGGCCACTCGCGAAGGGTGCCGTCCGCGTTGCGCGAGCTGTCCTCCGGCAGTTCCTCGTCGCCAATCATGCGGTTGACCCACAGGTTGACAACCGTAACCTCTATCCGATTGGAACCCGGGCGAAGCATATCCGTCACGTCTATGCGGAACGGCGGCTTCCACAGAATGCCAGCCTGTCTGCCGTTTACTCTAACCGATGCCACCACCTCCACACGCCCAAGGTCCAGATAGACGCGCCTGCCTCTTTGGAGCCACTGCGCGGGAACCTGCACCTCTTTGCGATATGTGGCTGTGCCCGAAAAGTAACGGATGCCAGGGCTGGAATGTTCGCTCCACGAGATGAGCCTCGCGAACGTGGCTTCGGCAGGCGCGCCCCAGCCCGGAGCGAACCTGACACGCCAGGCGCCCTGCACAGAGAGTGCCGGGGCGGGTGCAGATACCTTAAAACGCCATCTTCTACCCGCACGGGTAACCAGCACGTAATCGCCGGGCAAACTGGTTTCCGCAAGCAGTGTACCATCTGAAGCGCGTTGAATGCGCACGGCAGGCGCAGGGTCGGGCAGGGGATACAGCGCAATTGTGTCCGGGTCCGTAGCAGAAGCGGTGTAAACCTTACCCGCGGCTTCATACTCTACCCGAAGCGTTTTCACCACGCCAAACGCAGGGTCGCCCTCGGAAGCGAGTTCCGCGACAGTGAAGGTCAACTTGCCTGAATCCACCATGCGCTGAACCTGGTTGGTCACGTCTTTGGTGCGGGCGGCGTCGCCTTCCGGTCCCCATAACGCTTTGCGTATGCGCAGCGCGGGCTGAGAAGCCGGCACGAAGAGCACTTCACGCCCGTCACGGGTTACCCGCACTATGGGGTCATCATTGCGTGAAGACGCCCGAAACACCACGAAAAACGCTTCCGCTGGCTCGAAGTACAGGGGAATCTGCGTGACCTGTCCCGTCTGGCGATACACCGCCAGCGGTTCAATTCTCCCTGTCTCGGGGTGCCAGATTTCGGGGCGTTTGCCTGCTACTCGGAACGTGCAGACGGCTTTCGCCGGGCGGTCACTGGTGTTCGCCACAAAGTACACATCCGCATTGCCAATCCGTCGGTGCGTGAACTGAATCAACGGATGGCTGGCGCTGAAATCTGGAGGCACGCCCAGCGACGCCAGCACCTGCTCCACCGATTTGCCCCGGATAATCTTTCCGCTGTGCCACAGCTGCTGCGCCAGTTCCCGAACCTCCGTGTCACAGCGTGGGTAACCCGAAAGGCTGGGGGACTTCACCGGAGGCACGTCCCCAATTACCGTAGCCCCAGCCGCCGCCAGCTGCTGAACCCGCCGCAGGAGACGAGGCGTCATCGTGGGTACGGATGGCAGAACCAGCACGTGATAGCTCATGCCATGCGGCAGGACGAGTCGTCCGTTTTTGACCTGAAGATGGCGAAGCACCACATCCGCCGGACAGGCGTCGGCACTGTATCCTGCACGCTTGAGAGACGCCGGAGGAATGAAGCTGCGAGGTGCACCTTCGGGCGCCATGTAAAGCACGTCTACCACCGGCGTGCCCTGCTGAAGCAGATATTGACATCGCGCCAGATAGCGGTGCCATGGGAGCGAAAACTCCCACCAGGTCTGCGTGCGCTCATAGTGCAAGCCCCAGGGACCCATGGTCATGCCGGGCACACGGTTCTCCTTCCAGGGCTGAAGGGCGTATCGGTGAAAAACAAAGCGATTAATCCCCTGACAGAACGCCCAGTCGCCCAGCGTCTTGATGGAGCCCGGATGGTGCAGCCAGCGTTCGGCCGAATCGGCGGTAAAGGCTTCCGCGCCCACCACGCGCTTGCCGTACACGTGCGCCGCGGATACCATTAGCGGTAGCGTTGTGCCTCCGCCGAATCGTGGAGTCGTCCAGAACTCCGCCATGGGTTCGTCTGCCTCGCCCGCATAACGCATATCGTCAAACACGCAGTCGCCATAGGCTTCGATGCTCAGGCGCAAGCCATATCGCTTCGCCAGCGTGCGCAGGTGACGCGCGTAGTTCTCCACCAGCAGGTCGGATATCGTCTGCCGCCAGTCCCACAAAAGGCGCTCGGATACCTCCATGCTGTCCACCACGTATCCTGCGATGACGGGAAGGTAGGGCAGGGGATCGTATCCCCGGCGGCGGATAAACTCCTGCCGGAAGTTCGGCGTCCAGTTCTGCGAGCCAACCTCCCAGCTATCCACGTGCGTTGCCACAAGCGTTTTGCCCGCCAGCGCACCCACGTCCTCAATCAGCTTCTGCATGAAGCCCGCGAAGTGCATCTCGATGCCCTGTTTGCTCAGTTTATCGCACTCCAGACCGCGCCCGGAAGCAGGAGAAGGAGCGTTGACCGCTCCGGTGGGCGTGTGCCCGATGCGCAGGATGGTCCAGCGTCCGGGCGGCACCTGCCACCGTAAATACCCATTCTCTTGCATATATGTTGTAAGAAAAACTACATTTTTAGTAGAAATTACAGAATCGTTGGAAACGGCGGGATACTCCGCGACAGAACCGAACTCCTGACGCACAAAACCGGCTTTGCCAGCGATGTCGGGGATTCGAAAATCTGCGGGCGTAGGGAAGGCAATCACCGCAACATCACGGTAGAAGCCCGCAACAGCAGGAGGCTGGGGCAGAACGCCGTCGAACAGCGCGGGTCCCTCAACCCGCGTCTCCGTCCACACAAGCTTCTGCATGGCGTGTTCAGGAGGGACCCAGGGACCGCCGCTTCCGCACCAGCCGGCGTCGTTGTTCATGTTGACCTGCAGACCAAGGCGATGTGCCTCAGAAACCACATGCTTGAACAGCTCGCGCCACTGAGGGCTGGCAAACGCCACGCCGCCAGCAGGCACGCCCTGGTCAACCTCCATAATCAGCACGCCGCCAATCCCGACGCGGCGCATCGCCTCGAGGTCAAGGGTGATGCCTTCGCGCGTGATGTTGCCGTTCAGCCAGAACCAGTAAACCCACGGACGCGCCCAGTCTGGTGGGTTTCGGAACCCGGCTTCCAGCGTTTGCGCCGTCGAACCGCCGGCAAACACAAAGAGCAGGGCACAAGCAAGCACACAAAGGCTCCGTTTCATGACGCTCCCCCCTGATGCATAGATAACGTCCGATAAGAAATATTATGTTTTATTATGCCGTCTTTGCCACACGTCCCCCAGCACCGCCAGGAGAATCACCACGCCTTTCACTACTTTCTGATAAAACGCCGAAACTCCTGCCATCACCAGCCCGTTATCCAGTGCGCCGATTAACACCGCGCCAACCACCGTGCCGCCGACGCCACCGCGCCCGCCGGCAAGACTCGCCCCGCCAAGCACTACCGCCGCGATGGCGTTCAGCTCGTACATCTCGCCGTATTTCGGGTCGCCCGCGCCCAGCCTCGCCGCCTGCACAATGCCGCACAGACCCGCCAGAAATCCCGACAGCATATATACGGCAATCTTTACCTTCGCCACGTCCACGCCCGACAGCCTCGCCGCCTGTTCGTTGCCGCCAACGGCGTAAACTGAGCGCCCGAAATGCGTGCTTCGCAATAAAATCAAAATGCATAGTGACACTAAAACTGCAATCCATACTGGAATTGGAACGCCCAGCACTTCGCCACCTGTGCCCCCGCCCAGCCGGTTGAAGGCATCGGGCAGGTTGCCCACCGGCTTGCCATCCGAATAGACGAACGCCGTTCCGCGCGCGATAGTCATGGTCGCCAGTGTGACGATAAACGGCGCGATATTCCAGCGGGCAATCAGCCAGCCGTTCCACCAGCCAATGAGCGTGCCCAGCAGACAGGAGACCACCACCGCCAGCACTATGCCCGTCGCCAGGTCCGGCTTCGGAACCAGGGTTCGCCCACCCAGCACCAGACCGTTCATCATGAGGTCGGTGCCTATCAGTCCGCACAGCGCCAGCACCGAACCGACCGAAAGGTCTATGCCCCCGGTGATAATCACCAGCGTCATGCCCACAGCCAGAATGGTGTTGATGGCACTTTGCAGGAGAATGTTCAGCAGGTTGCGGTGCTCGATGAAGCGGCCGTCGGTGAGTACGGCAAAAAAGACGGTGAGAGCCAGAAGGTACAGAGCGATAGAGTATCTACTCACGCGCAGACGGCTCATCGCCATTAGCAGGTATCTCTAGGTTCTTGAAGCGTTCTATTGGCTCCGTCGCAGGCTCTGTTTCAGGCGGGGATGGAACCTCCACGTCCCGACTGCTGGCGCTAGGCTGTGACGCAGGTTGAGCAGTAGCACCCGTCCTGACCCGCTCTTCCAGTTCCTTCAGCGCCCGCTCCACTTCGTTTTCGCGCTCTTGCTTCCACTTCTTCAGGTCAGACTCGGCAAGCTCTTCTCGAGCCTTCGCTTCCGCCTCCTCGCGCTCAATACGCTCGTCCATCCGTTCAAGGTCGGCTTCCAGGTCCTCCATGTTCACTCACCTCACCCCCTCTTCTCCCAGGTCAATCCTGCTGACACGCGCAAAAGTGGGGTCTATCTGCTCGCGTATCTTCCTGTACGCCAGCTGAATCTTCTCCTGGATCGACTCAGCGCGTTTGCGTTCTTCAGAGCCCTCCGGGAAACGCGAAGGGTCCGCTCGTTTCATCAGGTTGTGATAGGTAGTTTCCAGCTGTTCGAGCGTGGCGTCTTCTGGCAAACCGAGCAATCGGTAACACGCCGGCAGGTCAACAGCAGGAGTGTCAGGCTGGATAGAGACCTCCCCTGCCCTGCTCGGCGAAGCCGGTTGATCGGCAGATGTCACAGGGTCCAGTCTGGGCGGCTCATCACGCAAGCCGCCTCCCGGCTGAAGAGCCTCTTCCAGCTCGCGTCGCGCCAGTTCCGCTTCCAGGTCGTCCAGCCTTTGCCGGGCGCTTCGGAGGTATGCCTTTGCGATTCGTTTGATGCGCCGTGTGATTCCCATCAGAAACTCGCCCTCAATTCCAGATTAGCCTGCTCGAAATCGGACTTTCGGAAGACAACCTGCGGGTAAAGCGCGAACCCACCTCCCACGTTCTGCTGCACCGATACCATCCAGCGCACCTCACGCGCCCGGACGTTCGTCTCAGCACGTACTACTGGATTCAGCCCCGCTGGTAGCCGCAGCGATGCTTGTACCATCACAAAATCGGCGTCGGGCAGATCTCCTCGCCTGGCAAGTATGACCTCTCCCTGCCACAAAGTGATGCCTGCCACCTGCCGAACGTCCATTCCAAGCAACAGTCCATAGCCCTTGCCCAGATCAGGCTGGTAGTCTTCGCCACGAATAAAGCGAAACGCCGTCTGCCCCATACCCAGGTTGTTACCGTAAGCCACCGACGCACCGAGCGTGCGCGAACCAAATCGGCAGAACACGCCACCCTGTCTGTCTCTACCGTTGCTGGCGATGGCTATCTCCAGCGCGTTATCTTTCCACAATCCTACTCGGAGCAAAGCGCCCTTTGCCAGCTCGCGCTCACCCATGCCCTGCCCGAAGGGCATCCACATCTTGCCCAGCTGAGCCTGCCACCCTCGCCCCTCGTATCTCACGAACGCCTGTTCAATCTCTTCAGGGTCTACCGTGCGGTCGAAGTTCTGCAGCTTCTGGGCGAAGTAGACGCTGAAACGGTTCTCTCCATACAGCGCCAGATGCGCATCGGAGTACTCCCCGAACTGTGAGTACAACAGCAGGTTGGCGTTGCGGTTGCTGTCCATGCGCATGCGAGCACGAATATTGAAGCCGAACTCATACAGCGGTTCTGCCCCTGCCCATGTGCACAGCGCCAACCATCCCGCCAGCAGTAGTGCTGTCAGCCGTTTCATCAGGACGCTGGATTCTCGTTGCTCCCCTTATTGACCTTTGCTTCCAGTTCCTGCAGCTCCTTGTCAATCTCGCTAGTGCTAACCGTTGTCGGTTCGGACGTCTCCGCTTGTGCAGGAGTGGGTTGAGCTATTCCTAACCGCAACTCCAGCTTTGCCAGCTCTTCCTCCGCCGCCTGATTGGCTGCGTAATCGTCCAGCTGCGCCATGCGTCCCACCACGCTTTCACGTGCCATTTCGGCGCGTGCCTGCGCTTCCGCTTCGGCGCGGCTGATTTTGTCCTCTACGCGCTCAAGGTCACGGGACACGTCATCTACCGACATGCCCTCCAGCGCCTTGTTGATGGAGGATTGAATCTGTGCGCTCTTCCAGCGTGCCTTCTGCGCCAGGATTTCCGCCGTTTTCTGACGTACGCGTTCCTCATCGCGCTTGATGGCAATCTTCACCTGCTCTACTACCTCTTCTGCCTGAGCCAGAGCCTGTTTCACCGCCTCCAGCGAGCGCGTATAAGAGGCTTTCTCCAGCAGAAACTGCTTTGCCAGCTCCCTATCTCCCTTGCGAAGCGCCATCTCGGCACGCCGCTCCAGATCAATGCACGCACGCTCCAGTTTCTCTGCCTCGCCGCGCAAACGGTTGCGCTCGGTAATCGCCTGCACCGCCCGCTCCTTGTTCCTGAGCAGGTTCTCCTGCAACTCCTCGCGTGCGTGTTCCAGAATCACCTCGGGGTTCTCTACCTGTCCGAGCAGACTGCTGAACAGAGCGCGGATATATCGGAAAAATCGTTTGAGCATCCGCTACGGCTCACTCCTTTCGCCCTTGTTTGTTCACAGGTATTATCGCACCAATCGCAGGGCGTTGTCAACCTGCCCCGCGTCTGGATTCCATCTTATTGACCTATCTCGCGGGTACAAAGTTGCGCCCCAAACAAAAAAGCGGGGGGAGGTGCGCTCCCCCCGCCGATGAGTGTGCTGTTACTTCCACAGCTCCCAATGTTGTGGCGCCTGATCGGGTGTCAGGTTGAGGGTCGAACAGCCCATGCCTCCCGACTCGTCGCACAGCTTTTCATTCACAGGATACAGCGATTCGAAAGGCAGAGCTTTAACGTGACCGTCGCAGAAGATAGTGGTCACCTTACCCGTGTGCCTGCCGTGCGGTCGCTGGTGCCAAGGCTGCCAGCTTCCCGTCAACCCCCACGCCGCTGGCGTGAACGGCGGAGACAGATGGTTCATATACGCACCCCAGGAGGTATGTAGAGGCAAGCTGCTGGGACCGTCCGGAACCGCGTCCGCTACCAGCACGTGCCCTGCCGGCGCTTCAATGCGTGCCATCGCACCGAATGCCCCACTGCTACCGGGCACCGGCACCGCCATCCCGTAGCCGACGCGCCCTTCCATCCACAACCGCTTCCCCCCTGCGCCGCTGGTGTCGAGCTTTTTCGCCTCCGGGCACTGAGAGTAAGAGTACAGGTTGTTTTTGGAGTACGGTTGAACCAGATACAGATACCCTGCGGATACCAGCGATGTACCGCATATATCGGGCCACGGGCACGGGATGACAATCTGATACGGAGGATATGTCTCTTCATAGTCCTGCGCGTACATCATGATTGCCAGTCCGATTTGCTTGCTGTGGCTGATACATGCGGTCTGTCGCGCTTTGGAACGCGCCTGTGCGAAAACGGGAAACAGAATCGCCGCCAGTATCGCGATAATCGCGATAACCACGAGCAATTCGATCAGGGTAAACCCTCGCTTCATGGATGAAACACCCCCCTTGATAGATTTTTTCGTTTGGCGTTCTATAACGTTTTGAGTTTAGTTACAATATACCACAGCACCCAAATGGAGTCAAGCAATTTGCATGGTTCACGAGGAGATTCAGCTCTACTCTACAACCAGCAGGTCTGCCGCCGACTTGAACTGCTCCTCGTAGAGCGTGCGGTACACACCGGGCTTGTTCACCAGCTCCTCGTGCGTGCCGATGTCCACCACCTCGCCGTTGTCCAGCACCACAATCTTGTCGGCGTTCACCACGGTGGACAGGCGATGCGCAATCACGATGCTGGTGCGCCCCTGCATCACATGCTCCAGAGCCTCCTGCACGTTCGCCTCGGTCTGGCTGTCCAGAGCGCTGGTTGCGTCGTCCAGTATCAGTATCTTGGGGTCGGTCAGGATGGCACGCGCGATAGAGAGTCGCTGTTTCTGTCCCACCGAGAGCTTGATTCCGTCCTCCCCGATTTTGGTATCGTAGGCGTCTGGGAGCGACAGGATAAAGTCATGCAGGTCTGCCTGTTTTGCCGCACGAATAATCTCTTCCTCCGTCGCATCATGTCTGCCGTAGGCGATGTTCTCTTTAATGGTCACCGAGAACAGCAGAGACTCCTGCATCACCATGCCCACATTGCGCCGGATAGAGTCCAGTTTGATATCGCGCACGTCCACCCCATCTATCAGCACCTGCCCGTCGGTTACATCGTAGAAACGGGCAATCAGGTTCACGAGGGTGCTCTTGCCGGCTCCGCTGGGACCTACCAGCGCCACCACCTCGCCCGGTCGGATGTGCAGATTCACGTTCTTCAGCACCAGCTGTTCTGGTCGGTAGCCAAAACTGACGTTGCGGAACTCTATCTCCCCGCGCATGTTGGGCATGGGGCGGGCGTTGGGCGAGTCTTCAATGTCCGGGCGGGTGTCCAGCGTTTCAAACACACGGTCAATGGCGGCACCTGCCCACTGCAGGGTGATATTGAAGTCCACCACGCGCACCGCTGGGTCATACAGGTAGCCCATGTAGAAGGTAAACGCCAGCAATTCTCCCGCCTGCAGATGCCTGCCCAACACGAGCACGCTTCCGTAGTACCACACCGCCGCCGTTCCTACCGCGCGTACCAGACCTGCCAGAAGTCCCAGCTGCCGGTTCAGGTGCACCTGCTTCATGCCCAGCGCGAAGTTCTCCTTCACCGTCTGCATGAAGCGGTCGGTTTCGTAGTCCTCACGCACGAAGGCTTTGACCACGCTGATGCCCGCTATCTTCTCCTGGAGCGTGCCCAGCATCGCATCCCACTTTTCACGCAACTGCACGCTCAGGTCGCGGATGTACTTCAGATAGAGCTTGTATACCACCACGTACAGAGGCACCACCGCCAGCGTGATGAGCGCAAGCCGCCACTCTTTCCAGAAGATAACTCCCGTCACCGCCACTAAAGTCACGATGTCGGTAATCAAAGTTACGAAGCCGCCGGTAATCATGTACTGGATGACATCGATATCGCCGGTCAGGCGTGCCATAATCTTGCCCGTTTGACGCTGGTCATAGTAACTGAGTGAGAGGCGGTTGAGGTGGCGATAGCTCTGGAAACGCAGGTCAAAAACCACACGCTGTCCCAGCCAGGTAATCAGGTAGTTTAGCGTGAACGAAACGATACCACGAAGCACATGGATACCGATCACCGCCCAGAAGACCCAGTTCAGCGCGGACCAGTTCTTCTTGGGGAAGACATCATCGATCACATACTGGAACAGCAGGGGCATGGGCACTGCGCTGACGGTAATGAGTGCCATCAGCACCACCGCCGACACCACCCGCCAGCGATAGGGTTTGAGGTATCCCAGAAGCCGCCAGAAATTGTTCATCGCTTCGTTCCTCCCCTCCCCTGCTGGATGCGAAACAGACTGGGCGGAGGCGGTTTCGCCAGCTGGCTGTTATCCCAGCGCTGACCAATCACCACATGGAGCCACGCCTGCGCCCCATAGCCCACGCTGAACCGGTACTCTACCCTCTGCACGGTCGCCGTTCGGGCATCCACCACACAGGTTATGGTCCCCTGCCCTTTCATCCCCTGATATGCAATTGGTTCAGACCACACCAGCAGTTTCAGGTTCGGCTTGTCGCCGGCCTGCTCCTTCGCCCGCAGAAGTCGGTCACGCAGAGAGGGCGCGCCCACCAGAAGCAGGTTCAGCACATCGATATCGGCTCCCGAGTCCAGCCCCAGGTACGGGCGGTATTTCGCTTCCGACATCTGCTGAAGAGTTGAAGGTGCCGAAACCTGCTGAGCTTCCCCTCCCTGCTGCTGCAGTCGCCACACTTTGCCGTCGCACACACTGCGAAACGAGCCGAAGGCCGACTTTTGTTCGAGGTAGAGGCGATTGGGTCGCTGTACGGCGATGTGCGTCTGCACCTCCTGCCCTATCAGCCGTCTGACCTCCTGCTCCATCTGTTTCCACTGGGCAGGGTCCGTGTTTTCAAACGCGCTGGGCTTCGCCTCCAGAGATAGGTCTTCAAAGCGCGACACCGCCCGAACCTGTACGCTGGGTGCACTGGTGTAGCGTCGCCACACACGCTGTGCCAGCGTGTCCGCGACCGCACCCGGAAGCACAGCAACCGCTAACACTATAGCCAGAACGAATCGTATCTTCAACGCCCGTACACCTTGTCCGGGTCTACCAGCCGCTCTGCCACTACCTTCAGAGTGCCCCCTTCCGCGTCAACCTGCCGGAAGAAGCAACTGCGATACCCCTCGTGGCAAGCCGCGCCCGTCTGTCGCACCTTCAGCAGAACCGTGTCGGCGTCGCAGTCTATGTAAACGCCCTGCACCTCTTGAAAGTGCCCGGAGCTCTCGCCCTTTACCCAGAACTTCTGGCGCGAGCGGCTCCAGTAGGTCGCTTTGCCCGTTTCAATCGTTCGCTGTAAGGCTTCTCGATTCATCCACGCCATCATCAGCACCTCGCCGGTGTCGGCATCCTGTACGATGGCGGGTATCAGTCCCTGCTCATTGAACTTGAGCTGTTCGATGAACTGCACCTTTCCCTCCTGCTCTTTTCCGTTTCCCTAAAATTATACCTCTGTTGTTGCAGAAGGTCACGGGTGTATGGATGGTAAAGTTACAGGAGCAGGCAGACAGCCTGCTCCTGTATGAGTTAGGCGGCGGTGTTATTGGTGCCTGCGACGCAGTTCTTCCGCCGTCGCGCGGATTTCGCTCAGGTCGCGTACCATTTCGCTCCACCCATACCACAGCGCGTAGTCGGGGTTAGCGTGGAACGTACCCTGGAAGGTGCGCATACGGTGCTCCAGGAACATCACGAACAGCTTCTGCTCAATCGGCGTGGGCGCGTCGTGGAAAGTCAGCAGGTCGGGGAACGCATGGGCATACCCTTCGGGCTTCTTCAGGATGCCGTCCCGATACAGGTCTGCCACGATGCGGATGGCTTCTGCCATCAGGCGGTCTGCCTCGCGGATCATGCGGTCGCCCTTCTCCAGCTCGCCCCTCGCGAAGGTGCGCGAATGACACTTCGTGCAGGTCTTCAGCATCTTGTCGCGCTCCCTCTGCCAGTCCTCCTGCGTCAGCCGAGCCACATCCGCCGCTTTCACTACATCCAACCGCGCCGTCGGCTTGCCGTCGGGGTCGAGAACGCCCAGCGCTTGAAGGATGGTCATGCGGTCCTGAGCCCACCCTTTATCTTCAGGCAGAGGCAGACGAACAGCCAGAAAGCCCCACGCGGTGCGCACCTCGTGGTTGCCATCCTGCATGTGGCAGGTCTGGCAGGTCGGCGCGGCGGCGTTAGCGGGCAGGGTTTTGTTCTGCTTCAGCAGGTAGCGCACACCGTGCTTGGACGCCGAGTACATCTCCCATTGCGGATGGTCGAAGCCCATGTGGCACGTCTGGCAGGCTTGCGGCTGGCGTGCCTCCTCTTTCGAGAACAGATGGCGGGTATGGCAGGCGTCACACGACGCCAGCCCGAAACCGACGTCGCCCGCCTTCTTCATCTCCTTGATGTCGGCTTCGCTCTTTAAGCCAATCTTGTGGCATCCGCCACAACCCTTCATGCCCTCCATCAGCGCCATCGGTTGCCAGTGCGCTGTGGGCATGGCTTTCATCGCTGCCCAGGCGTGGGCATGCTTCCCTTTCTTAAACTGCTCCACCTGATCGGGATGGCAGGTTGCACAGGTTTCGGGCGTGGGGATTTTCGCCTTCGCAACGTCCGCCGCCGATTTGTGCTCGCTACCATGGCAGTCAGAGCAGTCTACCGCGTTCTTGGAGTGCTGGCTCAATGACCAGTCCACCACGATTTGCGGGGTTACCGTCTTGTGACACTGCACGCACACCGACGTTGGTTGTGCTTTGGTGGGCTTCGCTTGCTTTGCGGTCTGCGAGCTCACCGCCTGCATAATCAACGCCATCAGCAGGGTTGTGGCGCACAACAGCCCCGTTCGGCTCAACAACGCGCGTCGCATCGTGACCACCTCCTTGAAATAGCTACTCTCTAATTTTGGATATTCAGATGCGTAAATGTTCTTATTCTGTTCTCCGATATCCTGCTCCCGTGCAGGGAGATTTACGGTTTTCGTCAAAATGGTGTTTGCCATGAGCGAACTGGGATTGATTGTGTACTGCGGCACGGTTCCATCCACGCAGGACCTGGCGCGGGAGATTTTACAAAGCCCTCCAGTGCAGATACGGGCGGTGGTAGCAGAACATCAGACCGCCGGGCGGGGACGGTTTGGCAACAGGTGGTTGGACACTCCCAGCGAGAGCCTGCTGATGACCTTGCTGTTACGCCTTGAGCCTCGCGAGGTCGCACAAGCAGGACAGCTGGCGTTTGTGATGGCGCTGGCGGCTGCGGATGCTCTGCGTGTGCAAACGGGACTGGAGGCGGGTTTCAAATGGAGCAATGATGTGCTGGTCAACGGACGTAAGATAGCCGGTATTCTGATAGAGACCGCACACGACGCCCAACACAACCCCTGGGCGCTGGCGGGTGTGGGCATCAACCTGCTCCAGAAAGAGTTCCCCGAAGAGATACGCGGTAAAGCGACCTCTGTGATGCTGGAGACAGGGCAGTCGCCTGCGGTAGAGCCTATGGCTCAAGAGCTCCTGCGCTGTGCCGACCGATGGATGCAAGCGTGGCGTCAGAAAGGTTTCACGCACATCATCACCGCATGGCGCCAGCACGATGTCACAGCCGGACACCTGTATCGCCTCCCCTCCGGCGAGGTAGCGACTGCGCAGGGCGTCACCGATGAAGGGATGCTGATACTGCGCAAGGGCAGTGATGTCCTTACCGTAAGCACTGCGGAACCGGTGTGGGGCATATACGGTACAGCAGAGGAATAAAGAAGGCTCCTGCAGGACATTCCGCAATCCCCCGCGAAAAGTACTCTCCCCTGCGGTACCACCGCAGGAGATTACCCTACATCTGCGGTCGGGAGGTAACCATGCAAGTCGGATTCTACGGTCACGTCCGCCAGTACCACAACCTGAAGGCGGAGATTGATAAGGCGATTGTGGACGTTCTGGAGAGCGGCTCCTACATTACAGGACCAACCCTGGAGCGTTTCGAGCACGAGCTGGCTCAGTTCTTCGGCATGAAGTACGCCGTCGGCGTGAACTCTGGCACTGATGCCATCTGGCTCGCGCTCATGGCGCTGGGCATCGGTCCGGGCGATGAGGTCATCACGGTCACCAACACCTTCTTTGCCACGGCGGAGGCTATCTGGATTGCCGGCGCGAAGGCGGTGTTCGTGGACACCGAGCCGAAAACAAACAACATTGACGTCACCAAGATCGAAGCGGCTATCACCCCGCGCACCAAGGCGATTATCCCCGTGCACCTGTACGGACAGTGCGCCGAGATGGACAAAATCGCGCAGATTGCCCGCAAACACAACCTGCTGGTCATTGAGGACTGCGCTCAGGCGATTGACGCGCACGGCGATACCTTCAAGGTGGGCGAGCTGTCGGATGCGGTGGCAATCAGCTTCATCGCACACAAGAACCTGGGCACGCCCGGCGACGCAGGCGCAGTGATTACCAATCGCGAGGATGTGGCAACAGGCGTGAAGCGACTGCGCAACCACGGCTCACTGAAGCGCTCGGTGCACAGCTTCGGTTTCAACAGCCGGCTGGATGACCTGCACGCGGGAATACTCAGCGTGAAGTTGAAGTACATCCACGAATGGAACAACCGCCGGCGGGAAATCGCGAAGATGTACACCAGCGCGCTGAAGGATACCTCGCTCAAACTGCCTTACGAACTGCCCGGTTATCGGCACGTGTACCACCTGTACGTGGTGGAGACCACGAACGGCAAGCGCGATGACCTGCTCAACTTCCTGAACAAGAACGGCATTGACGCCAAGTGCCACTACCCCATCGCCATCCACCAGCAGGAGGGCTTCCCGTGGGGTAAAGAGGCGGAAATCGTCGGCGGCGTGCCCAACAGCGAATGGAACGCGGCGAACTGCGTCTCCCTGCCGATGTTCCCCGAGCTGTATCAGGAAGAGATAGACTACACCATCGAGAAGGTGCTCGAGTGGTGTAAGGCAAACCCGTAGGTGATTGCCATGAGCAAACCGGTCTACAAAGTGGTTGTGGTGGGCATGGGCAAGCGCGGAATGCATCATGCCACCACGTTTCACGCTAACCCGCGCTTTGAAGTGGTGGGCATCTGCGACATCGACGAGGCGAAACTGCAGTCTGCTGCCGCACAGCTGGGCAATCCGATGACCAGCACCGACGCGGCAGACCTGCTGGCGAAGACCAAGCCCGACGTCTTCTGCCTCACCACCATGCCCAACATCCGCTACAGCATGATTCGTCTCGCGGTGGAGGCAGGCGTCAAGCTAATCGCCTATGAGAAGCCGATGGCACTGAGCATGGCGGAAGCCCGCCAGATTATGGAGCTGGTGCGCCGCGCAGGCGTGAAAACGGTGGTTAGTCATCAGCATCGCTACGGCGCACACTACCAGAAGGTGAAGGAGATTGTTGCCAGCGGCGCGCTGGGGCGCGTCCACACAATCTATGCACACGCTACCGGCTGGCTCCTGCACATGGCAACCCATCTGATCGACTACATGCGCTGGTACAACGACGGCGCCGAGGCAGAGTGGGTCATGGCGCAAGCCAGCGGGCGCGGCAAGCTGAGCGATAACCACCCTTCACCCGACTATCTGGCAGGCTTTATCCACTTCGCCAACGGCGTGCGCGGTGTGGTGGAGGTCGGCGCGGGTGCGCCCGACGTGCCTGAAGTGGACTACTGGTGGCGTAAAGCACGCATCAGTGTTCAGGGCACAGACGGCTTTGCGGAGGTGCTCACCGGCGGGGGCTGGCGTGCCCTTACCAGAGACGGCGCGATGCAGGGCACTGGCACGATGGACTACGCGCTGGACATGCCGCCCTACATTGAAGACATGGCTCGCTGGTTGGACGACGACAACGCCGTACATCCCTGCAATGGCGAGGACGCCTACAAGGGCTTCGAAATCATGATGGCGATGGTGCGGTCGGTGGTCGAGCGCGGACAGGTCGCCCTGCCTCTGCCGGACGGACCGCCGGAGCTGGAGGAGCTGGCAAAGGTCCTGCCCGAAAAGCCTGTGCTGCTCTCTACTCCAGAGAACCGCAAAGAGTACCCGGCGTAAGCACGATACCCACCCGGAGGAACCTTCCTCCGGGTGGGATTATTCAAACGCGAGCCACGCTCACCAAGTTACCCCGCAGATACGATATGGAGTGCTGAAGCCGTGCTTCAGCGGTGCAAGGTCACAGAAGTGGATTTGCTGAAGCAAGCTTCAGCACTCCAAAGAGGTTAGCCTCCCTAGGAGGCTTCGTCATGGGTAGCCCGCAACTTGCAGTTGCAGAGATGCCTTCTTCTCTTTTTGTCCTGTCCTTACGACTGGAAGTCGCAGGCAACACTTGACGAAACCTGCTGACGCAGGTTAGAGCCTTATGCCCGTTGAAGCCGTGCTTCAGCAACCCAAAGCCATCCGGTTCCCACTCAGGTTTTTAACACCTCCCCTACCCCCTTATCAATCTTGCACGGGCGTGCTATAATAGAGTGCCTCTTGGGCGTAAGGAGTGAGGGGAGGATGATTTCGAAAGCGATAGGTACGGTCACGGAAGTGCGCCAGACCCG
>JABUFA010000039.1 GCA_013314755.1 Chthonomonadia bacterium
ACTTCTGGTAGACGCAGGAGCAGTTGTGGCATGGCTTACCTCCTGTGGGATGCCGAGTGGTTCTGGAGATATTTTTCGTGTTGGCGAGCCTTCTACCCTTCAAACCAACCCTTGCTGTAACAGACACGGGTTGACGCGGTGAATACCTTGCGGTTACCGTGTTCGGCAGCAGTCCCTATTGCAGTCTCGTAGCTGATGCTATCAGGTTTCCCCTGCCAGCTCCAACGCCCTGCGATACAGTGCATCTGAGATATAAAAACCATGCGCTCGAAGCACGTCCATCGCAGGCTGAACCGCTTCCAAGAGCCCTTCTTTCTTAGCACGTAGTAGTATCCCGATTGTACCTACGGTCGAAAGTCCAAACGATTTAGCGACCCGACGAGCCTGCCAGTCATCCAGCACCAACTCGCAATCTTCTGTGGAGCGCAGCTCGGTTCCCAGAGCAATTACCTCCGCTTCTCCTTGTCCAAGCATCAAGCGCAGTGCCTGTACAAGATCGTTATTAGCGGGAGACTGAACATGGAATGTATCAGGCAAACTGCCGAACTCCCGTTGTACTGCGGGAGGCACGATTAGGCGGCTGAACAACGCTGGCAACAAGTGAAGTTGGCTAGTGCCTTCCAGCCCAATCAGACAGCTGGTATCCACTATCGCCAGAGGTTTCACCACCGCAGTTCCCTGTCGAGGTCATCCGGGTCATAGCGGTAGATAGGCACGCCGTAACGTCCAAGCAGTTCAGCAAATGCGCGTACCGAGTAGCCCGCCATTTCAGCAGCCTTGCCTAACGAAACGCGCTCCAGCTCGAAGAGCTTGATCGCCAGCAACAGGCGTGCCTCTTCCTCCGAAACCATTTGTGGGAGGTCCATCTCTAACTTCGCCATTTGGACACCTGCCGGGCTTGTGGTCTACTTTCGAACTTTGACCAGCAGCGCAAGGATTCCTGTAGATATAATACCTCAGTTTGTGACATGCAACGCTTTCCCTATGCACTGCGGCGGACGCGCGTGGCGACCTCGCCCAGCAGGGTGAACACGGTTGTGCCCTGCGCACCGAGCGCAATCGCCTGGCGAAGGTGTTCCTCGGCACGCCGGAAGTCGCCGTCAATCACGTACAGCTCGCCCAGTCGCACATGATGTGCACACTCGCGCGGGTCCAGCCGGGTCAACGTCTCCAGAGCGCGGATTTCGCGGTCTACCATGCCGTGGTCCTTGGCGAACTCGGCGAACTCCTTCCATATCTGGATGTTCTCGGGGTCAAGGGTCACCGCCCGCTCATACAGCTTCACCGCGGCAAGCACATCATGGTCGGTCAGGTGCTTCATCTGCGCCGCCATGGACAGCGCGTGCACACTGTTGTTGTCGATGTTATCCAGTACGTGCTCGAACACCGTTAACGCGGCGGGATAGACCTCCATGCGAGCAAGGGTATCGCCCAGCAGAAGGTTTGCCTCCAGATGCAGGGGTTGCAACGCTACCGCTGCCTGCAGTGCCTGCAACGCGCCGTTGAGGTCGTTCGTGTGCTCCAGCAACAGCTTGCCAGTCTGGAACTGCGCCTCGAAGTCGTCCGGCGCAACTTCTGCCGCCTGCTGATAGTAAGCAAGGGCGTTTTTGGTCTCGCGCCGGCGCAGATACTCGGCGGCAATCCACTTGCGCACCTGCGCGTTCTGCGGCTGTTCCTCTGCCAGACGTTTCCACAACTGCAGTGCTAGCTCTGGCGGTCGCTTCTCTCGAGCATACAGCGCGGCAACGGTCTCGCACATGCCGGGCCACTCCTTGCGGGCGTGAAGCACTTTCTGGTAAACGTATGTCGCCTCGTGGTTCGTCACGCCGTTCTGTGCGTAGGCTTTCGCGAGGGCAACCAGCAGGTCGGTGTCATCGGGATAGTGTTTGTGGGCGACGGCGTACACCTTCATCGCCTTCTCGGAGAAGTTTTCCGCCTTCACCAGTGCTTTGGAATAGGCGTGCGCGATAACGGGATCGGAGGGGTTGTATTCAAATGCTCTGGCATACAGGCTGATGGCGGTCTTTGTTTGCGCTTCCCGCTGTGCCAGACAACGCGCCATGGCAAACTGTACACTGGCGATGCTCTCTTCCACCTGCTCCAGAACGGGGGCAAGCCTCTTTTCGTCCTTCAGCGCGCGGCTGTACAGCTCCTCGGCGGGCTCGTCGTACACCTGGTTGCGAGACAGCGCGAGCACCAGCGCCGCGAAAATCTGCAGGTCTTCCGGTTCGCTGGCAAACGCCTCCCGATAGACGGGCAGGGCGTCTTCCTCGTAGTACCGCATCAGCGCATAGCATCGCGCCAGCGCAATGACGTAGCGCGAACGGTTCTCTCCGCCCAGCGCGACTGCCGCCCGAAGCACCTCTGCTTCCCAGCCTTTGCCCTGCAGGTGGTCGGCAACGTAATCCGCCAGGAAACGGGTGTTCACAGAATCACGGGGCGAATGCTTGAAGAAAGCGTAGTAGATGCGCAGAGCCTGCGGGTCGGTGCGAGGGGGATAAGCTCGCGCCAGATAGGTGAGCCAGCTGGAGTTGCGCGGATTCTCGGCGTAGGCGCGTGCTACCACGTCCACGCATTCGGGAGTGATGTCGCCCTTCTGCACAATCAGGTTCGCCAGGTCCTCCAGCAGTTTGGTGCGCGACAGGTTGAACTTCTGCCAGAGGGGATGCTCCTTCCACTCTTCGCGAACCACTCGCACCCACACGGGAATCATCTGCTCGTCTTGTGGCAGCCAGCCCTGCCTGTACGCCGACGCCAGCAGGAACGTCGGACCGGGGTCATCAGGATGAGCGATGAAGCGACGACGATATACCTCTACCCGCCCTGCCGAGAACACGCCAGCGCCCACATCGGCATCCACCAGGCACCGCTCTAATCGGGTGCGGCTGATGTCGTCCAGACCGTTGCACCGCAGCGCAGCGAGGTAGAAAGCGAACGCCACCCGGCTGGTGCGCGGCGGGTCCTCCAGCGACCACTTTCGCGCCAGGGCGATAACCACCTTCCGATAGGCTACCAGCACACCGGCAACCGCTCCGGCGATGGCGCCTGCCACCGCCGCGAACGGGTGGAAGGGGAACAGCGCGGCAGAGCCAACTACAGCCCCAGCGCCACCAAAGACAGCCTGAACATGACGGATAACACGCTCCTCCTGATGCGTTGAAGCCGCCCGTAAAGCCATCGCGCCACAACATCCTTTCTATCACAGTATCGTTCCACAGGGTTATTCCATAAAATTGCGGGTTTTGGAGAGGGGAAGTTTGAACGTGCCCTCTTCACGGCGTATCTTCGGTCTGCTATAATGGTAGTAATCTCATAAGCATAAACAGGCGACGACTCAGAAGTTCTCTTGATGTGTGCCTGAACAGGGTGGTGGCGGATTTGTCGTTCCGAGAGGGTGCAATCTTTCCGAATGAAACAAAAGAATGGCGAGACGAGCGAACAGGCGCGCTCATTTTGCAGATAACGGCGAACGAAAGCCTCAATCATCATCTGTACCCGCTGACCCTTTCCACAACGCCCGACATGCAGTGGCTGATTTCCGCGTCCAATCGCAGCGGCACATGGCAGTTCTACAGAGCACGGTTCCCGCAGGGCGATATCGTTCAAGCGTGCATAGCGAGAGGTTCTGGTGAACGAACATGCTTGAGGTCACCAATCTGTACAAGTCCTTCAAGAACGTGCAGGCGGTAAGCGGCTTGAGCCTGCATGTGCAGGCGGGCGAGATTGTGGGCTTGCTCGGTCCAAACGGCGCGGGCAAGACCACCACCCTGCGCTGTATCTGTGGCATCCTGCGCCCGGACGCCGGGCAGATTATCATCGGTGGCTACGACCTCGCCCAGCAAGAACAACAGGCGAAGCGGCTGATTGCCTTTATCCCTGAAGTGCCCAACCCCTATGAACTGCTAACCGTGCGCGAACATATCCAGTTCGTGGCGATGTGCTACGGCACAATAGACATCTTCCACCAGCGCATTGAGGAGCTTCTGCACCGCTTTGACCTGAAGGAGAAGGAGAACGCGCTGGTCGCCACCCTTTCCAAGGGGATGAAGCAGAAGCTGGCGGTTGCTTGCGCCTTCGTGCACGACGCAAAGGTCTTCCTGTGCGATGAGCCGCTCATCGGCATCGACCCCAAAGGACAGCACGAACTGAAGAGCGAACTGCAACGCCTTCGCGACGAGGGCTGTGCCGTTCTGGTCAGCACGCACCAGCTGGACACCGCCGAGCGTCTTTGTGACCGGGTGGTCATCATGCAGGCGGGGCGCAAGCTGGCAGAGGGCACGCTGGAAGATCTGCAGGCACAAGCACAGATGGCAGATAGCACGTTGGAACAGGTCTTCCTGCGCCTGACCGAGGAGGCAGAACATGCGGGCAATCCTGTATCTGAACCTGCGCCTGCTGATTAATGGCATCCGCAGAACGTTCACCAATCCTCTGCGGGCAACGGCGGCTGCGCTGGTCATCCTCTGGTTCGGGTTCACTTTTCTGGGTAACCTGATGTCGTCAGCCGGCACACACCACACCCCCATGCCTCCCGAGCTCATCACACGCAACAGGGACTATCTGATAGCATTCCTGACCGTGATGCATCTGATGGTGCTGTGGCCCGCTCTGTCGCCAACGGTGGGCTTTCGCTCGGTGCAGATGTTCACCCAGGCGGATGTGAACTTCCTGTTTCCATCGCCTCTGCGCCGTTCGCTGGTGTTCTTTTTCTTGCTGTTCAGCCGGGGCACGGTCAACAGCCTGTTCCTGCTGTTGATTCTACTAATTTTGGTCATCTCGATGGGGCGCGACCTGCTGGCAGGGCTTTTTATCGGTGAAATCCCCACGCATCTTGGCTTCGTCTGGGTGTATCCCGTGATGTATCTGCTCACCTTTTTCACTCTGCTGGGTGTGGGCATATGGGTAGCGCTGAAAGAGGAATTGCGGGAAGGGTTCGCAAGGCGGGTGCGATGGGCGTTCTGGGGGGCGTTGCTGGCGCTGGCGGGAAGGTTGGGCTGGCACGGGTATCAGGCACAGACCCGCAGGGATGACCCCCTGGGAGCGGTAGTACAGCATCTGCTGAACGACCCGGTAGTGGCGATACCTCTCCTGCCCATGCGTGCGCTGGCGGAATCGGCAATGGTCTTTACCGGAGGGTGGACGCCTGCCGTGACCGCCGGTTTTGTCTTCTGGGCAGGTGCACTGGCGGGTATCGTATACCTGCTGTTACAGCATCAGCACCTTTTTTATGACCTTGCTGCCGGTATCGCCTCGCATTCGGCAACCTACGCCTTGCGCTGGCAGGATCCGGGTCGCGCCAGTTACGAATCGGCGGTCGCTGCCGCAGCGAAACAGCCGCAAAAGGTGGCACGCTGGCGGGTGTTTACCGAATGGAAGCCGCAGGGCGCCTGGGCGCTGGTGTGGTGTCATAGCCTATTAATGGCACGCCTGTCGGCAGGTTGGCAATATTTGCTGATGCTAATGGTACCGATAGTCTCCATGATTGTCATCGTCTTCGTGAGGGGCGATATGTCCAGCGACATGCGACGGTTTCTCGTGCTCAGCATGATGTACAGTTTTGCCTTTTTTGCAACGATGTCGGCGCAGAGCTGGTTAGTCGGTGTGTTGCGCCGTGCCGAGATGAACAGGTCTCTACCGTTTCCAGCACGGGTGGTGGTGCTCACCGAGATTGCGCCGCCAACGCTGTTTCTTTATGCCTGTCTGGCACTGGCATGGGTAGCGATGGTGTGGTTTGCGCCTGAGCATCTACTAACCCTGGTGTGGCATACGCTTATCGTCATGTCGCTTGTGCCCGTTCTGCTCACCGTTATGCTCATTCTTTTCCTGCTTTTTCCAGACCAGAGCGACTATACCCAGCGTGTGCTGTTGGGGTTCTTCATGTTGCCGGTCATCCTGCTGGCGATAGCGCCTGCTGTCCTGGTGGGCGTCGCCGGTGCTCTGCTTGACCTGCCTCTGTGGATAACCACCATGCTTGTCGTTGGCGCTAACGCTGGAATGTTATGGCTCTGCCTCTATCTCGCCAACTATCAGTACACCCGCTTCAACCCTGCGGAGTAGTTTTGTACACAGGAAAAGTGTTCACTTCTGTCGAATAGATAAACGTTCGAAACACCTTCTTGAAAGGAGGCGAATCGTATGGAATACGTTCATCTGGGACGCAGTGGTTTGCGCGTCAGTCGCCTCTGCCTCGGCACGATGAACTTCGGTCCTGTCACCAGCGAAGAAGAGAGCCACACCATCATGGACCGCGCCCTGGACCTGGGCATCAACTTCTTCGACACCGCCAACGTGTACGGCTGGAAGCTGGGCGAGGGTATCACCGAGCAGATTATCGGCAGGTGGTTTGCCAAAGGTGGGGGCAGGCGTGAAAAGGTGGTCATCGCCACGAAGGTATACAACCCGATGGGCAACTGGCCCAACGAGTCGCGCCTGTCCATCCTGCATATCAAACGCGCCTGCGAAGACAGCCTGCGCCGCCTAAAGACCGACTACATCGACCTCTACCAGATGCATCATGTGGACCGCGAATGCCCCTGGGAAGAGGTCTGGCAGGCGATGGAGCAGCTCTATCGCGAAGGCAAAATCCTGTATGTGGGTAGCAGTAACTTCGCGGGATGGCACATCACTCAGGCGCAGGAGATTGCCAAACAGCGCCACTTCATGGGTCTGGTATCCGAGCAGAGCCTGTATAACCTCACCGCGCGCATGATTGAACTGGAGGTCATCCCTGCCTGCCAGGCGTATGGCATCGGCATCATCCCCTGGAGCCCGCTGGCTGGCGGATTGCTGGGCGGCGTTCTGCAGGGGGTGAAAGAGGGGCGACGTGCCTCCGAAGGGATACAGAAGCGGGTCGAGCAGATGCGTGACAAACTGGAAGCATGGGAGAACCTGTGCGCGGAACTGGGCGAGTCGCCCGCTAACGTGGCACTGGCATGGCTGTTGCATCAGCCGGCGGTCACCGCGCCCATTATCGGTCCGCGCACCGTCCAGCAGCTGGAAGAGACCATGCGCTGTCTGGAGATTAAACTCAGCGAGGAGGTCTTGAAGAAGCTGGACGAACTGTTCCCCGGTCCGGGCGGACCTGCTCCCGAAGCGTATGCGTGGTAACCAGAACAGCCTCCCGCAGGGGTCTCCTGCGGGAGGCTACACTTTATAGCTGGTCATCCTCGCGCACCGGAAGGGGCGCCCGGTAGTACTCCTCCGGTTTGCTGTAGGCAGGCGAGTGGTACTGCGGGATGATTTGCGCACACCCGCGCCGACACCCCTCCACGCATGCCCCGCAGACAATACACTGGAAGGGCATGAAAACCAGCTCACGCTCCGCTCGGTTGACCCGGATTGCTCCTGCGGGGCAACGCAGAGCGCAGGCTCCACAGAAGACACAGCGACTGATGTCAAAGATAATCCTGCCCCGTGCCCGCACGAAGGCTTCGCGTCGTTGATAGGGATGTGGTCGCGTCGCCGGTCTGGAGACCAGGTTATCGACCACTGTTGCCAGCATCTTCGGCATCTGTTGTCCTCCTTAACGCTCCGTGCAGCTGATGCACGGGTCAATGGACAGCGTAATCACCGGCACGTCGGCGAACTCCGCGCCCGGCAGCATCTCCAGCAAAGCGGGCGCATTGGCAAGGGTCGGTGTGCGCACACGCATCCGCTCGAGGTTTTTCGTACCGTTGCCTACCACGAAGTACATCAGCTCGCCGCGCGGCGCTTCCACCCGGACAATCGCTTTGCCGTTGGGGTTGCCGCGCGGTTTGGTCTGGATGTCGCCCTCCGGCAGACGCTCCAGTGCGCGGCGAATGAGGTCAATGGTCTGGAAGCACTCTCGCGCCCGCACCACAGCTCGCGCGTAGCAGTCGCCTGCCTGCTCGACCACCGGCTCAAAGCCCAGTTCACCATATGCGGCGTATCCGGTCATGCGCAGGTCCTGAGCGACCCCGCTCGCTCGCAGCGTGGGACCGACCACTCCCAGACGTATCGCTTTTTCGGTCGGCAGCACACCCTTGCCCACCGTGCGTTTTTTAACCGTGTAATCCTCCAGAATCGCCGGCAGTATTGCCTTCAGTTGCCGTTCGCAATCTGCCAGAGCGTTCATGGTCTGCTCGATCTGCTGTTCGGAGAGGTCGCGGCGCACGCCACCGATGCTGCATACCGAGATAATCACCCGGTTGCCAGCCGTTTGCTCCAGCACGTCCATGACCGTCTCGCGAATGCGCCAGATTTGCATGAACAGGCTTTCAAAACCGAAGGCATCCGCCAGCAATCCCAACCATAGCAGGTGGCTGTGCAAACGGTGCAGTTCCGCCCACACCACGCGCAGGTAGTTGGCACGCGGTGGTGGCTCGATGCCCAGCAGTTTCTCAATTGCCAGGCAATAAGCCAGCCCGTGCGTGGCGCTGCAGATGCCACAGATACGTTCCACCAGGAACACATTCAGCGGATAATCGTTCTTCTCGCCCGCCTTCTCGATGCCCCGATGCACGTATCCCAGTGCAGGAAGCACCTGCCCGATGCTTTCATCCTCCAGCGTGATGCGCAGCTGTATCGGCTCGGGAAGAACCGGGTGCTGGGGACCAAAGGGGAGAACCGTTTTAACTGCCATCGCCGTTCCTCCTTGCATCGCTCTTGCGCATCGGGGGCGTCGGTAACTCGTCTGATACCAGCATCCTGCCCTGATAGTCCACCATCAGCCCATCAATCCGCAAGCCGAACAGGTCCTTCATTTCGTTTTCGGCAACGAAGGCGCAGAAGTAGATGGGAGTGATGCTCGGCAGGGGGGCATCCCTGTCTATAGTAACCTGCAGGTGAGTCATCGCCAGCTGACGGTCAAAGTGGTAATACACCTCAAACCGCTCGCCGTTGTCGATACAGGTGGTGGTGATGAAACGGTGTCCCTGCTCCGCCAGCTGCGCTACCCGCTCAAGGAGCTGCTCTTTAGGAACCACCTGCACGTTCTCGATGTCGGGCAGTTCCGCATGGATCGTGTGTGCCTCGCCCATTGCCAGCCTCACTTTCCGCGTTTCAGCGGCGTGTGTTCGGACATGCGCTCTACCGCCATCAACACGCCGTCAATGATGGCTTCGGGTTTGGCAGCACACCCAGGAATATAAACATCCACCGGTATGACCTTGTCTACACCGCCCAGGCAGTTATAGCAGTTGCGAAACACGCCCCCCGAACAGGCACACGTGCCCACTGCGACAACCGCCTTCGGGGAGGGCATCTGCTCGTACAGGTTACGCAAGACCCGTGCCCCGCGATGGGTTACGGGACCGGTAACCAGTAACACGTCTGCATGTTTGGGATTGCCTACGTTGACAATGCCGAACCGCTCGAGGTCGTACATCGGGGTCAGACAGGAAAGGATTTCTATATCGCACCCGTTACAGCTGCCCGCATTATAGTGCAGCACCCACGGGGATTTCATCCTTGCTTTGTCAATCAGTTTCATGGTACTGTACCTCGTTGTGTCCGCTCGCCGTTGAGCGTTTATTCGGTGAAGTCACTTTATTTGCTATGTTTAATATACCATAATTTTGGAGAGAAAACAATAGCCACCGTCCATAATATTTTGTTAAAATTTTACAATCCACGCCTGGCGCCAGCAGGAAAAGCCGTTCCCTTTCTTAAATTAAGCACAGTGAGTTTATCTACTCTTTATATCACGGGTTAGAGCCATGCGTATAGGGGTTGTGCACGAGACGTTTCCGGGTGAAACGCGCGTCGCGGTGGTTCCGGGCACCGTTGGCACGCTCAAAAAGGCACAGCTGGATGTGCTTATCCAGGCAGGGGCGGGCAAAGCGGCAGGCTTCTCCGACCTGGAGTACACCGAGGCGGGAGCGACCGTCCTGCCATCGCGCGAGGAGGTAATTGCCAGCGCGGACGTGGTGCTGCAGGTGCGCGCTCTGGGCGCCAATCCCGAAGGCTACCAGCGTGATCTGTCGCTGGCGCGGGAGGGACAGGTGTGGATAGCGATGATGGACCCGCTGTGGATGCCCGAGCCTGTTGCCGAAGCGGCACAGAAGGGTATCATCGCTTTTGCGCTGGAGCTGGTACCACGCATCACCCGCGCGCAGCCGATGGACGTGTTGTCCTCGCAGTCCAACCTGGCGGGCTACAAGGCGGTGCTTCTGGCAGCGACCTCCCTGTCCAAAATCTTTCCGATGATGATGACCGCTGCGGGCACCATTACGCCAGCCCGGGTGTTCGTGATTGGCGCGGGAGTAGCGGGTCTGCAGGCGATTGCCACAGCACGGCGACTGGGCGCAGTGGTCAGCGCGTACGATGTTCGCCCGGCGGTGCGCGAGCAGGTGGAAAGCCTGGGGGCGCGTTTCGTGGAGCTGCCGCTGGAGGTCGAGGAGGCGCAGGATGCGGGGGGCTATGCACGTGCGCTCGGCGAGGACTTCTACCGCCGGCAGGCGCAGATGATGAGCAGTGTCCTGCCCGAAAACGACGTGGTAATAACCACCGCAGCGGTACCGGGACAGCGTGCGCCCGTGCTGATTACGCGCGAAATGGTGGAGGCAATGCGACCGGGCTCGGTGATTGTGGACCTGGCGGCGGAGCGCGGTGGTAACTGTGAACTCACCCAGCCCGGGCAAACGGTGGTGCACGAAGGGGTCATCATCATGGGACCGCTGAACCTGTCAGCCACCATGCCTTACCACGCCAGCCAGCTGTACGCTCGCAACATCGCCAGCTTCGCTGTCAATCTGCTGAAGGGTGGCGAGCTGAATCTGGACATGGAGGACCAGATTATCCGTGATACACTGTTAACGCGCGAGGGGCAGGTTGTCCATCCGCGAGTGCGCGAGAAACTCGGCTTGCCTGTCTCAACGGAATAACATCGGACGGAGGCAACTGGTGATGACACTGCAAGAAATCCTCAGTAACCTGTACGTGTTCGTGCTGGCGACGTTCCTGGGGCTGGAGGTGATCCGCCGGGTGTCGCCGCTCCTGCATACGCCGCTGATGTCGCTGACCAACGCCATCTCCGCTATCAGCCTGGTGGGGTCGCTGGTCATTCTGGGCGCGCAGGAGACCACACTTACCACGATACTGGGTGCACTGGCGGTGACGGCATCCACCATCAACGTGGTCAGCGGTTTCCTGATTACTGACCGAATGCTAAAGATGTTCAAACGGCGCGAACCATCGGAGCGAGGGAAGTCATCATGAGCGCACAGGCAATCTTCACGCAGACCAGTTACATCGTTGCTGCCGCGCTGTTCATCCTGTCGCTGAAGTGGCTGAGCGCAGTGCCTACCGCGCGGCGGGGCGTCATCGCAGGCGAAGTGGGCATGATTCTGGCTATCGCCGGCACGCTCCTGCTTCCGCAAATCGTCAGCTACAAATGGATTGTGGTTACCTTGCTCATTGGCACAGCTATCGGCATTCCCATCGCCTACCTGATGCCCATGACACACGTGCCACAGCGAACCGCCCTGTCTCACTCATTCGGTGGACTGGCGGTAGGGCTGGTCGGAACCGCTAAATATTATCTCTGGCACGAGCACGAGCCGGAGCGTCTGACCACCTTCATCATGGCGGTGCTTTGCTTCGAGGTGCTCTTGGGCTTCCTGACCTTCACGGGAAGCCTGATGGCGTTCGGCAAACTGCAGGAGCTGATACCCACCCGACCCATCGTCTATCGCGGGCAGAACTTCGTGAACCTTTCGCTATTAGCGGTCGCCATCGCGATTGGAGTCTACCTGACCGTTAACCCATCGCAAATCCAGCTGTTCCCCATCTACATCGCTCTCGCGCTGGCGTTTGGCGTGCTGTTGATTATGCCGATTGGCGGCGCGGACATGCCCACCGTCATTGCGCTGTTGAACTCCTATGCGGGCATCTCGGCATCGGCGATGGGCTTCGTCCTGCAGAACAAACTGCTGATTATCGCCGGTGCGCTGGACGGCTCGTCGGGGTTCATCCTCTCCATCATCATGTGCAAGGCGATGAACCGCTCGTTTACCAACGTGCTGTTCGGGGCGTTCGGACAAGTGTCGCCGCAGGCGCTGAAGGCGGAAGAGCGCACGGTGCGCAGTGCCACTCCCGAAGAGGCGGCAGACATCCTGCTGGCAGCGTCGTCGGTGGTGGTTATCCCGGGCTACGGCATGGCGGTGGCGCAGGCACAGCACAAAGTACGCGAACTGTTTGACCTGCTGACGCGGCGCGGTATCGACGTCAAGTTCGGCATCCATCCGGTAGCAGGACGCATGCCCGGACATATGAACGTGCTGTTGGCGGAGGCGGACATCCCCTACGACCGGCTTTACGAAATGGAGGACATCAACTCCGAACTGCCACACACCGACGTGGCGCTGGTCATCGGCGCGAACGACGTGGTAAACCCCGCCGCCAAGCACGACAAGAACAGTCCCATCTACGGAATGCCGATTATTGAGGCGGACAAGGCGCGCACGGTGATGGTCATCAAGCGCAGTATGAACCCCGGCTTCGCAGGGATAGAAAACGAACTGTACTACATGGACAAAACGCTGATGCTCTTCGGCGACGCCAAAGCGTACCTGAGCGAGCTGGTGAAGGTCATCGGGCAGGAGAAGTAACAGCAGGAACTCTCGCAGGCAACGCAAACACTATACCGGACGGACGACAGCTCATTCGCGAAGCGCGCCGTTAACAGCACGTTGTCCGCAACGTGCGCGCGGTTTGATACTTACCTGCGAAGGAGGAATAACGATGCGCGTTCTAACGCTATTGCTCGCCGTGCTGTACGGTGTGGCGAGTGCTACTCCTGCATCTGCACTGGACAAGGAGGCGTTGCGCAGGGCAGTACCGCTTCCGCAAATCCAACTCTCTGCTGAGCTTATCAGCCCCCTTTCCTTCTCGTTAAAGAACCCCACACAGGCACAACAACAGTTGTCCATCCTGCGCAAAAAGCTGAGGGGCAACTATCGCGATACGGGTATTTTACTGGAGATGTACGGACTGTATAATGAGTTGGACCAGGATTCCTCAGCAGAAAACCTCTTGCAGAGAGTAATCACGCTGGGCAAAGAGAGGGTGAAACGTGCTCCTCGCGATGCAGAAGGATGGCTTCATCTGGGCATGGCTTACAAGTATATGAGCAGGTATGACGAAGCCGAGAAAGCCCTCCTGCGCGCCTCGCGGTTAAGCCCCCGTAACTGGCGAGTGTGGACAGAGCTCGCGTCCCTTACAATGGCAAAGGCAATAGGCCCTCTCACACAGATAAGCCAGAAGCTGAGGCAAGAAGAATCTGATTCGGAGCAATCCGCTGCAGAAACGGTCGAACTGACTCGACAGGTACAGCGGGGAACAAACCTGATACAGAAATCGGAACAATACCTTAACCGCGCGATAGCGCTGGCGCCGCGGGAACCAGACGTTTACTACACCCGCGTTGTTCTAAGGATGACCAGTTCCACGCTCATGGCAGGGGTGCTCGCCCCACCCGGTGAGCAGTTAGGCTTGCCGTTTGCTGCCGCCATTTCTAGCGCGGTGCGTGAGGACGTCATCAAACTGGAATCTCTGCTACCGGATAACCCGCGCGTGCGTGCCGGACGCGCCCTGTTTGCACTGTTCCCGTACATCATGGAAGCCGAAGATGAGGGAATAGACTGGGACGAGATGGATGCCAAATCGCGCGCAGACTTTCAGCAATCTGTGCTGGCGCTGCAGAGAATCAGTCGTTCCCCCGACCGGCAGAAGGCAACGTGGGCGCTCCGTACCCTTGCTGGCATCCGGTCTCTCGTTCGGCAGTTCCGCGAGCAGGCAATTGACGACCTGCGTCGGGCGATAAGCCTCCTGCCCAAGGAATCGGAAAATTACGAACAGCTGGTTGCCATCCTCACGGATATGGGCAGAACAGATGAAGCCATGGCAATATATGACCAGTGGTTGAAGGCGAAAGATAACGCCAGAGCGCGCCTGATTCTCTCCAAATTGCTCTACGAGCGTGGCGAAACGGGACAGGCAAAGCAACACGTGCAGTCCGCTCTTCGACTGGAGCCTCGAAATGTGGATGCCAGCCTTCTTCTGTCGGCGTATCTGCTCAGGGAGGGAGCATCCCCTCAGCAGGTGCAACGATTGCTGGATAATATTGCTCCGCTGATGCGTGAGAGCACGCCAAAAGAGAAGCGGGTTCACTACCTGACGCTTCGCGGGGTGCAATTTGCTCTGCAAGATAATCTGGCTTCGGCACGGTGGGCGATTGCCCGCGCCAGAGACCTCGCGGGAGAAGAGACAGAGACACTGAAAACCATCAGCGAGCTTATCAAAGGGGAATAGCCCAGCCCTTGACTCTCAGCCCTGTGGCACGTACCATTAGATGGGAGGCTGAGAATGAAAGGGTTCCAACGATGTTTTAGCCTGCTGGTCTATGCTGGCAGAATGCGGTCGATTCGCTTTTTCTTCTACGCGCTTTTGCTGGCGGTATCCGCCTCGGCGCAGACGCTCAAACAACCGCACAGTGTAGCTGTTAGCGCAGATGGCACGCTCTACGTGGCAACCGTCGACGACTTCACGCTTCACGTGCTCTCGTGCGATGGCAGGCTTCTTACCCGCTCCGCTCCGCGAGGTACCGACGAAGAGCAGGTGCAGTTTCCCCAGCGGGTGCTTCTGGTCGGGGATGAGGTGTGGGTGCTGGACGCCCCTGCCCGCCGGGTGCAAATCTTTGACGCCAGACCACCCTGCAGATACCGCCGCACGCTGGCACTGCCGGTGGAGCCAGCACAGGAGGTGGTTGACCTCGCCGCCGATGCCAGGGGACGGCTCTATCTGCTGACCCGCCCGGATAACCGCGTGCATGTGCTCACCGCCGACGCCAGACCGATAACCGCCTTCGCCGGCTCAGGACAGGAACCCGCTTTGCTGGTAAACCCGACCAGCATCACCGTTGACCGCCGTGGGCGCATACTGGTCACCGATAGCGACCGCCGCACCAACCGCCATCGCATCAAGATTTATCGCTACTCCGTGCTGCGAGGCAGTGCAGAACTGATTGGGGACGTACCCGCGTGGTTAGACCCCCTGCAGGTGTGCGTGAACTCGCGAGGGCATCTGATAACGCTCGGCTCTCTGGGCTATTACGAGGACGGCGGCGTCATCAGGATGATTACCGAGCGGGGCGACCGCGTGGCGCATACAGGCTTGTTCTCGCTGGGCGGAATGGGACGCGCAGGGGGCATCGCCCTTTTGCCCGATGACCGCGTGGTGCTCGCTGACGAGGCAAACAATCGGCTGGTTATCCTGCCTGCCGACCTCAGCGAACCCGACCCTGTGGTGAGCCTCCAGCCCGGCTACGCGACCATCCGATGGCGCAGTCCCTTTCCATCCACCGAAGCCACCATCTGGTGGGGCACGAACGAAAATGACCCATCCACGTGGCGCAGGCAGGTGGTGCGCTGGCAGGGGGCACGCCGGGAGATGCTGGTACGCCTGCGCGGGATCCCCTTGTCCACCCGCGTCTTCTACCGATTCTCTCCTGCCCTGCCCACGCTGGGTACAGCCGAACGCAATACCTCAAAGGTCTATTCGTTTCTCAGCGCACCGCCGGTTGGAAGGATGCATGTGCTGACGCTGGACGTGCTGACGGTGGTATACCTGCGGGCGGATGTGGACGGAACGGTGCATACCCTGTCCCGTGACCAGCTGGGCGAAAAGCTGCACACCGAGTTCGAAAAGTGCCGAGAGTGGTACTTCCGCAACACCCACTTTCGCCTGCACCTGAACCTGAAGGACTTTGTAGTGCTGGAAGAGCCGACAGCGCGCGTGCGCAGGGGATGGCTCGCTCCCGAGAACGTGCGCGAGCAGGTGCGTCCGGTGCTGGAGGCGCAGGGCAAAAAGCTGGAGGAGTACGACAGCATCGTCGCCGTTTGGGCAGCGCCCGGATACGACGCCAGCAAGCCCGACCAGCTGGGCGATGTAGGGGGAGGGGGGCTGACCACCTTTGGCTATTCCACCTTTGCGCTGAGCGGCAGGCTGGCGTGGCTCCTGTGCCATGAATACAGCCATCAGCTGGACGCTTTTTTCGAGCGAAGTGGGGTGCAGAAGTTCTGGCTGAACCACCCTGACCCCACCATTCACCCGGGCAGATACGGTCAGCACTGGGACGTGAACGCCTACATCTGCCGCAAGTGGAACCCGAATGACTGGTTTCAGATGCGCTACGGCAAAGTGTGGGAGGTAGCCGACATCAACGGCAACCGCATTCCCGACGATGACCCTCGTTTACCCCTGGACGAAAAGCGCATGGGCAGGGTGGCTCGCACAGGCAATGCGCGCACCGACGACCTGCGCCGGGCAATGGCGGGTATCTTTTTCGGATACCGCCTGGACACAGGCGCGCCGGAGGGGATCGGCTATCATGAGGAGAGGGCAACATGGCGTCTGCCCCACGAGGCGATTTTGCTCATTCCGTATGGCAACCTGCAGGGCGACCCAAACGGTTGGTTTCGCTATGCCCGTGCTCAAAACCGCTTCATGAGCGCGGACATCTTCGCCGCTTGGAACGAACGCGAGCTGCAGTTCGGCATCGCGTGTCGTGAAAAGTGCGATATTGAGATAGACATTGACGCCAGCAATGATGGTTGGTTCTCCGGCGACGACAACCTGAATGTGCGTGTGCGCGGGAGGGGGGAAGAAAACGCACAGATTACCGCCCGAATCTGGGATGGGGCGGTCGGCTCGTGGGTAGAGGCTGGTAGCCCAAGGCTGGAAATCTCCACCCTTCCCGACGGGCGCACGCTGTATCGGGTGAACATTCCGCATCCCAAAGCTCGCTGGAACACGAACGCGCTGGTGGGGATACGCATTGCCTTAACGGGAGAGCGAGGCTGGTGCTCCGCGTTTGAGCCGTGGGTGCTGATGCAGACACGACTGGTGCGCCGGGCGCCGTAGACGAAGATGGCATCGCCGATTATTCTGGAAGTCCGCAACCTGAGTGTACCGCCTTTCGTGCGGGGAGAGGTGTCGTTTACTCTGCGCGAGGGCGAGAGGCTGGGGGTGTACGGACATAGTGGCTCCGGGAAAACCGCTCTCCTGCGTGCCCTGCTGGGGGCGATACCCTGTCGTGGGGAGGTGATATGGCATGTCCCTCGCGCCCGGGTGGGATACGCCGCCCAGCGTGCCCGCCTGATACCCCGTGCGACCGTCTTCCGGCAGATTCTGTGGTGTGCGCAGCTGCATGAGGTTTCCCTTTCCCCCCATGGCAGTCGCGTCCATGAATTGCTGGAACAGTGGAGATTGCAGGAGAGGCGTCAGGAACCGGTACATCGGCTATCGGCTGGTGAACAGGCGAGGCTGGAGCTGTGCTGTGCGATGGCAATTGCTCCACGCCTGCTGGTGGTAGACGGGCTTCTGGAGGTGCTGGACGAGCCGGGGCGGGAGGCTTTCTGGGAGGAGGTGGATGCACGCTGTGCCCGGCGAGAGATGGCGCTAATCCTTGCCACACACTCCCCCCGCGAGGCGGAGATGACCGACCGTGTGCTGTTACTGCACGAAGGGCGGATGCTGGCGCTGGACACGCCGGAACATCTGCGCAATCTGGCAACGGGTGAGCAGGTGCGGTTGCACTCGGTGCAGGCTCGCCTGAAGCGGGGTGGTGAAGAGGTACACCTTGCCCTGCAGCGCCTGCCTTCTGTGGAGGATGCGCTTCGCACCCTGCTTCGCCAGGAGGGGATGCTGTGAAAGCGTTTGTGCGTCTGTGGGGAATGTGCCTGTGGCTGACCGCTACCAGCCCGCTCTGCTGGTTGTTCCTCGCTCTGCTTGCGGTGGCACGATGGCGGTATCCACTTTCGCAGTGGGTGTGGCTTTCACTAATTGCGCTGGCGAGCATGGTTGCTCTCGGGTTTGCGGTGTTTGTTGAGAAGGGTGGCGCGTTGTACGAGCGCGTTCGGCTGGCGGAGGTGGGGCGCATCCTGCTGGTTGCTGGGTTCACTGCGATAGCTGCGCTCTCTCTGGTGCTATATGCCGTCACTGTGCTTATGTTCAGGTAAACGCCGGGGTCAGTTTTTCTGGAGGGCGAATCTCTTGGTGAGCCGACCTCTCTCCCGACCTCTCCCCGACATGGGACAGCCCCACCTAACCTCCCCGCAGGCGGGGAGGAACTTTCGGCTTCCTCTCCCATCTTGTCCGCGAGCGGAAAAGGACCGTCCCCCTGCTTGCGGGGGGACCACAGGGGGGCTGACACCTCCAACGGCTCGGCGGGAGCCTCGCCCTCCAGGGATGACGCACCCACCGATTTGGAGGGCGAACCTCCTGGTGGGCCATCTGTAGGGGCAACCCTTGTGGTTGCCCAATACACAGGCAGGGAGCTACTTGCCCTCATCTCCCAGATTACCTCTGGTTTTCTGCGCTGAGAAGATGTATCATAACGGATGGAGCGAAATTGCCAGTGAGGGACGATTCAGTGAGCGAAGAGAGGGAGAACCTGTCGTACGAGGAGATATGTATCCACCTGGGGGAGGACCCCGAGCGCTACATGGGGTCGGTAGTGCCCCCCATTTTCCAAAACAGTCTGTTCACCGCGCCCAGCGTGGAGGCGCGTTCCCGCCGGGGCGAGCGATATATCTACACGCGCGAAGCGAACCCCACCACCGACATCCTGAACGCCAAGATTGCCGCCATGGAGGGAGCGGAAACGGCGCGATGCTTCGCGTCAGGTATGGCGGCTATCAGTGCGGCGCTGATGTCGCAACTGCGCAGTGGTGACCATGTGGTGTGCGTGAAGAACGTCTACTATCCCGCGCGTGCGCTGTTACAGGACTACCTGAGCCGTTTTGGGGTGGAGGTAACCTTTGTGCAGGGCACGCAGGTAGAGCACTTCGAGCAGGCAATCCGCCCGAACACGCGGGTGTTCTATCTGGAAAGCCCGACCAGCATCAACCTGTGGCTCCAGCCGCTGGAGGAGGTGTGCGCCTTAGCCCGGGCACGTGGCATCACCACCATTATCGACAACACCTGGGCAACTCCTGTCTTCCAGCAACCGTTGCAAATGGGCGTGGATATCGTGGTTCACTCCGCGAGCAAGTATCTGGGCGGTCACAGCGACGTGATTGCCGGAGTGGTGTGCACCTCGCAACAGCATATTGAAGCCATCCACCGCGAGATGACGCTCATCGGCGGGATTTTGGACCCATTCGCCGGGTGGCTTATCCTGCGCGGGCTTCGTACCCTGCCCACCCGCCTGTACCAGCACCAGGCGAACGCCCTCCGGGTTGCCCAGTGGCTTGCCGAGCATCCCGCGGTACACAACGTACTGTACCCGGGACTGCCGTCACACCCCCAGTATGACCTGGCGCGCCGCCAGATGAGCGGCTTCAGCGGGCTGTTTTCGTTCACTCTGAAGCGCAATTCGCGGGAGGCGGCTGTGGGGGTGGTGAACGCCCTGAGGTTGTTCCATATCGGCGTGAGCTGGGGCGGATACGAGAGCCTTGCCTTACCCATGCTGATTGAAGATTATGACGGCGAGCAGAGATGGGGGCTTCGGGTGCACATCGGGCTGGAACCGCCGGACAGCCTGATAGCCGACCTGGAAGGGGCTTTGCGTCACGCGGAGGATAAGGGGCGTTAGCCTTTCTCGCCCTTCAACCCGCTGATAAACTTCTCGAAGAAGCTCTTCTCTTCTTCGGGCACGTCGGTGAACCGCTCGCCACATGCCGCGGCGAACTGGCGGAGCAAGCCGCGCTGTACCTCGTTCAGGTGGGTGGGCACATGGATGTTGATATGTACCAGCAGGTCGCCCCTGCCCTGGCGGCGGCTGGGTAGTCCCTTGCCCTCGAGGCGGATGACACTGCCCGGTTGAGTGCCCGGCGGGATGTCCAGGGTAATATCCTCGTCTAGTCCGCGCACCTTAACCTGCGCTCCCAGCGCCGCCTGCGCAAACGAAATGGTTAACTTCGTGTGGAGGTTTGCCCCTTCGCGCTCGAACCGCTCGTGGGGGCGCACATGGAAGACCACATACAGGTCGCCCGGCTCGCCGCCGCGCCTGCCTGCGTCGCCCTCTCCCAGAAACTGTACCGCCGTCCCGCTTTCCACGCCCAGCGGGACGCGCACGGTACGCTCCACCACATTGCGCACCCTGCCTTCGCCGCGGCACTGGGTGCACGGACGCGAAATCACTCTGCCCTCGCCCCGACAGTTGGGACAGGTGACCACCGTGGAGATAGTGCCCAGCAGGGTGTGCTGGGTATGGCGCACGCGCCCACTACCACGACAGGTAGAACAGGTAACGGGTGACTCGCCCGGTTCGGCGCCGCTACCCTCACAGCGTGTGCAGGTCTGGAAACGCGCATACTGGATGGTCTTGGGTGCGCCCGTTGCAATTTCTTCGAGGGTTACTTCCACATCTACACGCAGGTCGTTTCCGCGCTGTGCCTGGGACGTTTCGGTGCGCGTGCCCCCTGTTCCGAAGAAGAGGTCAAACAGGTCGCCGATGTTGCCGAAGTCGCCGAAGCCGAAATCGGGTTCGCTGGTGCCTCCGCGCACGCCCGCCCGCCCAAACAGGTCATAGGCACGACGCTTCTCGGGGTCACTCAGCACTTCGTAAGCCTCATTGATGGCTTTGAACTTCTCTTCCGCCTGCTTGTCGCCGGGGTTCACGTCGGGATGGTACTGGCGAGCGAGGCGGCGATAGGCGCGCTTAATCTCCTCCTGGCTCGCGTCTCTGCTAACTCCCAACGTTTCGTAATAGTCCACTTCGCCCGGCATCGGAACACCTCGTATTTCTACTGCTCGTCGCCCTCAGCGGTCTCTTCGTCGCTCTCGACGATGGTCTCTGGTTCTTCGTCCTCTTCATCCAGACCCAGCACGGTGTCTACCTGCTCTGAAATCTCTATTTCGTCCTCTTCCAGAGCCTCTTCCGTCTGGGGTTCCTCTTCCTGTTCATGTCCATTATCGGAAAGTCGGATGCCTGCCTCGACGGCGACCTTCGCCATCGCCTCCTCAAACTCTTCGGTCAGCGAGGTTTCGGGCACTTCTGGCTCCATCAGCTCGGGCAGGGGTTCGGGGTTGAAGCTGGGTATCAACCGCCCGGCAGCAATCTCCTCCAGCGCGATGGTCAACGGGTTGGTAGAGGTGCTCTTCACCAGAGCGCGCCGGGCAATACCCTGCTCCTGCAGCTGCCTGGTGCGCTTGGCAGCAAGCATCACCAGCGCATACTTGTTGAACCGGTTTAATCTATCGGGATTGGGCAGAATCATGTTTGGGCAACCTCTCGTGCGTATTCACATTCATGAATTATACCGCCTCCTGGGTCAATCGTCAACGCACACAGGGAGACGGTTTCCGTTTGGATCCTCACAGGAGGCAATGCGGGGCAACCCTTTGCGGTTGCCCCTGCGATCTCTTACGGGAAAAGGGCTGGAGGTAAGGATAGGTTTCGGCTTACCAGGAGATTTGCCTCCAGCCTGCAACCCCACTACCTTCGCCGTCGGCGCAGCGCTAACCCTGCAACGCCCAGACCTAACACGGCAAGCGTGGTTGGTTCAGGAACAGGCTGTGCCCACAGGGTGAATGCCACGTTATCGTAGGAGCGCGGCGCGCCGAACGTGCGACCGTCAGAAGCTTCGATGATGCCGTTGTCGTTGGCATCGCGGTACCACAGGTCGGTAGCCACCTCGCTACCCGGGTTGGGCAGGCGGTTCACCACCCCAAGCGTCAGCACGTTGTCCAGCACGCCGTTGTTCTTCAGGGTGATGACCACTCCCTTGTTGGGGTTCGTGTCCAGCACCACTCCTGACGGCAGGCTCACGTTTACAATGTAGGCTGTTGCGCCGGTTGGGTTGAAACTGCCCAGGTTGGCGGTAAACGACCCGGCAAGGTTGCTGAACACCGAGCCACTGGGTGCTCCCGGATCCCAGGCGTTGTACACCGCGATATCCGCGGTGACGTTGTTGTACGAGCCTGCGGTGGCAATAATCAGCACAAAGTCCAGCCTTGTCAGGAAATGAGGAACTGACAGATTGACTCCAAGTCCATCTGCCATCCGATAGCGAGGGGTGCTGCTCGTGAACACCAGCTCCGTCAGCTGCAGCTGGGTGCCATCGGCAGAGTAGATGGTGTCGTAGATGCGAACCTGCGCCGGCGCATTCACCGCCAGCAGGGGCACCAGTGCCAGCACTACCAGCACGAACCAGAGGCGTTTCATGCATGTATCCTCCTTTCTCGAGAACTCAGATGTTCCTATTCTACCACTACCCTGCAAAAAATACTACCCAGTAATTTTGCGGGTTTTCGGGCTCCGGCGTGAGAGGTATTGCATGGTTATGTGCCTAGTTTTGAGGTGCGAGATGCCTCACTCCTCTGCGCATACTCTCCGGGGCTAACAAAGTCAGGCAGAGAACCGTCCACACTGCAGGAGTCTGTACCCCGTGAATGAAAGATATACACGACGGCTCTAAAACCTTCACAGAGGAGGCAGGCACATGAACGGAGTATGGTTGATGCTGATTCTCGGCAGCGCGGTGATGCTGGTCAGCGCATCGGCGGATGCACAGGGAAAGACCACACCCGCCCGCGCCAAAAAACGGTTGCTGGTGGTGTCACACACCGCGGGCTTCCGCCATGAAGAGGCAATCCGCAGCTTCGAGAAGGTGATCAACGAGCTCGCCGAAAAGTCGGGACAGTTCACTTTGGAGTTCTGCCGCAACGCCGATGATGTCAAAACGATGATGTCGCCCGATGGGCTGAAAAAATACGATGGCGTCATCTTCTCCAACACCACTGGCGACCTCGGCATCCCTGACCTGCAGGCGTTTCTGGATTGGGTGAAATCGGGCAAAGCGGTGATCGGCTTGCACGCCGCGGCGGACACCTACCACAACGAGCCGCGCTTTATCGAGATGATAGGGGGTGAGTTTCTCACACACGGGGCGCAATGCGAGGTGGAGGTCATCGTGGAAGACCCCTCGCACCCCGCGATGGCGCACCTTGCACCGCGATTCCGGGTGTTCGATGAAATCTACGAGTACAAGAACATCGACCGCGCCAAACTGCATGTGCTAGGCTCTATGGACAAACACCCCAACGACGGTCATCCTCAAGCCGGTCAGCCGGGCGACTACCTGCTCATCTGGTGCAAGCCCTACGGCAAAGGGCGCGTCTTCTATACCGGTCTGGGGCATCGTGGCGATGTGATAGAGAGCGAGTGGTACAAACAGCACATGCTGGGCGGTATCCGCTGGGCGCTGGGCATCATCAAAAAGCCCGAACCGCGCATCGGTCAGCCCAAAAAGTAGATGCACGAACAGATTGTCCGGTTTCTGAACTACCTGCGTGTGGAGAGGAACGCCTCCTCCCACACGCAGGACGCTTATGCACGCGACCTGCACCAGCTGGTGGAGTTTGCCCGGAGGCGCGGCTACTCGCTGAGCGATGCGCTGAGCGAAAACGGATTGCTGGCTTTTGCACAGCACCTGCGCGGGCGAGGGCTGGCGGAAGCCAGCGTGGAACGCAAGCTGTGTGCGGCACGAGCGTTTGCGCGATACCTGCGTCGCGAAGGGATATTACCTGAAGAGGCTACCGCCTCCGTCTCCACCTTCCATCTGCCCCGCAAGCTGCCCAACGCCCTCTCGCGCGAAGAGGTGGATCGCCTGCTGCAGCAACCCGACCCCGCTACTCCGCTCGGACTACGCGACCGCGCCATGCTGGAGCTGGCGTATGCGGCTGGACTGCGTGTCTCAGAGCTGGTGGGATTGCGCCTCCAGGATGTGCAGGTTGAGGAGGGATTCGTGCGCGTGTTCGGCAAGCGGGCGAAGGAGCGGTGGGTGCCGTTTGGAGAGAGCGCAAGGCACGCCCTGCAGCAGTATCTCCAGTTCGCTCGCCCCAGACTTTGCGGCAAACACAGCGAAGACTACCTCTTCCTGAGCGAACGGGGCACGCCGCTATCGCGCACGCAGTTCTGGTTGCGTCTGAAGCAATACGCCAGGCGGGCAGGCATCACGCGCCCCGTCAGTCCCCATACGCTACGCCACTCTTTTGCCGTGCACCTGTTACAGGGAGGCGCAGACCTTCGAGCGGTGCAGGAGATGCTGGGACACGCCAGCATCAACACCACGCAGATATACACGCGCGTGAGCATCGACCACCTGCGCGAGGTTTACCAGAAACATCACCCCCGCGCCTAGAGGAAGCCAGAAGTGGGGTATACTCTGAGAGGGATGAAACGATGGCAAGACATTACAAAAATCCACCCGTTGTCGAAGCCGCAAGTCCAAGCGTGGACAGGCTATTATCCTGGGCTGAGGCTGAATCTGTCCGCTTAGGCAATGTGGAGCGCGTTCGCCTCTACCTTACGAGGTTTCCAGAGATAATCGACGCGGTTTCCTCTGCCATATCGGTAACTCGCAAACATTTGCCGCAGGCTTGCCTCTACCTTGACCTCTACGAGGACCCAGAGATTGAGGACGAACATCTTATCTTGTATGCGCGTCTGAAACACTACGACGCGGATACAATGAACAGCATCCGGCGTGCGCGGGAGGAATACAGACCGCTCTTCGCAGGCAAGGAAGGCTGGTTGTTTTTGACGACCGACTTCAGACAGCACAATCCGCTCTTAACCTGCCCTTGCAACCGAAAGTCGCAGGCTACACTTGGCAAAACCTGCTGACGTAGACATGAGTGCTGAAGCCATGCTTCAGCATCCAAAACTGTCACAGATTCAGTCGCTGGAATGTTCCCACACAGACCTGCCCAATCCAATCAGGTTCTAGCCTCCGCAGGAGGCTTTGTTAAGAGTAGCCCGCAACTTCCAGGTGCAGGGTTACCTTTCCCCTCTTTTGTGCCCTTGCGACTGGAAGTCGCAGGCTACACTTGGCGAAACCTGCTGAGGCAGGTTAGAGGTTGCTGAAGCAAGCTTCAGCACTCCAAAAAGGTCAGCCTCCGAAGAAGGCTTCATTGTGGGTAGCCCGCAACTTCCAGTTGCAGGGATGCTCTAACCAACCTGTTTAGCCTCCACAGGAGGCTTCGTCATGGGTAGCCCGCAACTTCCAGTTGCGGGGGTGTCTAGCGCAGGGATATGCTGAAGCAATCTTCAGCACTCCAAAGCTGTGCAGAATCTGCTGGCGCAAGTTAGCCGTCACAGGTATGGATTGCTGAAGCAAGCTTCAGCAGTCCAAAAGTGCCCCGCAACTTCAGGGCGCGGGGATGTCCCTAACGAATCAGCCAGCTGATTCACTACTCAGTCAACCCGCTCTTCCGATGTTCGTCTTCCAGCCGACGTACCATGAAATCCTGTGCGCTGAAGCCCATCCACCGCGAGGCGAACCACCCAAATCGCTCCGTACGCAGTGTGCGAAATCCCATGCGCAGGTATAACTGTTTGGCGCGGGGGTTGGTGTCCACCACGTGCAGGGAGATTTCGCGCTTGCCCGCAGCCCGGGATTCCTCGAAACATCGCTCCAGCAGCTGTGTGCCAATGCCCTGCCCGCGAAAACGGGAGTCTACCGCCAGCGATTCCAGATACGAACGGGTAGGAGTGCACAGGTTACTGCACATGGCGGTCATGATGAACGTGGCGGTAAGAACGCGCCATCCCTTCACGTGGGCACGCACCAGTCGCCACACCTTGCGCCAGCTGGGACGGTGTTTGTGATCGCGTCGCAATACCGCCATCCCTGCCACCTGCCCATCCACTTCCGCCACCAGCGTCTCGCTCAGGCGCATCTGGTCATACACCAGCAGTTCCTGCACGAGCGCGGGCATCGCCTCAGCATACCTTCCGAGCGCCCATCGCAGCTTGGAGCCGAATGCCTCCACATACAGCAACGCCAGAGCAGGGGCATCCTCTGCACATGCCTCGCGTATCGTCACCTGTGGGCAGGACATACCGTCTGTCTCCCCGAAGGAGAAATGCGACATACATACATCGTGAGGACCGTCATGCGAGCCTTTGGAATGATATTACTCCTCGTACGCACTCTCCTCCTGCCTGCGTGGGCAGATGGCGATGCCTTTGACCGGACGCTGTCGCAGGTGGGGTTGAGTAAAGAGACCGCCCGCTTCAACCCGCTGGACCTGCAGCTGTATGGAGGAGGTGACTACCGTTTACCCTTCTTCGACAGCCTGCATCTTGACCCGTGGCGAGTGCCCTTTGTCGCAAGCGTGGTGCGACGCGATTGTCTGCAGAATGCGGAAAACGCGGCAGCGCTTCTCTCTGCGGCGAGCCTGCGCCTGTCGGAGGGTACACGACGAACGCTGATTGCCGACCCGACCGAACCGCTGAAGCGCAAAGCAAGCGAGATGAAACAGCCCCTGCGCCAGGCGATAGAGGCAGTCTACCAGTCCGCCGGGCAGTCGCTTCCACCGCGCGCTTCCTGGTTAACGCAGCTGAACACTGTGCCTGAAGCGATGCAAAAACCCGTTGCCTACCTGCTGTTGGCGATGATAGAGGCGCGACGCTGGCGCGACCTCGCCTTCCGAGATGCCTTCGCGCACGACGCTCCTTCATCCCTTTACGAGATGCTGTGTCAGCCTCTCTCCCGCGCAGAAGGGATGCAGGATAGGTTCAATACCCCTTATTGGTGCCTGATGCGAAACACCGACCTCAAAGCGCTGTTCGCCGGCGCGCACGACCTCCTGCTGGCAGCCGAAAGCGTGGCGAAGGAACTGCAAAAAGCGTCCATCCCAGACGGCTTTCGAGTGGACATTCCGACCCCATACGGCACGGTGGCTCTGCACGACGGCAGGGCAGATACCTTCACCCGCCAGAAATACCTGCTGATTGTGGACACGGGTGGTGATGACACCTACCTGGGCACTGGCGGCACAATCTCCGCGGAACATTCCATCACGGTGATAATTGATTTGAAGGGCAACGACCGCTACCTGCAGGATGCGCCGATGGCATCACGGGCAATCAAGGATGTGCCCGACCGCAAAACGCGGCGCGCTGCTCCCTGCATCGGTGGGGCGGTGCTCGGGTACGCTTTCGTGCTGGACATGGATGGCAATGACCTCTATCGCTCTCTCAGTCTGTCACAGGGAGGCGCGTCCTTCGGTGTGGGCGTGCTGGTGGACGCTGGCGGGGATGACCGCTACGAGTGTTACACCGCCGGGCAGGGCAGTGCCGACTGGGGGGGCGGGCTGCTGGTAGACCGTGCTGGCGATGACCGATACCACGGTTTCAGCAATGTGCAGGGCTACGGCGGCACGAAGGGCTACGGCTTGCTTCTGGACGTGCAGGGCGACGATTCATACCTCGCCGACGATACAAACATTGACTTCCCCTCGCCGCAGACTGAGGCGCACAACGTCAGCATGGCGCAGGGTGCAGGCTACGGCAGGCGTGCCGATTACACCGATGGACACTCGCTGGCGGGAGGTATCGGTATACTGGTGGACGGCGCGGGCAATGACCGCTATATCTGCGGGGTGTTCGGGCAGGGCGTGGGCTACTGGTATGGCCTGGGTCTGCTGTGCGACGGCGGGGGCGATGATGTCTATCAGGGCGTATGGTATGTGCAGGGGGCGTCGGCGCACTTTGCGGTGGGCGTGCTGGAGGACGTCTCTGGCAACGACCAGTACACCGCCACCATGAACATGGCGCAGGGAGCAGGGCACGACTTCTCGTTAGGATGGCTCATTGAACTGGGCGGAAACGACACCTACCGCGCACCGAACCTCAGCCTCGGCGGAGGAAACGCCAACGGCATCGGCATCTTCTGGGATTCGTCGGGGGATGACCGGTATATCGTCTCTCCTTCCATCACGCTGGGACGAAGCAATATCGGCGCGAGGGGCAGTCTGCGCGAACGTGCCCTTTGCTTGGGGCTATTCTGCGACACGGGAGGCAAAGACACCTATCCCGAGGGCTTCCCGTTCGCCCGCGATAACGCCCTGTGGACACAGCCGGGCGCATCCCAGCCTCCCATGCCGCGCGAGTATGGCGTGGGCATTGACTGCGAAGACGCCCCGGTGCCGGAGAATCTGTGAAGGCTCTATCGTTACGTCCGTACTGGGATAGCAAGCTGGGCGTCATCCCTTCCCTGCTGACCTCTTCCGTCAGAAGAAGCAGCCTCTATCCCCAGCATTTTGCGCAGGAACTGCCCTGTGTAGCTCGCCTCCACCTGTGCTACCTGCTCGGGTGGACCCTCTGCCACCACATAACCGCCCTCTGCGCCCCCTTCCGGACCGAGGTCGATAATCCAGTCGGCGGTCTTGATGACGTCCAGATTGTGCTCGATAACAATCACCGTATTGCCGGCGTCCACCAGACGGTGCAGGACGTTCAGCAGTTTCTCGATATCGGCGAAGTGCAAGCCGGTGGTGGGTTCGTCCAGAATGTACAACGTCCTGCCGGTGGCGCGTTTGGAGAGCTCGGTTGCCAGCTTCACGCGCTGTGCCTCACCGCCGGAGAGAGTGGTGGCGGGTTGTCCGAGTTTGATATAGTCCAGCCCTACGTCGTGCAGGGTCTGCAGTTTACGCGCGATGGGCGGAATGGCTTTGAAAAACTCTAACGCCTCCTCCACCGTCATATCCAGCACATCGGCGATGGACTTGCCCTTGTAGCGCACTTCCAGCGTTTCACGGTTGTAGCGCTTGCCCTTGCACACCTCGCATGGCACATACACATCGGGCAGGAAGTGCATCTCAATTTTGATGATGCCGTCGCCCTTGCACGCCTCACAGCGTCCGCCTTTCACGTTAAAGCTGAACCGCCCGGGTTTGTATCCGCGCACTCGGGCGTCCTGCGTGCTGGCGAACAGTTCGCGAATCATATCAAACACGCCTGTGTAGGTCGCAGGGTTAGAGCGCGGTGTGCGCCCGATGGGTGACTGGTCGATATCCACCACCTTGTCGATGTGTTCGATACCGTCCACGCCATCGTGCGCTCCCCACAGCGGATGGGAACCGTAGATGTGGTACATCAGGCGGGGATAGAGCGTCTCCTGAATCAGCGTGGACTTGCCCGATCCCGACACGCCCGTCACGCACACAAACAAGCCGAGTGGGATACGCACGGTGATGTTCTTCAGGTTGTGCTGGCGTGCGCCGCGGATGGTCAGCCAGCGGTCGCCCGGTTGACGACGTACCAGGGGAACGGGTATCTGCCGTTTGCCGCTGAGATACTGCCCGGTGATGGACCCTTCGCAGGCGATGATGTCGTCCACTGTGCCCTGTGCCACCACGTAACCGCCGTGTTCGCCCGCGCCCGGACCGATATCGATGATATGGTCGGCGGTGCGGATGGTTTCCTCGTCGTGTTCCACCACGATGATGGTGTTGCCCAGGTCGCGCAGGTGCAGAAGGGTGTGGATGAGCTTCTGGTTGTCGCGCTGGTGCAAGCCGATGCTGGGCTCGTCCAGAATGTACAGTACTCCCATCAGCCCACTGCCTATCTGCGTTGCCAGCCGGATACGCTGTGCTTCGCCGCCAGCCAGCGTCGCCGCGGGGCGGTCAAGAGTCAGGTAGCCCAGCCCTACGTCCAGCAGAAAGCCCAGCCGCGTCTGAATCTCGCGCAGAAGCTGGTGCGCAATATGGCGATGGCGATCGGAGAGCCGGGCAGGCAGTTCGTCAAAGAACCGCTGTGCCTCCTCCACCGACAGCGCGGTCAGCTGTGCGATGTTCAGCCCGCCCACCGTCACCGCCAGGCTTTCGTCCTTCAGGCGCAGTCCCTTGCACTTCGGGCAGGGTTTGTCGGACATGTATCGCTGGAGCCATTCACGCACATTTTCGGATTCCGTCTCGTTGTAGCGACGCTGGAGCATGGTCACGATGCCCTCAAACTCGCTATCAAAGTAGCGCGTGCGCCCCCAGCGGTTGCGGAAGGTGACGGTCACATTGCCCTCCACGCCGTAGAAAAGGGCATGTCGCTGTCGCTCGTTCAGCTCGGCAATGGGGGTATGGAGGGTGAAGCCCAGCTTCTGCGCCACGCCGCGCAGGAGACCTTCATAGTAGGGCATCAGCCCGTCTTTGCTGGCGAAAGGTTCTATGGCTCCCTCGGCGATGCTCTTGCTGGGGTCGGGCACAATCAATGCGGGGTCAAACTCGGTCTTGAAGCCCAGTCCATGACACTCGGGACACGCCCCGTACGGGCTGTTGAACGAGAAGCTGCGCGGTTCAATCTCGGGCAGGCTGATGCCGCACACCGCGCAGGCGAAGTTCTCCGAGAAGACCAACTCCTCGCCGTCCACAATCTGGGCAATCACCACGCCCTGCCCCATGCGGATGGCGGTTTCCACCGAGTCGGCAATGCGCTTCTCGATGCCCGCCCGGATGACGATGCGGTCCACCACCACCTCGATATGGTGAATCTTGTAGCGGTCCAGCGTGGGGATGGGCTGTTCGCTCAGGTCTATCAGTTCGCCGTCCACGCGCAGGCGCGTGTAGCCCCCCTTGCGGGCATCCTCCATCTCCTTGCGATATTCCCCTTTGCGCCCGCGCACGATAGGCGCCAGAATCTGCAGGCGCGTCCCCTCCGGCAACGCCAGCAGGGTATCCACCACCTGCTCGGTGGTCTGCTGGGTGATTTCGCGCCCACACTGCGGGCAGTGCGGGATGCCGATGCGCGCATACAGCAGGCGCAGATGGTCGTAAATCTCCGTGACGGTGGCAACGGTAGAGCGCGGGTTCCTGCTGGTGGACTTCTGGTCGATGGACACCGCGGGCGATAAGCCGATAATATCGTCCACGTCGGGCTTGTCCATCTGCCCCAGGAACTGCCGGGCGTATGCGGAGAGCGACTCCACGTAGCGCCGCTGTCCCTCCGCATAGATGGTATCAAACGCCAGACTGGACTTGCCCGATCCCGAAATGCCGGTAATTACCACCAGCTTGTCGCGCGGAATCTCAACGGTAATATTCTTCAGGTTATGCTGACGCGCACCACGAACAATAATCTTGTCTTGAGGCATAGCAAACCTTCATCACCAAGGGGAATTCACCTCAAGGATTGTAGCACATTCGCGAAGGCGGAAGCAACCTTGCGGACGTTGTGCGGGAGGTGTGGGACATTCAGATTCTCACGAGGTATCCATCCGATGGAAACGGGGTAGCCCTTGCGAGCTACCCCGTCGCGTCTGCTAATGCCAATCCTGTGCTCAGGCACGCCTGCGCAAACGACTCACCATTGGTACACCAAGCCCTGCTGCAAACAGCAGTATCGTAGCCGGCTCCGGGATAACCGTCGCCGTTAGCTTGCCCGATCCTGCCTGTCCGTCTATGCCCTGCACATGGATCATGGTGTGGAACAGCCCCTGGTCGTAGGACGTTGCCAGGAAATGGTTCTCAGTCAGCCCCGTGCCCTGCAGTATCCACGAAACCCACTCTGTGCCCTTCAGTCTCCCTGGTCCTGAGTTCGGCAGGTTGACCTCCACGTCGAACTTTTCGCCGCTGATAGCGTTAAAGCCATTCAGCGAAACATTGACGCTGGTCACGTTGCTGCCGCCGGAAGTGTCCACTGACCCCGGGACCAACGACGCGGACACGAACGGGTCCATGTTGAGCCACAGGGTACGGATGAACTCATTGAGGCCGTGCAAGTTCGCCTGCAGGGTGAACTTCACCTGATTGGCGGCGTGGTTCTGGATGGTCAGCGTCGCCCAGGGCGCTGAGCCTGCAGGCGAGTCCCCAGTAGCCACGCTGTTGTAGGCATAGATAACCGCCGCGTTGGACTGTGCTGTAAACGCGAGCGTCGTAACAGATACCAGTACCAGAAACATTGCAAGCGTCTTTTTCATTACCAATCACTCTCCTTTTTGCCTTCTTCGTCACGGAAAGTGTGTTTGCTCGCCGCGATAAGTTTACTTATTTGAGTATACCACGCCTCTCACCACGAATCAATAGGTAAGAAGGGGA
>JABUFA010000040.1 GCA_013314755.1 Chthonomonadia bacterium
TCATAATCTGCGTGTAGCCTGCGACTTCCAGTCGCAAGGGCAGGACGACAGGTGCGCTGAAGCATGGCTTCAGCACTCCATATCTGGAGAGGTTATAATCTGCGTGTAGCCTGCGACTTCCAGTCGCAAGGTCCGAGTAAGAGGAGAGAAGACACCTGAGGTGAGACGGAGGGTATGCTCATGCGGTATACTGCGCTGTTCGGTGTGCTGTTACTGTGCTTGAACGTGTGGGTGTCCGCGCAAGATGGACGCAACGCCTTTTTGCAGAGGCGGGGAACACAACTCTTGCTGGACGGCAAGCCGCTGCGCCTGGTGTCGGTGAACAAGTTTGACCTCTTCCTGCGCTTTCTGGAGGGTGGAGAAGCGAAACAGCAGGCGGTCCAGGCGATAGAGGAAGCTGCGAAACAGGGCTTTACGGCTATCCGCTTCGCCGGCGTGGGCTTCTATCCCTCGCACATGCGCAACTGGGCGAACGAGAAGGTATACTGGGGTGCGTTTGACGAACTGGTGCAGACCGCCAGAAAGCACAGCGTGCGATTGGTGCCGGTGATTGCGTGGAACCTGTATCTGTTCCCCGATATGGCGAACGAGTGTGTGCAGGATATGCTGACCAACCCCGATTCGCGCTCGCGCCAGTACCTGTGGCTGTATACCTATCAGCTGGTCTCCCGCTACAAAGACGAGCCAACAATACTCTTCTGGGAGATGACCAACGAGATGAATCTTGGCGCGGACCTGGGGTTCATGTTCCCCTATGGCAGAAGTGACCTGAACCCGGTACACGAAGGAACCGCCTTCATGCGCCTGCGCCGCGATAACTTCACCACCGAGCAGATGATACCGTTCCTGCGCGAGTGGGCGCAGTTCGTTCGGAGCATAGACCGCAACCACCTCATCAGCAGCGGCTTTTCGGCGCCGCGCCCCGCCGCCCAGCACCTGCGCAGGGCACAGGGCAAAGGCGACTGGACGGAGGACAGCTATCAGGAGATGGAAACCTATTTGCGCGACACCCATCCCGACCCGATAGACATCCTCAGCATCCACTTCTATCGCAAGCACGACAACCTGCGCTTCGGGAACAAAGACGAGGATTCGGCGCAGGTGCTGGAAGCGTTCCACCGAGCTGCTGAGCGCATCGGCAAGCCGCTGTACATCGGCGAAACCGGCGACGACTACGCCCAGCGCCCCGATGCTCCTTTCCTGCGCAATGTGCTGCAGCAATGCAGCAGGCTGAACATCCCTCTAGTGCTCGTCTGGAACTGGATGAGTCCGGGCGACCCTTATGATGTGAACCTCCAGCGCACCCCGCAGGTGGTGCAGATGATGCGTGAGGCGAACGCAAAAGGAGCAGGATTATGAGGGGTGAATTGTGAACATGGCTTGAGGAAATCGGAGTGGTTCACGAAAGATGGCAAAGGGTTCGCAGTTTCGGCTGGACTGGTCTTTTGTGAGGCGATTAATCTTCGGCTCGCCGCTGTCCACAGAACAGATGATGCATCAGCGACTGCCGAAGATACTGGCTCTGCCCATTTTCGCCTCCGATGCACTATCATCCACCGCGTACGCCACACAGGCAATCCTGTTGAACCTGATGCTTGCCGGTCCGCACGCCTTGCACCTGACTCTGCCCATATCTATCGCGATCGTGGTACTGCTGTGGATTGTGGTCATCTCGTACACGCAGACGGTGCAGGCGTACTCGCAGGGCGGGGGAACCTATATCGTCTCGCGCGAAAATCTGGGCATCAACTGGGGGCTGTTAGCTGCCGCGGCAATATTGACCGACTATGTGCTGACGGTGGCGGTAAGTATCACCGCGGGTGTCCAGCAGATTACGTCCTTCTTCCCGAAACTGTCTCCTTACCAGACGGAGCTGGCGCTGGGAGCAATCTGGTTCCTCACGCTGGCGAACCTGCGCGGTGCAAAGGAGAGTGGTCTGCTGTTCGCCTTTCCCACCTATTTCTTCGTCATCACCCTGCTGGGCACGGTGGCGGTGGGGGTGTTCGGTCCACTGTTCGGCTATCACCCGCGCCCATATACGCCGCCGCAGGAGACCGCTCAACAGGTCGCACAGGTCATCGGTCTGGGGGTGATTCTGCGCGCGTTTGCCTCCGGTTGTGCGGCGATGACGGGTATCGAGGCGGTGGCGGACGGTGTGCAGGCATTTCGCCCACCTGAAAGTAAGAACGCCGCGCAAACGCTGATAGCAATGGGAGCCATCCTGAGCACCATCTTCCTGGGCATCTCCTATATCGCCCAGAAGTACCATATCGTTTACACCGGGCACGGCGAAGGGGATGCCAGCGCAGAGTCGGTTATCTCCATGGTGGCGCGAGTGGTCTTCCACGACGATCCCCTCCCGCGCGGAATCATCCTGTTTGCTACCGCTATTATCCTGTTGCTCGCTGCCAACACCGCGTATGCCGACTTTCCTCGCCTCAGCTCCATTCTGGCGCGACATGGCTACGTGCCACGCCAGCTGGCAAACCTGGGCGACCGCCTGGTCTTCTCGAACGGTATCGTTCTGCTGGCGGTGTTCGTCTCTATCCTCGTCGTAGCGTTTGGCGCCAGCGTTGACCGCCTGATTCCGCTCTATGCGGTGGGCGTATTCACGGCGTTCACCCTCTCGCAGGCAGGTATGGTTCGGCACTGGCTGCAACAGAAGGGGAAGGGCTGGCAGTGGAAGGCACTGGTGAACGGCATCGGCGCGGTGGCGACCGGCATCGTACTGATGGTTATCATTGTGGAGAAGGGTCCGCAGGGCGCATGGGTGGTCATTGTGGTCATCCCCATCATCATGTGGATGTTCACGCAGGTCAAAAAGCACTACGAGAAGGTCCGTGCCCGTCTCACCCTTATCGGCTACACGCCCGAACCTCTGCCGCCGCACACGGTTCTGGTGCTGGTTTCGGGGGTGCATCGGGGCGTGCTTTCTGCACTGGAGTACGCCCGCGAAATTGCCAGAGACTGCCGCGCGGTGCATATCGAGATTAACCCCGCCGAGACACAACGCATCAAAGAGCTATGGGAACAGTGGGCAGGCGACATGCCGCTGGTCATTATCGAATCGCCGTATCGGTCGCTTATCGGTCCGGTGGTGGAGTACGTCAAGCAGGTGCGTGCAGAGCATTCACGCCATCTGATTACCGTGGTGGTGCCCGAGTTCGTAGTAACCAAATGGTGGGAGCGGTTCCTGCACTACAACGCGGCGTTTCTGATTAAGATGGCTCTGGGCGGACTGCGCGGCGTGGTGATTACCAACGTGCGTTACTGGCTCGATTGAGGCATCATTCTTCTGGGTCCAGCGATAAACAGTGTTATAATATTAGCGTCACACTTCCAGGCTTTGGGTAAAAGGGGGATTACTGTCGATGTCAGGATGGTCTATTCTGAGGCGAATTATCTTTGGTGCACCCCTGCCTACAGAACAGGCGGAGTTTCAGCGGCTGCCCAAAATCCTTGCATTGCCGGTGTTTGCCAGCGACGCGCTTTCATCCTCTGCCTACGCCACGCAGGAGATCCTGTTGAATCTCACCCTGGCGGGCTTAGTAGGGATGCGTTTTACCCTGCCACTGACGATGGCTATCCTTGTGTTATTAGCTATTGTCACCACTTCGTATACCCAAACCGTATACGCTTATCCATCGGGCGGCGGCGCGTACATCGTTGCCAGCGACAATCTCTCTGTACAGCTGGGACTGTTCGCTGCAGCCGCCCTGCTGACCGACTACGTGCTAACGGTGGCAGTCAGTGTGGCTGCGGGCATTCAGCAGCTCACTTCGCTGGCACCTTCCTTGTATCCCTTAACCACCCACCTGTGTCTTCTGGTGATTCTGACGATTACACTCACCAACCTGAGAGGAGTTAAGGAGTCCGGCACTCTGTTTGCTTTCCCTGTATACTTCTTCCTTGCCAGCATGTACGCTATGATTGTGTGGGGGATATTCTCACACCACGTTTTGCGCCAGCCATTGCATCCGCTTAATCAGACTATACCAGCTGCGACAACAGTGGTAACGGCAGGTCTGCTGTTGAAAGCATTTTCCAGCGGATGCGCCGCGCTTACAGGCGTGGAGGCTATCAGCAATGGCGTACGCGCCTTTCGCCCGCCTGAAAGCCGTAATGCAGCGGTCACACTACTGGTGATGAGCGCTTTGTTAGGTGGGCTGACTTTGGGAATATCCTACCTCGCGCAGGTTGGGCACGTAGTTTATACGCACGGGATGGACCAGGAATCCGTCGTGTCTCTGGTAGCGCGAGTGGTTTTTGGTGACAACGTGGTGTGGCGGGGTATGATACTGATTGCAACCACGCTGATCCTGCTCCTTGCTGCGAACACCTCATATGCTGACTTCCCTCGGCTCAGTGCCATCCTGGCACGGGATGGGTTTATGCCGCGTCAGCTGGCGAACCTGGGCGACCGCCTGGTGTACTCTAATGGCATCATCTTGCTTGGTGTCTTCTCCAGCATACTGATTGTTGCTTTCCATGGGCATGTGGATCGTCTGATTCCGCTGTATGCCGTGGGTGTTTTTCTGTCTTTTACTCTATCCCAGGCGGGCATGGTAAAGCACTGGTTCCGTTATAGAGGCAAGCACTGGCAGTGGAAGGCAGCTATCAACGGTCTGGGGGCTGTTACCACTGCTGTCGTGCTCACAGTAGTCATTGTGGAGAAAACGCTACAGGGGGCATGGATAGTACTGGTGCTTATCCCTGCCATTGTATGGATATTTCAGCGAGTTCACGCCCATTATCAATACCTTCGAAGCCAACTGACCATGATAGGCTACGAGACAGAGCCTCTGCCACCCCACACGGTGCTGGTGCTGGTTCACAATGTACATCGTGGAGTGATGCCTGCGCTTAACTACGCCCGTGAGATTTCCTCTGACGTGCGTGCCCTGCATATAGAAATAGACCCTACCAACACACAAATATTGAAAACACGATGGAATCAATGGGTACAGGACATTCCACTTGTAATCGTCGAGTCGCCCTACCGTTCGCTGGTGGGACCCATTGTGGAATATATCCGGCAGGTTCGAATAGACCATCCCGGGCACCTGGTGACGGTGGTGGTCCCTGAGTTTGTTGTTACCAGGTGGTGGGAACGCTTTCTGCACGCCAACTCGGCGTTCCTTATCAAGATGGCTGTTGCTAACATTCCTGGTGTGGTTGTCACCAATGTGCGCTACTATCTGAAGCCTCCCCAGGCCAATGGCTCGTCCTCGCAGAACCTGCTGTACGGCAGGAACCCTTCCCGTTGAGAGTGGTCATGGCAACGCATCTGCTAACACACGCAACCAGCGGTCGGATTCGACAGGTAGTCGCGCCGCTCTCTTTTCTTGTCATTTTAGGCATATTCCTCAGCACGCAAACGCCGAACTTTCTCACCTGGGAGAACCTGCGCACCGTTGCCATCCAGACGGTCTCCGTAGCCATCCTTGCTATCGGTGAGACCGCGGTGATTATCTCGGGGGGAATTGACCTGTCGGTCGGGGCGGTGCTTGCACTCAGCGGAGTAACCGCCGTGTACGCCATGGAACATGGCGCATCCGCGTTGGTAGGCGTGCTGGTGGGTTTGCTGACAGGGGCGGTGTGTGGTGCGTTCAATGGGCTGGTCACCACCCGACTGCGGATGCCTGCCTTCGTGGTCACGCTGGGAATGCTGGGCATGGCAAGCGGCGCGGCTCTGCTGATTAGTGGGGGCGTTTCGCTGACGGGCATCGCGCCCGGTTTTGAACGCCTTGGCAGAGACTGGTCGCTGGGAGTGTTGGCAGTGGTAGCGGTCGGCTTCCATCTCCTGCTCAGCTACACCCGGCTGGGGCGCTATTGCTATGCGATTGGCGGCAATCCCGAAGCGGCGAGGCTGTCGGGCGTGTCGCTGGTGTGGTATCAGACGAGTTACTTTGTGCTGTGCGGGCTGTGCGCGGGGCTGGCTGGGGTACTTCAGGCGAGCAGGGCGACGGTCGCCCAGCCCACCGCCGGCAAGGGATGGGAGCTGGATGCTATCGCCGCGGCGGTCATCGGTGGCACCAGCCTGATGGGCGGACAGGGAAGCATTATCGGCACCCTGCTGGGCGCGTTCCTGATGGCAATCATCCGCAATGGCTGTAACCTGCTGAATGTGGAGGTAGAATGGCAGCAGGTATTCATCGGCGCGATGGTGATTGTGGCGGTGTTCTACGACCGCTGGCAGAGGGGACGGAGGTAACCTGTATAATATACACAGCACGTCGCTGGCAAGGAGGTTGCCATGAAGCTTTTTCTGGATACCGCCAACATTGAGGAAATCCGCACCGCATGGAGCTGGGGCGCGATTGAGGGCGTGACCACCAACCCATCGCTGGTCGCTAAGGAGGGACGCCCGTTCAAGGAGATTGTGCGCGAAATCTGCGAGATTGTGAACCCGGGCGACATCAGCGCGGAGGTGGTCAGTCTGGATGCCGAAGGGATGATTCGCGAGGCGCGCGAGGTCGCCAGCTGGCATCCCAATATCGTGGTCAAAATCCCGATGACCAAAGAGGGCATGAAGGCGGTTCGGGCGCTCTCGCAGGAGGGCATTCGCTGTAACGTCACGCTGGTGTTCACGCTGGCGCAGGCGTTTCTGGCGGCGAAGGCGGGAGCATATTACATCAGCAACTTCGTCGGGCGAGTGGACGACATCAGCAGTGAAGGCATGGACGCCGTGCGCGATACAGTGAACATGATTAAGGAGTACGGCTTCAAGAGCCAGGTGCTGGTTGCCAGCGTGCGCCATCCGATGCACGTGATAGAGGCGCTGCGGGCAGGCGCTCATGCCTGCACGGTTCCCTTCAAAGTGCTGGAGCAGTTATATCAGCATCCGCTGACCGACATCGGCATCCAGCGATTTCTGGCGGACTGGGAGAAGTCAGGCGCAAAGATTTTCGGTTAAGGAGAGGGCTGAATGCGCTATCCGATGGAGTGGATAGAAGGTGCGGTGACCGCACCGCGAGGCTTTCGCGCGGCGGGCGTGCGCTGTGGGGTGAAATCGCAGGGCAGGGACCTCGCGCTGATTGTCTCGGATGCGCCGGCGACCGTTGCGGGCATGTTCACCACCAACCGCGCCGCGGCGCCCTGTGTGCGCTACTCGCGCCACGTGGTTGAGGCAGGCACTGCCCGCGCCATCGTTGCCAACAGCGGCAACGCCAACGCCGCCACCGGCGAGGAGGGCTTCATTGATAACGTGCGCATGGCGCAGAAGGTGGCGCAACTGCTGGAATGCCCGCCGGCGCAGGTGATCACCGCCAGCACGGGCATTATCGGGCATCGGCTTCCGCTGGAGAAGATTGAGCCGGGCATCGAGCAGGCGATGCTGGAACTGTCGGAGTCGGGAGGTGCTTTCGCCGCCGAGGCGATTATGACCACCGACACCGTGCCCAAAGCGGAGGCGTTGAGCCTGCATCTGCCAGAGGGAGAGGTGCGCATCGGCGGCATCGCCAAAGGGGCGGGCATGATTGCTCCTAACATGGCGACCATGCTCTGCTTCCTGACCACCGACGCCCGTATTTCCCAGCCTGCGCTTCAGCAGGTGCTGAAAGATGCGGTGGAGCGCTCCTTCCATTGCCTTACCATTGACGCCGATACCAGCACCAACGATATGGTGGTCATCCTTGCAAACGGCGAGTCGGGCGTGGATGTACACCGCTATCTGGATGATTTTCAGATGGCACTGGAGACGCTGTGCATCCGTTTAGCCCAGCGCATCGCGCGCGATGGGGAGGGCGCCACCAAGCTGGTGGAGATAGAGGTGCGCGGCGCGCGCACCTTCACCGACGCCCGCAGGATGGGCAAAACGGTGGCGGAGTCGCCCCTCGTGAAAACCGCCCTCTTCGGCAACGATCCGAACTGGGGACGCATTCTGGCGGCAATGGGACGTTGTGGCGTGGACTTTGACCCTGACCGTGCGCAGATAGCCCTGCAGGGCACGCTGGTGTACGCCGACGGCAAGCCCACCGCCTTCGACGCGCGTGCCCTGCACGAAGGGCTGAAAGCCGACACCGTTTCCATCACCATTGACCTGCTGCAGGGAACCGAGCACGCCACCGTGTGGACATGCGACTTCAGCTACGACTACGTGCGCATCAACGCCGAGTACCACACCTGACGGGCTACCGGATGTAGCTTCGCCAGGCGCATTTGAGGTCAGCGCTTTTGCCGGGCTGCAGTGCCAGCTTCCACATGACCTGGCTCAGTGGGTTCAGGTCGCCGCTCACGTAGCCTCTGCGGTCTGGAAAGGTAATCGGCGGTCCCTGCATGGTCAGCCTGCTGACCTCCGCCTGTGGGGAGGTGCTCAGCACCTCGCCCATCACAAGGCGCACGACCTCCAGCGATACTGCCTTATCCGAGTAGTTCGTCAGCGTGAGCGTGCCTTCCATCTCCACGAGGGTATAGTCCACTCCGCTGACGGTTATCGCTTTCGCCTCCCGTCGGGTCTCCCTGTCGGTCTGCTTCACGGGAATGTTCACGGCGGTTCCGATGGGGATGTCCACCGTACCTTTCTGTGGGGTATACAGCATGGTATCCTGCGCCAGCACGGTGTCGCCGCTGAACAACAGCACGGGGGCGGTAGTGAACGGGTGTTCTGTGGTGTTGACCAACCGCACCTTGTGAGTCACCTTCGGGGCGCTGAGGGCGGATTGCACCTCGCCCGTGCGCGGCTCCGAAGTAACAACTGTGCCAACACTGACTAAGGGCGGAACGTACAGGGTGTATACGTCCTGGTACTTCAGCGTGTAATCGGAGACGGGCAGGGTCATCCGCTCGCCCTTGCGCAGAGAGACGCCTTTGACCGTGAACACGAACAGGTCCTCACTTGTGCCCGCGCCGAACACTTCGGGACCCACGTCCTGCGGGGCTGGCGGCGGCGTTGCTTCGGCGAATCCCCCTGCTGGGGCTGGAGCCTGCGTCATAATCGCGTTGGAGAGCATCCTGCCCGCGTCACTGCGGAAATAGGGCGATAGCTGCGCAAAGGTCTGCTGCAGGGAGATGGGGTCGGGAGTGCTTTGATAGGCAAACGAAGGCACGCCGACCACCAGGTTCACCGTGGCGTTGCTGAAGTCGGTCAGCTCGTTAATCAACGATGCCTGCAGATACAGTCGGACATTGCCTTTACCGTCCAGCACCAGCCGATACTGCGGGATCCAGCGCACCCCTTTCTGCACGTACATCATGCCCACACGCGCTGTTCGCTGCGGCTGACGGTTGCCCCAGTTGAGGTGCAGGGTGAGCAGGTTACGAAACTCCCACTCCGTACCCAAAGTGGCGCACTCGCCCAGGAAAACCACATCCAGCACGCGGTCCAGGTTCATCGCTCGTGTGCCTTCTTCGGTCTTCAGCAGAAGAATGTTGCCCTTCTGTGGCAGTTTATCGCCGGTGTTTGGTGGGCTGGTGGCTTCCAGCTCTTCCGGCGAGCGGAAGGGCACACTGAGAATAGTCCCCGTGTGCTTCGTGCCAGCAATCTCGGTGATGACTACCCTCGCGCCCACGTTTGCCTCCAGCATCTCGCGCAGACTCAGGGCGGTGTGCTTCAGGTCTACCCTGCGCTGACCGGCAACCACCGCCTGCAGTTTCACCTGGGAACTGGCAGAGTACGCCCAGAACGTGCCCAGAATGGGGGTAGGCAGGTAGTCCAGCACCACTCTTCCGCGCTCGTCGGTGGGCATGTCGCCTTCGTGCAGGACGTAGGCGTGACCATCTTTGAACACCACCAGCTCTTTCACCGGCATCTGCGCCAGCGCCCCCTGTGGTTGGACTGTCTGCGCGAAGGCATACAGGCACTGCGATAGCCACAGAGCGATAACCACGGCAAGCCTCATGGTCTCTGTCCTCCTGTAAGTCATGGTCTCTCGTATTTGGACTACAGAAGGACACAAAAGGTTAACGAGTGGGAAGCCCCTTCCCGCGCGGGGAAGGGGCGGAGAAAAAGGTGTGCCGATGGGCTACAGGCGTTTGCCCGCCCAGAGCACCGCGTTGTACAGGATGCGGCGCACGGTGGGATGGAAGTAGGTGGGCATGGTCTCATGACCGGGGCGGAAGTAGAACACGCGCCCGATGCCCTCACCCTGTCCAACGCCGCCGCCCGGTCCCGACGTAAAGTTGGGGTCAATGCCCTTGCCCACCGTCCAGCACAAGCCGGAGGGGAAGGTCTCCCCGCCCAGCGGGAAGTACGACTGCAGCACGACCACCAGCGGCGGCGGCACGTCAAACGGCGCGCCGTACATCTCCTCGCCGTTCAGCACGAAGTCCTCAATGCCCTTTACGATGGGGTGCCAGGGTGCACAGATGCGGATATGCTCATCTTCGGGTGGATCGTTTTCCCGCCAGCCGCCCTTCAGGTGTCCCGTACAGCCCAGCACCGCCCGGAACGGCTTGGAGTAGTGCGCGGAGTGCAGAGCCACAAAGCCCATACCCTCCTCTCGCACGCGGTGCGCAATCTTCTCGGCGAGTTCGTCCTTCACCTCGCCATGCCGGGCATGTCCCCACCATACCAGCACGTCGGTGTTTGCCAGCAGGTCGGCAGGACAGCCCTGCTCTGGCTCGTCCAGATTGGCGGTGCGCACCTCCAGCACACCCTGCGTATCCAGCTCTTGCAATCCCTCGGCGACCGCGCCGTTGATGCTATGGGGATATACCGCCTTCGGCGCGTGCGACGGGTTTTCATCCCAGACGACCACACGTAGCTTGCTCATGCTTTACCTCCTGTTGCGTCTTCTCCCATGATTTCGGCGCGAGTGACCTCGCGTCCCTCCTGTACCGAACGATAGCCCGCTTCGATGAGCGCAACCACCTGCAGGTTGTGCCTGCCACTGCACAGGTAAGGCTTGCCCTCATCCAGCGCCTGAATGTAGTGAAGCATGGCATGCATGAAGGCGTCGGGGAACCACTTGCCGGTGAAGCGGGGGCGTACCTCGGCGGGCGGGTCGGTGGTGACGATGACCATCTCCTCGCTGGTGCCGGTAATTGCGCCCTTATCGCCCTGAATCACCACCTCTTCCACCGAATGCGGGCGCGGCAGGTGTCCGCGGTAGCACCAGTTGTTGATGATGCACGCCTGCACCCCGCTCTCGAAGCGGATGTTCATCACGTTCCAGGTGTCGCCCACGATGCCTTTTTGCGAGGGGTCGCGCCCCATGATGGCGTAGGCACTGCGCCAGCTGCCGAACCAGTGCACCACCAGCGCGAGGTGATGCACCCCCATGTCGCTGAGCACCCACCGTTCCTGCTTGCCGTAGAAGGGATGGGAGCTCAGGTCGAACCAGTTGCGATTCTCTATCTGGCAGTAGTACGGCGTGCCGATAGCCCCCTGGCGCAGGTAAGGCTCTATCGCCTGAAAGCCGGGCACGAAGACCGAGTTCTGATTGACCATCAGCGGGATGCCTGCCTCCTCGGCAATCCGCACCAGCTTCAGCGCGTTGGCGTAGTACTGCTCCAGCGGCTTCTGCACGTACAGCGCTTTACCGTACTTCGCCGCCCAGCGGAAAATCGGCTCGCGCACATGCAGGTAGTGCGGCGCAGTGACATCCACTACTTTCACTTCAGGGTTGGCAATCAACGACTCCACATCGGTAGTAGCAATGGGCAGCTGCCATTTCTCCTGCATCAGCTTTACCCGTTCGGGGTCGATATCGGCTCCGCCAACCACCTTCAGCCCGGCGTTGCGGTATGCCTGCAGGTGTACATTGGCAATGCCACCCAGCCCCACAATGCCGATACCCCACTGCTCGTAAGCCATCGGTCCTGCCTCCTGTACAGGATGGTATGGAGTTACCCTTTACCTCTTAGGTATCCGCCGGCAAGTCTCCTGTCTACGCAGGAAAAAAGGAACTTCTCCCCGAAAAACAATGCACGGGAGGTGTAACCGAATGATGGACCTGTTTCAAATGCTTTTGCAAACCACTCAGCGCAACCCTGACCAGACCGCTCTTATCTTTCGCGATAATCCTATCTCCTATGGGCAGTTACTCTCGGCGGTCAGCGGGGTGGCGAAAGGTTTGAGGGAGCTGGGCGTCGAGAAGGGCGACCGGGTGGGGATATTCCTGCCCAACCTGCCGCAGTTCGTGATGGCGTACTATGGATGTCAGGCGCTGGGCGCGATTGCCGTGCCCGCCAACCCACTGCTGAAACCCGACGAACTGCGCTACATCTACAACGACGCCGGGGCGAAAGCAGCGGTAACCATCCCACCGCTGGCGGATGTGCTGCGTGCGGTGCAGGAGCAGACGCCTTCGCTGAAACACCTGCTGATTGCCGGTGGTGAGATGCCGGGCTTCGTGCCGTTTGATGCGCTATGGCAGCAGCCCGCACCGGTTCCCACTCCGCCAGAGATGAACCCGCGTGAGCACCCGGCGGTGTTCCTGTATACCTCGGGCACAACGGGCTTCCCCAAGGGCTGTATGCTGAGCCACCGCAACCTGATTGCGAACTGCGAATCGTGCACGCCTGTGCTGGATATGTCACCGAGTGACAATTTTGTCACCGTGCTACCGCTGTTCCATGCGTTCGCGGCGACGGTGTGCATGCACCTGTCCATCCACGTGGGCTGTGCCTCCACCCTGCTGGAGCGTTTCACGCCCGATGGCGTGCTGGAGGCTATCGAGAAGCATCGCTGTACCATCTTCCCGGCGGTTCCCACCATGTATGCCGCCATTCTGCACTTCCCCCTGCCGCGCGAGTATGACCTGTCCTCTCTGCGCATCTGCGTCTCGGGCGGCGCACCGATGCCGGTGGCGGTGATGGAAGCTTTCGAGAAACGTTTCAACGTGGTGATTCTAGAAGGCGATGGACCCACCGAGTGTTCGCCGGTGACGGCGGTGAACCCGCTGAAGGGCGTGCGCAAACCGGGCAGTATCGGCTTGCCTATCCCCGGCGTGGAGATGAAAATCTTTGATGATAACGACAACGAGGTGCCCGTGGGCGAGCTGGGCGAGATTGTGGTGCGCGGCGAGAACGTGATGCTGGGCTACTATAACCTTCCTGAAGCCACCGCGGAAGCCATGCGCAGCGGCTGGTACCACACCGGCGACATCGGCAAGATGGACGAGGACGGCTACTTCTATATCGTGGACCGCAAGAAGGACATGATTATCGTGGGCGGTCTGAACGTCTATCCGCGCGAGGTGGAAGAGGTGCTCCACACGCATCCGGCGATTGCAGAGGCGGCGGTGATTGGCGAGTACGACGAACTGCGCGGCGAGTCGCCGGTGGCGTATGTGGTGCTGAAGCCCGGTGCGCAGGCAACCGAGCGCGAAATCATCCGCTACTGCCGCCAGCGTCTGGCGAACTTCAAGGTGCCGCGGCGGGTGGAGTTCCGCGAATCCCTGCCGAAGTCGGGCACAGGCAAAATCCTCAAGCGTCTGCTTCGCAAAGAGGTAGAACAGGAGCAGGGCGCAGGCGCAGGATGATTGGCACGCTGATCAACACGGCGACCGTGGTCATCGGCACGGGGGTGGGACTGACGGCGAGGCGGTTTCTCAAGCCTCGCCTGCGCGAAACCACCATGCAAATCATCGGCTTGATGACGCTGATGATTGGCATCCAGATGAGCCTGGGTGAGAAGAACCCCCTGCTTCCGCTGGCGAGCCTGCTTATCGGCGCGATAGTCGGCGAGGGGCTGGATATTGAGGGCAGGCTGGATGCGCTGGGCAACGCCCTGCAGAAGCGCTTCAGCAACGAGGGCGGCAGCACCTTCAGCCAGGCGTTCGTGAGCACGAGCATCCTCTTCTGCGTCGGTCCGATGACCATCATGGGCTGTATTCAGGACGGTCTGAGGGGCGACTACAGCCTTCTGCTGGTGAAGAGCCTGCTGGACGGGGTGTCGGCGGCGTTTTTCACCGCCGCGCTGGGCTGGGGGGTGCTGTTCTCGGCGGGCACGGTGCTGGTGGTGCAGGGTGCGCTGACGCTGGGCGCTGGCTGGATTGGAAGCGTGCTAACGGAGGGGATGAAGAACGTGATGTTTGCCACCGGCGGACTGATGATGCTGGGGCTGGGCATCCGCCTGCTGAACCTGCGCCAGATCCCTGTGGCGAACTTCCTGCCCGCGCTGGTTATCGCGCCCCTGCTGGTGTGGGTGATGAACCTGTGGCGGTGACCTGCGTGCGCACCCGCTCGATCATCTTGCGGAAGGTCTCAAAATCCCGGTCGCCCTCGAAGCGGTAGCGAATACGCCCTTCGGCGTCGATGATGTAGGTAATCGGCACGCCCTGTATCCAGTAGGCAGAAATCATTTCCGGGGTTGCCAGCGCCTGGGGATAGGTGATTTTGAACTTTTCTATCCACTCGCGCACAGCACGCTCGCCCTCCGTTTCGTTCACCGCCACCCCCACCATCGCCAGATCGCTCTCAGGATATGCCTCGCGCAGGCGCACGAGATGTGGCATCTCCACCTCGCAGGGGGCGCACCAGGTGCCGTAAAAGTGCAGGACGAGCATACTGCCACGAAAGTCCTGCAAGCGCAGGCGCGAGCCGTCCAGACTCCTCAACGTGAACGGCGGGGCGGGGTCGGTGCGTGTGGGATGCAGAGGAGCCACCTCTGCCCATTGTTGCTCGTCCGCCCAGCGTGGTCGCTCCTTCTGCCACCACTGCTTCCACTGGCGGATGACTGCCTGCTGTTTCTCGGGCGGATCAGAAGTTCTGGCGAAGTAGGGTTGTTCCGTCAGCTTGCGCAGTACGCCCAGCGCGAAGAAGCGGGTGGTGTGGTCAGGGTCGTCCAGCAGAGGAATGATGGCGGGAATGGTGCGTTTGTCGTTGGCGAAGCGCAGCTGGCTGATTGCCGCCCGACGGATATCCACGTCGTCATCGCGTAGTCCCGCTATTAGCAGGCGCAATCCACGCTCGCGGTCCAGCTTCCAGAACACCTCTATCGCTCGCCGACGCACCGCCGAGCAGTTGTCCTGCGCTGCATCCTCCAGCAAAGGCAGTGCCCGCCGGATTTTCCAGTCTTCAATGGCTTCCACCGCGGCGACGCGCACCATCGGGTTCGGGTTGCGGAAGAGCTCATGCACCAACCTGGCACGTTCCCCCGCAGATAGCGGTGCCATCCTGTCCGCCACCTTCACAGTAGTCTCTTCGGTAGAGGGAAGAGGCAGTTCGCGGTACATACGACTGGCTATAAAGGGGTATATCATGACAAAGAGTACTGCCAGTGCTGCCAGAATCACGAACAACCCCCAGAACGGATGTACTTTCTGTGTTTTTTTCTCGTCTTCGGCGCCCGATGATGAGGAAGTACCCATCCCTGACCTCCTGCTCATTATCCGCCCTGCCTTCATAGTACCATATTGCCCAAACTATTGTAAACAGCAGGTGTGCCTGCGCCCCTATGGAGTGCTGAAGCCATGCTTCAGCAAGTCCGCTTTCTTGTTCTGCCCTTGCGATTGGAAATCGCAGGCTACACAAAACGAAACCTGCTCACGCAGGTTCGGGTTTGCTGAAGCAAGCTTCAGCACTCCAAACGGGCGCTGGATGCTTTCTCCCCTTCAATCTTCCAAAACCATCACGGCATTTGACACCGCGCCGAACGCACAGTACAATATCAGCCAGCATGACTCAGGAGACACATAAAGTTGCCCGCGCCGCGGCGGTGATGATGATTGCCATATTCATCAGCCGGGTGCTGGGGCAGTTACGGGATACGGCTATCGCCGCATGGTTTGGACAAAACGCCTATACCGACGTGTATCGGGCGGCGTTTTCCATTCCTGACCTGCTCTTCTTCCTGATTGCCGGCGGCGCGCTCTCCTCGTCGTTCGTGCCCGTCTTTACCGAATACCTCACGCGGGGGCAGGAAGAGGAGGCGTGGAAGGTCTTTTCGGTGGTCGCCACCTTCATGACGCTGGTGGTCACCGCGCTGGTGCTGATTGGCGAGGTATTCGCCCGCCAGCTGGTTCCACTGATTGCGCCCGGCTTCCAGCCCTGGCAGCTGGACATGACCGCCTCGCTGACGCGCATCGTGCTTCCCGCACAGATATGCTTCTTTCTGGGCGGTCTGATGATGGCGACGCTGTACGTGCGGGGGCACTTTCTGGTTCCTGCACTCGGACCTATCATCTACAATCTGGGCATCATTGCCGGCGGGTGGCTGTTGGGCGCACATCTGGGCGTGGCAGGGCTGTCGTGGGGTGCACTGGTTGGCGCGATTGTGGGCAACCTGCTCCTGCAGATGGCTTTTTTGCGACGGGTGGGGGTGCGCTACCATTTCAGCCTGCATCTGAGGCATCCGGGCGTGGTGAAGGTAGGCAGGCTGGTGCTTCCGGTCATTCTGGGGCTGTCCCTGCCGCAGGTGTTCGTGTTGATTAATCGGGCGTTTGCGTCGCTCCTGCCGCCTGGGGCGGTGTCGGCGCTGGATAACGCCAACAAGCAGATGCAGGCGCCGCTGGGCATCTTCGCGCAGGCTATCAGCATCGCCGTCTTTCCCACACTCAGCGCACAGGCGGCGCGTGGCGACATGCAGGCGTTCCGACGCACCGTGCTTCAGGGGCTTCGTGCGCTGTGGTTCCTGACCGTGCCCATCTCGGTGCTGATGATGGTTCTGTCCACCGACATTGTATCTATCTTACTGCAGTACCGCAAGTTCACCCCTTACGATACGCGTATCACCGCCGAGGCGCTGGTGTTCTACTGCATCGGGCTGTTCGCCTTCTCCAGCCAGGCGATTCTGAACCGCGCCTTCTATGCGGTACAGGATACGGTGACCCCCGTGCTGATTGGCACGCTGACGACGCTGGTGTTCATCCCGCTGAACTGGTGGCTGATGGGTCCCTTAGCGCACAAGGGGCTTGCGCTGGCGGGGTCGGTTGCGGCGATACTGCATGTGGTGTGGATGCTGTACGCCCTGCGGCGCAAGGTAGGGATACCAGTGGGGCAGTTATGGCTGCCGTTTGCGCGGCTGGTTGTGGCGTCGGCGGTGAGTGGAGGGGTGGGATGGTGGCTTCGTTCCCTGTTAGCGGAGTCCCTGCAGGGTTTTTCGGTGCACCCGAAGCTGGAATCCTTGCTGGCGATTGCGCTGGTGATGCTGGTGGGCGGCGGGGTGTACCTTCTGCTGGCGAAGCTGTTGCGGGCGGAGGAGATGGATTACGCTTTAAAAGCGCTACGTCGCCGTGCTCGTACCCAAAACACGCAGAACACCTCCGAAGCAGGCGGTGAAGCATAGTTCGCCCGTCAACCGGGACTCCCTTCACTTCGTCCAGCAGAACGCTCTATCCCCCGCAACATACAGGAACTTGCGCCAAAAACGTTGAAACAACATCACAGCTTTGTATGTTAGCATACTTGACAGACTCTTCAGAAACGTTTATCATCTGTCATAAATGGTAAACCGAGGTGTCAGCAGATGAAATATCCCGTAGTGCTTCACCGACGTGTGCACAAGAAAATCCGCGATGGCAAAGTGCCCCATGATAAGGTCGCTAAGTGCCTGCGCGCGCTGAGTTCGGGAGATGGAAAGTCCGTTGGGTTGGGCATGAAACGGCTGAATGGCATTTCCACGCCTGTATTCGAAGCGCGAGTAGACCTCGACTTCCCCTGATTTTCACCACTCAGACCTCCACCGTGTTCCGCGAGCGCGGCGGCACCGACCGCCCCCGAATGGTGCTGGTGGTATGGGATGTGGACCATCACGACGACGCCATGAACCGCGCGAGGCGCATCCACTACGACAATCTGGCAGCAGTGCTACACGAGGAGGGCATACTGGAGGAGATGAGCATCTCCAAACTGCCCGAATATCCGTGGGTGCCGGTGGATGTGGTGGAGAAAGAGGTTGGAAAGGGCAAAGGGGTGCTCAACCAGTATGTGCGCCTCCAGTATCGCGGCGAGGACTGGTGGATGGAGCAGGCGACCAGATGGGAACAGGAAAGCCTCGCAGACGCCCACGAGTTCTTTGAGATAGATGTGGAACGGATTGAGCAGGAGCTGGCGCACATTGCCCAAAACGACGAGGATTTTCTGCTGCATCTTCTGCCCGAACAGATGCAGTTTGTGCGGGCGGAGGGTCCTCTTCTGCTGAGCGGCACGGTAGGCAGCGGCAAAACCACCGTCATGCTGTACCACCTGTACCGCCAGGCGCGTACGAACCCTAACGGTCAGTACCTGGTGGTGACATACTCCCCCAACCTGAGCAACCTGTGCCAGCTGTTGTTTGAGAGGTTACCCGGCGGTAGAGACCTGCTGGAACGGGTCAGCATCCTGAGCTTCACGCAATTGCTGAAGATGATAAACCGCGGAGCGCATATCATCAGCTACGACGCGAGGCGCAGGCAATTCGAAGAGGCTTATGCAGAGGTTGGCAGAAGATGGAAGATGAAAGCCATCCCCAAGCCTCTGCACAATTTCAGGCAGAAACACCCCACATTACCCTGGCACCTGGAGGCGCTCTGGGCGGAGTACTGGGACGTCATCAAGGGGCAGCTGAACTGGGCAACGAGGGGTCTGCTGGACAGGGAGGGATATCTGCAGTACGCCGCTACCAGGCTTACTCCAGAGGAGCGGGAGGCGGTGTTTTCAGTATACGAGCAGTGGTTCACCCAGCTGCCCGGCATGGATGAGCTGGATGCCTGCCGCCAGATTTGGCGGGAACAAGAGTTTTCCGGTCTGCGTTACCGGTTTGACGGGGTGTATGTGGATGAGGCGCAGGATCTGTGCGAAGTGCAGTGGATGATCCTCCTGCAGATGGTGAAAAGCCCAACAGGTCTGTTCCTGACGGCTGACCCCTTCCAAGCTCTGCGTCCCTCTGGCTTCCACTGGAATCGCCTGGAACGGCGGTTGCAGAGCGAGATTGCCGTTCAGGATGCATCGCTGGGCATCAACCGGCGCAACAGCCGCCAGATTGCCTCGCTGGTGCAGAGAGAAATGGAACGCGTGAGCCAGCGGCTGGGCTTGGAGGAGAAACCCAACTACCACGTCACCGCCGTACTAGACAGCCTGCCCCCTGCCGGCGCCCCTGAACAGCAAATAGACCCCCCGCGGCTTGCCGAATGGCTGGGCGACCAGGGCGCGCTGGTCATCCCGGACGATTCGGCGCGAAACCATCCGCTGGCGCAGCAGATAGCCAACAGCGCGCCCGTGGTGACAGTGGAGGAGTGCAAGGGGCTGGAGTTTGACCGGGTAGCCGTGCTGGGGATGTACGCCCATCTGGAGGAGGCAAAGCGCGAGCGGGCAGAGACCCTGCGTCAGCTCGCGTTCTCACAGTGGTATGTGGCGATGACTCGCGCCCGGCGGGGATTGCTGGTGATTGAACCAGAAGCGCAGCTTCTACCGACAGGTTTAACCGTTGCAGATGAGGTATGGTTTGGCACATGGCGGGACGTAGAAGAGGTAGTGGTGCGCAGTGTGGATGTTCTGCGTGCCCGGTCCGCCGAGCGCTACGAAGATGCCGGGGAATTTGTTGTGGCAGCGAGGTGCTACGAACAAACTGCGCAGTTCGATAAGGCAGCCGAGTGCTACGAAAAGGCGGGGCAGTTTAGCAATGCAGCCGAGTGCTACGAACAGGCAGAGCGGTTTGACAGGGCAGGAGTGTGCTACGAACAGGCAGGGCAATTTGGCAAAGCAGCCCAGTGCTACGAACAGGCAGGGCAGTTTAGCAAAGCAGCCCAGTGCTACGAACAAGCTGGGCAGTTTGACAACGCAGGAGTGTGCTACGAAAAGGCAGGGCAGTTTGGACAAGCAGCGGAGTGCTACGAACAGGCGGGGCAGTTTGGCAAGGCAGCCCAGTGCTACGAACGAGCTCAGCAGTTTGGCAAGGCAGCCCAGTGCTACGAACGAGCTCAGCAGTTTGACAAGGCAGCCCAGTGCTACGAAAAGGCACAGATGTTCGCAGATGCAGACCGTTGCCGCCGCAAAGCACGCAGATGGTGGTGGTAACCAACGCCCCCCACCCTAAATCTCCCGCACCGATGGCTCCATGTGCTGGGTGTCCAGGAGGACTACCGTGCTTTTGCCCGTTAGCCAGCCGCCCACCTCGCCCGGGTTGACAATCAGCAGGCTCCCTTCGCGGCGGATGTCCAGGCGGTGCGTGTGCCCGTACACCAGCAGGTCAAAGGCGTTTCCCGCGGCGATGGGCGCGACCAGTTCGTCCTGATGCACCACGCCGATACGTTTGCCCTCCACCGCCACCGCGGCGATGCGCGGGTGCACCTCCCCTATCGCCTCAAACGCCTTTGCCAGTCCGATGCGCTCGCCGTCGTTGTTGCCGAACACCGCCACCACCCGGCACGGAGCCGGCGTCATCGCCCGCACCGCAAACGGCGCCACGAAGTCGCCCGCGTGCAGGATCAGCCCCACCCCCTCCTGCCGGAACAGCTCCAACGCTGCGCGGATTTTGGGCAGGTTGTCGTGACTGTCTGCCATGATGCCTATCTTCATAGCACAATCTCCCTCCCTGTCTGCGGAATCACCACGTCGCACAGGTGCGCGAACCTTTCGCTAAAGAGATTCTGTTCGGTAGTGTGCACGGGAATCAACTTCTTCGGACGGACCGTTTCCACCACGTGCGCCAGCTCCTGGGCGGAGGCGTGCCCCGACACATGGAGCGGCACACCCTTCTCCTCATCATCGCCGCGCCTTGGGTAGCGCATCCAGCCGAAATGCTGGAGCCAGCGGTTCAGGCGGGCGTCGTCGATGCGCTGTTCCTCCGTCATCGGCTCGCTAAAGGACTGCACCCACACGCCATCGCGCACCCCCAGATAGGGCAGTTCGTTCAGGTCAAAGTAGCCAAAGCAGAGCAGAAAGTCGGCGGGCGAACGGGCAATCTCCTGCGCGGTGATTCCCAGACTACCGTAACGCTCATAGAGGCTCTTCTGCCACGCCTCGCCCGACGTCCTGCCGATACCCAGATACAGCCTCAGCGTGCCATCATCCAGCTTCAGGTCTCGCCCGCTTTCCCTCCAGGCGTCCAGCAGGTACAGGTCTTTGGGGTTCACCACGATCTGCCTGCCGTGCCCTCGTGCGCAGTTCCAGAACCGCTCCAGCCGTTCCAGATGGGTCATGGAGAAGTTGACCACCACCAGCCTGTCGCGGTGCTGGCGCAGGAGCTCGTCCAGATGCGTCTGAACGTCGTCCTCCGTGTAGCCCGAGCCTTCGCGTGAGATGCGCGTGCCCTCCATCAGCAGGGCGACCGGTTGCAGTTGCGCCGCCTCCTGCAGGAACCGCTCGGTCAGCCCTCTGCGTTCGCCGCGGAAGCGCAGGTCGCCGGTGTATACCACCCACCCCGCCTCCGTCTCTACCGCCCACGCGCCCGCTCCGGGGATGGAGTGGTCTACGGGGAAGAAGCGCACCGAATGCCCGTTTATTGCGTCCGACATCTGCTGGATTGGTCGCCGCTCGCACTTCTCGTGGTAACCGTTGGGCAGGCATTCCCAAAAGGAATGCATCTGCGGCGAGCAGTCGTCGGCGGTGTACACCTGGCGGAAGGTTGCCAGTATCTCTTCCTTGCGGTTCCATGCCATCACCCGGAACTCGTCCTCTTTCTGCTCGAACCGGCGCACGTATACCGTGCCGTAATCGTCTTTCCCACAATCCTGCAGTGCGCGCAGGAGCACTGCGCTTTCGGCGGAGCAAACCAGCGGAATGTCGGCATGGAGATACTGGATGTCGCCCGCATGGTCTAAATGGGCATGAGAGACAAGCACGCCGTGCACTTCGTCCAGCCGGTATTGCCACTCATGGAAAGGATAGTGCTCGTGGAATCGGTCGTGGTAGATGCCCCCCACCGGCGGAAGCAGACCCATCACAAACAGCTCGTACAGCCCGCGCGACTTCTGCGGCTTCATGAACTCCTCGTAATAGTCCATGAGCCTGCTCAGGTTCTGCCCGAAGTCCAGCCAGAGGTTCAGCCCTCTATCCTGCAGGAGGATTTTGTTGCCCCCCACGCAGTCTGCGCCGTCCCACACCGTGATGCGCGTCATCCGTGCCCACCATGCCGTCAACAGGATGTGTTTCCCCTTTTCGCGCCGATGGCGCGGGTTTCCTGCCAGCCGTCTGGAGGGCGAGGCTCCTGCCGAGCCGTTTGAGATGTCAGCCCCCCTGTGGTCCCCCCGCAAGCAGGGGGACTACCCCCAGTCGGCTCACCAGGAGGTTCGCCCTCCAATTCTGGGCGGACAGGTTATCGTCTGGAAGGCGAGGCTTCCGCAGAGCCGTATTTCCCTCTCCTTGTGGGAGAGGGTCAGGGTGAGGGCTTTTGCGGGGAGGTTAGGTGGGGCTCTCTGCGTCGGGGAGAGGTTGGGAGAGGGGTTTACAGAGAATCCGCTCACAATCCCCCAGCAAGTGCTATAATAGGGGCGTGCAAACGGTTTTCAGGAGGTGGAGAGAAGGAGATGCACGTGGCGGTTGCTGGGGGAAGCGGTTTTATCGGCAGGGCGCTGGTTGCGGAGATTCTGCAGGCAGGTCATGAGGTCACCGTGCTAACACGTGACGCCTCACGGGCGCAGGGCAGAGTGCCTGATGGTGCCCAAATTGCCCAGTGGTCGCCCGACCAGCCGGAGACCATTACAGACCTGCTGTCGCGTGTGGACGCGGTAGTCAATCTGTCAGGCGAGAGCGTGGCAGCGCAACGATGGACGCCCGAGTTCAAGCAGAAGCTGGTGGATAGCCGGGTGAACAGCACACGTGCTCTGGTACAGGCAATGCGTCTTGCTGAGCCTCGTCCGGGGGTGCTGGTGAACGCCAGCGCGGTGGGCATCTACGGCAATCGCGGCGAGGAGGAGCTGACCGAAACCAGTCCGCCCGGCACCGGCTTCCTGGCGGAGCTGGCAATCCGGTGGGAAGGAGCGGCAGATGAAGCACGCGAACTGGGCATGCGCGTGTGCAAGTTGCGCATCGGCATCGTGCTGGGCGGAGGAGGCGGTGCGCTGGAGAAGATGCTTTTGCCATTTCGCCTCTTTGTGGGTGGACCGTTCGGCAGCGGACGGCAGTGGTTCCCGTGGATACATCTTGCCGACGTGACAGGCATCACCCTGCACGCGCTGACCAACAGCGCTGTAGAAGGTGCGGTAAACGCGGTCGCGCCGGGCATTGTGCAACTGGGAGAGTTCTGCAAAGCGTTGGGCAGGGTGATGGGACGACCTTCGTGGCTACCTGTGCCCGGTTTTGCCCTCAAGCTGGTAGCAGGTGAGCTGGGAGAAAGCCTCCTGTGGAGCCAACGCGTGATTCCCCAGGTAGCCCTGCAAACGGGCTATCAGTTCCGCTATCCACAGGTGGAGGAAGCCCTGCGCCAGGTACTGAGAAAGGGATAATTCCTATTTGCGCTGTGATTCGGGCTGGGTGGGCGATGGCTCCATCACCAGCAGCCGCTCGCCCGGAAAGCCGTAGCCCTGTCTGCGTGCTTCCAGAATGATACCACTGCGCGTGTGAAGGGTTTGTATCTGCCTCTGCAGGATGGCGTTCTGCTCCCGATACCATTCCGTTTCCTGACGCAGGGCAGCGATTTCCTGACGATGCCTGTGTGCCTCGCGCGCCAGCATCATCACCCTGTCGCCAAAGGAGAAGAGCAGTCTGCCCGCCACAAAAAGAACCACACCGACCACCACCAGCGAACCGAACGCCGACAGCACGTGCCGTACACGTTTTTTGCCCCGCACGGGTGGAGTATGTCCCCTGCGTGTACTCCGGTAAGCCATCTTTCACCCCCTAAGCCACTATCGGCTGTCCAATCGTATGCACCTTAATCAGGTTCGTGTGACCGGGCACGCCTATGGGCACGCCGGCGGTAATCACGACTCTGTCCCCTTCCGATGCTAAGCCAAGCTTTACAGCCGTATTCACCGCGGTTTGCAACATTTCCTCCATGGTGTGCACCTGCGGTATCAATCGCGGCTGAACACCCCAAGACAGCGCCAGCTGACGGTAGGTAGTTTCGTGCGGGGTAAAAGCCACTATCGGCGTCTTCGGGCGATATTTGGAGACCATACGCGCCGTACTGCCCGATGTGGTGGCGCAGATGATGGCTCGGGCGTTGATGTCGTAAGCGATATGGCACACCGCCTCCGCCACCGCCTCGGTCACGCTCAGGCTGCCGGCTATGGGCTGATTGGGCTGAACGTTAATCCCCTCCTTCAGCGCTTGCTCGGTGCGCAGGGCGATTCGGTGCATCACGCTCACCGCCTCCACCGGGTACTGCCCTATCGCCGTTTCACCCGAAAGCATCACCGCATCGGTGCCGTCCAGAATGGAGTTCGCCACGTCGGTGGCTTCGGCGCGGGTGGGATGGGGCGCAGATACCATCGATTCCAGCATCTGCGTGGCGGTAATCACTGGCTTGCCCGCGCGGTTACAGCGTGCGATAATCTCCTTCTGAATCAGCGGCACCTCGTCAATGGGCATCTCCACTCCCAGGTCGCCGCGGGCAATCATGATGCCGTCTGCATACTGCAGTATCTGGTCGAAGTTTTCTACCGCCTCGCGCTTCTCAATCTTGGCGATGACGCGGATGTCCGCACCTGCCGCCTCAATGGCGTAACGCACCGGCTGAAGGTCCTCCGGCTGGCGCACAAACGAGACCGCTACCCAGTCCACACCGCGCTCGATGCCGAAGCGCAGGTCCTGCAAATCGCGCTCGGTAACGGAGGTCACAGGCAGGCGCGTATCGGGCAGGTTGACCCCTTTGCGCGACCGAAGCACACCGCCAATACGCACTTCCGCATGTACAGAGTTCAGGTCACGCCGGGTCGTGACAACCTCCACATTGCCATCATCGATAAGAATGCGCTCGCCGGGGCGAACCAGCGCGAAGACCGTGGGATGAGGCAGAGGGATACTCTGAGCGTCCGTCCCCTCCTCCGCCAGCACGAAGCACACCGTTTGCCCCCGCTCTACCCGTACCCCCTCGTCGGGCAGTGCGCCCAGTCGCAGCTTGGGTCCGCACAGGTCCTGCAGGATGGCGATGGGTTTATCGGTCTCTGCGCTGATCTGGCGGATGTGTTGGATGACCTGTCCGTGTGATTCGTGTGTGCCGTGCGAGAAGTTCAACCTCGCCACATCCATGCCCGCCTCTACCAGCGCACGAAGGCGTTCAGGAGAAGCGCTGGAGGGTCCGATGGTGCAGACAATCTTGGTACAACGCATGGCGTCGCTCCAATGTTTACCCCTCCCCTCCCCCACATCGCGAGGAGAGGAGGGGTTAGAGATGGATTACCTTATCCGGCGCGAGTAGAACGCACCGATGCCCGGATAGTCCGCTGCGTCACCCAGCACCTCTGCGATGCGCAGAAGCTGGTTGTACTTTGCCACGCGGTCGGTACGACAGGGCGCACCGGTCTTAATCTGCCCGGCGTTGGTCGCAACGGCGATATCGGCGATGGTGGTGTCTTCTGTTTCGCCGGAGCGATGCGAGATGACCGCGGTGTAACCTGCCCGCTTCGCGGTCTCTATCGCCAGCAGGGTCTCGGTCAGCGTGCCAATCTGGTTGACCTTAATCAGAATGGAGTTGGCAACGCCCATCTCGATGCCCCGGTTCAGGAACTGCACGTTGGTCACGAACAGGTCATCGCCCACTAGCTGCACCCGACTGCCCAGTCGCTCGGTGAGCACCTTCCAGCCATCCCAGTCGTTCTCTGCCAGTCCATCCTCGATGCTGACGATGGGATAGCGGTTTACCAGGTCCTCGTAATAGGCGACCATATCCTCGCTGGTAAGCACGCGCCCTTCGCCTTTCAGGTGGTACATACCGCCCTCATAGAACTCGGAGGCGGCGGGGTCGAGTGCAAGGTAGCAGTCCTCGCCGGGGGTATAGCCCGCCTTCTCAATCGCTTCCACGATGAGGTCCAGCGCCTCGGCGTTGGAGCGCAGGTTGGGAGCGAAGCCGCCCTCGTCGCCCACGGCGGTGTTGTAGCCGTGCTCCTTCAATACGCTCTTCAGGCTGTGGTACACCTCCACGCCCATGCGCAACGCTTCGGGAAAGTCCTCTGCGCCGGCGGGCACGACCATGAACTCTTGCAAGTCCACATTGCTGTCGGCGTGCTTGCCACCGTTCAGAATGTTCATCATCGGCACAGGCAGGGTGTGCGCGAACACACCACCCAGGTACTGGAACAGGGGAAGCCCCAGCCCTTCTGCCGCTGCTTTCGCCACCGCCAGCGAGACACCCAGGATGGCGTTTGCACCCAGCTTGCTCTTGTTCGGCGTGCCGTCCAGCTCGCAGAGCAAGTTGTCAATCGCCACCTGGTCGGTTGCATCCATGTCTATAATCTCGGGGGCGATACGCTCGTTGACGTTGTCCACGGCGTTCAGCACACCCTTACCGCCGTAGCGCTCGGGGTTGCCGTCGCGCAGTTCCAATGCCTCGTTACTGCCTGTGGACGCCCCCGAAGGCACCGCCGCGCGCCCTCGTGCGCCACCGCTCAGATACACGTCTACCTCAATCGTCGGGTTGCCGCGCGAGTCCAGAATCTCTCGAGCGACTACCTCCTCAATGGTCGTGCTCATCTCCCGTCCTCCTTCGCCACAAAAGTGACCTGTGTCAGTATAACACAGGGGTTTGGGGTTTGGCAAACAGCCTTGCGTCCGCGCCCGGCGGTCTCCGACAACCTGCCCTTGACAACCCACCCCGCAGAGGGCATAATATGAGTGGTTTGCCCGGTCGTTCAACGGCAGGACGGTGGCCTTTGGAGCCATTAATGGTGGTTCGAATCCACCCCGGGCAGCCAGTTTTTTATTCGTATCTCAGCGCGTCGGCTGGCTCCTTGCGTGCGGCGCGGATGGCAGGCGCCACGCCGAACACCACTCCCACCAGCACGCTTACCCCAAAAGCAAGCGCTATCGCCCCAGGCGTGATCTGCGGTTTCAGCACAGTAGTGCGCCTGAAGACCTCAATGGCGACAGTCGCCACCACGATGCCCAGCACGCCGCCCGTCAGCGACAGCGTGACCGCCTCTATCAGGAACTGCCAGAAGATGTCGCGCTGTTTGGCGCCCGAGGCTTTGCGGATGCCGATTTCGCGCGTGCGCTCCGTCACCGACACCAGCATGATGTTCATGATGCCCACGCCGCCCACTATCAGCGAGATACTGCTGATGCCCGCCAGAGCAATCTGAAGCAGGCTGAGCACGGTGTAAACCAGCTTCAACAGGTCTTTGGAGGTCAGCACGCTGAAGTCCTCGTTGCCGAGGTGGCTCTGGCGCATCACCTCCCTAATCTGCCCAATTAGCCCCTCTGGCTCTACGCCGGGCACCGCCTGCACCACGATACGGTGTATCTGGTCGGAACGCATCGCCTGCTGAGCGGCGCGAAGTGGCAGGTAAATCAGGTAGTCCCATCCCGCATTGCCAAAGATACTGCTCGATTCGTCCTGCTGGAGCACCCCTATCACCCGAAACGGCACACGGTTAATCACTACCTGCTTGCCCACGGCTGGCTCCTGCCCGAACAGCTCCTGCTTCACCCCATGCGCCAGCACGCACACCCGCTCGGTCTCCTCCGCAGGGGTGAAGAACCTGCCTTCGGCAGATGGAGTTTTGCGGATGTCCTGCCACGTCGCCTCCGTCGCCAGCACGATAGCGGTCGCCGCCCACCGGTCGCCGTTACGCGCCCCGCCCGCAATGAACATGATGGGCACTGCTCGCTTCACGCCGGGAACGCTCTGCACCGCCTGCACATCCTCAGGGGTGAGGGTGCTCAGCCCCAGAATGCTCATCGGATTGAACGGCTGCGAAGCGTTGATGCGCCCGGGCACCACAAACAACAGGTTCACCCCGAACTGCTCTATCTGTTGGGTGACCTCCGCCTTGATGCCCTGCACCATTGAGATCAGCAGGAGAACCGATGCCACACCCACCAGCACGCCCAGCATCGTCAGCAGGGAGCGCAGACGGTGCTCCATCAAAGAGCGCCACGCCATCGGCAGGTAGTCACAGCACGTTATCTGACCGCGCATAACTCAAAAACACCTGATATGCCCACTCATCCCATTCAGGCTGGACACCGATGCCCTTCAGGTCGGGATAGTTCTTGGCAATGAATCCGCCGGCGAACAGCTCCACCATGCGATGCGCCTCGCGCTCGATGCGCTCCCGGTCGCCCGTCGGCAGGACACGCTGGATGTCAACGGGCGCATACAGGCACAATCCCAGCTCGCGCAGTTTCGCCGACAGACGTTCCAGACCATAAAGCGCGGGCTGGTCGAACTGCATACAGCAGATGCCTACCTCCGCCACGTCGTCCAGTATATCCCATACGTAACCGCAGGAGTGCATAATCACCTTTACGCCGTGCGCCCTTGCCGTGTTGCACAGCCGCGCAAACAGGGGCTTGAATATCTCGCGCCACATGGCGGGATGGATGAGCAGACGGTCCTGAACGCCCCAGTCCTCGGCGAACATCACCGCGTCTGCCCCCGCTTCGGCATAGCGTGCGATGATGCGCTCCAGCAATGCCGTCACCCGCTCGTGCAGGTCATCAATGTTCTCCCGCTCCAGCACCAGGTCGGCAAAGTAGTTCTCCATCTTGCGCAGGTAGCGGCATATCGCGAAGGGAAAGCCGGGCAGATACCCCACGCGATACCGCTCCGGTTCCTGAGCGAACCGCTGGCGCACCTGCTCGTAGCGCACGGGGTTATCCATGTCGGGCAATTGGTAATCCTTCAGTTTCGCCCAGTCATCCAGCGCGGGCTGGAACACCTCTCCCCGATTGCCTCCGTATACCGAACGATACCACACATTGCCCCACTCATCGGTGAAGTATTCCACCTCGCCCTCTATCCACCGCTTCTGCTGCCACTTTTCCGAGGGTGAAAAACCAGCGAAACAGAAATCGTTCATCCTGCCCCCGTCAAAGTCCATGCCGATGCGCGGCGGATGGTTGCGCTCCAGATTGCGGCGAACCACTTCACGTGGTGTCATCACCAGCCTCCTTTTTGACCAGCATACATACGAAGAACCCCTCCATATTGTGGGACGGCAATATGCGCCGGGCATGGCGAACGGCTTCGGGATAGGCGCGCCCCTTCCACTCGCTCAGCGCAGGGGTCATACCCTCTACCTCCAGTGGGATAGGCGCGACCTCTACCCTCCCACTGAACTTTTTCAGCGCGTGCGCGATAATCCCCTCGTTTTCTTCGGGCGCGAAGGTGCAGGTGCAGTACACCAGCCTACCGCCCGGTTTCAGACACCGGATTGCGGAGTAGATGAGCGATTTCTGCTTGCGCACCATGTCGGCAATCTTCTTGAGGCTCCAGTAGCGGAAGGTGTTGGGGTCGTCCGCGCGGAACCTGCCCTCGCTGGAACAGGGAGCATCCAGCAGAACGGCGTCAAAGCGCTCCTGCCAGCGTTTCCAAACCCATTCACCTTCCGCCTGCACACACTGCACAAAGGACGCACCGTGCCTTTGCAGGTTCTCGCGAAGTTTGAAGAACCGCGCCCGCACCGCTTCCACCGCTACCAGCGTTCCCTCGCTGTGCATCAACGCTGCCAGATGCAGGGTCTTGCCGCCCGGCGCGGCGCACAGGTCCAGCACCGCCTCACCCGGCTGAGGCGCAAGCACCAGCGGCGGTATCATGCTGGAGAGGTTCTGCACGTACACCAGCCCCTCTTGCACCCATTCCGAAAGGAGCAGGGCGTCGCGCTGTTCAGGGGGAAGCCAGAAGGCATCGGCGCACCACCCTATGCGATGAGGTTGGAAACCGGCGTCGTGCAGGGCTTGATAGACAGCTTCGCGGTCGGCAAGCAGGGTGTTTATTCGTGCGCCGACGGCTGGAGACTCGCAGAACGTGCGCAGACACACCTCGTACTGCCCGGGAGGCACAAGGCGTTCAAAGCGGTGCAGGAAAAGGTCTGGTAGCGACATCCGAACGTTGCGACGGCGTTACGTCATTCCCTTCTATCGTTTTCCCTCTCCATTTTACCAGATGAAGGGCGAACCTTCTGTAGGGACACCCCCTGTGGTTGCCCCTTTCTGGATAAAGCCCTCACCCCGACCCTCTCCCACGAGGAGAGGGCAACACGGAAAACCCCTCTCCTGACCTCTCCCCGACGCGGGGAGAGATGATGCCCTCATGCTGGAGGGCGAACCTCCCGGCGAGCCGTCAACTCCCCTGAACGAGAAGATTTTTCGAAAAATTTCTGACAACCCCGTAAAACCCCTTGACAACTCCAGAGAACCTATGTTATCTTTAAAGCAAACCTGCAGCAGCACAGCTCCCGCAGTGGGTTTGGGAGAGCCAAAACACTTTCTCAACAAAACTAAAGGAGGGTGCTTTGAAATGCTACGACGCTTTCCATTTGTGCGCGCACTCGCAACGGTGTGCATCCTGAGCCTCACGGTGCAAATCGCCGCACCAGCCCTCTCCGCGCCCCAATTGGCGATGCGGGGGGGGTAAAAGCGACAACTTCCACCCATTCCTCTGACAACAATCCCTCTTCTTCCAAGACGCTGGCATGGCTCGGAAACTTCTGGCACATCATCCTCTCTACTCTGCAAACAGGTGCACCACCTCTGCCACCTGCGCCAGGCTCCCCTCATCCCTGGCAACCCGCTTATCCCGTCTATTCGGGGGTGGTCAATCTGGCAACGGGTAACCTGCAGATAGCCCATCCCGTGTGTGGCTGGGGTGGCAAGGGTGGAGGCATCTCCTTCGTGCTCTACTTCAACAGCCAGAGCGCTCGCACCAGTGCGCTGGGCAATAAACGGTGCGGTGGTTCGGGAGACCTACTCCAACAACACCCGTGTGGACTACAGTTACGACAGTGCGGGTCGGGTGACGAGTGTGGTGCATCGGATAAACAGCACGGGTGCGTTGATAGTGGGCTACACGGTGACTTATGACGCGGCGGGTCGGGTGGTTCAGGTGAACGAGTCGCCCACCAATGCGGTCACGACGTATCAGTATGACGCTGTAGGTCGGTTGTTGCGCGAGGAGCGGGTGAACAACCGTCCGTATTTAGGGGAGTATCAGTATGATGCGTCTGGTTCTCGCACCTATGCGCGTCGGGTAGAGGGAGGCGTAGAGACGCATCGTGGCAGTTACACGTATGATGGTGCGGGCAGGCTGATACAGGTGGTGGATGCGGCGACGAACCAGACGGAGGTATACACGTGGCACGCGGACGGCACGTTGTCCAGTTTTCCGG
>JABUFA010000086.1 GCA_013314755.1 Chthonomonadia bacterium
GCTCTTTGGAGAGGTGTTTTTCCATCTCCAGCGCGAGCAGGATTTCGGCGACCTTGCGGGAGAGGGATTTCTCTCTGCCCAGGAACAGGTATCTGGCGGTTTGCATGGTGATGGTGGAGCCTCCCTGCTTAAAGGCAAGGTTTCGGATGTTGACGCGCAGGGCGCGGTGCAGGGCTTGCCAGTCCACGCCGTGGTGTTGCAGGAAGTAGCCGTCTTCGGAGGCGATGAATGTGTCCTTAACAAAGGTAGGGACAGGCGGCTTGTTCAAGCTGGATGGTTTTGCCACTACTGTCTGAACCCTTTTCAGTAGTTTCGGTCGCGCTTGGTTTACCAGGAGCAGCGCGTGCACAGCTACCCATAACCCCCAGATTAGTGTCACGACACCTGCTGCGATAATCGCGCTGCGCACGAGTCGAGGAAAGCGAAAGTGTGGTTCTAACGTCGTGGGAGGTGTCTTGTCAGCAATGCTGGCTACCATACCCCATGTCATCATCAGCAGCACGGATGAAGGCAGGCGGTGTGCTTCTAAAACAGGGGTGTCGAATAGACCGGCGACAACAGTTCCAATCGTAGCCAAATAACACCCGGAAACTATGGCGTGATCTTGATGTCCCAATTGCTGCGACAGTAAATAACGACAAACACGCCCCAGATGCCAAAACGACGCGATTAACATGAATAGTCCGACGGCACCAAACTCGACTGCAAAGTTTAAGAAGAGGCTTTTGGCCTCTGTATTCAAAGGCATAAACTGCGCCAGTTCCTTGGTTACCAATCTGTTCTGCCAGTAACGGTAGCTCATCACGCCATGTCCGATGAGTGGATGTTGCCTATAAATAGTAATCGCGGTTCTCCATATCTGCAACCGTCCCCATGCCGAGCGGTCGTCAGGGTTTCCCATAATATGCCCTTTCGTCCGCACAAACAGGGTTCCCAGCACGAAAACAGACATGATTAACAACACGAACACTATCTGTGGCTTTACAAGTTGCTTCCGGTAGACGGCTACCAGTATCCCGCACACCACGCCAATGGCGAGCCACGCGCTGCGTGTATATGTGAACCATATCGCAAGAAGACATAACCACAAACTAACGAAATGAAAACATCTCAGCGTTCTTATCGGTTCCCCAATATAGCGAGCAAACGCAAGTGCTGCCCCCCACAGCACCACAGGATAAAGGGTGTTCGGGTTAATATATGTTCCCTGAGTGCGTGCTCCGAAATTAGGAGTGTAGAACTGATTAACGTCCAAGGCATGAAATATGATGGCATAGGTTGCCTGCACGCCTGTCAACAAGACAATGAAATCCACCGTGATAGACCGCAGCTTTTCGCTGTCAGCAAGAAGGTAACTGAGATAAAAGGTGAGCATCATCCAAAGCGGCCAGAACCGCTGCACAAAGAAGTATGGTTCTAGAGTACTCAGGAACGGGTCAGAGAGATACAGGAGTGTAAGCCCGAACAGTCCTGCTTTGAACAGATAGCTGCTCAGCACATTCATTGGTCGCCTGAATGTAACAATCCCCGCCAATGTGAGGAGTACAAGCGCCAAAACACACCACTCTAACAGTGGTGGGTTGCGTTCTCTACCTTCTGCAGGGAGGTATATGGGATAAATGTTGATATTGATGACCTCGTCGAGCGGGCTTCCATTTAGGAGTACTGCAGTAACGAACGTGAACAGAAAAGCTGACAGCACCAACCGAACGACAATAGGAACCCACTCACGTTCAACCATGCCTGACTTCCTCGCGCGCTATCCTTGTGTCTGTCGCATCAGCCACCACCGCCAAGCGATGAAACTTACCAGTAACAGCACTAGGGCAACAGCCCCCACCGTTTTCACCTGCCCGAGCGGTGTGCGGACTACATAAAAGGTGTGAGAGACCTTGTTCTCTACCACCGTGCCGGGCGGAAAATCTGCCTCGAACAGGGCGTTACGTAGTTTCCTATTGAATTGCGATGAGCGAAACTCCAGCACCGTCTCGGCAACGGGCACCAGCGGATATTTTAACGGCGCCCCTATCTCTCCCCCCCATACCACCTCTCGCACCTGCGTAGGAAACCAGCCGCCACCCGAAACCTGTTGTGCACCATCGACCACAGTCTCTACCCTCTTCCAAGTGACTGTGCGGCCAGCATAGGGTACCGTGTCGTATAACTCACGCTTGACTAACATACAACCCCAGTCTTCGCGGAAGTGGAGCACTTCGTGCATTGGCGGAAGGCTTGCCACAGGGGACGGCAAAGTAATCTTGACCACAAACATCCGCCGACCTAGTTCTCCCGTCACCCGAATCACTTGCAATCTCTTCTCTTGTTGCGCCCGACGGAGGTACTCCGATGGGAGTTCTGTGTACCTGGGAAACCGAGCGAAGAACAATATAGCTGGGACTCGCAGGTCGCCGATGTCTAAGCCTGGTTTGTTTTGAATAACCGCTCGCCCTTTTTCGGACAGGTAAGCAAAATGCTTGCCATTGTATCGTAGCGCAATCTGTTCGCCTTCCCTTCCCGCGCTAGGCGCTGACTCTCCTGCCTGTGGCACGCGCTTGCGCGACCCGTCAATACGAAACTTGTAACCTGAGAAAACAAAGCGACCCTCGGTCACATCCTCCGCCAGATAGGAGTTCACCAGATCACTGGGTAGACCTTGTGACGCAAGCTGCTGAATTACTCTTGGCAAAACCAGCCTCCCCTGCTGTGTCGGATGTTTTTTGATAGAAAAGGATAACTCGCCAGAATGAACCTTTTGGAAATTCGTGTCGGCACAGGACATGAGGCCTCGTACGACAGTCTCAGATACCTGCCCCCATGATGATGTACAGACCATTACCAACGTAGCTGCCGTCAGAATCAGCTTTGCCATGATTGCACCTCCGACGGCTGCCTTGTGAAAGCAATACTTTCACAAGGCAGCTGAAGTAGGCCCCCAACCTACTGGTTAGGGTTGGAACCCTCTTTTTTTAAAGGTTCGTTGCGGCACCCTTGGATTAACACGTCGAACCGATGGGTAGCGTTGCCTACGCACCAACTCTGACGGTAATACCCAAGTCGCTCGCCGCACTTGTATAGCGTGGTGCCTGGTCCGTAAACGCGATGGGTCGGCACAACCTCACTTGGTATCCGGCCAAGCGGAGGCGGAAAAACTGTGACCGTACAACTTTCCTGACAGAGGGGCAGTTGTTGGTTGCATTGGGCTTGAGCTTCTGCGTAGAAAAGGATACAGACAGCTACTCCCACAACAGTTAGAGCCAAGGCAAGACGTCTCATCTCACTTACCTCCTCCTTTTTTGAGTTTTCTACCCCTATTCTACACCGTCCCCCCCCCGCGTCAATACCAAATTTTTGCCATTTTTTTTGACCAATTTTTGTTATACCCAATGGTTAACAAACCTAACGCCCAGGCAATGTGAACTAACTGCGCCACGTTCTTTGCCCCAACCCGCCGCCGCGCCTCCGCCAGATGACGCCGAACCGTC
>JABUFA010000041.1 GCA_013314755.1 Chthonomonadia bacterium
AGCAAGGGCAAGTTGTTGACAAAATCGCGGCGTTGGATTAAACTAATAGTAATCGTAGCGCCAAGAAACTACGGCGCAAGAAGTTTAATACAAAACCTGCTAAAACAGGTTACAGCCTGTGCAATTAGGGTTTGCTGAAGCAAGCTTCAGCACTCCAAAGAGGTTAGCCTCCGAAGGAGGCTTCGTCATGTGTAGCCCGCAACTTCCAGCTGCAGGGTTGCCTTTTTCCCCTTTATCCCAACCTTGCGACTGAAAGTCGCAGGCAACGCAGGACAAAACCTGCTAAAGCAGGTTATGGAGTGCTGAAGCCATGCTTCAGCAGAAGGTATCCCGCAACTTCCAGCTCCAGGGGTGTCCTCAGGACAGACCGCCGTGCCGAATAGACACGCTGATTTGCGCCGGGGCTTGCACGCTCTGCTCCTCAGCGAGGTTGATGGTCACCTGTCCGTTCTCTACCTGTACGGATGAGGGCACGGTTCGCCCCGCTATCTTCACGGTGCAGGCGCGCAGGTTGGCTCCCTCGGGTATCTGGAACACCAGCTGGCGCAGGTTCAGGTAGCCGTAGCGCAGGTCTATCTCCTCTCGCTGTTCGCTGCGCGTCCGCTTTTGCTCAAACAGTCCCCATCCGGTGCCGGTGATGAAGAAGCTGCGATGGTCGTGCGGCTGCCAGCGCGGCGCAAAACCCAGCACCCCGGCAGGTGTGTCCAGTATCAGCCCCTGCGCCGCCAGCAGAAGCCCGAACGAGCTCATCGCGCGGGCGTAGAACTTGCCACACTCCAGCTCGTTGAAAGGGTTGCCGCCCGGACCGGAATTCAATCCATCGCGCCTTCGCCCATCGTAGCGGCTGCGGGCAGTGCCCACAATCTGCACCGCCTCATCCACCATGCCTTCCCACAGCATCAGCCCCGCGGTGGCATACTCAATGCCCGTCCACACCTCATCGGCGTACACGATGAAGGGGTTCGGTCGTCCGCCATGAGGCCAGGTGCACATCAGCAGGCCGCCCTCATCGTCCAGCACGTAGCGGCGGGGTATCTGCGTGTGCCCGTGCATGTTACGCCGGAAGTTATAGCGGAAGATGGACTGAAGCGCCTGGCGCACCCGCTCGCGCGGATACAGATAGCCAAGCCCCAGCTGGTGCGCCCACCACTGTCCCAGCAACTGGTCGCTGTGACAGCCCGTATTGTAGTCGTTGGCGGGAGGCGTGCCGGGCTTCTGAATGTAGTATTCTCCGTTCCACAGCTGCGCGTCCTGATTGCGCATTCCAGCCAGCCGGATACGGCGATACCGTTGCGCGGAGGCGGTATCGCCCTGAAGTTCTGCCATGCGTTCCGCCGCGGCAAGGGCGCACAGATACTGTGAGCCGATGAACGTGTTCGCTCCCGACACGGCGCAGTCGTAGGTGTTCCACTGATGCCCGGCGGGCACGCCGTCCTCGTCGGGGTCTATTGCCTGAATCAGCCAGTCGGTTGCCAGCCTGACCTTGCTCCATATTCTGCGCAGGAAGCGGGGGTCGGGAGAGGTCAGGTGTTCCCGATAGGCGGCGCATATGGTGGCGCATTGTCCATCAATGAAGGCGTTGTGCGGCGAGTGCTGGCGGTGCGAGGTCTCGCCGTTCGGATGCAGATACACCAGCAGGTCGCTCTCGCGCATGTTGCGCCCGATTTGCGGGAAGAGGCGGGCGTGGGTTTGCGCGTAGTTCCAGACGTGCGTGCAGTTCAGCGGACAGCAACCGTAACTGCCCTCAAAGCCGCCGAAGTAGCCGTCGCCGGACCAGAAGCAAGTGGGACCGCGCAGGATGACCGCCTGCGAGGTAATCGCATCCAGCATCAGCGGCGGCAGGTTCGACTGGTACATCGTCTGGTGGTATCTCTGCGTCCAGCCCCACAGCCTGTCCATCTGCTGAAGCACATACTGCGTCACCTCGTAGGCACTGCGGAACCAGCGGGTGTACAGGTTTCCTCTGTGGCTGAACCGCTCCACGTTGGGATAGTGCCATCCCAGAACAAAGGTTACCGTTTGCGACTGCCCGGGGCGCAAACGCAGGGGCACGTCCATCGCGCCGTGAACGCCGACAGATGTGTCTTCCTGTTTCAGGTCGGCAAGGTTGTTCCATCGCTGGAAACGGGGTTCGGCGTGGTCTGTCGCCAGTACTGTCTCGCCCCAGCGCGGATGCGCGGAGACAAGCTGCATCGGTTGCGAGGTGTCCAGCCCTGCCGACATGGCAAACAGCTTCGGCATCCATGCAGCGGGCACGTTGCCCGCAAGGCACAGGATGATTCTGCCCTTCTCCAGCGTTCGCGTCAGCAGGAGCGGCGCCCCGTCCGTTGTTTGCGCCAGCACCTGCCAGCCCTCCGGCTCAAAGCCTTCCAGCCGCAGCACATTTCGCACACGCCACTGTCCGGCGTCCAATCCGGGCAGGAGACGCTGTCCCTCCGGTGTCCATTGAGCGGAGAGCCTGCGGTTATCCACGCTCATGCTGGCTGCACGGAGCGCGAGGGCGTCGCGCAGAACCTGAACCGCCTGCACCGCAGGGAACAGGGGCGCCGGCGGCGCGTCCGAAAAGACGATGTGGTCAATATTGATATGCCCCCAACCGCCGGAGTGTCTGTCCACAATCTGAATCTGCGCCTGCTTGCCGATGAACTCCGAGACGTCCCACTGCTGAGGCTCCAGCCGCTCGTTGTCCCGCCCAGTCGCCGTACGCACGACTCTGCCGTCTACCAGCAGGTTGATGCAGGTTTCGCCCGGGTGGTTGCCCCCGCCAATCAGGAAGCCGATGTAGTGCTTCTGGATGGTGAACGGGCGCGAGGTGAGTGTGCCTTGAGGCTCGTCGTTGGGCAGGTAGGTGTTCACCAGTCCCTTGCCCCAGAAGCCGCTTACGGGTTGCTGCCAGGGGCTGGTTCCGGTGTGCGGTGCGCTGCCGAAGGCGGTGCCTTCCACCGTCCAGCCCTCGTAACTGCCCTTCTCGAAGTCTTCGAACACTTCCCAGGGCAGGACGGCATCGTTCCAGAAATCCGGGCTTGGGCTGGTAATCAGCACGGTTCCGCCCCCCTGCAGGATTTGCCATGCCCCCGATAGCATGGGAAGCGTATCGGGAGAAGACCGCGCGGTGTCAGCAAGGCTCGCCAGGCGCGGCAACCAGAACAGATTCGGGGTCGGCAGTTCTTCCCGCTGGGCGGTGTAGAGCCTGAGCGCACCGGGTGGCGGGTATCCCGTGCTGGGCGGCGAGACGGGCAAGGCGGGCGGATACACCAGCGATTTGCCCACCGGTGCAGAGCGCGGCAGGGTCGCCAGCAGGGATAGCGACAGCGTGCGCTTACTGCGATTGCGAAGCGTCCAGCGGAACACGGCGCACGGCAGGGAGGAATGGAACGGGTCCAGCGGTATCAGCGGATTAAACGCCTCCAGCATGATGTCCAACGGTAAATCGCCGGCATCAAAACGCAGGCGTGCGATGGGATAGCCACCCTCGTAGGTGAGCGACGGCAGGGCAGGTACGCCCTGTTCGGCAACGGTTTGCAGAACACGCAGGTCATCACCGATGCGCAGGGCAAACAGGGCGTTCTCCAGACGCTCTTCGGTGAAGTTATTGAAAATCTGCCAGACCGCCAAACGCCCCTGTCCATCCAGCCACACCGTGCCCGTGCCGATACCGCCGATGGGCATCAGCACATACTCCAGATTCTGCCCGCGATAGGTGCGGGGTGTCTGCGTGGAGCGTGCGCGCACGGCGGGAAGCGGGGGCAGGCTACTTCGTTCCACCTGCCAGACGTTGCGACGCATTTCCTGCTCCTGCGCCGATAGCACGCGACCGAACGCGACCTCCGCCGTGCCAATCAGCATCACCTGCAAAAACTCCCGACGGCTTACGCCTCCGCATCCTCCTGAACAGCCACACTCTCGCTTCATGCCTGTGCCTCCTGATGAAAGCTGGTCTCCTCTCATCTCTCTTTGATCGCCCGGATGGTTACATTCACCTGTTCAAGTCCTGGCTATATTGTTCTCGCCCGATACCACAGATGCCTTTTTCCGTTGCGAGATCCGAGTTTGGAGAAGCTGCAGGAATACTTCGGCGCACTCGAAAACTGAACAGAGAAGAGCTTGCCGGTTGTGCCTCATGTTTCACACACGGGGTACCGGCATCGGGCAGGAGGCGTTAGGATGCGTGTTCTGATTATATGCGACATGGAGGGTATCAGCGGCATCACCGTCTGGGAGCAGGTGACCGGCGGTGGCGCACTGTATGAAGAAGGGAGGCGTCTGTACACGGCGGACGTGAACGCGGTGGTGCGCGGCTGTAAACGCGCCGGCGCCGAGCATATCACGGTCATTGACTGGCACGGGGCGGGGGGATGCTATTCCTTCAAGAGCCTGATCCCAGAGCGTCTGGAGCGAGGCGCACGCTACGTTCTGGGAGCAACCTATATGCGCTACACGGAGCCTCTGGAACAGGGTTGCGACGCGGTGCTTTTTGTTGGTTTCCACTCGATGGCTGGCACGCCTGACGGCATCCTGTCGCACACGGTCTCTGCAGAGCAGTGGGTAGGTGCGTTGTTGAACGGACAACCAGCCGGCGAAATCGCGCTGATGGCGGCGTTTTGTGGAGAGTGGAACGCGCCGGTCGTTTTCGTGTCGGGCGATGAAGCTGCCTGTCGCGAGGCGAAAGCTCTGCTGGGTGAGGGTCTGCATACCGTCGCGGTGAAGAAAGGCATCGGCAGGTTCTCCGCGGTGCATCTCCCGCCCGATGACGCCCACGCTCTGCTGGAGGAAACCGCCTGCACTGCGCTCACCAGCGGTGTGAAGGTTCAACCGTTCCGCCCGTCGCCGGTAAGCCTGGAGGTGCAGTTCCACACTCCCGACGCCGTGCAGGCATACGTGGGCAAGCCCGGTGTGGAGCTGAAAGATCCGCGCACCGTGGTGGCACACGGAAACACCTTCTGGGAGATGTGGGACCGCTTCTGGAAGCGGTAGAGGTGCAAGCGAAATAATGTGAAAATGATACAATTTTGCTGGGAACTGTGGTATACTGTACTGCAGGATACATTCCGTGTATCGGTCTTCCCCTCAAGAACGGGGGAAGATGAGAACAGTTCTGACAAATGGACGAAGGTGCGAACCGATGGAGCAAAATCTGGCAAAAGATTTCATGCAGCGTATTGATGTGCTCTCGGCACTGGACGGACGCCTTGCTGAGAGGCTGGCGGAAGAGGCACAGGAGCGGTTTGTACGCCGCCGCGATCCCGTTTTCCTGCCCGGCGATCCCGAAGACGAGGTTTACGTGGTCAAACAGGGACGGGTAAGGGTCTACCGGAGGTCGCCCGCAGGCAAGGAGATTTCGCTGGCTCTATTTGACCAGGGAGAGCTGTTCGGTGAGATGGCGCTGTTCTTCCCGTCCACGCGGGTGAACAACGCCGAGGCGCACGAAGACACCGAGCTGTACGTGGTGCCTGTGGAGACCTTCCAGCGCTGGATGCAGGAAGACGACGAGCTCAAGCAGCTGGTGCTGTACATCATGGCGGACAGGCGCCGCGCGATGGAACAGAAGGCAGCGGAGCTGGTCTCGCTGGAAGTGCCCCAGCGCATGGCGAAAACCATCCTGTGGCTGTTCGACCGTTACCGCACCGATATCATCGCAGGCAAAATCGCGCTGAACATTCGCCTGACGCACCACGAGCTCGCCAGCCTGTCGGGCACAACGCGCGAGACCGCCACCCTGATTCTCAACCGGTTCCGTCGCGATGGGTATATTGATTTCTTCGGGCGGCGGATGATACTGCTCAACGAAGCGGAACTGATACGCATCGCTACCACATACGAGTAGCGTTTTATCCTCTGTGCAAGTGAAGGAGATTGCTTCGGCGAAGGTCGAGGCAACCTCCTTCTTCTGCCTCTCTGCTTACAGAAGTTCCCGGTGCCTCTCCACCACTTTGTGGAACGCTTCGGCAATCTGGTCGATCAAGCCTTCCGCGGGTTGGATCCAACCCGACAGCCCAAATACCCTCTCACGCATCCCTTCGGAGATGGGAAAGTCTCCCTGCTTGTATCGCGGCAGGGGTTGATTCGCCGGTCCGGGGTGCCCGGGTCCCCATAGTCCGGGCAGGTCTCTGGTATACAGGGCACGCAGATGTTCGAGATGTCCCAGTGCGTGCCAGCGTATCGGCACTCCCTCTGCTCGCAGGGCTTCCGCAAACCGCGCAGGCGGTAAGCCGCTGAGAGCATCCGGGTCGTAGATGAAGCGCAGACCGCCGTACAGCTCCACGCCTCGCGCCTGAGGATAGTTGCGCACAGGACGAATGCCCGGAAGACCCTCTATCTTTCCAAACAGCCGCTCCCTGTTCTCCTCAAAGCGTTCGAGGCGGTATGGCAGGGTTTCCAGAGAGACTAATCCAATAGCAAGTGCCAGCGGATGTGCCCGCCACTTCCAGCCGAGCAGTTCCCCATCAAGCTGCCGATACACGGGATTGGTCAGCTCCTCCAGCGCGCCTGCCCGATGCAGATGGCAGTAAATCAGCGCCCTTTCATAGAGCTCCCTGTCGTTGGTTGCCACAATGCCCCCTTCCCCCGCAGCAATCGGCTTGCCGCCGGGCGTGATACCCTGCAGACTGAAGCAGGCAATATGTCCCAGGTTGCCGATTTTGACGCCGTTCCATTCACTGCCGTGTGCATGAGCCGCATCTTCCACCACAATAATGCGATGCTTCTGCGCAATGGCGAGCAACCGGTCCATGTGGCAGGGATGTCCCCAGAAATGGATAGGATTCAGTACGCGCGTGCGAGGAGTGATACGACGTTCCACGTCATCGGGGTCCATCAGCAGGGTTTGCGGGTCTATCTCGCAGAACATGGGACGAGCACCCATGTGGAGCGCACCGGCATAACTGCCCAGATAACCTACCGCAGGCGTGATGAACTCGTCACCCGCTCCTAACCCGGCAGCGAAAAACGCACTGGCTAACGCGGTGTGACCATGGCTCGTGGTGAGCACGTACCGACAGCCGATAAAATCCCGAAACCGGTCTTCAAACTCCTTCGCAACGCTGTGCCCTGTGCCTGAGAGGAAACCTTCGTCGATCACGCGGCAGACAACTTCTTTCTCCTTCTGAACCGGTCTCTGCCATAACTCTGCAGTGGGAACGGTTACCGCTCGGTCACCGCCGAACAGTGCCAGAGGCTTCGCCATCCCTGTCCCCTCCTCGGTTCACACCAGACAGGATATGAGGGATTACACAGTTGCCTGCGAACCCATGTTTATAGCATCATAGCACGGAGCAAAACACAGGTCAAACCGATCAAAAAAACAGCCCCCGCGAACGGGGGCGTTGTTGAGGTTGAGCAGGGGTTACTTTGACCAGTCCACCACCAGCTTTTTGCGTCCGCGCAGGTGTTTCTCCACAGCCATTGCCGCGATGGCGCCCTCTGCCGCGGCGACAACCGCTTGCTTGACGTGGTTGCACAGCACATCACCGACCGCGTAAACGCCCGGAATGGCGGTTTGATACTCCGAATCGACCATCAGGCATCCCCCTTCGCTGAGCGGTAACTGCCCGCCGAGGAAGTCGGTAATCGGATGCGCGCCCTGCAGGTAGATGAACACACCCGCGACCGGCAGGGTTTCCTCTGTGCCGATGGGCGTGCGGTAGCGAATCGCTTCCACCCGTTGCTCGCCCAGCACCTCACGCAGGGCAACGCCCCAGTACATCACCACCTTCGGGTGAGCGGTCAGCTCCTCTACCAGCTCGGGGCTGGCGTGTATCTCCTTTTTGGGACACAGGAAGTGCACCCTGCTGGCAAACTGCGTCAGGAACAGCGCCTCCTCCACCGCCTCTTCACTGCTGCCAACCACAGCCACCTCCTGGTCGCGGAAAAAGGCGGCGTCGCAGGTGGCGCAGTATGAAACACCCCTACCCAGCAGACGGTCCTCGCCGGGAACGCGGTTGCCTCGCCCCATAGACCCCGTGGCGATAATGACTGTCTTCGCTGCGTAGGTTCCCGCGTTGCCGAACAGCAGTTTGGGGTCGCTGTGCAGGTCGGTCGCCTGAATCCTGTCCTGCACGAACTTTGCCCCGAACGACTCCGCTTGCTGGCGCATCCGTCGCACGAGTTCTTCGCCGCTTATCTCGCCCGGAATGCCCGGATAGTTGGCTATCTTGCTGGTGATACCCAGCGCACCGTTGGCGATGCCTTTATCAATCACCAGCGTCTTCAGGTTGGCGCGGGCGGTATAAATGGCGGCGGTGGCACCTGCTGGACCACCGCCGATAATCGCCACGTCGTAAATCTCCTCCCCGTCCGCCGCCGGTGGAGTTATCTGGAAGTCAAAGTCCATCGTCTCACCTCCTTAGCCTTCGGTGAGCTTCGCCAGAATGTCGGTCGCCTCCATAATCAGGTAGTCGGTGCCGTTGTAGCGAAACTCGGTTCCGGTGTACTTGGGGAATATCACCTTATCCCCCGCCTTCACCTTTATCTCCTCATCATCGCCCACAGCAACCACCAGACCGAGTTGTGGCTTCTCTTTGGCGGTATCGGGCAGGAAGATGCCGCCGGCTGTGCGCGACTCTTCCTCCATCGGTTGAATCAGCACACGCGAACCCAGCGGTTGAATGGGTGGTGTAGTGTTGCTCATGGTCTCTTCTCCCTCCTTGTTTACTTCAGTCCCAGCAACTGGTTGATTCTGGCTCTGTCAAAGCCGACCACTATCTTGCCGTTGATGTCAATCACCGGCACACCCTGCTGTCCCGAACGACGCACCATATCGCGCGCCGCCGCAGGGTCACGGCTCACATCCACGTCGCGGAAGCGGATACCCCGCTCGCGCAAATATCGCTTCGCCATATTACAGTAAGGGCAGTTCGGCGTTGAGAAGACGATAACTCTTGGCTGAGCGTTCATATCTACCTCGTCCTTCGTGCGTTTTTCCACAGAGTTAGATACACGCACGCGGAACGGGGATTCGTGCAGGGAAACACCCCCTACTCACGAAAATACAGAGAAGAGTAAGACAACAGGAGCGAACACCGATGCGGGCATGGCTTTGTGCAGTATTGAGCATATCCCTGCTTTCCCTTGCAGTACACACAGGAGCGAAACCGATGAACCTGTATGTCTCTCCCCAGGGGAACGACTCGTGGTCGGGCAGGCTGTCCGCGCCGAATCGTCAGCGCACGGATGGTCCCTTTGCCACGCTGGAGCGCGCCCGTGACGCCATCCGCCAGATGAAACGCGAAGGCAAATTGCCGAAGGGCGGCGTGACCGTGCACCTGCGCGGGGGAACCTACTCTCTTAACCAGACCTTCACGCTGAGCGCGGAAGACAGCGGAACCGTCGAATCGCCTATCGTGTACAGCGCATACAGGAACGAGAAGGTGCGCCTGGTCGGCGGCAGAGCCGTTGGGGACGGCAGGCGCGTCACCGACCCGGCGATTCTGGAGAAACTGCCGCCGGAGGTGCGCGAGAAGGCGCGCTGTTATGACCTGCGCGCTCAGGGCATCCGCGACTTTGGGCAGATGCGTCGGCGTGGGTTCGGACTGTCTGCCACCATTCCTGCGGGGCTGGAGCTCTTTTACGCCGGTAAGCCGATGCCTCTGGCGCAGTATCCCAACGAGGGATGGTTGCGCATTACTGCCACGCCTGCAGGACAGCAGGGTGGACGCTTTACCTGCGATGACCCGCGCCTGAAGCGATGGGCGCAGGCGAGGGATGTGTGGGTGCATGGCTACTGGACGTGGGACTGGGCGGACAGCTACGAAAAGGTGGTATCGGTAGACCCCGACAAAGGTGAAATCATCACCGCCGAACCGCACGGCGTGTACGGCTACACGGTGGGTAAGCGGTTCCGCGTGCTGAACCTGCTGGAGGAGCTGGACGCACCGGGCGAGTGGTATCTGGACCGCGACACGGGCATGTTGTACTTCTATCCGCCCGATGAGGGTTCAGGCGAGCTGATGGTTTCCGTGCTGGAAACGCCTCTGGTCGCGTTGAACGGGGTATCGCACGTGAAGATACAGGGAGTCATCTTTGAGGTGTGCCGCGGCGTGGGCGTGGAGGTGCAGGGCGGCGCACGTGTGACAATTGCGGGCTGTACCTTCCGCAATATCGGCACGGTGGGGGTGGTCATCAACGGCGGCGCCGAGCATAAAGTGGTCTCTTGCGACTTTATGGACCTGGGGGACGGCGGGATACAGGTCTCTGGCGGTGACCGCAACACGCTCACTCCGTGCAAGCACGAGGTGCTGAACTGCCTGTTCACCCGCTTCAACCGCTGGAGCCGCACCTATCGTCCGGCGGTGCTGGTGGGCGGTGTTGGGGTTCGGGTGGCGCATAACCTGATGTATGATTCTCCCCACACCGCTATCCTGCTGGGCGGAAACGACCATCTGATAGAGTTCAACGAAATCCACCACGTCTGCACCGAAACCGGAGACGCGGGCGCGTTCTACATGGGGCGCGACCTGACACAGCGCGGCACCGTCATCCGCCACAACTACTTCCACGACATCGGGCGCAAATTGCAGGGCGAAGGCTTTCTGGATGTGATGGCGGTGTATCTGGACGACTGCACCTGCGGGATTACCGTTTTCGGCAACCTGTTCTATCGCGCCGGTCGAGCGGCGATGATTGGCGGCGGGCGTGATAACACGGTGGAGAACAACATCTTCGTGGAGTGCGAGCCGTCGGTGCATGTGGACGCCCGCGGGATGGGCTGGGCAAGCTTCTGGTTTGATGGGCGCGACAGCACGCTGATGGACAGGTTGAAAGCCGTGCCCTATCAGCAGCCGCCGTGGAGCGAACGATACCCCGAGCTGGTGAACATCCTGAACGACGAGCCTGCCGTGCCGAAGGGCAATAAAATCGCGCGCAACATTAGCGTCGGCGGGCGGTGGATAGACCTCTACGACAACCTGAACGACCGCATTGTCACCATTCGGGATAACATCACCGAAGGCAATGCGGGCGTGGAGGTCACCCCGAACGGCATTCGCCTGCGCAAGGATTCGCCGGCGTTCAAGCTGGGCTTCCAGCCGATACCTTTTGAAAAGATTGGGCTGTATCAGGACCAGTATCGCAGAGTCAGGGGCAACCCCCTGCTGCACGAGAGTAACCGCTGAAAGTCACAGGAGGTTGGACAGATGGCGCTTTGTCAGGTAAGGTTCTTCAGTCAGTCGCTGGGTAAAGCATCGGAGATGGTCGTGGTTCTTCCCGATTCGGGTGAAGGACCTTTTCCCGTGCTGTATCTTCTGCACGGACTTTCGGACGACGCCTCGATATGGCTGAGGCGCAGTCGCATTGAGTGGTATGTGCGCGACCTGCCCCTGATTGTGGTGATGCCCGATGGCGGCAGGGGATGGTACACCAACGGATTGAACGGCGAGGCTTACGAAGACCACATCATCAAAGACGTGGTCGGGCAGACGGAGCGGCTGTTTCCTGCCAGCCGGAAGCGCAGGCATCGCGCCATAGCGGGATTGTCGATGGGGGGCTACGGTGCGCTGAGCCTCGCCCTGCACCACCCCGACCTGTTCGTCGCCTCAGCAAGCATGTCGGGCGCGGTGGGAATTGGGCACAAGCCGATGACCGATGAGATGCCTGCGGATTTCAAGCGCATCTTCGGTGAGAACCCGCAGGGCTCGGATAAAGACCTGTTTGCGCTGATACAACAGGTAGACCGAGCACAGTTGCCCGCGTTGTGGCTGGACTGCGGCGTGGAGGACTTTCTGATTGAGGACAACCGTGCCTTCCACGCACATTTGGTGTCGCTGGGCATTCCGCATCTCTATCACGAGTTCCCAGGTGCGCACACCTGGGACTACTGGGATGAGCATATCCAGCAGGTGCTTCAGTTCGTGATGGAGCATGTCGGAGGATGAGGCAGGATTGAACGACGCCCTGGCGCAGGTGTTTGCGCTTGTTGAGACGGTAGATGGCTGGTTGACCCGTGAAGAGGGAGAACTGCTCTACCGTCTCGCCCGCGGGTGCACCGGGCGCGGGGTGATTGTGGAAATCGGCTCGTTCAAAGGCAAATCCACCATCTGGCTGGCAAAAGGCTCTCAGGCTGGGGCGAATGTGCCCGTCTATGCCATTGACCCGCACACCGGCTCGGCGGAGCACCGCGCCACAGGCGACGGGCAGATATGGACATACGAAGAGTTCATGAACAACCTGCGCCGGGCAGGCGTGGAAGGGCTGGTGCATCCCCTGCTGACCACTTCTGCGGAAGCAGCACCCTCTTTCCGCCAGCCGGTGGAACTGCTGTTCATTGACGGCGACCACCGCTACGAGGCAGTGCGCCAGGACTTTGACCTGTGGTTTCCGAAGGTGGTGGAAGGGGGATACCTGCTGATGCACGATACCATCCGCTGGGATGGCCCCCGTCGGGTAGCGCGAGAGTCGCTGTATCGCTCGTGCCACTTTCGCGGGGTCGGTTTTGTCCACTCCATCAGCTACGGTCAGAAGGTGGCTCGCAACGCCCGTTCCGACCGCCTGCGGAACCGGTATGTGCTGTTGCTTCACTTCGTATACGACCGTTTGAGTTATATTCGGGTCCCCCCTGTGCTCAAGCGAGCGGCGAAGGCAGTATTTTCCCGGTTGCAGTAGCCCTGCGCAACTCGGTGTCCCCACCACGTGCTTCTATTGAACTTGGGCAGGTTTCGCTAAGAGAGAAAACATCCCTGCAACTGGAAGTTGCGAGCTACTCAAAACCAAGCCTCCTGGGAGGCTGAACTCTTTGGAGTGCTGAAGCTTGCTTCAGCAGACCCCGCTTGCGGGGACTGGAACCTGCGCCAGCAGGTTTTGTTGTGTGTTGCCTGCGACTTCCAGTCGCAAGGGCAGAGAGTAGAAGGTGGTTTTGGGCCGCGGAAGCATGGCTTCAGCAATCCATACCTGCGTCAGCAGGCTTTGCCAAGTGTTGCATAGGTCTCCCAATCGCCAGGTCGGGTTAAAGGGGTACCATGCTTGTGTGTGGGTGCCACAACCTGTGCCTTGACCCAGGAGGAAATACTAACCAAGCGATGCCGTTAGCCTTCATCTAGCCTTTTAATAACCACTCGGCCAGGCGTTTCTTAATCCGCCCCTGGTCGCTTCACCTGAAGACCACCTTCAAGTCTTCCAAGGTATAAATTGGTTCTTCTTCGGGCTCCATATCCCGTAATGCACTCGACAGGGAAAGCATGTTCCACTCTCTTGCTTCTTGTCGTTCGGCTTTAATGAGCAGGAAGTCGACGAAATCGAGAAGCTCTTGCTGTAGCGAAAGAGGCAGTTTCTGCATCGCCTCGGAAATCTTCTGTTCTATCATCGTGCTATCCCCCAGCAGCATCAGGACGTTATCAAAAACCGTCGCAACGCCGCGTCGATGTACCACTTATCATCCTATCCAAAGCGCCTGCACTTTGTCAACGATTTCATATCTCTAAGGCTTTTCACCCTCAAGGGGCACTCGTCTCCCCCAATTCGTGGAACAACAGGGTAAGGGAAGGCAAATGGTGAAAAAGACACTGCGAATGCAACACTGGCGAAGTATGGGTGAGGCAAGCGATGACCTTTGACGTGTTCGGCATGTGCAATGCCCTGGTAGACCTTCAGGCGAAGGTAGAGGACGAACTGATTGACGCACTCGGTTTGCAAAAAGGTGGGATGTTCCTGATTGACGAGGAACAGCGGCGCCGGTTGATGCAATATCTTGCCGGGCAGGTGGTGCACTCGGAGGCGGGCGGTTCAGGCGCAAACACGATGATCGGTGTGGCACTGCTGGGCGGTTCTGCCTGCTACACCAGCAAAGTAGCCGACGATGAGCACGGCGCCATCTACCGGCGCAGTCTCAGTGAGAAGGGGGTTAAGCCAAATCTGGCTGTGGGCGAGGGAAGCACCGGCGTCTCGTTCATCCTGTTAACCCCAGACGCCCAGCGCACCATGTGCACTTACCTGGGAGCAAGCCAGCAACTGCGACCCGACGAGGTGAACATTGATGACCTGCGCCAGAGCCGCTACCTGTATATCACCGGCTATATGTGGGACACCGAGTCGCAGAAACAGTCGGTGCTCCATGCGATGAGCGAGGCGAACCGGGCGGGCGTGCGGGTGGCATTCAGCCTGTCGGACACTTTTTGCGTGCGTCGGCACCGGGCAGACTTTCAGCGTCTGCTGGAACAGCATGTGGACGTGCTGATTGGCAATGAGGCGGAGGTGCAGGAGCTGAGCGGCGCCGATAACCCCTACGACGCCTCGCGCCTGCTGGCGGACTATTGCGACATCGCGGTGGTGACGATGGACAGCCGCGGTGCGCTGATTCGGCAAAAGCAGACCGTCTACCACATCCCCGCGTTTCGCGTTCAGGCAGTGGATGCCACCGGTGCGGGCGATATGTTCGCCGCGGGGTTGCTGTATGGGCTGTGTCATGGGCAGAGTCTGGAGGCGTCGGGCAGGATTGCTGCCTACTGCGCCGCGCAGGTGGTCGCCAAAATGGGAGCACGACTGGATAGCATTACGTTGCCTGCAAATGTACTGTAACATCACAGAGGGGAGTGCTATGCAGAAGCAGGCGCCGCTGGAAAAGATGACCTTCGAGCAGTTCCACGACTGGCTGGACGAAGATACTCACGCGGAGTGGGTTGACGGCAGGGTGGAGATATTGCCTCCGGTCTCATGTACCCATCAGGAGGTTGGGCTGTTCCTTCTATCAGCCATTTTCACCTTTGCCCATTCTACGTCAGCGGGCGCGGTTGTTTTTGCTCCGTTCCAGATGCGCCTGGCGAACTCCAGCCGTTCCCCCGACATCCTTTATGTGTCCAACGCCAACCTGCACCGGTTAAAAGACACCTACCTTGACGGCGCGGCAGACCTGGTAGTGGAGGTCATCAGCCCGGAAAGCCGCGCTCGCGATCGCGGGGAGAAGTTCTACGAGTACGAGTCGGCTGGCGTGCAGGAGTACTGGCTGATAGACCCCGAGCGCAGACGCGCGGAGTTCTACCAGCTGGTGGAAGATGGGGCGTATCGCGCTGTGCTGATGGCTTCGGAAGGGGCGTACCACAGCAGGGTGCTGGAGGGGCTTTGGCTTCGAGTAGAGTGGTTGTGGCAACAGCCAAAGCCCACGATTGTGGAACTGCTGCGCCTGTGGGGACTGCTTGCCTGAACCGTTTCCCCTACTCCACCTGCACTCCCAGTTCCTCGGCGATGAGGCGACGCACCTCGTTGGGATTGGCACGCCCGCGGCTGAGTTTCATCACCTGCCCCACCAGAAACTGCAGGGTTTGCAGTTTGCCGTTGCGCACCTTCTCGGCAGCGTCGGGGTTTTCGGCAATCGCCTGCTGAACCCACGCCCGCAGCTGGTCGGTGTCGCTCACCTGCGTCAGTCCCTTCGCCTGCACCACCTGCGCCGGGTCGGCGCCCGTGTTGAACACCTCTTCCAGCACCTGCTTGGCGACGCTACCGGTGACTGTGCCCTTCTGCACCAGCCCGATGAGGTCGCGCAGGTGTCGGGGGGTGACCTTGCAGTCGCGAATATCCTCAATGCCCGCGGCGTTCATCAGCCTCGCCAGGTCGCCGTTCATCCAGTTCGCCGCCGCTTTCGGCTCCGCGCCCAGCTTCACCACCTCTTCAAAGTAGTCGGCGGTGGCGCGGCTCTCTATCAGCAGAGTGGCGTCGTATTCGGGAAGGGCGTACTGTTCCATGAACCGCTGACGCTTCGCCAGAGGCAGTTCGGGCAGGGAAGCACGTACCTGCTCAATCCACTCCTCGCTGAACTGCACCGGCACGAGGTCGGGTTCGGGGAAGTAGCGGTAGTCCTGCTCGTACTCTTTGGTGCGCATGGGGAAGCTCTCGCCACGCTCGTCGTTCCAGCCGCGCGTCTCCTGCACCACCTTACCACCCGCTTCCAGCACGGCGATATGTCGCTGAATCTCGTATTCAATGCCCCTCTGCACCGCGCGGAAGGAGTTCAGGTTCTTCAGCTCCGTCTTCACGCCGAAGGTATCGCTTCCCTTCGGGCGCACCGACAGGTTCGGCTCACAGCGCAGGCTCCCCTGCTCCATGCGCCCATCGCATACGCCCAGATACACCAGCACGTTGCGAAGGGTCTGCAGGTAAGCTCGCGCCTCCTCCGCCGTGTGCATATCGGGTGGAAACTCGGTGACAATCTCCATCAGCGGCACGCCGCTGCGGTTGTAATCCACCGCGCTCTCGCCGGTGGGCAGATGGAACAGCTTGCCTGTGTCCTCCTCCAGATGCACCCGGCGGATATGCACCCGCACGATGCGCCCGTCCACCGGCACATCCAGCCAGCCTCGCTTGCCGATGGGCGTGTCGCCGTACTGCGAAATCTGATAGTTCTTGGGCAGGTCGGGATAGAAATAGTTTTTGCGATGGAAGATAGAGGTCATGGAGATTTCGCAGTTGAGCGCAAGCGCGGTGCGCAGAACCATCTCCACCGCCTTCCGGTTCATCACCGGCAGGGAACCGGGCATCCCCGTGCACACGGGGCAACAGCGCGTGTTCGGCTCGCCACCGAAGGCGTTGGCACAGGAACAGAACATCTTGCTATCGGTTAGCAGCTCCGCATGGACCTCCATGCCGATACAGGCTTCCCACTCCGCCATGAACAGACCTCCGTGCGTTCGTCTCGCTGTTATTTTATCAGAAATCCGCGCGTGGTTACAGGCAGAAGCGGGGTATCTCCCCTCTTCACCTTTACAAAAGGTTTATCTGCTGAGTATAATTTGTGAGGGCTTTCCCCCAAAAAACACTCGACAGCGCATAGGAGGTGATGCCATGCAAGGGATTATTATCGCCGGTGGGTTTGGTACTCGTTTCCGTCCGCTCACCTACACCCGTCCGAAACCTCTTATGCCCATTCTCAACCGACCCCTGCTGGAGTATCAGGTGGCTTTGTTAAAGGCGCATGGCGTGGATGAGATTGTGTTCGCCACCAACTATATGGCGGAGGCGATAGAGAACCATTTTGGCGACGGCAGCCGCTTTGGAGTGAAGATGCGTTATGCCAGGGAAGAACAGCCCCTGGGCACAGCGGGCGCCATTCGAAACGCCGCCGCCAGCCTGTGGAGGCGGGAAGCGGTTGTGGTGTTCAACGGCGATGTTGTCACCGACTTTGACCTGAGCGCGATTATTGCCCAGCACCGCCAGCGTGGGGCGCGAGCGACCATTGCCCTGAAGGCGGTACCCAGTCCGAATCCCTACGGCGTGATTGACCTGGACGCCGACGGCAGGGTTCTGGCATGGCGAGAGCCAACAGAAGAACAGAAAAAAGCGCTTGCTGCCAATCCGAACATCGAGCAAACGGGCTGGGATTATATCAACGCGGGTTTTTACGTGCTGGAGCCGGAAGTGATAGAAAGCATCCCCGAGGGGCGCATAGTATCTATCGAGCGTGAAATCTATCCGCGTATGATCGAGCACGGTGAAGGCTTGTACGGCGTTCCCGCCGAAGGCTACTGGGTGGACGTGGCGGGACCCAGCCACTACTGGAGAGTTACCAATGACATCCTGCGAGGGCGCACGAAAGTGGCTCCGCCGGGCACGCCACAGGCGGAAGGCTTGTGGTGCATGAAAGGGGCGGAGGTGCGAGCTACGCTGGATGCAGGAGCGACCGTGCATGTGGGTGAAAACGCAATCGTTGAGGAGGGTGTGCACCTGCGCGGTACGGTGGTGATTGGCGCGGGCTGCCATATCGCGCGAGGAAGCGTGCTGGAGGATTGTGTTCTGCTCGAAGGGGTACGCATAGAAGAAGGAGCAGACCTGACCCGCGTTATCTGCGACCGCGATGTGGTCATCTCCGCAGGGTGTCGCATTGTGGACGCAGTCATCGCAGCGGGAACATGCATCCGGCGCGAAAGCCGTTTAGGAACAAACTGGTAAGAGGGAACTGAATGGGCGAAAGTTTACACGTACCGATAGTAGACCTTCAGGCGCAGTATCAGGCACTGCGTCAGGAGATAGATGAGGCGGTTGCTCACGTGCTGGAGAGTGGGCGATTTATTCTGGGGGAAAACGTTCAGCGCCTGGAGGAAGAAGTTGCTGCCTACTGCGGGGCGAGGTTCGGCATCGGCGTGGCGTCCGGTACCGACGCGCTGGAGCTCTCGCTGGCGGCGCTGGGCATCGGACCGGGCGACGAGGTGATTACCACGCCCTTTACCTTCGGTGCCACCACCGAGGTCATCGTTCGGCTGGGCGCAAAGCCGGTCTATGTGGACATCGACCCGGATACCTATAATATTGATGTCTCAGCGATTGAGCGAGCGATTACCCGGCGCACCCGCGTCCTGTTACCGGTGGACCTGTTTGGACAGATGACCGACCGCGAGGCATTGTGGCGCATCGCCCAGGAGCACAACCTGTATCTGGTGAACGACTCGGCGCAAGCCATCGGCGCACAGCAAAACGGCGTTCCGGTGGCGGCGGTCGGTCACGCCACGGCGATGAGCTTCTACCCCACCAAGAATCTGGGCGCGTTCGGCGACGGAGGCATCGTGCTGACCAACGACGAAGAGGTTGCCCGAAGCGTCAGGCGGTTGCGGGGGCATGGGGCAGAAGGTGGAGCCTATTTTTACAAAGTGCCCGGCTACTGCAGTCGTCTGGACGAGATACAGGCGGCGATTCTGCGCGTGAAACTGCGCTACCTGGACGAGTGGAACGAACGTCGCCGCCAGAATGCTCGTCTCTATCTGGAGCTTCTGCAGGGCACGAAGGCGATACTGCCCCAGACCGCGCCGGGCAACCTGCACACCTATCACCAGTTCACCATCCGCTATCGTCGGCGCGATGCGCTGCAGCAATATCTCAAGGAACACGGTATCGCTACCGCTGTCTATTATCCGCTTCCCCTGCACCTGCAGGAGGCGTATCGTTATCTGGGCTATCAGCAGGGAGACTTTCCCCACGCGGAACGCGCGGCGAACGAGGTGCTCTCCCTGCCCGTGCATCCCGACCTCCGTGAGGAGCAAATTCGCTATGTTGCCGCGATGGTGCGGCGATTCGAGGAGGAGCATCCATCATGAAAGCGATGATTCTGGCAGCAGGAGTGGGGTCGCGCCTGGACCCACTTACCCGTAACGTGCCCAAGCCGATGGTGCCCATCGTGAACCGTCCGGTCATGGAGCACATTGTGGAACTGCTGAAACGGCACGGCTTCACCGAGATTATGGTCAACCTGCACTATCTGGGCGACCAGATTGAAAGCCACTTTGGCGACGGTTCAAAGTGGGGAGTGCGTATCCACTACTCCAAAGAAGACCGCCTGTGGGGTGATGCCGGTAGCGTCAAACGGTGCGAGCACTTCTTTGACGACACCTTTATCGTCATCGGTGGCGACGACATCACCGACCTGGACCTCACCCGCCTCCTGCGCTACCACAAAGAGAAGCGAGCAATTGCCACCATCGCCCTGTCTCTGGTGGACGACCCGTCGGAGTACGGTATCGCCCTGCTGAACGAGCGTGGACGCATCACGCGATTCTTAGAGAAACCGCGCGGCGAGGTCATCTTCTCCAACGCGGCAAACACGGGCGTGTACGTGTTCGAGCCGGAGATTTTTGACCTGATTCCACGCGGGGTGACCTATGGCTTCGGCGCGAACCTTCTGCCTCTCCTGCTGGAACAACGACGCCCCTTCTACGGTTTCCTCACCTCTTCTTACTGGAAGGACGTGGGCAACCTGCGCACCTATCAGCAGACGCACGTGGACGCCATGCAGGGCAGAGTGTCCCTGCGCATTCCCTATCCCGAGAGGCGTAAATATGTGTGGATTGGCAAGGATGTGAAGATAGACCCCACCGCCGAAATCGGCTACCCGGTGGTGATTGGCAACAATTGCGAAATCGGTCCGGGCGCGAAGGTGCTGGAGTACACCGTGCTGGGCGATAACTGCGTGGTGGAGGACAACGCCACCGTGCAGGAGAGCATCCTGTGGGAAGGGGCGGTGGTCATGCGCGACACGATGCTGGTGCGCTGTGTGGTCGGTAAGGGCTGTCGCGTGAAGTCCAACGCCGCGGTGTTCGACGGCGTTATCGTTGACCCGGTGCGCAAGGACAATCACGTAGGAACCTCGTAGAACGCGGTCTCTCGCGATGAAACGTATACTATTCTGAGATGGAGGATTCTGCATGAACTACGATGTGAAAGACCTCGGGCTGGCAGATAAGGGGCAGTTGCGCATCGAGTGGGCGGAGCAGGACATGCCTGTTCTGCGCCTGATTCGCGAACGGTTCGCCCGTGAAAAGCCGTTGGAAGGCGTTCGCCTTGCTGCCTGCCTGCATGTGACCACCGAAACGGCAAATCTGGCGATTACCCTGAAAACGGGCGGTGCACAGGTGGCGCTGTGCGCATCCAATCCCCTGTCCACGCAGGACGACGTTGCCGCAGCGCTGGTCAAGCATCACAGCATCCCCGTTTTCGCCATCAAGGGCGAAGACCACGAGACCTATTACCGGCATATCCACGCCGTTCTGGATACACAGCCACATATCACGATGGACGACGGGGCGGACCTGGTCTCTACCCTGCACTCGCAAAGGCAGGAACTGCTTGCCGGCGTGCGCGGCGGCACCGAAGAGACCACCACCGGCGTTATCCGCCTGCGGGCGATGGCGAAGGATGGCGTCCTGCGCTATCCCATCATCGCAGTGAACGACGCCGACACCAAACACCTCTTTGATAACCGCTACGGCACAGGACAGAGCACCATTGACGGCATCCTGCGGGCGACCAATATCCTGCTGGCTGGGCGCACGGTGGTGGTGGCTGGCTACGGCTGGTGCGGGCGCGGCGTGGCGATGCGGGCGAAAGGCATGGGCGCACATGTGATTATCACCGAGACCGACCCCCTGCGTGCGCTGGAGGCAGTGATGGACGGCTATCAGGTGATGCCCATGGCGGACGCCGCGCGTGTGGGCGATGTGTTCGTAACCCTGACGGGCGACATCCACGTGATTCGCGAGGAACATTTCGCTGTGATGAAGTCGGGCGCGATCGTGGCGAACTCCGGGCACTTCAATGTGGAGATAGACATAGACGCCTTAGAGCGCATGAAGGTATCCAAGCGGCGCATCCGCGAGTTCGTGGACGAGTATGTGCTGGCGGACGGGCGCAAGATATTCCTGCTGGGCGAGGGCAGGCTGATTAACCTCGCGGCGGCAGAGGGACATCCCGCCAGCGTGATGGACATGAGCTTCGCCAACCAGGCGCTGAGCGCGGAGTACATCCATCAGCACGCCGACCAGCTGGAGAAACAGGTGTACCGCGTGCCGATAGAGCTGGACCGGGAGATTGCCCGCCTGAAGCTGGACGCCATGGGCATCCGCATCGACACGCTGACCCCCGAACAGCAGGAGTACCTGACCTCATGGGAGATGGGCACTTAGCCGAACGGCTGAAGCCCGTGATGAAGCGGGCGGCGGAAGCCATCCTGCAACGTCAGCACGAAGACGGGGCGATTCTGATGGCTCCCGCCGCCCAGCCGTCCAATTCGCTGATCCCCTACTTTGCCAACCTCGCCGTTATCGGTCTGATGACCGCATATCCGCACACGCGCGAGCCGGCACACCTGCAGGCGGCGGCAAAATGGCTGAAGTGGTACGCAGACCACCTCAACCCCGATGACACCATAGACGACTACCGCCTGCGGGATGGCAAACTGGAACCGACCGGCGATTGCGACTCGACCGACTCGTATGCCGCTACCTACCTCGAAGCCATGCATCGCTATACTGAAGCCTCGCGAGACCGCCGGCTATTATCGGCGATATATCCCACGGTGAACAAAGTGGTCGGAGCGATCCGGCTCACCCTTCAGGAGGACGGCTTGACCTGGGCAAAGCCGGGCTACCGCGTCAAGTATCTGATGGACAACGTGGAGGTGGTGCGCGGCTGGCAGAGCGCGGCGTGGCTGGCACAGACAGCAGGACACAGGACGGAGGCGCAGAGGTTGAAGAAACTCGGTGAGCGCACTCTTCAGGCGATAGATGAGATACTGTATCACAACGGTAAGGGATACTATGCGTGGGCGATGCACGAAAACGGCGTCCACGAGACCCGACTGGAGCGATGGTACCCTGACGTGATGGCGCAGTTAATGGCTATCGCCTGGCTACCCCCTTCCGCCACACGCAAGAGGTTGTTTGCCTATCTGCACCGGCAGTTTCGCGAGAGGTGGGAGAGTGCACTGGAGACGGGCGACGCTGGTGTGCTGGTCTGGTGGGGCATGGCGGCAACAGGGGCGGGCGACCGTGCGTTCGCCCAGCGTATTGCCCTCAAGCTGGCGGAAGAGCAGACGCTGAGCCGCCCTCAGCCCAGCCCTGCAGAGTACGGACACGTGCTTCGGATTTGCGGTCACGTGCTAGGGTAATGCTGTATCGTTAAGCCACTACGCGCAGGAGAGCATTGCCACCCTGCCGAGCTGTCTGCTGTTCCGCCAGACGTTTGCGGATACGGGCGATGACCTTCGCCCGACTCTGGCAGCCGGTCAAGCTGCCGTCCTCCAGCAGAGCCTGTCCGGGACAGCGGCTGCAATACTGCTTCACTTCACAGCTCTGGCACTGCGTCAGGTCGTCGGGGGTGATGTTTCGCAGATGGCGCAGTTCGCGAGAGCCGTACCATATCTCTAAAATAGACTTTTCACGCACGTTGCCGCACGGGATGAGCATCTGCACGCAGGGATACACCTCGCCCCACGGGTTAATCGCCAGACTGTTGCGCCCCGCATCGCACATCTTCACCTTGTCGTTCGGTCCCATAGAGGGCAGGCCCTTTTTCTTAAACACCCGTTCGTCATCATACAGCTTCATCAGCTCCTCCACGCCGATGCGCAGGTTCGTGGGGCACATGTCGCCGTCGTTCATGGGCGCGATGGTCGGGTCGAAGCGATATTCTGCACCGAGCTCCTGCGCCATCTGCATAATGTCTTCGTACTGCCCAAAGCTGGAGGTTGCCAGCGGACACTTCAGGATCACGCGCTGACCCAGCCCAACGAGCAACCTCACCGCGCGGATGACGCGGTCAAAACTGCCCTTTACCTGCGTCATGGCGTCGTGCGTTTCGGCGTTGGAGCCGTACACGCTGATTTCCACCGTGAAGGGGCGCAGGTCGGCAATCTTCTGGGCAACGGGGGGCGTAATCAGCGTGCCGTTGGTGTATATCTTCAGCGCAAAGCGTTTCTTGCGGGCGTAGCGGGCAATCTGGAAAAAGTCCTTGCGCAACAGCACCTCCCCACCGGTCAGCGTCAGATACAGCGTGCCTGCTTCCGCCAGGTCGTCCATCACTCTGCACCACTCTTCGGTGCTCAGCTCGCCGTCGGCGCGTTTCGGATGGTGCTGGTAACAGTGCTTACAGCGCGTGTTACAGCGGTGCGTCAGCTCGAACATCACGTTGAAGGGGATATGACGCTCCACCGTGAGGTCGGATATTTTCGCCAGAATTGAGAAGGTTTCGCATTCCATATACGTCGCCCCCCCTGTGCCCCTAATACTTTGCATCACTAATTATATGTCCCGCACATCGATTCCTGCTTGCCCCTGCTTACCTTTCTGAAAGTCAAACCGTTTTCCCTCTCTTTGCAGGCAGGACAAAGGTAGCTTTGTGGACAAACCATGTGCCAAGCGACGGAGGAAGGGGGATGACGCATGGACAGGCGTCAGCAACTGCGCCAGCTGTTCGACCGCAACGACCGCGCCATCAATGGAGGCAGGGGCTATTCGGAAGAGACCAACGACAACGGACAGCTGGCATGGGCAGAGTCATATATCCTGATTGCCTACATGGAGATGTATCGCGCCACTCGCGACCGCGATTACCTGCGCAGACTGGTGGAACACTTCGACCGCGTGCTGCGCAATCGAGATGACGTGCGGGGGATTGCCGACGCCTACGCCGGCAGACCGCTGGCTGGCTGGGGCGCCGTTAGATACTCGCGGGGCAAGTGGCATGTGTGGACGGTGCATACCGGCATGATTACGCTCGGACCTGCCGAGTTTGTGCGGATGGTGAAGGCAGACCGGTGGCTTCAGCGGGAGTTCGGCGCGAAGGCGGAAGAGTATCGCCAGCGGATTGAGGAGTGCATCCGCGACGCCGACCAATACTGGCGCAACGGCGCCGCCCGCGACGAGGGCTATTACTACAGTCCGCATCTGCAAAATGTGCTTCCGCTGAACCAGCAGAACGCGATGGGCAGTGTGCTGATAGAGATGTGGCGGGCAACGGGCAATCCCGCCTATCGCGATAAGGCAGAGAGGCTGGCGCGCTTCTTCCGAAATCGCCTGCGCAAGGGCGACCCGCGCTTGTACGACTGGGCATACTGGCCCAAGCTGGATGCCGATGACCGCGGAAGCGAAGACATCTCGCACGCCTCGCTGAATGTGGACTTTGCCGTACGGTGTATCGCGGAGAGACTTGTTTTTAACCGTCAGGACGCCGAGCGGTTCGCGAACACCTGGTTATTAAAGGTTAGCCGTGCCGATGGCACGTGGGCTGGCGAGGTGAGCGGGCGCGAGGACGGAGCGGAGTACATGCCCGGTGCAGGGGGTATCTGGCTGGCGCTGTGCAGGGTACTGCCCCGGAAAGTGGCTGGGCTGCTGTACCGCGATATTGAGCGGGCGTATGCGGACAAGGAGAGCCTGACGGCGAGCCAGATGGTAGGAGTTGCCCGTCTCCTGCGCTACGCCTCCCTGGCATAGCACCAGACCGCTTGCAATGTCCTGCTAATAGAGTGTAAACTGAAGCAAAGGAGTACAGAGGGGGCGATACGGTTGGCGGAGCCATCCACGACGTGGCAGAAGGCTATCCGATACACCGCCAGGCGTGCCCGGGCAAGCTATATCCTGCGCGGAATATGCTGGGGATGGCTTGCGGGCGCGGCGGCAAGCGCACTGTGGCTTGCGCTGGCGTGGACACTGCAGTGGGACGTTCACTACGCCTATCCGGCGGGCGTCACGCTCGCTCTCGCGCTGGCGGGACTGGTGTTCGGGGCAACGCGCCGGTTAAGCGAGGAGCAGGTTGCTCTGTGGTTAGACCGGCAGGCGCAGACGAAGGAGCGACTGAGCACCGCACACTGGCTTTCCCGTCGCGAGGCGCAGGGCGAAATGGAACACCTGCAGATGCAGGACGCTGAGAGCCACGCCCAATCTTTGGACCTGCGGAACCTGGCGAGGGTTCCCCTGCCCGGTGCTTTCTGGGGTGCGCTGGCGGTCAGCGCGTTAGCCGCCTTCCTCTGGTTCGCGCCCGACATCGTATGGTTCCAGTCGCCGCAGGTGCGCGAGCAGAAGCAAGCCATGCGCCAGGCAGGAGAACGCGCGGAACAGCTGGCGAAAGAGTGGCGCAAGCAGGCAACGGGACAGGACAGGGAAAAGATGCGTCGGCTTGCCGCCCAGCTGGAAGCGCTGGCGAAGCAGATGAAGCGTGCCCGCATGAGCAAGCGCGAAGCGCTGGTGAAGATGTCGCGCCTGCAACGCGAGGCGGAGGAGCAGCAGCGCAGGCTGGCGCAGGCAAACTCAGGCAAGCCGATTCAGCGCGCCGCGAACGAGTTTCTGAGCGCTCGCACAGTGCAACAGCAAATCCAGCAGGCGAAGCTGGAGCGGGAGCTGGGCGTCACTCTGAAAACCGCCTCCCTGAACACAAAGGGCGGACAGAACACCCCCGCCTCCGTCCGAAGCGCCCAGCAAAACCGATTGCAATCGTCCACGCCATTTGCCAGCGAGATGGCGCTTCAGATGGCTCTCGCGCTATCCCAGCAGGATATGCAGAAGCTGGGCGAGCTGCTGAACCAGATTGCCCAACAGTGGAACCGTCTTTCTCCCGAAGAGCGCAAAAAGCTGGAAGAGCTGATGCGCCAGCTGGCGCAGGCTCTGCAGGGCACGCAGCTGGATGCCGCCGCCAGAGAGCTTCAGGAAGCGTTGAAGAACCTCAAGGTTGGCGACCTGCAGCAGGCGGTGAAATGGATTCAGAAGGCGGGCGGTACTTGACTGTCCGCGGGTGCGTGCGCGCTGGATGCGCGCCAGTGGGCGGAGATGGCAGCGTTGCTTGCCTCGCTGAAGGGGGAGCTGGGCGGGTTGCCTGTGGCAATGAACTCGTATGAAAAACGCTTCGGCGGCGGACCGGGAATGCCTGCTACCGGTCCCAAACTGGAGAAGCTGGAATACCGCGCCCAGCAGGACAAAGATACGGCGCGTTTGAACGTAAAAGGTGGCAAATTCACGCAGGTGCCCGGTGTTGCCAGTGGACCTGGCGAGACACCTGCCTTTGTCACGCGCGGCGCTCCCGAGGCGGTGAGCAGTGGAGTGCCCAGCTACGAAGTGTACATCCAGTACCGGCGGGCGGCGGAAAGCGCTCTCCAGCGCGAAACCGTGCCTCCCGAGTACCGCCAGCCGGTGAGGAGATATTTCGATTCCATCAAACCCTGACAGGTTTGGGAGAAAGGAGGAGGTTTTGATGAAGTGGCTTGCATCGCTGTTGCTGGCGCTGGCACTTGGTGTCTCCGTAGTTTGCGCCGAGGTGCTGTGGGATCAGCCCTGGGATGGTGTCAGTCGGGGCAGCCCCGCTCAGGATTTCACCGACACCGCAAACCGCATCTATTCGGTCTGGTTGTTTGACGATTTCACCGTGCCTGAACCCGGCTGGTGGATTGACCGCGTGACGGTTTATGGCAGCGAGCAGGGCAACCCCACCTACAACCTAGGCGTATATCTGTCCATCTCGCCTGCGCCGCATGTGGATGTGATAGACGTGGTGGCGATGGGCACAGAGGTGGTGCTGGAGCCGGGAGAGTGGCCCCTGCGCAGGCGAGCGAACCTGGTGTTTGAACTGAACGGCTTCTACCTGCCGCCAGGCACCTACTACCTGAGCGCATGGGTTCGGCGTCCCTTTGACCTCAACAACGACGGCACGGGCAACGACGGCGGGCAGTGGTTCTGGCTGCGCACCAGTCCCACACTGGGCGAGCCGTTCTATCTGCACAACCCGGGTGGCGGCTGGGGCTTTGGCGGTAACCCCGTGGGCGGAGGTTGGCTCACCGAACAGGACCTCGCCTTCACCATTGAAGGCAGGGCAACCGTCACCGTGAGCGGTACGGTGGAACTGAGGGACTACGAGGGCGACAGGACAGGCATACCGGTGACCATTGAGATACGCAACCCGGGGAGCACCGACGCCCTGGAAACACACGTGGTCAGCCTTGACGAGGAGGGTAGATACTCGTTCCAGACGCTGCTGCGCGGCATCTACGACCTGTCCGCGAAGGCTTCTCACTGGCTGAGACAGACGCTGACGGACGTCTCCATCACGGGCGATACCATAGCGAACTTCACGCTGACCAACGGGGACATCGACGGCGATAACGAGGTGACGCTGTTTGACTTTGGGCAGCTGGTGTCTGCGTTCGGCACGATGCCCGGCGACAACGGATGGAACCCAGATGCCGACCTGGACGGAGATGTGGAGGTCACCCTGTTCGACTTCGGTATCCTGGTGCGCAACTTCGGCGCGATTGGGGATGAGTGAATCGGCATGAAAACAGCAACCGTACAGATAGAACTACCGTCGGACGTATCGGAGCAGGAAGCACGCCTGTTGCTCCTCATCAAGCTGTATGAGCTGGGGCGTTTGAGCATAGGTCAGGCGGCGCGTCTTGCGGGCTACTCCAAACGTGCTTTTCTGGAAGTGCTGGCACAGTATGGGGTACCTGTCGTCAGCTACGCTCCTGAGGAGCTGCGCGAGGAACTGAACTGAGGGCAGTACCTCTCCGCAGAAGTGGTTTTTCTTCTTAGTCTGCCCTTGCGATTGGAAATCGCAGGCAACACAGAACGAAACCTGCCTCCGCAGGTTAGCCTCCGCAGATGCACATCGCTATTGCCCAAATGGAGTGTTCGTATCAGGATGGCTATTGACAAACTGACATGCTACCGAGTAGGATGAGAGCATCCAGAGAGGCTTGGGCGCAAGAGCCTTGTCATTCAATTCTGGAGGGTTGCACCATGCGAGAATGGTGTATGGATGTGGTCTCCTTCTTTGGCGGTTCGTGGGGATGGATCGGCTGGGGCTTGTTCCTGCTGTGGTTTTTGGGACCCTATCTGGTGCCGTCCATCGTGTTCTGGCTGCTGACAGGTCTGTTGCTTGTGCTGTGGTGGATACTGGATGCGGTGGATCAGGAGATAGCCTAGTGGCAGATGGCGGTGGTGATTGCGTTGCTCGTGGCAGGTTTTCTGCCCATTCCCCGCGCAGGCTGGCTGACGATAGCGGCGTGGGTGGTGTACTGGATGCGCTTTCGGGAGTAGGTGAGATTCTTGTTAAGATCGCTGTTGGTTTTTTGCAGGCTTCTTCAGCGGTGTTCTGCCCGTCGGAGACCGCCGCCCGCGAGGTCGTCGGCAGCATTCAGTATACCCACGCCCAGCCCGCCGAGCGCTCGGGGCAGGGAAGCATAGCCTCTATCTCCAGCGCTATCTGAACAACCCCTGCGCTGGCTTCAGGGGCTTATAGAAAAGCGAAAATATATGGGGCATATAGGTCAGCCGAGCAGTCTGTCTAATGTGTCTCTCAAACTTTCTCGCCAGTCTTCAGGCAACTGCCGCTGCTTGAGATTTCCCTCGCCCAATATCCGCCTCAATTGTGGCGCCAACTCTACCGCTTGCAACTGCTCAATCAAAATCAAAGCAGCGTGAAACCTGTACTCATCCGTGCTTTCCAGCCAAAGTGTCAAAGCTTGCAGCACTGCATTTTTCAACGGCTGTGCAAGCCGTTCTATTTCAAACTTAATGCGTAGTAAAGCCTCTTCCCCGCTCTTGGCATAAGAGGGGTCGTGGCTGATCTCCTCAATCAGGCTTTCCAACCAGCTTAGCGCTTTCCCTACCAACTCGGGCTGTGCGCTGTTCATCGAATCCTCCGCAGGAAACGTGGTGCAATCCGAGATGTGTGTATAAGTATCTCGGTGCCGCCTCCTGGCATATTATACCATCGCCGTAACTACCTACCTACTCATTTCACCAAAGATGTGGTAAACTCTTGCCATGCGCAAGAACACACCAACCATTGAGGAACTGCTCAGGCGTCTGAGTGCTCTGGAAACAGAAGTCGCTCACCTGCGA
>JABUFA010000003.1 GCA_013314755.1 Chthonomonadia bacterium
CCCGCACAGCCAATTGGGGAGCGGAGAGGACTGGTGCAGCGATTTGCACCGTGAGGCTCAGGATGCATACCGTTGCGAGTGTACGCACAAACGGAAAGCGTCTCAGCATCTTAAAGCACCCTCCTTTGTGTTTTATTGAGAAAGTGTCTTGGCTCTCCCAAACCCACTGCGGGAGCTGTGCTACATGTTTCGGATATAGTATAGCAGGTATGTTTATCAGAGCCAATAGATTTTGGGGTGTTTTGGAGAAATTTTTCGAAAAATCTTCCGTTCAGGGGAGGTTGACGGCTCACCGGGAGGCTCGCCCTCCAGTATGAGGATCGCCGCCTCTCCCCGCGTCGGGGAGAGGTTGGGAGAGGGGTATCATCCATGGAGGGCGAGGCTCCTGCCGAGCCGGTTGTTGACCTAACCCCCGGCACCTTCCCTGCGAGGGAAGGGGAGACTCGCCTCTCCCCACGTCGGGGTGAGGGCTGGCTCACCGGGAGATTCACCATCCAGCTGGACTCGACAGCACTGCAGGACAGAACCTCCCCCTCTGCGAATCCAGCGTACACATTAAGTCACTGGAGGCGCGTGGAGGATGTTTATCCTGACCCTTTTGCTGACGACTGTCCAGCCCGGTGTGGGGTGGTGGTGCACGCACGCCCTGCACAATGTGTTCCGCGACACGCCGCCGCCCGTTAGTGTTCAGCGTGAGGTGCGGGTGTCCGCGGCACGCAATCAGTGGGTGGGAGCGCAGATTGTGCTGCGCCCAGCGGTGGATGAGCGAGTGGAGGGCGTGGAGTGCTCGCCCCTGCAGAGGCAGGGAGGAAGAGGCACTATCCCAGCGTCCGCGTTCTGGTATGCGTTCGTGGAGTACCATCGCGTGGGGAAAAACTCAACGGCGACGCCCGAAGAGGAACTGGTGCGCAAAGCGCCTGCCGACTTCCCCGACGGTCTGCTGGAGCAGGAGGCGATAGACCTTCAGCCCGACCAGAACCAGCCGATATACGTGCAGTGGCGGATTCCCGACCGCACGCCTGCAGGAGAGTACCGCGGAACGGTCACCGTTCGCCTGCGAGGGGGCGCGATACAGGTTCCTGTGCGTCTTACCGTGTACGACTTTGCCTTCCCTCAGCGACCGCGCCTGAAGGTCACCATCTGGATGAACGACGGTGCGCTGGCGAGGCATCACGGGGTGGAATATCTCTCGGAAGGGTTCTGGCAGGTGCTTCAGCGCACCGCTCGCCTGATGCGCCAGTATCACCAGAACACGATATGGACGCCGTGGTCGCTCACGCGGGCTACTCGCGGAGCGGACGGCAAAGTGCGTTACGATTTCAGCCAGTTTGACCGCTGGGTGGAAACCTTCCTGCGGGAGGGCTTTGAAGTCATTGAACTGCACCACGTGGGCGGACGCGAGCATGGACAGTGGGAGGACAAAAACTTTGTGGCGTGGTCGCTGAGGTGCCGCAACGAGAGCTCGGGGCAGGATGAGTGGCTGCCTGTGGAAGAGTGGCTTCCTGCGCTTCAGGAGCACCTGCGCAAAAAGGGGTGGCTCAGTCGCACACTTCTGCATGTAGCGGACGAACCTATCGAGGTGAATGTGGATTCATGGAAACAGCTTTCCGAGCGAGTGCATCGCCTTGCGCCCGACCTGCGCCGCATTGATGCCATCCACGTGCCCAATCTGGAAGGCTACTTAGAGGTGTGGGTGCCGCAACTGAACTTTTTAGCGCAGTGGTATGACCAGTTTCGGCGGGTGCAGGCACGCGGAGCGGAACTGTGGTTCTACGTGGCGTGGGTGCCGCAGGGGCAGTACCCGAACCGCCTGATTGACTATCCGCTCATTAAAACGCGCATCATGCACTGGCTGAACCACCTGACCGAAACCACCGGCTTCCTGCACTGGGGATACAATTTCTGGGATGCGCCGTTTGACCAGCAGCTGGCTCCGGGCGATAACTGGATTGTGTATGCTGGCAAAGAGGCGCCGCGAAGCAGTTTGCGTTACGAGGCGATGCGCGAGGGCATTGAGGATTACGAGTACCTCTGCCTGCTGGAAGATTCCGCCCGACAGGTTGCGAAGAGGCTGAACCTGACGGACTTCGACGCGAAGGCTTGGGCGAAGGGCTATACCCGATTGGTCGCGCCCGGATACACCGATTACACCCGCGACCCCGGCAGGCTCTACGCGGTGAGGGACGCGGTTGCCCGTGCGATAGAGTCTCTGCGACAGAGTGCGTTGCCCGTGCTGGCATGGCAAAAGGAGCGGGCGGGTGAAAATGTGACCATTGAGGGCGTTACTCTGCCCGGTGCGAAGGTCTCTGCAGGCAGTACCAGCGTCACGGCGGACGGAAAGGGCAGGTTCACGCTGAGAGTATCTGGCGTAAAGGGCAATTTGATTACGGTAGAGGCACAGCGACTCAGAACGCGAAACCGCCTGCCGGTTGCCGTGCCATAGCCGGCTTACGCCGCTTCCAGCGCGTCCAGAAGCGGTGCGTTCGAGGAGATAAACGCCTTGGCAGTGACCTCTTCCAGGGTGGTAATGCCCTGTATCGCTTTCTCAATGCCGTCCTGTGACATGGGCACCATGCCCTTGCGCAGGGCGGCATCCATTATCTGGGTGCTGGGGACACGCTGAACGGTCAGCGTGCGGATTTCATCGTCCACGACAAGGATTTCATGCACGCTGATGCGCCCCATGTAACCACGCCCGCCACATGCAGGACAGCCCGCGCCTCGGTACAGCTTCTCCACGGGGCGCCCGATAACCCGGATTTCCGCCATAGAGGGTTCATACTCCTGTTTGCAGTGTGGGCAGATGACGCGTACCAGCCGCTGCGCCACCACTCCTATCAGCGACGAGCTGATGAGGAACGGCTCCACGCCCATATCCATCAGGCGCGGAATTGCGCTCACCGCGTCGTTGGTGTGGAGGGTAGAGAGCACCAGGTGTCCGGTCATTGCCGCGCGACAGGCGATTTCGGCGGTTTCCTGGTCGCGGATTTCGCCGACCAGCACCACGTCGGGGTCCTGGCGCAGGATAGCACGCAACTGCGCCGCGAAAGTCAGCCCCGCTTTCTCATTCACATTGGACTGGTTGATGCCTTCCAGCTCGTACTCCACCGGATCCTCGCAGGTGATGATGTTCCGGGTTTCAGATTGAATCTCGCGCAGGGCGGCATACAGTGTGGTGGTCTTGCCGGAGCCTGTGGGACCGGTGACCAGAATGATGCCGTTCGGTTGCTGGAGCAGCCAGCGGAAGGTTGCGAGGTTGCGCGGCGAGAAGCCCAGTTCGTCCAGCCGGCGGATGTTACGGTCGCGGTCCAGCACGCGCATCACCACCCGCTCGCCGTACTGGATGGGCAGAGTGGAAACGCGCAGGTCTATCTGTCTGCCCTCCACTTTGATGGTGATGCGTCCGTCCTGCGGGATGCGCCGTTCTGCGATGTCCATATCCGCCATGACCTTGATACGCGAGATGCACGCAGCCATCAGCTGGCGGGGAATATTGCGCACGCGCTGCAGTTCGCCGTCGACGCGATAGCGCACCTCCATATGCGTCCTGCGGGGTTCCAGGTGCACATCGCTGGCACGTCCGTTGACCGCCTCCAGCAGTAACAGGTTCACCAGCCGTACCACCGGAGCGTCTTCTACGGCTCGGCGGAGGTCTTCCAGGTTCTCTTGCTCGCCTTCGTCGCTTGCTTCTGCACCCGAAATCACGTCATCCAGTGATTCGGAGGCGGCGACTGTTGCGTTGTAGTGGAAATCAAGGGCTTTCAGCAGGTCTTCAGGGTTGGTATACACCACTTTGATATACATTCCTGTGTGGCGTTGCAGGACGTCAACGGCGTCCACGTCCAGCGGGTTCATCATCGCCACAATCAGCCGATTGTCTTCGGTACGCAGGGGCAGCGCTCTGAGCGTTTTCGCCATGTTGGCAGGTACTCGGACAATGGCTTCGGGGTCGATGTCCTCGATAGAGATTTTCTCATAGTCCACGTCGTATTGTTCTGCCTGCGCTTCGGCAAGCTGGTCGGCGTTGATGTAGCCGAGGCGTATCAGTACCTCGCCCAGCAAGCCACCGTTCTGCTGTTGCTCCCGCAGGGCTTCCTCCAGCTGCGCCAGGTCGATATATCCGAGGTCTACCAGTATCTCGCCAAGTTTGCGCCTGCCATACATATTGACTGCCTCTCAACGCGCGTTCCTGTCATCTTGAGAGGTGTAAAGAAGGGCAGGAATTCTTCGCTTCGCCCAGAATGACAATCAGAATGACAGTACCGCCTGCTATACCGCGTCACAGCGGGCAACCGCGGCGGGCTGCCCGTGCCGCGTTGCCTTCCGTACAATTATCGGCACAGAGGAACGTTACACTATAGAGGAGGAGCAGGGGCTACAGTTCCCGCCGCCATTCGAGGGCAGAAATGAGTGTTGCCTGGTCGGCATAGTCCAGGTCGCCGCCGACGGGCATTCCGTGTGCTAGCTGCGTGACGCGGATTCCGAGCGGCTTGATCAGGCGCGAGAGGTACAGCGCGGTGGCGTCTCCTTCAATGGTGGGGTTCATCGCGATGATGACCTCTTTGACGTGCCCCGATTGCAATCGCTGAAGCAGTTCCCGCACACGCAGTTGCTCGGCGCCCACGCCATCCATCGGCGAGATGACGCCCTGCAGGACGTGGTACAGCCCGCGATACTCCTGGGTGCGCTCAATCGCCATCAGGTCGCGCACATCTGCCACCACACACAGCACCGAGGCATCGCGCGAGGGGTTGCGACAGATGGGGCATACTTCCTCGTCGGTGAAGTTGAAGCACTGTTTGCACGTCGTGATGCGCTCTTTCACCTCCAGTATCGCTTCCGCCAGCGTGCGCGCCTCCTCTTCGGGCATGCGCAGGATATGAAATGCCATGCGCTGGGCGGACTTGGGTCCCACGCCGGGCATCTTTTCCAGTTCGCGAATCAGTTTTGCTAAGGGTCTGGCGTACTCCATCGCGCTCAGAACAGGTTCCCCAGGTCAAGATTTGGCATTCCCGGAAGCGATGCCATGCGTTTGGCGGCTTCCGCCACTGCCTGCTCGCGGGCTTCATTCACAGCAGAGACAATCAGGTCCTGAAGCATCTCCACGTCATTCGGGTCCACCACTATCGGGTTAATCTGGATGGAGATGAGTTCGCCTGTGCCGTCCACCACCGCTTTGACCACGCCGCCGCCCACAGAGGATTCCACTCGCAGGTTTTTCAGCTCTTCCTGCGCCTTTTGCATCTCCTGCATAGTCTGTTCCAGCATTCGCTGGAGGTCGCGCGGGTTCGCGCCAAAAGGATTACGCATTGCTAACCTCCTTCGATTTCAATATAGCCGTTGAAAGTCTGTGCCACTTCCTGCGCGTATTGTTCACCATCAATCGGTTCATTATCCTGTGTGTTTTTGTTCCCCGTCTGCGAGGCGTTCGCGCGATGCAGTTCACAGCGCAGGCTGACCGACCTGCCTCCCAGCACGCGCGAGATGGTCTGTTCCACAAACTGGCGCCGTTTCTCTGACTGCATCTGCGAATAGGGGAACTCGTTCTGGAATCGCAGAACAATCACGTTCTCCCCCTCTATGCGCACTGGCGTTGCATCGCGCAAAACCTCTGCGCCGCCTCGGCTGCGTTCGGCTACCCGGGCGATAATCTGGTCCCATCGCCCCTGAACCAGCTTCAACAGGGCGAGGGCGTCCGCATCCGTTTGCGTTGCGGTGGTGGAATCGGCGGGCATGGGGGCAGGCTCGCTCTCCGCCGGCTGGGTTGACGCTCCTGGCGCGGGAGACGGCGCCGGCTCCGGTTTTTTCACTTCCACGGGGGTGGGTTCCGACGGTGGAATACTCGCGGTCGGTTGTGTCTTTCGCGCTGGCTCGCTTTCCGCCTTCTCGTTCTTCGCGCTCGCTATCTGCACCATCGCCATGTCCAGCAGGATGCGCTGTTGCGGCACGTTGCGCAGTTGCGCTTGCGCGCGTACCAGAATGTCCAGCATCCTGCTTAGTGTGTCCGGGGTGAAGTGCTGCGCCTGTGCCCTCAGCGCGGCGAGGTCTGCTGTGGGCAGGCTTTCGTCCAGTGCCCCCACGCGCGCGTACAGCAGGTCGCGTACCCGCTGGGCGATGGCTTCCAGAATGGTGCGTACACTGCTTCCCCGGCGAATCATCTCGTCGGCTGCGCTCAGCGCTTTTGCCACGTCGCCCCGTGCGGCGGCATTAATTACGGCGCCAACCGCCTCCTCGTCTACGATGCCCAGCACCGAGCGCACGGTCTCGTAGTCCACGTGTCCATCCGCATAAGCCAGCACCTGCTCCAGCAGGCTCAGCGCATCGCGGAACGAACCATCTGCCGCGCGGGCGATTGCCTGAACGGCTTCTGGCTCGGCGGTCAAGCCCTCTCGTTCCAGCACGGTGTTGATGCGCAGGATGAGGTCCTGCAGGGTGGCGCGGCGGAAGTCGAAGCGGATGCATCGCGAGCGGATAGTAATCGGCACGCGCTGAACCTCGGTGGTTGCCAGCACGAACACCACATGGGGCGGTGGCTCCTCCAGCGTTTTCAGCAGGGCGTCGAAGGCTTTGGTGGACAGGTCGTGCACCTCGTCGATAATGTACACCTTGTAGCGGGCTTGCTGGGGCATGTACTGCGCGTTCTCGATGATGGTTTCACGCACGTCATCGATGCCCGTCTCGGAGGCGGCATCCATCTCTATCACGTCCACCGCCCTGCCTTCGCGGATAGCCACGCACATCGCACACCGGTTGCATGGGGTAGGGGTTGGACCTTGCTCGCAGTTCAGCGCCTTTGCCAGCAGGCGGGCGGTGGTGGTCTTGCCCGTGCCGCGCGGACCGCAGAACAGGTAAGCGTGGGCGACCTTCCCAGATCGGACGGCGTTCTGCAGGGTCTGCGTGACGTGCAGCTGTCCGATGACGTCCTCAAACGTCTGCGAGCGGTATTTTCTATAGAGTGCGATGTGTGCCATCGTTACAGGTTGGCAGAGAGCCACTCCTTCAGCGCGTCTATCAATCCGGGCGCGAGAGGAACCTGTGGATTCGTCAGGATGTCCTGGGTGTCGCCTGTCGGCGCCACCTTGAACGCATGAGCCGTGCCCGGGATTATTTTCAATGCCACTTTACTGTTTCCTGCGCTACGTGCTTGCTGGAACAGCAGTTCGCCGTCCTGTTTGGGCGACACCCGCCTGTCCATCTCGCCGTAAAGCAAGAGCACGGGGACCTTCACCGCCTTCAGCCGTGCTACCGGGTTTTCGAAGTAGAACTCCTGCAGGTAAGGGCGGTCGGGCATCATGAAATAGGGCGCGACGTCCTCGTGCAGAGGAGGCAGAGGCAAACGATAATACAGGGCGGCGATGCCGGCGTCAAAGTCTCCAAGCCGTTTCTGAATCTTGTCCGGCGAGAGTCCCTCACTGCGCCATCGCTGCTGGAGGTTCTCGCGCAGAATGATGGCAGGCGTGCGTCCGGGCGGGGCAAGGCATACCAGCACCTTTGGGGGGTTCGGCAGTTCGCCCGCCAGAGCCATACCAATCAAAGCGCCGTCCTCATAGCCCAGCACGCCCACCCGCTGGGGGTCAATCCCAGCCTGCTGGCGCAGGAAGTTATATGCGGCCACGGCGTCCAGCGCCATCTGCGTCAGAGAGGTGTTGTTCTGTTCCTCTTGGGGGAGCTGGCTGCCGCCGATGCCGCGCTTATCGTAGCGCAGGGTGGCGTAGCCCATCTGTGCCAGCCGTTGAGCCAGCTGGCGGTAGAGGTCGGTTTTCAGTCCGTCGCCGTTGCCGTTGCGATCCACCGAGCCGCTGCCCGGAATCATCAGCAGGGCAGGCGCCTGCGAAACGCCATCGGGTATGGTCAGTGTGCCTGCCAGCAGAACTTTTCCACTTAGGATACGTACCTCGCGCTCTTCCGCCCGGGCGAGCCATGCCGGCAGGAAGGCAAAGCACAGGCAAAAGAGCAGAAGCCGGTAACGTTTTATCGTACTTGTTCTGGACATGTTCGGGGAAACCAGTCACCACGTCAGTAATAGAGTAGCCGTGCACCTGCCGTTGATGGACGCCTTCCGGGTGTCGACCTGCGCAGTTAACTCCGGCTGGGTAGGTCTGCGGCACACGGGGAACGTGCGGACCGTTGCTTCCTTCCGGACCTGGCGGGGTTGGCACGCCACCCGTTGCGCAGCGCCCAACCATCAACGCCACTTACGCAGGCACTGCCCACAAGACGCCACCGCGGGCAGGAGTTCACCCCCGCTATAGCGGATTGCGGGTACAGGGCACCGCTAGCTCCCCGGCTAGCACGGCTACTCTATCACTATTTTAACACATGCAGGTCTATTCCTGCACCGGGTAGTCGGTGGCTTCGCCCTTGCCGCTGAGTAGCTGTTCGCGCGTCAACAGCAGGTGCTTGCGCACGCGGCGCACGGGCACGGTGTACCGCTTGCCGTCTTTATCCACAGTGGTTACTTCGTCCACGCGCAGGTATCGCTTGTCCGTCAACCCTTCGCCACGCCAGCCGATGCGGTCCTGCGTTTGCGGCGGCGCATACAGCGGGTTGAACCGTACCGTGACCACATAGCGCGGAGCCTTGAAGCTGTACATCATTGGGTCTTTGCTCATGTCGATCTTGCGCTTGAACTTGCCCTTGATGATGGCTATCTGCTCCTGCATGATGGTCACGTCGGGCACTTCGAAGGTGAACACTTTCTGCCGCCAGACCTCTCCTGCCTCCTTCTCGTCGGTAGGCAGGATGGAGGACTTATAGCCCTCATCGCGCAGGACGACGTCCACACGCCCCGGACGGAAGTCCATCTTCTGCATCTGCTGGTCAAAGTAGTTGCCCAGGTCCACCGTGCCGGAGACCTCGATAATCTTGGGCTCCACCACGCGCACCTTCACGTCGAACTTGACGTCGATGGGCGGCTGGGTGTCCGGCGGCTGTTTGAGATAACGGTTGTAGTTGCGCAGTTCGGTGAGAGAGTAATTGTGCTTGGCGACGTCCACGTTCACCTTCGCCATGAACTCTTTCGGATGCGCCTTCGCGTACTGCTCGTGCCTCTGCAGGATGTCCTGCCAGGTGAGCAGTGCCTGGTCGATCAGCCCGGCTTTCTCCCATGCGTGAGCCAGCATGTGCCTTCGAGCGGGCGGGATACCCGGTGAGTACTCGTCGGGGCGGTCGGGGAACTCGTATGCCTTCTGGAACCACTGCACCGAGTTGTGCGCCTGCTTGATTTTGTCGTACCACATCCAGCCCATCTCGAAGTAGATGTCGTACACATCCGGGTTGTTCTCCACGCCCTCTTCCAGCAGTTTCAGCGCGGCGGAGAGGTAGCGTCGGTCGGAGCGCTGTTCGGTATCGGTGAAGTTATAGCCGATGTGCCACGCGCCGGTGCTGTATACGTCCAGATTATGCGGGTCCAGCCACGTCACCAGTCGGATGATGGGCAGGATGGCGTCGTAGTTGCCCTCGTGGAAGAAGGAGTCGGCGCGTATCCACAGCGCACCTGCCACCACCTCGCGGAAGCCCAGCATCGTGCCGAAGATGTACTCGGTGGGCAGTCCGGTCATCTTACCGAACAGTCCCTGCACCTTCGGCTCGAACTGCTTGCGGTGGGGGTCAATCGCGGTTTGCAGTGCCGCGCTCAGCGCCCACAGTACGATAACGACAAGTAGAAGCTGCGTGCGTCGCATGGCTTACACCTCGCGCCGGTCAAAGATGATGACCGCGATAATCAGCAGAACCGCGATATACAGGATGGCATAGCCGATGTTCTGGATGTAGTACACCCCTTCGTTGATGATGCGCGTCTCCGGGTGGATAATCTTGTTCTGGATGTTGAAGTTGCCGAAGTTAGGCAGAAGGTAGTGGAGCACAGCACCGATGCCCTTCTGGATGATGGTGCGGTTCTCGCCCTTCATCAGCGACTCGGTGACGCTGGAAAGCGTACCGATGATGTACACCCCCAGGGACATGAAGAAGTTCACGAAGGGGGTCAGGAACACCGAGAAGAAAATCGCCAGCGATACCAGGATGCTCATCTGGAAGAAAATCATCAGAAACCCCTTCCAGAGGTCCAGAGCCTGTTTGGGCGTGCCTCGCCATGCCACCACCACGAAGAAGACAATGCCCATGAACAGGATGTTGAACAGCATGGTGAGGATACCACCCAGAAACTTGCCCAGCACGAACTCGTATCGCTGAACCGGCTTGGAAAGCACGGTATAGATGGTGCGGCGTTCTATCTCGGCGGGTATCAGCGAGATGCCCATCACGATGCAGATGAACATAGATGCGAGCTGGATAACGCCCAGCCCCAGGCTTTTAAGCAGGGTCAGCTCCTCGCGCGGGGAGAGGAAGCTGAACAGGGGCGACAGAACAATCAGTACCAGTGCCCCAAATAGAAACAGCAACACCACACGCCGGCTCAACGCCTCACGCACGGTGTTGTAAGCGATAGCAAGTACTGCCGTCATTTCTTTTCGACCTCCTCAATCGTGGAAACGAAGAGCTCTTCCAGAGTGCGACGCTGTGGGATTAGCGAGCGGATGACGCCGTTGGCGCCTCGGATGATGTCCACCACCCTGTTAACAGAGGCGTCGTCTGGCTGGTGTACAATCACGCGCCCGTCCTGGCGCTGAACCTGTCCGCCCAGCGCGCGAATCTTCTCGGCGACGCCATCATCCACGTTCTCGGCAACGATTTCCACCCGTCCACTGGGTAGAAGTTCATCCAGCTTACCCGCCTTCAACAGCTTGCCGCGGTTGAGAATGGACACGCGGTCGCAGATGAGCTCCACTTCCAGCAGCTGGTGCGAGCTGAGGAACACCGTCTTGCCCTGCTGTTTCAGGCGGATAATCAGGTCACGGATTTCGATACGCGCCATCGGGTCCAGCCCGGAGGTCGGCTCATCCAGGAAAAGCAGTTCGGGGTCGTTGATAAGCGCCTGCGCGACGCCAATGCGCTGCAACATTCCCTTCGAGTAGTTGCGCAGGGTTTTGTCCCCGTCGCGCGACAGCCCCACCATCTCCAACAGGGCATCTACTTTCTTCTTGCGCTCGCTGGCAGGGATGCCGAACAGGCGCGCGTAGAAATCGAGCACCTGTCGACCGGTGAGGTACTCGTAGAAGTAGGGGCTTTCCGGCAGGTAGGCGATAATCTTTTTGACTCCCACATCGCCGATGGGCTTACCGAAAATCCAGGCATCGCCCTGGGTCGGGAAGATAAGCCCGAGCAGCATTTTAATGGTTGTGGTTTTGCCCGCGCCGTTGGGTCCTAAGAATCCGAAGATTTCTCCCTTATATACTTCCAGATGCAGGTCGTCCACAGCGCGGACCATTTTGCCTGTTGTTTTGTTCAGGTACTCCTTGGTGAGACCTTCGATTTTGATGGCTGACTCCATCGGTTATACCTTGCCTCCTTTTGGTTGGCGCCCGTGATATGGGTTTTGTGGCAAAAACCACCGTGCGATAGTATACCGAAAGCCCTGCGCGGTGTCAAACGGTGCCGTTCCTGCAGCAGGGCTCATACAGTATATACGGAAAGGAAGGCAAAAAGGTGCCCTCTGTGCCCGAAGGTTTCACGGTTTTTGGGAAAAACCGGTGGGTTTACGGATAGGGGCGGGGTTGGAAGATTTTCCGCGTATCCTCGCAAAAAGGCTTGCAGTGTTACAAATCTTGTGTTATAATAGAACAAACCGTATCGTGGGAGAGTGAGCATGAAAGCATCAATTGCCATAGCAATCGTGTTCATGTGCTTCTCCAGTCTCCCAGCAACGGGGGGGGTACAGCTCCCTTCGCCGGGCCGTACACCTTCGTTAGCCTAAATCTCCAGCAAGATACCGCCACGGACCCCGACAGCTTGCTCCGACAGGCGTACGCCATCAAAAGCGAGGGCAAACGGGAAGAAGCGCGTTCACTGTTTGAGAAGTTGATGCAGGACTACCCACGCACCGCTGCGGGGGTGGAGGCGCGCTGGATGGTCGCCTACTATCGCCTCAACGACAGGCAGTTCGACGAGGCGCAGAGGCTGTTCCAGCAGGTGGCAGATGACCCACTGGCAAAACCCGACATCGCAGCGGAGGCGTTGCTGCAAACGGGCTTTGTGTATCTCTCCCGTTTTTGGGCAGAGCCGCCCGTGTCTGGGGAGGAGCGATACAAGCTTCTGGAGGCGGCAAAGACGCGGCTGCTGCAGATTGCCAAGTACCTTTCCGCACGCACAGACGAGGTGGCGCGTACCGCGGCAGCCTACGCTTGGCTGGGAGTGGGAGAAGCGTTTTTGTATCAAGGCGACCCGCAAGGGGCAGAACCCCACTATCGGACGATTGTGGCGATGAAGGAGGGGGTCTCTCCGGTAGTTTTAGCGCAAGCGTGGTATGCGCTGGGCGTCAGCCTGTATCGGCAGCGTCGGTATGGCGAGGCGCTGCAGGCGTTCGAGGCGGTGAAGCAATTCGGCGAGTCGGGCGAGGGGATAGTGCTTCGCTCGTTGGCGCTGGGGAACGCGTTGCCGGAACGGGCGTGGCTGTGGCAAGGAGCGATTTGGGCACGATTGGGCAATGTGCCACGTTCGGTCGCTGCACTGGAACAGGGATTAGGGCGTCCGGAACGTCTGGCGGATGCGGGCAATGCAGCGTTATTGGCGCAGGCGCAGCGTTCGCTGACGGCGATGCGTCAGGCATTAGTTCGCCAACAGGAGCGCCAGCAGAGGCTGGCGGAGTTGCAACGACTGGCACAGCAGTTAGAGCGCAGTAGTGTGTCGGCGGTGCGCACGGTTCGTTAAGAGGGAGGGCCACAGATGCGACGTTCAGGTATTGTTCTAATACTGACAGGGCTGCTGTTTGGCTTTTGCGCGTTCAGTTGGGGCAAGGCGAACAAGGCGGGCGACCCGCCTCCGGGCGTGGAACCACCACCGCCGCCGTGGACAGGTTGTTGCCCCTTTGACCCGCCGGGTTGTCCCGTGCCGGATCCTGGGGAGGGAGGCGAACCTCCGGGCGGTGGCGGTACGTGCGCACCGGTGGGAGCATATCCGATGTATGCGCCCAGTGCAGGCGACCCTGTGAATCTGGCAGCCGGGGTGGAGGCGTACCGCCCGACAGACGACCTGTTGGTGTACAATCCGTATGGTCCGCGTGTGGTATGGCGACGGCATTACTATGGCGGTCTGGCGGCAGGCGACGGTTATAGTTCGCCCGGTTTGCCTGTCGGCTGGGTGCACTCCTATGACATTACCTTGCAAAACACGGGTGAAAGTTGGGATGTGACGCTGGTCTACCCGTATGGCGCGGCGGAGCCTCTGCAGGCGGAATTGAACGCGCAAGGGCAACCGACAGGAGTCTTGACCCCTCCGAGTGGTAGCCCCTACCTCGTGCACGGAGTACCATCGCCAACACCGTATGTGTGGCAGTCGGTGACCATCACCTGGCGCGATCAGACGCAGTGGACGTTCGTGCCTCTCAACGGCAATGTATATGTTTTGAGTGCGATTACCAACCGCGTCGGACGTTCAGTTACCCTCACATGGGATGCAGGGCGTCGGCTGCTACGGGTGACGGAGGCGGGAAGCGGCATGGTGTTGTTAAGCCTGACCTACAATGCCCAGAACCTGGTGGCTTCGGTTACCGATGCGTATGGTCGTCAGGTGTCTTACCAGTATTCAGTTCCCGCCAATCTATCGGTGCTGTGCCTGACGTGGGTGTCACAGGTGGTGCCAGCAGGTACTCCGAACCCACCAATGCGCTATTCTTATGGATATGTGGCGTATGGTACGGATAAGCCACTGCTTTCCAGCATTACCGTGCCCAGTCCTACCGGTATGGGAAGCGCGACCTCCACGTTGCAATACAGCAACGGACGCGTAGTGGCGCGGGTAGACGCCAGCGGCAATCGCACAGAGTACCAATATGACCTTACGGGACAAGCAACGACGGTGACGGTCAAAGACCCAGCGGGTAACTTGGTATACCGGTGGATACAGAAGTATACCGGCTCCCGCTGCAACGCGGGCACCGTAGACGCACTGGGCAACCAGAGCACCGTCGAGTATAACGACCCCGCGAACCCGTATCGGCCCACGCGCATTGTGGACCGGGATGGTAAGCAGACCACCTACACCTACGATGCGTACGGCAACGTACTGACGGTGACCAACCCGCGGGGCGTCACGACCACCTACACCTACGACTACTCGGCCTTCCCACTCGGACGTCTGGTACAGGTGCAGGAGGGTAGCAAGCCGCCCACCACCTATACCTACTACGAGCCATCGGGTTTGGTGCAGAGCGTGACCTCGCCCAAGCCGGGTTCAGTGAACGGGGAGACGGTGACTACCAGCTACACGTATGATGCACTGGGCAATGTGTTAACGGTGACGGCGCCGGGCAACAACGCGACGCCGCTGATGGTGACCACCTACAACTACACGCAGGACGGCAGTTACACACAGCCTGCCAAAGTAGGGCAGCCCCTGACGGTGACGGACAATCTGGGCAATGTCACGCACTACCGGTACGATGCGCGGGGCAACCGCACGGTGGTGATAGACGCCAACGGCAACCGCACGGACTTTGCCTACAACATCGCCGACCAGCTGGCGGAGGTGCAGTATCCGGCGACCGGTCAGCAAGGCAGCGGGCGGGCGCGCACGCAAAACGTGTATCTGTATGCGGGTGGGCCGCTGCGACAGGTGCTGGAGTTTGACGAGAGCGGCACCCAAATCCGGCAGGTGACTTACACCTACGGGGCAGAGGGGCAGTTGCTACAGCGCACGGGCAGCACGGAGGTGGTCAGTTACGTCTATGATGCCGCTTATCGGGTGGTCCAGGTGCGCGATGGGAAGGGCAATGCCACGTCGTTCGCGTACAACCTGCGCGGCGATTTGTTGCAAATCACCTATCCGGGTGGGGATAGCGTGCAGTTTGCGTATGACGCCGCCGGGCGCGTGGTGCAACGGAGGGATGGACGAGGTATCTTGACCAACTATGTGTATAACGACCCCGAAGGGCTGTTGACCGGCATCGAGTATCCGGCTTACCCTGCGCTGAACGTGAGTTTCACGTATGACTCCGATGGTCGACGAGCGAGCATGACCGACGCTACAGGGATAACCACCTACAGTTACGACCATGTGGGCAACCTGTTGAGCGTAAGCGTGACCTATGCGGGCTTGCCGACGCGGGTCATCACCTACAGTTACTATCCGGATGGCAGTCGGGCAACCATGAGTACTCCAGCGGGCACGTATACCCACAGTTATGACGCCGCTGGTCGCCTCGTGGGGCTAAGCGCACTGGGTTGGAGCGCGAGCTGGACCTACGCGCCCAACGGCTGGCTGTTGACTCAGACGCTGAACGGGGCAAGTACGACATACGAGTATAATGCGCGCGGCTTCTTAACCCGCTTGACCAACCGCGACGCCAGGGGCAATGTACTGTCGGACTTCCAGAACCTGCGTTACGACGGGGTGGGCAACCGCACGCAGATGACGGTGTCGTTCCCCGCCATGCCCAGTTTGGGAGGGGTGACCAACTACAGTTACGACACCAAGAACCAGTTACTGCAGGAGCAGTCCACACGGGTGGGAGGCTACACCTTCACCTTCGTTTACGACCCTGCACAAAACCCGACGCAGTTCAAGGGGCAGTCTCGCACTTACAACGCGAACAACCAGCTCATCGGTGCGGGCTTTGCGTATGACGGCAACGGCAACCCGGTGCTGTATAAGGGCGTGAACCTGTCGTTTGACGCCGAGAACCGGATGACCGCTTATGGGAACATCCTCACTGCCGGTTACAACGGGGACGGCTTGCGCGCATGGAAACAGACGGCGTCGGGCAGGAGGTATTATCTGTATGACGGCGAAGAGTTAGTGTGTGAGCTGGACGCGGCGGGCAACCCCGTGGCAGGGGTAGTGTTTGGGGCGAACGGCTTGCTGGTGTATGGCGCCACCGGCTACCAGTTTGACCCGCAGGGCAACGCCACGCACCTGATGGACGATGACGGTTTGGTGGTAGCGCACCTTGCCTACGATGCGTGGGGTCAGCGCATGTCTGGTAATAACCCGACACCATACGGCTACAAAGGACAGTGGGGCTACTACACGGACGGAGAGACAGGTCTACTGCTTCTAACGCACCGTTACCTTGACCCCGCGACAGGGCGGTTTTTGACCCGAGACCCGATTGGGGTGGAGGGTGGGATTAATCTGTATGCGTATGTGGGCAATGGGGTGGTTATCGGAAGCGACCGTTCGGGCTTGAAATTAGAGTTTTGCACGCGACCGGTAGGGCCTTGCGATCAGCACAACGCCAAGTTTTGTCATTGGTTCTTTGCCAGCACCGAATGTGGGTGTGTTGGATATGGTCCACAAGGGCCACATGATGACTGTTCGGAACACTTTGGCAAAAAAGAGCACTGGTGTAAGCGAGTTAACACCACCCCGTCTCAAGAGCGGTGCATCTGCGAGAATTTCAGGAACGCCCAGAAAGGATGGAAAATGTGTGGTGAACAGTGGCTCCCTAAAGGCGGCAAGGAAGGTGCTTATAATTGGCTCGACCATAACTGTCAGCACTTTATCATCTGCTTAGCTAGAAAGTGCGGAGTAAAGTATCCATTTCCGCCCTCGTTAACACCTTATCATCCAAAGGTATATTGAGGTGTGAAAGCGTGCGAACTGAAACTGAGACGAATGTCCTTTGCCGTTGGGTCATTGTCGTCTTCGCGGTTGGGAGTGTTGGGTATTGGCTTTCGTTCGTGGGCGTAACCTTATTGTGGTTTTCTGTCGACCCACCCCCCGAGTTCACCTGGCCAGACTTGCCATTGTATGAAAAGGTCCACCTGCTGTTCTTGTTAAGCGCCGCGTGGTACAACGTCTACTTTGCCTTTCTATTCCAGACTGCTCTTAGCGCCACCATCCTCTTTTACTGGGTAGAGCTAGATAGTGCATATCGACCTCGTCCTGTGAATCTTTCTGCTGCTGCAGCGCTGTTGATTGTCGGCAGTCTGTTCTTGTTCGCGATACAGAAGAGAGGGCAAATTGACTGGGACTGGCTTCAATACGTGTATTTGCCAACTATAATCTGCACCTTTGTAGTGGGAATGTTCTTCGTGCCCTGGTTAGCCTCAAGATGGCGTATTCGCCAAACAGACATCAGTATTCGGGTGCTCCTGCACAGGGTGGTTTCATGGTACTCTTGCGTTTTTGTAGGGGCTGCCGTTTTATGGGGGGCGAGCCGTTTTCTTCCTCCGAACGAGTTTGGCTCGCTCGCGGAGCCAGTCAGTTTATTGACCTATGCCCTCAGATTATCTCCCACGCCATGGTGGATAATACTTCCTGCTATTGTTGCCGTAGTGCTACCTGCTTGCTTAATCAGCTTACTGTATCCCTGGTCTGCGGTTTCGGAGTTACGGTGTGTATCGGTGTTAGCCAGTTCAATGTTAGCTGGCGTGCTACTGTTTGACGTCCTTACCAGCGCTCAGCAGCAATCGTTGCCGTGGCCGACTGTAGTGTTGGTGACGTTGATAGCAGCGGCGGTACTACTCGGCGATCGGCTTTGCAAGAGCTTGGTAAGTGTACGCCGTCGCTACCATCTAGGCGGTTAGGAATGTGATAAGCAAAAGCATCTGTCAGGCAGTAGCACCCGGAATTAGCGCATATGCGGCATGAACAACACGCGATACGGCTACAAAGGGCAGTGGGGTTACTACACCGACGGGGAGACAGGACTGCTGTTACTGACGCACCGTTACTTAGACCCCGCGACAGGAAGGTTTTTGACCCGAGACCCGGTGGGGTTTGACGGGGGAATCAATCTGTATGCGTATGTGAGGAATGGGGTGGTGATGGGAAGCGACCCGGCTGGCTTGCACAATAAAGACAAGTGTTTCGAAGCCATCCGAGAGGCGCGCGAACTGGCAGATAAAATTGAGGAACACTTACAGAAAATAAGAGATAACCTGCCATCCATGGCTGGACTGTGTATTCCCAACGAGCTTTGTGCTGCTCTTCCCCGAAGACCTGCCGATAAGACGCTGTTTGAAAAATGGGAAGAGTATCGGGGGCATGTGCGGGACGTAGAGGGCTTGAAACGTACACTAGAAGAGGAACCAAGAAAGATAGACAATAACTGTAACAATCATTGGAAAAACTACTTCGGGGCGGAAATCAAGTATTTCCAAAGTGTCCTGATTGCACCCGTCCCTGAAGGGTCTGGCGGCGTATTCCCTTGCATTCCACTACCGGACATGAGAGTGCCTCGTGTGCCCCTGCCACGTCCGGTGCCAATCCGCCCACCGATGATTGTGCCAGTCTCGTTGCGCTGATGACGCACTCCTGCCGCCATATTCGTTACTGGCTCAAGCGATGGGCGCATGGCAAGCGAGACGAAAGCCTCAGACGCTTCAGACAACGGCTGGGCATCCTCCCTTTGAAAGAGGCGTACTTGCAGGTGCTCGCCTGCGTCAAGAATAGTGATGACCCAGACATCATTGAGACAACCCCGCTGCTCTTGCGGGAAGTACGCAATTGGCACAGGAAGGTTCCCAACCGAACGCACCAGCAGGTGTGGTACTCCCTGAGGCATTTCATCTCTCGACGCCTCAGACAACGTCGCGTCAAAGTGCTTGAGGCTGCCTTACACGCCGTCGACAACGCTTTTTGCTACAGTACTGCCGACAAGCGGCGGCTATTCCTGCAAAGCATTCTGCATCCGCAGCCACAGGTTTGGCTGACGATTGTTGACTGGGCGGAGTATGTGCTGTGGCGTGACCTGGTTTCTTTGCTTTTGCGGGAAACAGCATGGCGGAGCGGAACCGCGTGGAACGTGCTATTTGCTCTAGACATCGCCGTGATAGACCGCATGGACGAGGAGCAAAGAGAGGGACTTTTAGGCGCTCTAAAAGAGGTACTGTTTTACGTAGACCAGTTGTGTGTGAGGCGAGAGGTAGAAGAGATGGCACTGTGGAAGATTTGCGAGACGATAGGGTTCCACATTCGGGGGGATGCCGCTAAAACCATCTTGGAACAGGTGGCAAAGGAGTGCCGCAGCTGGGCTGTTCGAGCCCAATGCCTTAGCGCTATCCGTGACTACTGGGAAGCAGACGCATGGTAGGGTATCATATATCCAGCAGAGGCGGTTGTGCATTCGGAGGGAATGATGAGCACTTCTACTTGGCAGGAGCGCATCGTGATTGACCCCAGCATCTGTCACGGCAAGCCGGTCATTCGCGGGTTGCGTTATCCCGTGGAGACCATTCTGGAACTGATGGCTTCGGGGATGACCTTTGAGCAGATACTGGAGGACTATCCCGACCTCGAGCGTGAGGACCTGGTGGCGTGCCTGCAGTATGCGGTGAAGATGGTGCGCACGGAGCAGTTACAGGAACTGGTGCGATGAGGTTTCTGGTCGACGCGCAGCTACCCCGAAGGTTGGCGTCCTTCTTGCAGCAGGCGGGGCACGAGGCAATACACACTCTGGATTTGCCCGAGGGGAACCGCACCCCAGATGAGGAGATAGAGGCTACCTCACGGGAGCAACACGCTGTGCTGGTCACCAAAGACAGAGGCTTCATCCACCATCTTGCGCTCGGAACAGGGGCGTACAAACTGCTGTTGATAAGCACTCGTAATATCAGTAACGATGAATTACTGTCTCTGTTTGTTGGACATCTTGCCGATGTGGAGATGGCATTGCAGGGGCATGCATTTGTGGAATTGACGCGCGAGCGGTTGATTGTTCATTGGTAAACACGAGAACTCTGTTGCGGCTACCTGACCTTCGCAGACGACGGCTACAAGGGTCAGTGGGGCTACTACACCGACGGGGAGACGAGGCTGCTGTTGCTCACTTACCGCTTCTTTGACCACGCGACGGGAAGGTTCTTGACCCGATACCGCGCCTATTGCCCCCTTGACGAAAATCGATAAACGTGCTAATCTTTCCCCGAAAAGCGATACGGCGAGCAACAACTGCCGGTAGGTCTTCTAGAAGAACACGCTCGCTATTTGTCCTCATCTAGGTGAAGAAAGGAGTGATTGCCATGCGTTCACGAACGGCACTTTTGGCTTTTGCACTGCTGCTCGCGTGTGCCCTCGTATCGGCACAACGCAAGTACGACTTCGTGATGTCCCCAGCCGATTCCAACCTGAACGTGCGCGTATCGGTGCAAGCGTTGACGTCCGGCACGTTGGTGGGCAACTACGACCCCAACACCAACCCCACCGGCACGCGTACCAAGCCGGGCATCTTCGGTAGCTTTGGTCCCACCGAGAACGTGCCCGTGCCGGTCGAAGTCAACCCGTCTGTGGAGGGGAATGTGGCTTCAAAACCGGCAGGCTCCTTCAGCATGGTGTTGAACCCGGAAGCGGGCACGGTGGTGCTGATGGACTACTTCTCTGACCTGCTTCATTCGGGTGCAGTCAGCCTGCCCGCCAGCGCGGAGTTCGCCACCGACGGCTTTCGTACGCGCGACCCGACCTCTACCTATCCAGCCGGACGGTTCACGGTACCGCTGGGCGATGTGCTGGTCTCCGCGCTGACCATCACGCAAACGGGCGACCCCGTCGTGGGAACGCTGGCACCGCTGGGGGGCAACCGCTACGCCTTTGCCGTCGCGCCGACGGTGGTGCTGTTTATCCACGCTGAAATGCAGGGCTACGTGCTGGAGACCACCTCCAACCCCAACCCGCTACCCCTTGTCGGAGAGGTGCAGATCGACGGTGACACCGCGACCATCCTCTCGGTGAACACCATCGACTGGTCGGACGTGGATACTCCGAATCAGCCCATCCCGCAATTCGCAATGGACTTACCGACCGTGTTCCCGCCGGGTGATGTGGCGCACCTGCTGTTTGACCTCACGCTGAATGAGGTGCGCACGCGCGTGAGCGGCACCTACACCATCGCCGCCAGCGGAGCGGCGGTCTATCGGACGGTCAGTGGTGTCGTCGCGCTCGGCGATTACGCCGCGCCGACCGGCGGGATGAACATACCCATCGAGGTGCGCGCCCCCGGTGATGTCACGCCGCTGGAAACACATCTGGTTGCGCTCAACGATGCAGGCGAGTATCAGTTCCAGACGGCATTGTGGGGCAGCTTTGACCTTTCCGCAAAGGGTTCGCACTGGCTGAGGCAGACAGCAGGAGGAATCTCCTTAGAGAAGAACGTACAGGTAGACTTTGTGCTGACCAACGGCGATATCGACGGCGATAACGAGGTCACCCTGTTTGACTTCGGACAGCTGGTGTCTGCGTTCGGTACGATGCCGGGCGACATCGGATGGAACCCCAATGCCGACCTGGACGGGGACGAGGAGGTAACGCTGTTTGATTTCGGCGTGCTGGTCAGGAACTTTGGAGCGATAGGAGATGAGTAAATCCGGCTTTACCCGTCGCCAGTTTACCCTGATGCTGGTGGCGTCCACAGCGGGCTGGGCATCGCAGGGCGAGCCTCAACAGCCCGCCCCTCAGCCTGCGGAGGCGCCTCCAGCGTCGGACATCAATACCTGGCTTCCCCAGCCGATGCCTGCAGAACAGGCGCAGAAGGTTGCGGAGGCGATTAAATCTCTGCAAAAGACGCAGGAGAGGTTGAGGGCGTACCCGCTGGCGGAAGGCTCGGAGCCTGCGTTTACCTTTCACCCTGCACCCTTGCGCGAGGCGAAGCGATGAACGATGACCTGCTCTTTCTCACTGTCACCGAACAGGCGAAACTGCTGAAATCCCGCAAAGTGTCCTCGGTGGAGCTGACGCAGGCGTACCTGTCTGCGCTGGAAGAGCGGGCGAAGCCCCTTAACGCCGTCGCCGAGATAACCGCTGATCTGGCGATGGAGCAGGCACAGCAGGCGGACAGGGAGATTGCCGCGGGCAGGTATCGCGGCGTTCTGCACGGTATTCCCTACGGCGCGAAAGACCTGTTCGCCACACAGGGCATCCCGACGCGCTGGGGGTCGCCCGCGCACCAGAAGCAGGTTTTTGACTACGATGCCACCGTCATCCAACGCCTGCGCCGGGCGGGGGCAGTGCTGGTTGCCAAGCTGGCGATGATAGAGCTGGCGGGCGCGGGCGGCTACGAATACGCCCATGCTTCCGCTACAGGAGCCTGTTTGAACCCCTGGAACAGGACGCGCTGGGCGGGAGGCTCTTCCAGCGGGTCGGGGGCGGCGGTGGCGGCGGGCGCGGTCGGCTTTGCGCTGGGCACGGAGACATGGGGATCCATCACCGTTCCAGCGGCGTTTTGCGGGATAACAGGTTTGCGCCCCACCTATGGCAGGGTCAGTCGTTATGGAGCGATGGCGCTCTCATGGACGATGGACAAGGTGGGACCGATGGCACGCAGTGCCGAAGATTGTGCCCACATCCTGCAGGCGATTGCGGGCTACGACCCGCGCGACCCGTCCAGCGCCAGCCAGTCTTTCCAGTATCGCTTCGCGCGATGGAGGGGGCATCGCTTTCGCATCGGGCTTCTGCCAGTGGACTTCGCGCAGAACAGGGCGCCCGACGCCGAACGCTGTTTCAACGCGGTGCTGGAGGTATTCAAAAAGCGCAGAATGGAGTTCACCGAGGTGAAACTGCCCGACCTGCCGTATAACGAGGCGGCTGAGATTATCATCATGGCGGAAGGCTCCTCGGCGTTCGAAAACCTCATCCGAAGCGGCAGGGTGAACGAGCTGGCGGACGGGTCGCAGGTGGTAGGCTTGTTATCGGGGCTGTCCATTCCTGCGGTGGACTATCTGCGAGCCATGCGCGTGCGGGCGGAGGCGATGCGGGCGGTGGCGAAAGTGTTCGAAGCCTGCGACGTGTTGATGGCGCCGACGCTCCTGCAGGGCGCACCGCCCGTGGACCGAAGCCTGAATGAAACCTGGGTGAACATGGGCGGCAACGGCGGCTTCGCCAACCTGACGGGACTGCCCTCCATCTCCGTGCCGATGGGCTTCGCCGCCGATGGCTTGCCGCTTGGGCTGGAGATTATCGGTGCGCCCTACGAAGAGGCGAAAGTGATTGCGCTGGCGCAGATATTCCAGCAGGAAACCGACTGGCACCGTCGGCGGGCGCCTATGCCGTAATCTCCAGTCCCTCCTCGGGTATCCACTGGCGCAGGTACTCGGCGTTGCGCTTAAGTTCGTTCAGCAGGATGTCCTCGCGCTTGGTGGACCCCGGGATAATCTCACAAATCAGGTAGATATTCTGGGGCAGGGGAAGCCACTCCGCCCAGGGCTGATTCTGACGGTTGTGCAGGCTCTCGGCGATGGCGTCCAGTATTCTGGGAATCTCGATATGCCCCTTTGCGTTGTATTCGGGGGTGAAGGGCCAGTGTGCGCTGGCGTCGGGCGGGGTCTGCTGGAGGTGGATGACCTCTGCCGCCGTGCCGAACCGCCGTACCCACTCGGTGTAGTCCAGGTCGGGACCGGTCAGTCCGTAGTGCATGCCCGCGCAGTGTCCCACGTCCAGCGTCAGGTAGACGGGTATGCCTTTGCGCTCGCGGTTGACCTCCACCAGAAACTCTTCTGCCTCTGCCAGCGTCCATGGCGCCTCGCTGGGGATGTACATCTGCTCCTGATACAGCGCACGGATTCCCTTTTGCGCGAGGGCTTCGGAAAGCTCGCGGAAGATGGCGTGCTGGCGCTTGAGAGCCTGCCGATGCCGTTCGGGGTCGGAAAGCACCTCCACCGAGAAGGCGTCCCAGTGCCCACCGATGGCATCCACGCCCATGGCGTTTGCGATGTCGGCGCAGTCCAGGATCCACTCCTTCATGCGCTGGCGTACGCGCGGGTCGGAATGGCTCAATCCATGAAAGCGATGGGTCGCCATGCCGGTGTAGATGTCATTGATGAACACGCCGTATTTGTGCCCTGCCTCGCGGGTGGCGCGGGCGGTCTCTATCTGATATTCTCTATCCCCTGAGAAGAAGGGGTCCAACACATCCGCGCAGAACGAATGTACCCGGTATCCACACTCGCGGGTAAGGCGCATCCAGTTTTCAGGTTCTTCCCATCGTCGCGTGATGAACGCGCCGTTAATGCCCAGCCACAGACGCACGCTCTTGCTCATATCTCCTCCTCATCAGGTTGCCAGCGGCAGATGTCCATATTCACCCGTCCGTCCTCGTGGAAGATTACCCCTTCCTGTGCCAGCAGATGACGTTGCAGGCGTGCCATCTGCGGGTCGCGTTTGAGGATTAGCAGGTCGCCGTCCTTGCCTACCACGCGCCACCAGGGAACGTCATCGGAGGCGTGGTACATGATTCTGCCCACCACACGCGCGGAAAGGGGCGGAATCACGGTGTCGCCTACCTGCCCGTAAGACATCACCCTGCCGGCAGGGATTTGCCGAACAAGGTCGTAGACTCTTTGCAGAATCGAGTTCTGATTGACTTCTCGGCGTAACATTTGCTCCGCAGTTGCAGTCTGTATGTTGAACGGACAGCAGGAAATTTCGCTGTGAAGGCGGGTTCATCCTGCCATAATGGTATGGGAAAGGTGCAGGGCAGACAGATGAGGTTTAAAGGGCTGGGGATAGCCATTGTTCTACTGCTGGCTCTGTGGGTCGGCACATCGGCGCAACAGGCTCCGGCGGAGCAGTTTCGCTACCGCTTCGAGCCAAACAACCAGAGCAGATACCACGTCAGCGCACAGATGTCTGGCACGCTGCCTCTGTTCGGTGGTTTGCCGGTGCAAAAGGTGCTGGTGGAGATGACGATGGTGCTGAAGGTACGTCAGGTGCGCCCCGACGGTAATGCGGAGCTGGGCATGGATATCGAAGCGTTCAAGGCAGAAATGGATGGGCAGGCTCTGCCTCTGCCGCTGGAGCGGCTGCGTGCCAGCGTGCGCGACCTGCTTTATGTGGTCAACCCGCAGGGCGAGGTTGTCGAGCGCAAAGGAGCGGGCGTGTTGCCGTTCAATCTGCCGGTGCCCGGCGTGGAGGTCAGCCAGCTTCCTCTGCTGGTGCTCCAGCTGGTTTTTCCGAAAGAGCCAATATCGTCCGACAGGGAGTGGGTCTACTCCCGCGTGATGACCAGCGTTCCCAACGACACCCCCGCCCAGTTCACCGCACGCTGGCTGAAGGATGAGCCCCTGAACGGTCTGTCCGCTTCGCTGTTCAGTCAGAAGATGCGCTGGAGCCGCTCGTTCAAAGCGGACATTTTCGACCAGCCTACAGCCGACGAGAGCTTGATGGTCAAGCAGATTGAGCAGTCGGTGACGGGAGAGGCGCAGATATGGTTCAACCGGCAGGAGGGCAAACTGTTGAAGGCAACCCTGAATGCCCAGTACGTCCAGCAAACCCGGCAGCTGAACCCATCCGAATCTTCCGCCGAGCCGACGTCTGTGCAGCTCACAGCAAAAGTGCAGATTACACGCGAGGACCTGGGGCCTCGCGAAACCGAAACCAAACAAACCGGAACGTAGAAAGGGGTTACGAACATGCGACTGATGACACGAGTATTGACCGCGCTGGCATTGCTGGCGTTTGTGGGAGCGGCGGTGTTGCCGGTGGTGGCACAGCCCGCGACCGGCTATAAACTGCGCCGCGCCTTCAAGGTCAACGACATCCGCTACTACAAGCTGGTCATGGATATGAACGGCGAGATGCAGATGGGCGAGAACTCCATGCCACTGAACATGCAGATGGTGATGGAGTTCCGCGAGAAAGTAGCGGGTATCAAGGACGGCAAGGCGACCATCCACACCAGCTTCGAAGGCATGAAGATGTACATGAACGGGCAGGAGTTTGTCCCGCCCATGCCGCCTGATACTGACCTGAGCAAGATAATCATCACCACAGTAGTTGACGAGCGCAACAAGGTGCACGAAATCCGGGGTCTGGAACGCATGGCGATGGGCACTCCGGGAATGAGCAATATGAACCTTGGTACAGGGTTCGGTTCGCCTGCCGCCTTTCCTGAAGAGGAGGTTAAAGTAGGGGACACGTGGGAGACCGAAATCCCCATCCCGGGTGCTCAGGACATGAAGATCACCACGAAGCAGACCTTCGTGAGCGTGGAGAAGGTCGGTGGTGTGGATGCGGCCCGCATCAAGACCGAGTTCGAAGTGCCCTTCGAGAAGTTGATGTCCGCCATGGCGGGGCAGATGCCTGCCGGAACGCCGGCGATGACCGGAACCATGAAGATGGTGGCGTACACCTATTTTGACCTCGCTACGGGCAACGTCCTGAAGATGGACGGCGATATGGTCATGAGCGTGCAGATGAGCGGCGGGCAGAACCCGCAGATGCCCCAGAACATGCAGATGAACATGACCGCCAAGATGGCTCTGACCCAGGTCAAGAAGACAAAGTAGTCGTCATCTCTGAGAACCTGTCACGCCCGCCTTCTTCTTGGCGGAGAGGTGGGCGTGATGTTCCTTTTTGTTCCATGAGCGGACTGATTCGCCTGAGCACATACACCATGGGCTGCGATTTTGAGGTGTTCGCCTTCGGTGAGGAGAGGACGCACGTTCGCGCCGCCGCCGAAGCCGCCATTGAGGAGATCGAGCGCATTGAGCACCTGCTGAGCCATTACCTGCCCGACAGTGAAATCTCCTACATCAACGCCCACGCGGCAAACGAACCTGTGCATGTGCATCCCGAGGTGTTCGACCTGATTGCCCGGGCACTTCGCCTGTCCGAGCAGACGGAAGGGGCTTTCGATATCACGGTGATGCCTCTGATCCGCTGCTGGGGATTTTTTGAGGGTGAAGGTCGCGTTCCCGACCGACGAACGCTGGCTGAGGCGATGGAGCGCGTGGGCTTTACCCACCTGCATCTGGACCATGAAGAGAACTCTATCGCTTTCGACACGGAGGGCGTGGAGATTCATCTGGGAGCCATCGGCAAGGGTTATGCGGTGGACAGAGCCATCGAGGTATTGCGCGAAGCAGGCGTGCCGGCGGCGATGGTGCATGGCGGACACAGCAGCGTGTGTGCCTACGGTGGCATGCCGGGAATGCGCGGCTGGCAAGTCAACCTGCCTCATCCGCTGGAACCAGAGCGCAGTATGGCGTATCTGCTTCTGTGTGACCGGGCAATCTCCACATCGGCATCTACCGAGCAGTTTTTCGAGCGGGGGGGACGGCGATACGGACACATTCTGGACCCGCGCTCGGGTCTGCCCGTGCAGAGCAATCTGCTATCCGTCAGCGTGCTTGCCGACGAGGCGACGGTTGCGGATGCGCTTTCCACCGCCTTTTTCGTGCTGGGCGAAGAGGGTATCCGCCGGTATGTACAGAGGTACCCGGGCGTGCAGGTCGCCATCCTGCGCCGGGAAGACGAGGGGCTGGAGTGGATACAGTGAGCCTGCACAGGAGAAGTCTCATCACTCGGTGAAGTATAATAAGTATAGTGAAGATACTCGCTGTGGATACAGCTTCCAGAGCAGTTGAAGGAGGTCGGCTTCCATGTCTGAGGACAAGAACATCCGCGTATCGCGGCGTGAGTTTCTGCGCGATTCGGCGTGGGCTGCTGCCGCTGCTGCTTTTGCTTCTGCCCTGCAGGAGAGGTTAGAGGCACAGCAGAAGAAGACCCAGCCAGCAAAGCCCCAGCCCGCCAGACCGACAACCCAGCAAAGACCAGCAACGACGGCACAGCCTGCTCGCAACCTGCCTCCGGTGAACATCGGCTTTATCGGAACGGGCACGCAGGGACAGACTCTGCTCCAGCGTCTGGTGCGCATTCCGGGCGTGCGCGTGCTGGCAGTCTGCGATATCTATCCGTCGCATCTGGCGCGTGGACTGCGCATGGCAGGACCGCAGGCGAAAGGCTACGAGGATTACCGGCAGGTTCTGGACCGCAAGGATATTGACGCTGTCATCATCGCCACTCCTTTGCACCTGCATGCCCCAATGACCATCGATGCTCTGCAGGCGGGCAAGCACGTGTTCTGTGAGAAGACGATGGCTTACTCGGTGGAGGATGCTCGTCGGATGGTGCAGGTGTCGCGCGAAACGGGCAAGCACCTGCAAATCGGGCATCAGCGGCACTACAGCCCCATCTACGCACACGCGCGTGAGATGATGGTGGAGCAGGAGGTCATCGGCAAGCTGGTGCACGTGCGCGCGTGGTGGCACCGCAACAACTCGTGGAGACGCCCCGTGCCCGATAAGAAGTACGAGGAGCTGCTGAACTGGCGCCTGTACCGCAAGTACTCCCAGGGACTGATGGCAGAACTTGCCAGCCACCAGATCGACGTGGTGAACTGGTTCATGGATGCGACACCCATCTCGGTGATGGGCATGGGCGGTATTGATTACTGGAAGGACGGGCGCGAAGTATGGGATAACGTGGAGGTCATCTACGAATATCCCAACGGCGTGAAGGTGGTATACACCTCCATCCTCTCCAACCAGTATGATGGCTACGCCGAGCAGTTCATGGGCGATAAGGGCACGCTGTTGCTCACCAACGAGAAGGATGGCTTCCTGTTCAAGGAGCCAACCGCCGAGGAGCTCGGCTGGGAAGAGCACGCCAAGAAGACCACCGGCAAAGGCGGAACCACCGGGCTGGTGCTGGATGTGACCGCCACCAAGAAGAAAGGCACCGGCGCGGTTATCGGTGGGCAGAAGATGGCAGCCGGCTACGAGCTGAAAGATGCCTACGTGCTGGAGCTGGAGAGCTTCGTGAACGATGTGGTTCGCAACGGACAGAAGCCTCTCTGCGATGCGGAAGTAGGCTTCAAGACGGCGGTTGCCGTGTTGATGGCGAATCAAGCCATCGAGCAGGGCATCAAGATTAACTTCACACCAGAGATGTTCCAGGTGTAGCAAAAAAGGCGGCGCAGAGATTGCGCCGCCTGCCCCTGCATGACTGGTTAGAAATTGTACGAATAGTAAACCGCAATGCTCCTTCTGCGGGCATACTCTTCTACGTCCCAGCTGGTAATCATATGCATTACCAGCACCGGGAAGAGATCAGGGTAAACACCCTGCAACCGGCTCAGCTTACGCCGAATGAAATTGTCCACCTCGTTTTTGGAGAGCTGGGACTTGCTTTCCCCAATGATGGTGACTGTTTGTCCGTTACGCCTTGCCTGTCCGAAGATATTGACTTCGATATACTGTCCCTGCTTGTCCTGGATGAATCTCCTCTTGAGCCGTTCTTCTATCATCAAGCCGTAATCGCGTGCCAGCAGGGCAGGGAGTGCCTGATACGCACGATTTTCGAGGCTGTAGCCGACTGTCGTCGCGAGACCACCCAGCTGCTTGCGAGTCTCCCGCATCTCCTCCGTGAGCCGACGTATCTCCAGCTCATTGCGCCGTTGCGCTTCCGCGACCTCAGCGAGAGTGGCTTCGATACGTGCGAAGCGGGCTTCGGAGGCTGTCTGCGCAGATGCCTGTTGCTCTGCTATAGCCTGGAGAGTCTGGTGAATAGAGGCTATCTGGCTGTCCAGTTTCTGAAACCATTTTTCTGCCGAAGACTCCTGCAGGTGCGTAAATGCCTCGCTGATAACCTCTGCAATAGTCTCCGCAGCGTCTGGTTCCAGCGCTTGTTTCAGCTTTTCGTAGATTTTAAGAGTGTTCAGCATCTCGCATTCCCTGCCCACTGTCGATTATACCCTTTCAGCTCGCCTCCGTCGAATATGGTGTCCAGTCTGGCTCCTCTATGTCCAGCAGGTCGTATACCTCCTCGCGGATGAGCCGTTCGCAGTCGGCAGTGACCATCAGCGTGCCATAGTAGCGATATGCCATGTCCACCTCGTAGCCGCCGATGGCGTAATCCGCCGCGGTGGGAATGTAGCCCCAGCACCCGTTGCTGTAGCCCAGAACGATGGTGGGCTGATGGGGCGACTGGCGTTCAATGTCCAGCGCATACTGCACGAACATCTCCGCCGGGAATGCCACGAAACGAGCATCGCCAATGCGAAGCAGATGGATTTCGAAGGGCATCGTTTTCGGTTCGCCTTGCTCGACAGCAAGCAGGAGGTCCTGTGCCCAGCGTACCATGTCGCGCTTCCACATCAGCATCCCCAGCGGTGCGCCTTCTTCTTCCGCGCGTTTCCACTCCTCTTCCGCCTGGCTCAGGTACTGCTGTGCCTGCTCGCGGGAGGGGAACTGATAAGGCAGGTGCACGGTGCGAAGTGTGCCATCAATCGGCACGCCCTCTATCGGTTCGGACAGATGCGAGCCGGCAACCGTCGCCGCGCCCAGTACCTCGCCCAGTTTGCGCACATGTGTGAAGGTTGCGCCAGTGTGGATGGGGTTGATATTGCCCGCACAGCCCTGCAGGAACATCGGCATGTGGAAACCCGCACGTTTGAGGAACTCACACGCCGCGCCCGGATAGTCCGCGCTGACCCACAGGTTCTGCCCGCCCAGTACCACCGGATGCGTAGCGTAAGCCAGCATCACCGCCAGCGGAGTCTGGTCCTCGCGGTCCACGCGCAGGACGTGCACGTAAGGCTGAACGTGTCCGCCCGGGTTCTGCCCGATAACGGTCTGTCTATCGCGTCGTTCCCTGCGATTGATGCCAATCTGCACGGGCGCGCGTCCCCAGCGCAGGCTGACCGGCTCCACCATGTCCGCTGCCTGCTGTACTGCGCCCACCACCTTGCGTGCCATCACGTTGCAGTAGTGCTCATCGCGCTCGCCCATGGTGCGGAAGGTGCGCGTGCCTGGACCGGCGTGTGTGTGCGAGCAGTTCAGCAGGATTCGCTCGTAAGGGATGCCCGTTTTGCGGTTGATACCATCCCGTATCGATTCCACCAGGTCAAAGTCCAGCGCAATTAGGTCCATGCTGACAATGCACGCCAGGCTCAGCCCATCGTCCAGCACCAGTGCGCGCGCGTAGAGCTCGTCGTGCACGCCGATGCATCCGGTGGAACGCCCGGCGTATCCGGCAAGCCACACGCCAAGGGGCGGGGTGATGTTGGTCTCACAGACGCCTGCCTTCAGTGCCATTACCGTTCCTCCTGAGCATAGTTTGCACGCCCGCCAGCCAGCTTCTGCAGGCGTTCGATCATTCTGGCGACTTTCCGCCGATGCTCCAGCAGGGGGCGCGGGTCGGTGGTGAAGTTTGTCAGGTCTTTGGAGATGTGTTCGGGCACTTCCAACAGCTTTTGTGCCTCGGCAAGCAGGCTGGCGGGGGCTGTGCCCTGCAACCGCTCAACCAGCGCCTGCAGAATCGCGAAGTACTCGTAATCTTCCACGCCGTCGCGCAGGTTTTCCCAGCGGATGGAGGAGATGGGCGGCTGGATGGCGGGCGGATGTTGCTGATTGGGGTCGCGACGAGGCGGATACAGGAAGCGTCCGTCCCCGTTGCCCCAGAACTGCTTGGTGCCGACGGGAGTGCCGTATCCGGTGACGTAACTCATCGGGTCTTCCCACGGGTTCTGCAGGCTGTTGGGAAAAGCAGTGTTACTGGTCCAGTAGTTGGTCTGCCAGATAAGAATGCCCTGGATGCCGTACTGCCACGATTGCCACGCCCACAGGCGCATCTCCACCGCCGGGTGCTCGATAAACAGCCCAATGTAGGGCGCGCGCGGTCCGGTGCAGATATACCACCACACCTCTTCGCCCGCTTTGCGCCGCTCGGCGACGCGCTCCTTCGTCCATTCCGGCGTCAGCCCGCACCATATCTCCACATGCCCATACAGCAGCGGTTCGGGCTGTTCGGTGAGCAGGCGACGGATGCCGGGCGCATGTCGGCGGATTCTCTGCATCCCCTCGATGACGAACTCATAGTCGCGCGGCTCCGGCTCGTCGAACCAGTAGACGTACGCCTTCTCCAGCCAGCCCTTTTCGCGCAGGTGGGATTCTATCTGGTGCAGGTAGTCACCAAAAAGTCGCTCATATTCCGGCGTGCCTGCTTTGAACCCGCCGAACTCGCCCTCGTAGCGCTCGTAGAAGGTGCCGCCGCCCAGCCCCTGAATGGGCAGGAGGAAGGCATTGAACTTCATCTCGTTCAGGTAGCGCTCCGCCGCGCGGTCGAACTCGGTAAAGTCCACGATAACCTTTTTCGCCTCGCCCTCGCCCTCAAATCGTACATGGATGGGTGCATAGGCGTAGAACGAGTAGGGGGCGATTCGGTGCTCCGCGAACGAGCGCATGTACAGGTCCCACACGGTGCGCTTCTGCTCGTCGGTCTGCAGATGGTGGTAGCGCTCGATCTCCCACGCACCCAGACCGAAGCCGCTGCGCAGGGTGGTCTCTTTGGGCAGGGAGAAGTCGAACACCTGAACCCTCAGCGGCACGCTCAGCCTGCCCCGATTGGTCTGGAAGGTAATGGTTCCGTTGTAGGTGCCAGCGGGTGCGCTCTCGGGGACGTGAACCAGTATCCAGATTGCCTGATTGCGCTCGTGGGGCAGGGTGAACGGCGTCTGCAGGGGTGGAAGCGGGTCGGGGTACTCGCCAGCCGTGCCGAGATTGTCGCTGGGGTGCTCGACCTGCACGGTAGCCACTTCGAACAGCTTCACCTGCGAAGCAGGGATAGTGGTTCTGGTGCTTTTCAGGTCCGAGACCGTCACTCCTTGCAGGACGGTGTTCGGATGCTTGGCACGAAGAACCACCTGCGCCGGCTCGAACTCCCCTCGCGCCGCCTCGATAAGAACAGCTGCAGAGGGCTTCCCAATGGGAGACGGGCGGTTTCGTCCCACCTTCCACGCCCCCTCGCACCACCACACCTCGCCGAAGTCGGGCGATGCCTGCAGGGGGTAGCCATAATGCGATTCATCCAGTACCATGCGTGTCACCTCAAATTGTGCTGAGTAAAGCGATGTTCTGCCCGTTGTCGCTCGTATCTGCACGACCTGCTTTCCAGCAGGCAGTCCGGGTAGCGCGAGCGGCTGGTCCTTGGTCGCGCCGGCAGGCAGGGTGAGTTTACCGATGGGGGTCCAGCGTCCGTTAATGCCTATCGCCACCTCCACAGGAAGCGAGCGGGTGTTTCTGTTCGTCCAGCGTAATTTCCAGTCGGTATCCTGTGCCTGCCACTGCACCTTCAGCGACGGCGAGGTCTGACGCTCTTCCACGATAAGGGTGTTTCCCGTCCGTTCCGCGCCGCGGTAGTCTGTTTTCGCCTGCAGGCGCACGTAGTCCACCTGCGCATAGGCGTTGTTTCCCTCTACCTGAATGCGCACGAACAGCTGCTTTGTGGGGAACAGGGTTTCGGGTAAGGGAGCTTCTATCAGTTCCACACGGGAGCCGCGGGCAAAGCTCTGCCAGTTTTCGCCGTCTGTGCTGGCGCTCAGCACTACCGTTCCGCTTGTGTAGTAGTTGATGTTGGCGCGAATCACCGCCGAGCGCATCGGGAACGGCAGGGTATAGCGGTACACCACCTCATCGCCGGGGGACAGCACCCACCGATTGGTGTTCAGGTAGGCGCGCTGGCGCCACAGCGTTCGGTGGATATTGGAGCCGTACCAGCCGGGCTGATGGGTGTCCACATACTCGCCAGTGCGAAGCCGTTCGCCTTCGCCCAGCTCCAGCTCCCCCCAGCGGCGATGCACCACCTGCGCAGGATACATCTCCACGCGGTCAAAGTAAACGGTTCCCTTCACGTGCCAGTGCCCCACCCGCGCAAAAAGCGGGGTGGCTTCAGGAACACGGAAGGCAAAGCTGTATTCCTGCCACTTTGAAGATGGTCCGAAGTCACGGTTAACCAGGTTGGAACCGCTGATGATGGTGCCGCTGCCATCTGCGCGGGCGCGAAATCGGAAGACGTATGCGCTTCCCGGCGGAAGGACAAGGTCGGGTGTGCGCCAGAATGCGCTGTCTTCGCCCGTTCCATGCACTGCCAGCACAGGCTTGCCGTCTATCGTTGTGCGCGAAACAGCGGCTTTCACATTCCAGTCGGCAGGCACGCCGCCGTCCTGACCTGCCTGCCATGCTGACAGGGGAGGCAACAGGTTTTGCGCCTGTGCTATGCCAGCCATGACCCCGAAAGTCACCAGTAACACGATGCCATGCGCTTTCATCTGTGCATAGCTCCTGTTCTTCGGAAGGTTTGCTTGGTGCGGTACTTGGCGGTGGGGAAGCAGGTTTCCTGCAGAACGAATTGCTCAAACTGAACATATCGCCTCACAGGGGCGCACTTGCACCGGCTCAGCTCCCCATAAAGGGATCTCAGATGACACCCGGCAAGGGGGCGACGTTAGCAAGTGCAGGGGCACGTGCTTGCGCGTGCCCTGATCGTTTAATCTCAAGAAAATATCTTCGAAAATATTCCCCAAACTACTTGACAAGTGTGGCGCAGGTTGGTATGCTTAAGGTGTGAATACGTATTCTCAAGCGATGTTGGTTGCTTATTCCTGAGAGTACGGCGACAACGAAGTCGGCTAAGACAGATTGGGTACCATTGCCCAATCGTTAGCATATCACGTCAAAGGGGGTATTTCACATGCTCAAGCGTCACGCATTTACCTTGATCGAGCTGCTGGTTGTCATCGCGATTATCGCGATACTGGCAGCTATCCTGTTCCCGGTGTTCTCCCAGGCTCGTGACAAGGCGCGGCAGACGTCTGACCTGAGCAACCTGAAGCAGATGGGGCTTGCTGTGCAGATGTACGCTCAGGACTATGACGAAACGATGGCTCCTGCCGAGGGCTGGCGACCAGACCTCGCTGCGGACCCGGGACAGTTCGTCACGTGGATGGCGCTGGTTCTGCCATACACCAAGAACTCTCAGATTTTCCGGTCTCCGAAGTATGCTTTACTCTATCCCGAGAACATTGCCAACTGGCTGAACTACGGCTTGCACGGCAACATTGTGCAGGGCACTGCTCCCAACCGCATGTTGCCCGTCTCCTACGCCGCGGTCAACCTGCGCTGGTCCACCTGGCCCCATCAGACGACAGTCAGCTCCAATAGCGGCTACGGTGGCAAAGGTGGTATGTATGCCTCCTATCCGCAGTGGACCTCGGGCGACACGCCGGTCAGCCTGGCGGCAATCGAGGAGGTCGCTGCGACCCGTATTATCGTGAACGGCATCAACTACCATCTGATCAGCGGGTGCGACCTAGACGTGCTGGACGACAGCGGCAACCTGCCCTGTGGGTACACCGCGGTGACCTATATGAACACGGGTGGTCAGCCGCCCTGGGCAATCAACATGAACCCGCCAAACCGAAGCACGCTGGCGCCTTTTGCGGGCAATATGAACGTGGTCTTCGCCGATGGGCACGCCAAGGCAGTGCCGTGGGGAACCGGCTGTCCGCATGAGTACACCGTGGAGGCGGACCGCTCGGTAGTGCCCTCGCGCTGTCGGTAAGGAGGAGCGAGATGGCACGCCGTGAAATCCCTGTGCCGGTGGCAATCGGCATCATCGTGGCGATTATCCTCGTGGCAGTAGCCATCATGTGGAAGCAGACCTCTCAGCCCAAGGAGCAGGTGCTCAAGCAGTGGGCGCCGTACCCGCAGATTCCCGTGCAGGGACCTGGAGCACAAGCCTCGCGTTAGAAAGGCTTCCCTGATACTTGCCCCTCCTGAACGGGAGGGGCTTTTTCTTTTGCGTTGGCTGTGGAGGGAAAGACTATTCGCCGATAATGTACTGATAACCTGTTCCGCTTTGCGCAAAACGGGATAAGGGGGGAAGCGCCATGAACCCCGACGAGATGACCGTTCGCCCTGTGGTGTACGGCACGTCCGTTCGTCCGGTGCACCGCGAGTCGCCGCCGCGCGACTCCACGTCGCGCCAGCCTTCGCACAGGCAGGAGAATACCCAGCCTGAAGAGCCGAACGAACCGCCGGAAGAGGTGCCGCAGGATGGCGGGCAGACACACCTGATAGACCTGCGCGTGTAGAGGAGGAAGGATGGGTTACATCGGATACCTGAGCGCCGGAGAGGTAGAGCCTTCTTTGTTCATCGGTGCGGCGATGTGCACAGACGGGTTCGGCTTGCCTGTGGAGTTCCGCTACACCGAGCCGGTGCGCGCTACGCCGCTACAGCGCATCCTGTACGGAGGCGCTCTTCACCGCTACCTGTGCCGGGAGGTAATAGCCTCCACCCTGTTACAGGCGATGGAGACGGTTCCCGACGTGTGGATTGTGCGGGACGAGATGCTGTTGGAGCCGCTGGAGGGGATGCGTGCACCGGTGGTGATGCTGTTCCCAACCGACATGGCACCGATGAGCGACCTGGGGGCGACCATGCCCGCGGGGGACGGCGAGATGCTGGTTCAGCTCTCACTGGCAGGCGCGCCCCTGCGTGTGCGTTTTGGCAGTCAGGACACCGCTCAACACCGCCAGGCGATTCAGGCGTTGACCGAAGTGGCGCACACAATGGATGTGCTGGAGCCATTAACCCGCCTTCAGCAGGCAATCCGGGCGGTGCAGGAGGGACTGGAAGCGGCTTGAACGCATCCTGGTGGGGACGTCTCTGGCTTCGAGCGTTGACGTGGGCGTTCTATTCTGAGCCACCTCAGGTGCACGGTGGGAATCTGGCAATCCTGCCCCCACGGGCGGTTGCGTTCCCGCTGAGGCAGGAAGTACCGATTGTTCGTCGCCCGCGTCCTGTATGCTGTCGGGTGCGGGGCGTGTCGGCAGAGGCGAACCGCTGTGCGATGCGGGTTATCGCTCGTCCCAAAACACGGGTTCGCACGGTATGTGCTCCCTCTACGGCTGTTCGGCAACACAGGATTTCTCTGGCGATTGGCGCACGCCCCCACAAACTCGTACCTATACGTGCAACCTTAGCCGCTTCCCATCGCGTATTAATAAGCAGCACTCAGCCTGCTGTGCACGCCCGGGTACGCCTGCTGCCCAATCGGGTTGGGACGTGCGCCGTGCAGTTACGCTGGCGTTGCCTGGCACAGCCCTTAGCGGTCGAGCGGTTTCGTTGTGGAAATGTCTCTTCCTCGCTGGTATGGCGGTTGCCCCTGTCCCGGCGTGCGGTGTCTTTCAGGCAGCTGAATGCGGAGTGGCGCCGTCGTTGCGTGGAGGCGCTGGAGAGGGCAGCGAAAGGATATGCGCGTGTTCAAAGCGTATACTACCCTGTGCCGGCGCACACTGTGATGAGGCTTGAGATAGACGAGACGCTCGGCGTGCTGTATGTGTATCCCCGCAGGGGGCGCAACGATATGCCTCCCGGTTGTCTGTGGGTTGTGTGTGGGACGCGAGTGATGGACGGTCAACCGGTGCGCGCGGTGCTGAGGGTGAGTTAATGGACGTGCTTTTTTTGGTAGCGCAAGCGGCTCTGCTGATTCTAGCGGGCGTGATGGTTCTGCGCGTGCGTGAGGAGCTGCAGTTACTGGTGCGTCAGGCGACCTCCTCACAGCAGAGCGAGCAAATAAAGCACTTGCAGGAGGAGCTTCAGCAGACCCTGCGCGAGGTGCGTGTGACCCTGAGCGAGGGCATTGCAAAGCTGGAGGAGCGCATCGCCCGGGCGGAACAGGTTCTGCACGCGCTGGAGGTACACGCCCCAAACGCACCGCAGGAGGTTGCGGCTGAGCCGGGGGTTCGGGTGCCGGTGGAGCGTATTCTGGCGCTGGCGGACTCGGGCTGCGATGTGAAGGAGATTGCGCGGTTGACCGGCATTGCAGAGGGTGAGGTGCAGCTGGTTTTGCAGATTCGGGCACAGCGCTCGGAGAAGGAGTCTTCAGGCAACTCTGTCCAGAGGAACGAGAGGACGGAAGAATGAGAGGAGAAAGAAACACGATGCACAGATGGCTACCGCTGATGATTGCTACGTCGGTAGCGATGTTACTGGTAACCGCTGGTTGTGGCAGGAAGACGGTTGGCAAGGTCAACGACAAGCCGATTAGCCAGGCGGAATACTACAAACTGTTAGAGCGGATGGCGGTACCGCTCACCCAGGGGGAGAACCCGATACGAGACCCTGCCACCGGTCGCCTTGTTCGCGAGCAGGCGGGGTATCTCGCACTGCGGATGCTGGTAGACCGCCAGATTATTCTGGAGATGGCGGAGAAAGAGAAAGTCATGCCCACCGAAGAGGAAATTAAAAAGGAGCTGGAGCGTCAGAAGAAGCTGCCCGACTTTAACGAGCGATTGAAGACGCTCGGCTATACGCAGGACGACCTGAAAGAGGACATCAAGGTGGAGCTGGCGGCGTTTAAACTGCTGACCAAAGGCATTACCGTCAGCGATGACGAGGTAAAGAAGGCGTACCAGCAGAATATCCAGCAGTTCACCATTCCTGCGCAGGTGCAGGTGGCGCTGATTCTGGTCAACAACCGCAAGACGCTGAACGAAGTGCAGGATATGCTGAAAAAGGGCAACGACTTTCACGTGGTCGCGATGCAGAAGTCCCTCAAACTACCCAACATGCCGCAGGGGTTAGGTGGGGTGTGGCTGCGTGAGAACGACCAGACGTTCAAACAGTTTCCGCAGTGGTGGCAGCTACTTCAGAAGACACCCGTCGGCGGCGTGACGCAACCGGTTGTTGCCAAACTGCCCACACCGCAGGGTGGGGAAGAGAACGGCTGGATTATCTTCAAGGTACTGGACAAGAAGCCTCGCCAGGTGCGACCACTGGATGAGGTCAAGGAGGACCTGCGGCGATTGCTGATGCAGGCGAAGAGCAAGCGCAACCTGGGTCGTGAACTAATGCAGATGCGCGCTCAGGCGAAGGTGTCCTTCGAGATACCGCGCTTCAATCGCCGCTGGCAGCAGGACATCAAGCAACTGCAGGAACAGCTCAGCCAGGCTCAGGTGCCGGCGTCGTCTGCCGTGCCAGCCCCTGCCGCGACGGGCACTTCGCCGTAGGCTGGTCGGCATCTGTTGCGGAAATAGGACGGGGCAGCCGAGACGGTTGCCCCGGTTCTGTTTTGTGCAGGGCGTTATCAGGAACCTGCCTTATCAATGCCAAGCTGGCGTGCCTGCTCTCGCAGATACTGCGCGGTCTCCTCGGAGATGGCAGTGGTGATGTAGATACCGCTTCCCAGTTCGAAGCCAGCGGGCGTGGTCAGGCGTGGCACAATCTCCAGGTGCCAGTGGTAGTAGTCCATACAGCTGTCGCGCAGGGGGGCGGTGTGTAGCACGGCGTTATAGTCGGGATTGTTAGCGGCGCGATACAGCAGAAGCAGGGTGCGACGCAGGATGTCAGCCAGCGGTCCGATATCCTCGTACTTGGCGTCAAAGACAAACGACGGGCTGTGGGAGCGCGGCAGTATCATCAGCTCGAAGGGAAAGCGTGACGCGAATGGTGCCAGCACCACATAGCGCTCGCTCTGCAGCACGATGCGCTCGCCCGCCTCCAGCTCTTTCTCCAGCAGGTAGCAGTACACGCAGGTGACGCGGTCGTCGTAGAAGCGTCGCGCCTCCTCGATCTCCTCACGGATGTTGGTGGGCACAATCGGGGTGGCAATCAGCTGAGAGTGGGGATGTACTAATGATGTTCCCGCCGCCGCTCCGTGATTGCGGAACACCTGCACAAAGGCGATACGATTCTCCTGTGCCAGCGTGCGCATCCGTCGGAGTACCACCTGCAGTACGCCCTCCACCTGTTCCTGGGGAAGCGTTGCCAGCGTTTGATTGTGCTGGGGCGTTTCAATGATGACCTCGTGTGCGCCGTAGCCGCTGATGGTGGTGAAGATTTCGGGATGCTGGACACCTTCCCACTTTGTGGACAGCGATAGCGCGGCAAACTTGTTCGGCACCACGCGCACCTTCCAGCCGGGCTGGTTGGGCTCGCTGCCGTTGCGCAGGGCGTACACTTCGGGCGGGGTTTGCGCCTCATTGCCCTCGCAGAACGGGCAGTCATCGCGAGGGTCGGGCTCCTCCTGAACGGTTACCTGCTTCAGGAACTGGTGCGGGCGTTTGGCTCGCTCCTTCGAGACGATTACCCATCGCTTGGTAGCGATGTCCTGACGCAATTCAGACATTATTGTCGCCTCCTTCTGGTCCATCCGTCCTGTCCTCTATGTCGGCCTGAAACTGCTGTATCAGCTCCTGCGGTGAGACGGCGTCGGGGTCATGAATCATCATCTGCAGGATTTGCGCGGTGCGCTCTTTGCCAATGGAGACGTATTTGCCGGTAGCGCGGACGTACACCGTGCCCTTCTCGTCCACGATTTCGCCGTGTGTATACCATACCCTGCCTCGCCGCTGGGTCATTTGCGCCCTGGCGGTCAGCGGTGTGTGCAGAGGTACAGGTTTCAGGAAACGTGTGTTGATTTCGGCGGAAACGCTGAACTCGCCCGTCTGCATCGTCGCCGCCCAGCCCATCAGCTCGTCCAGTATGCTCATCAGCACGCCGCCGTGTGCGATGCCCGGATAGCCCATCTGTTCCTCGCGCAGAAGCAAAGGCACATATGCGCTGTGGTCATCCGCGAAAAAACGCACGTTCAACCCCTTCGGGTTACTCTCTCCACAGACAAAACAGGTATGAGAATGTGGTAACTTGCGCGGCATACTCTCCAGAACCTCCATCTTCCAGATGCCAGCACCATACAATTACCCGACAGATTGGCAAGAATCCTGTGAGGTAGCAGGAATGGTGGACCTTCAGCGAATTACAATGGTATACAGGGCGGCGCTGATGAGCCGTCGCACAGTGGGGAGTACAGGGATGCGAAAGGTTGTTTTGCTCATCGTGGTGGGAATAATAAGCATCACAGCAGGGAGGGCGGATACCGTGTCCAAAAAGACTCTGGCTCTTTTCAGCACCGAACAGGTGCAGCGTGCCCGGCATCGACTGGCAAAAGAGGAATCGGCTCGCCAGGCGGTGCAGGACATCCTGCAGATGGCACAGCAGTGGGCGCAGTTCAGCGATGAGTATCTTCGCGAAACTATCCCACCGCCCCAGGTGCCTCGCGCCTTCAATATCAGCTTCTCAGGATGCCCGGTGTGCGGCAGGGAGACCTTCAAATACGGGAACTATGGCTTCGAAACGCCGCTGGAGAGACCCTGGAAGGTCATCTGCCCGAACTGCAAGAGCGAGTTCCCCTCCAACGACTTCGGCGCGTTCCTGAAGAGCGGGATGAAGGATCGCTCTCTGCTCACGGGCGATTACCCCGATGACGGCTGGGGCTGGAGGAAGCCCGGCGAAGAGAAGAAATACTGGTTTGTCGCCTACTATTGCCACTGGCACTGGCTTCGCCATATCATTCCTGCAGTGCACAACCTGTCGCGGACATATCTGCTGACGGGCGACCGCCGCTATGCCCACAAGGCGCTGGTGATGCTGTGTCGGATTGCCGACTACTATCCCGATATGGACCACAACAAACAGTCGCGCTACGCCACCGAATTTGTGCCTTCATACACCGGCAAAATCGTGAACGCCATCTGGGAGACCGGCGTCGCTACCAACCTGGCGGAGGCGGTAGATTTCGTGTGGGACGCCATTGAGGAGGACACGGCTCTTCAGCAGGCGCTGGGCATGGACGCCGACGCCATCAAAGGGCACCTCTACCGCAACCTGCTGATGGAGTTTGTGAAGGCGATTCGGGAGTATCGTATCTCCGGAAATTACGGAATGCACCAGAAGACGCTTCTGACCACCGCCATTGTCTCGCAGGATCCCGAGCTGTTGAAGTGGTCGCTGGATTATTTGTTAAATAATACGGGCGATAGATATACACATGAGGGGCTTCACTTTGCGCTGACCAACCTCTTCTTCCGCGAGGGGATGGGACACGAGTCTGCTCCCGGTTACCATTTTATCTGGAATCAGGAGGTGGCGCGCATCTGCGACTATCTGCTGAAAGCGGGAGTTAACCTGTTTGAGCATCCCATCGTCAAACGCCTGTTCTACTATCCGTTCGAGTTGAGCGTAGCAGGCAGGTTCACGCCCACCATCGGCGATTCGGGAAGCGTGGATACCTCGCGCATTGACCTGCCCGTGTGGATGGCGGAGATTGCCTACCGTCAGTACGGTGACCCGCTGTTCTATCCCCTCCTGCCCAAACCGCAGGGCGGCGCTGAGCGCGCCTACGCCCAGTTCATCGATTTGTTCCTGCCTCCTCTGCCAGAGCCTCCCTCTACCAGAGCAGATTTGACGCCCTACGAGCGGTCGCGCAATCTGGGAGATTATGGACTGGCAATCCTGCGCAGTGGGCAGGGCGATGATCGGCGTGCACTGACGCTTTACTATGGCTGGGCGGGAGGCGGACATGGACATTACGACCGCCTGAATATCGAACTGTTCGGATTTGGCAGGAAGTTACTGCCCGACCTGGGCTATCCGCAGTTCGCCGCCGATGACCCGGAGCCGCCGGGCTGGACCCAGCATACCGTCAGCCACTGCACGGTGATGATTGATGCTCAGCGTCAGTATAACTTTGATAGAGGTTCCTTGCACCGATTTGCGCATACCGACTGGGTGCAGTTCGCCGACGCCTCTGCCGAAAGTGTCTACCCCGATAAGGCGTCCCTCTATCGCCGGCAAACGGCGCTGATAGACCTGCCCGGTGGCGAGTCGTTCTACGTGCTGGATGTGTTCCATGTTCAGGGCGGCAAACGGCACGATTACTCGCTCCATCTGCCCGGCGCAGAGGTTGTCTATCTGGGGATTGATTTTCCGGAGCCTCGTGCGGGCACGCTGGCAGGCGAGGATGTACCGTTCAGCAGGATGTACGATGACCCTCAGCGGGCGAACGCCTCTTCAGGCTTTCACGGATATATGGGCAGCGGCTTCGCGTTCCTGACCCATCCCCAGGAGACCTCCACCGACCGCCCCTGGCTGGCAAGCTGGCGTCAGGGCGACCTTCGTCTGCGCATTCACTGGCTGCCCACGCGCCCCATGCGCTTCATCGCCTGCAACGGCTACCCGAAGGGCAACCTCACAAACCCACCATTGAAATACCTGATAGCCAGCACGCAGGCGGAAGATGCCCAACCTCTGCGCAGTGCTTTCGTGACGGTGATTGAGGCATCACGAGCCACGCCCTTGATTCGCAGTGTGCGGTTGCTGTCTCCATCGCCTGCCGACCCCGACGTCGTGGCGGTGGAGGTCTCGCATCGCGACGGACGCGATGTGCTCTGGCTTTCGCTCAGCCCGGAACGACGCGCCTCTCTGCCCGACGGTATTGCCTGCCAGGCGGCGCTGGCGGTGATGCGTTTTGACCGTGCTGGCGTGCTCCAGCGGGCTTTCGTGAGCGGTGGAGAGACGTCGGTGGATGGGCAGAGACTTCATGCTCCTGACATCAGCGGCACCGTGCAGAAGGTGATCCCCGAAAAGCATGAGGTCGTCGTGCGCCTGCAGGGTAACGTCAATGAGCAGGCACTGCGCCATCGTTCCGTTCGGTTTCGCGCCGGAGCGCATCAGGCAGATTATGAAATCTTCGGCGCCCGGCGTGAGGGCGGGGAGTGGCATCTGTGGCTGGGCGATTACGAGTTCCTGCGAGGCAGGGCACGGGTCGGCGAGGTGGACGAATCGCAGAAAGTGGTGCGCACTCCCACGGTACTGGCGCTGGAGGCGGTGGCGCCGGTAGAGGGCATGTCGGTCAGTGATGAGGCACGCCGGGTGTGGTGGAGGCTGAAATCTGCCCGACGAAGTGAGCTGACCCTTCACGGAGAGGAGCCGCTTGCTCCCCTCCGACAGGACGCCGACGGAGATGGTCGCCCCATAGTGCTGATATGGGACTTCGGCGTAGGCGACGGGGTGCTCATCCCCGGTCAGGCAGAGTACCGGCGTTAAGGAAACATCCCCTGCAGGGCGTTACCCAGCGCCTGGGGTTTCATGCCCAGCGTGACGGCGATGGCGGGCCAGCTCTGGCGCATCTGGCGCATCTCGAAGACCCGTTCCGGGGTGGAGCTGGTCGCCTTGGCGATGCCATACCCGAGGATGATGGAACTCAGGGTATAGCCCTTCTCGCGATAGCGCTGGACGTCGGATTGAGACGCCTTAAAGAAATCCACGATACGCTGAACAATCCACTGTTCCTGTCCCTGACGCACCACCGACTTTTCCGCTATCGCCAGCATGGTCTGGGCAATCGCCACCTCGGCGTCTATCGCGATGCGCTCCGTCAGCACCTTTCCCCGCTGTTCGAGTTCAGGGTACTGCTGACCGACCTCCACCTCGCGCACCACGCGCTTCATCAACTCGGTTAAAGCAGCCACATCGGTGCGTGCCTGCCTGCCTGTTTCGTCCACCTCGCGTACCAGCTTCTCTACCAGCGCATCCGAGGCGGGCTGAGTAGCTGGTGGTTGTGTGGTGGTCTGTGAGCGCAACGGCTGGATACTGCTGCCAAGCAAGAAACCGACCAGCAGAGCTATCACAATACCGCCAGTCGTTTTGAGAGAAGGCGTGAACCTCATGGTGCTTTATTCCTCCCGCTGGCAAAGGTTTTCAATATACAGACGTTCTGGAAGGGAAAAAGTTGCTAAGAACAGGAACCGTGCCTGCAAGATTCCTCCCTGCCTGCGGGGGGGTTAGGAGGGGCTGTCTGAAAACCACCTAATCCCCAGCCCCTTCCCTGCGAGGGAAGGGGAGAATCGCCTCTCCCCGCGTCGGGGAGAGGCTGGGAGAGGGGTTGGCTCACCAGGAGGTTCACCCTCCAATTTGGGCGGACGCGCTATCCCTGGAGGGCGAGGCTCCTGCCGAGCCGTTTGCCCCCTTTCCTCGTGGACAGGTCAGTGGACAACCACAGAGGGTTGCTCCTCCAATTTGGGCATATTCGGCAGGAATAGACCGCCATGCGGGCGAAACCTAATGCGTACTTTATCATTAAGGTTTTAACTTTGTCGGAGGTGAGCAGAGGCGTCCATGTTGAAACATCCTGAATTGACTCTGGCGCGAGTGGAGCGTTTCATCCGCAACGAACTGCTGCCGCGCCTCTGGGAACAGCAGATACCCATGCAGGCGGCGGTATATCGTCCAGAGGGGAAGTTCCCACCGGAAGAGGCTCCGCAAAAGCCGTACGTTCCCATACAGCCCGGTTATCAGTGGGGACCCGTGTGGAGCGATGCCTGGTTCCGTTTTGTGGGGGTGGTGCCCCCGGAGTGGCGTGGCAAAACGGTGTGCGCGCTGATAGATTGCGGTGCGGAAGCCGTGGTGTGGGTGGGCAACGACCCCCGACAGGGCATTGACGAAAACCACCGCGAGTATCTGGTCATCGAGTCCGCGCAGGGTGGTGAAGAGGTCACTCTGTACGTGCAGGCGACGGGCATGAATCCGCACGTCAGCGTGGACGCCAGACCCATCGAGCCGCCTCCGACGCCTTTTACCTTCCGCTATGCGAACCTGGCGGTGTGGGACAGGGAGATGACCGCGCTCTGTTTTGACATGCAGGTCGCTCTGGAGGTTCTGAAAGAGTTACCGCCCAATGAACCCCGTCGGATGCAGTTGCTCTACGCGCTGAACGAAGCGGTCAATGCATTTAACCCCGACGACCGCAAGACCATCACATTATGTCAAAAGATAGTTGCCAAAACCTACAACAAATCTGCTTGTCCTTCGGCGCATCAGATTAGCGCGATAGGGCACGCCCATATCGATACGGCGTGGCTGTGGCCTCTGGAGCGCACCCAGCAGAAGTGCATCCACACTTTCGCCACCGCCCTGCGCCTGATGGATATGTATCCCGAGTACAAGTTCATCTGCTCGCAGGCGCAGCAGTATGCATGGGTCAAGGAGCTGGCTCCCCGCCTTTACGAACGCATCAAGCAGAAGGTGCGCGAAGGGCAATGGGAGATAGCAGGTTCCATGTGGGTAGAGGCGGACTGCAACATCACCGGCGGCGAGTCGCTGGTGCGCCAGATCCTGTACGGCAAACGCTTCTGGATGCAGGAGTTTGGCGTGGAGACGGTAGACCTGTGGCTGCCCGATGTGTTCGGTTATGCAGCGTGCCTGCCCCAGATACTTCAGAAGGCGGGCATCCGCTACTTTATGACCCAGAAAATCAGCTGGAATCAGGTTAACAGGTTCCCGCACCATACCTTCCTGTGGCAGGGCATTGACGGCACGCGCATCTTCACGCACTTCCCGCCCGCCGACACCTACAACGGCAAGATGACCCCGCGCGAGCTGATGTACCACGTACACAACTTCCGCGAGCACGACCGCGCCAACCGTGCCCTGTACATCTACGGCTATGGCGACGGCGGCGGCGGTCCCACCATGGCGATGCTGGAATACGCCCGGCGTTTGCGGGACGTGGAAGGGATGCCCCGGGTAACGCTGGAGTTTGCCCGCGACTTCTTTGCCAAGGCGGAGGCGGAAGCGAAAGACCTGCCTGTATGGGTGGGCGAGCTGTATCTGGAGCTCCATCGGGGCACTTACACCACCCAGGCTCGCAACAAGCGTCACAACCGCCAGTGCGAGTTCCTGTTGCGCGATGCCGAGTTTCTGGCTTGTGTGCGACCGGATGGGCTGAAAAACTATCCCGCGCAGGAGCTGGAACGCGCCTGGAAGCTGGTACTGCTGAACCAGTTCCACGACATCATCCCGGGCTCATCGGTGAATGAGGTGTACCGCGACTCCGAGCGCGACTACGCGGAGGTGCGCGAGATTGCCGAGCGGATTATTCAGGAAAGCCTGCAGGCGATTGGCGAGCGGGTACCGACCGCAGGGATGAAGATGCCCGTTCTGGTCGTTCGTACCACGCCCGGCACCTCCACGCCGCCTCTGGTTGCTGTGCCTCTGCCCGAAGGGTTTACTCCGGGCTGTGTCGTGCTGGAGGACGAGATTGCCCCGGTGCAGATTGTTGAAGAAAAAGGGCAGCGGTACGCGTTGATAGAGGACGTCAAGGGCTACGAATCCTATTCGTACACCGTGTATGACCTGCGCGAAAAGCCTCGCGCGGAGGACGAGGAGAACGGCTTTAAGGTATCGCCTCGCCTGCTGGACAACGGTGTCCTGCGGGTGGAGTTCGACAAGAACGGACTGATCAGCCGCATCTATGACCACTCTGCCATGCGTGAGGTGCTTATTCCCGGCGAGAAGGGCAACCAGCTGCAGTTGTTTGAGGACAAGCCGCTCTACTGGGATGCCTGGGACATTGACATCTTCTACCAGGAGAAGGGGCGGGTCATCACCGAGCTGGACAGCGTGGAGGTTGTGGAGCAGGGACCCCTGCGCGCAGCAATCCGTTTCACCCGCACCTTCGGCAACTCGCGCATCGTGCAGACGGTGCGCCTGGCGAGGGAAAGCCGGCGGCTGGATTTCGTCACCGAGGTGGACTGGCACGAGGAGTATAAGCTGCTGAAGGTAGCGTTCCCGGTGGCAATTAACAGCCAGCGAGCGACCTATGAGATTCAGTATGGGCACGTGGAGCGCCCAACACACTACAACACCAGCTGGGACATGGCACGTTTCGAGGTCGCTGCGCAGAAGTGGGTGGACATCAGCGAACACGGCTACGGCGTCGCCCTGCTGAACGATTGCAAGTACGGACACGATGTGTTCGGCAGCACCTTGCGACTGACCCTTCTGCGTGCGCCCAAAGCACCCGACCCCGAAGCGGATATGGGACACCACGAGTTCACCTACTCGCTGTTCCCGCACACGGGCAGTTTCCAGGAGGCAGGCGTCATCGAGGAGGCATATGCGCTCAACTCGCCACCCCGGGCGATACTGCTGAAGCCCGGCAGGCGCGGCAGGCTGGATGAAGACGAAAGATGGTTCTTCATAGTGCATCGCGAGGGAGTCATTATCGAGTCTGTCAAGAAAGCGGAAGATGAGCCTGCCATTATCCTTCGCCTATACGAGGCGTACAACTCGGGAGTACCAGCCAGGATTTCCACTACCCTGCCGGTACGTGAGGTGATGCTGTGTGACCTGCTGGAGCGGGACATCCAGCCCCTGCGTATGGACCGAGAGGGCGATGTGGTTGTCCCGTTCCGACCGTTCGAGATAGTGACGTTAAAGCTGCGGTTACAGGGGCGGTAGGGTAGTTCCGAAATCTAAGCAAGTATGGACTGCTGAAGCCATGCTTCAGCCCTGCCCTTGCGATTAGAAATCGCAGGCTACACCTGGCAAAACCTGCTGACGCAGGTTAATGTGGAGTGCTGAAGCCATGCTTCAGCAGTGATGAGTAGCCCGCAACTTCCAGCTGCAGGGTTGTTTTCACGGCAACCTTGCGATTGGAAATCACAGGCAACACAGAACGAAACCTGCTGAAACAGGTTAGGGGTTGCTGAAGCAAGCTTCAGCACTCCAAAGAGGTTAGCCTCCTGCGGAGGCTTCGTCAAGGGTAGCCCGCAACTTCCAGTTGCAGGGTTGTCCTCTCCTATTTCTCTATCCCTTGCGATTAGAAATCGCAGGATACACTTGGCAAAACCTGCTGACGCAGGTTAATGTGGAGTGCTGAAGCCATGCTTCAGCAGTGCAGGGATGCCTCCTGTCCTGTTCGGCTTGTGGCTCGTTTCGCATTTGGGGTATACTGCGGTAAAGCAACGACGCGAGGAGGTATCGAGGATGAGAAAGATAGCACTCATCGGCTGTGTGGCGTTTGCCGTTGGGCTTGCCAGCACCGTGTTTGCTCAGGGGTTGACGCCCAAAAAGGTGATGCAGGACATTCGCCAGGCTTACGGTAAAGTGCAGAGCCTGAAGGGCACGGTTCAGGTAAAGACCAGCGGGCAGACGTTCGTGTCCACCGTGCAGTTTCAGCGTCCCGGTCGGTTTGTGGTAGAGGTCAAGCAGGACGGGAATCTGATGCAGTCCTACACCAGCGACGGCAAGACCTACACCACCTACAACGCGACGGACAAAAGCTACCTCCAGCAAGAGGTTCGCGCGGATACCCCGTTAATCGGCGGGCACCTTACCTTCGCCGGTTTCACAGGGTTGGCGATGGAGCCCCGGTTTGGCGAGATGCTGGAAGGTTACATCCAGCAGAACTTCCAGAAGGCGCAGGCAAAAGGCACACAGAAGGTGGGAACCGTTCCGTGTCGGGTGGTGGAGCTGACCGGCAACGAGGGCACGATGACCCTCTTCCTGGGCAATACGGATGGGCTGGTGTATCGGATGGTGTACAAGATGTCTGGCGGCGGCACCTACGAGGAGATGGTTACCAGCCTGCAGGTGAACCCCCGTATCCCGCAGACCGCCTTTGCCTTTAAGCCGCCTGCCGACGCGAAGAAGCTGGAGCCAAAACAAATGGCAGAGGAGCAATCCCAGGATACCAGTGCCCTGCAGGGACAGGACGCTCCAAGCTTTACCCTGACCGACATGGAAGGCAACACCGTTTCACTGGGCGACCTGAAGGGCAAGGTGGTGTTTCTGGATTTCTGGGCGACGTGGTGCCCGCCCTGCCGCGAGTCCCTGCCGCATACGCAGTCGCTCAGCCAGCACGAGAAGGCAAAGTCGGGCGACCTGGTGGTGCTTGCGGTCAACGCCCGCGAAGAGGTGGACAAAGTGAAGCAGTTCATGCAGGAGAAGGGCTTCACCTTCCGTGTGCTGATGGACAAGGACGGCGCGGTACTGAATGCGTATAAGGTTCAGGGTATTCCCACCTTTGTGCTGATTGACCGCCAGGGCAAGGTAGCATGGGTGCAGGTCGGCTTCGGTCCCGGCACCGAAAAGCAGATGGAAGAAGCGGTCAATAAACTGCTGGCTCAGTGACCTTTCGGAGCGTTGAGGGGCACGGGCGCGGCGGCTTGAGGTTCCAGCAAAACCTCCACCCGGCTCGTGCCCAGCAACTGCAGTATCAAACTTCCCGATGGCAGGTACTGGTGCGGTGAGGTGACTCTAACTGGCACGTCATAAACCCTCGCGTGCACCCGGGCGGCGCCATAAGCCGAAGTAGTAAGCCACATCCGCACGAACAGGGCAGACCGTGCGAGCACAATACAAGCCTCCCTACCAATCCCCTAAAAATTAAACGGGTCGTCGGGATCGAATTCCTCATCGCGGGCAGGGTTGAAGGCTGGCCCCGTCAGCCCCGTGGGTGAGGTCAGCACCGAGCTGCTAACTTGCTTCGGCAGGTGGGCGCGGAACCGCTCCAGCACGCGCGAGGGGTCCGGTCGCTCCTGCAGGACGCGGTGCATGGCTTCGCTGATGCGATCCTCGTCGATGCCGTTGCTGTGGGCGGCGACGTCGTCGATGACGGCTTTCACCTGAGCATACTCCAGGGCAGGGTTTAACTTCTGCAGGGTCTCCCAGACCGCCACGTCAAACGGCTTCTCCTCGGGCGGGTACTTGCGGATGCCATCGGAGCCGCGCAGGAAGCAGGGACGCGGGAAGCGCACAAACACCGGCTGGGTAAAATGGGGATGGCGGATCAGTACCTCGCCCGGCTCGCACGATGCCAGCTTCTCCTTCACCGCCTGACCGAACACGCTGTAGCCCGGCTGTGCCAGCTCCTCCATCTCGATGCGCCCGTAGAAGCTGGTAGCACAGTTGCCCGCCACGCGCCGCTCGACCTGCGAGTGAAACTGCTGTGCCCCAAACAGCACCAGCCCCAGATAACGCCCGCGCTCGGTGATGTCCAGCAGGGTGCGAAGCATGTAGGTCTCCCTGCCGAAGGAGGGCGCGTATTTATTCAGCTCGTCCACCACCACAATCAGGTGGTCCACGCCCAGCTTGTGGCTCTCCATCCGCTTGCGCAGTTCGGCAATCACGCGGGTGATGATGAGGTCCTGCTCCTCCTGTTCCAGCTGCGACACGTCGATAACGTATACCGTGCGGTCTTCAAAGCGATCGGGCAGGTCGGAGATGTAGCCGCTCTCGCCAATCAGCCCGCGATAGCGTGTGGTGAGGTTGCTAAGGCGGTTGTATACTTTGCGGATGGTGGGGTAGGCGTGCGAACGCCATGCCTCGCGCCCGCGCGATTCGGCAACCTTGAGAACCGTGTCCAGCCACGCGGTCAGCTCCGCGAAATTGGTCACGGGCATAGAGGCAGGCGCGCCTGCCTGCTGTTCCTCCTGGTCAAACTCGAACTTACCGGGGTCTACCGCCCGCTGTTTGATGAACTGCAGGAAGGCGTCGGCTTTCACGTCGATGTCGTCGCGGTTAAGCATCACCTCGGTGTAGTCCAGTACCTCTTTCAGCCCCCAGTGCAGGGGCAGGACGTTATGGCGCAGGGCAGGGTTCGAACGCAGGGTGTTCAGGTTCACGCGGTCGGGCTTGAAAGGTGCGTAGTACTTCACCTGTTCGAAGGGTTTCGGAACAACTCCCAGTGCGTCGTACATCCGCAGGTCTTCGTCGGTAAGAAAGCCCGGCTCAGGCGGCAGGTCGATAAACAGCAGGTCGCCGCCCTTCACGTTGAACAACAGCGCCGCGACGCTTTCATCCTGCGGCAGTTTCTGAAAGATAGCCTGCAGGAGGAACATAATCGCGCTGGTCTTGGCAGCCAGTCCCGAAGTACCCGTGACGTTCAGGTGTCCTGCCTCGGGACCGAGCAGAAACCGACTGTCCAGCAGGATGGGCGAGAGGTTTTCGCCGTTGCGGTACACGCCTGCCGGGATGGCACGTTCCGCGAAGTTCTCCATGCGCAACGCCATGCGCACCTCCGCCTCGTCCGCCAGGTACACGGGAGCGATGGGAGCAGGCTGGACAGGCTCTTCCGGTTGCTGGCGGAGCACGGAGGCAACATACAGCCGCATTTCGGGGCGCAGGGTGGGCGATTCGGCTTCCGCCACTCCATCCGAGCCAATATAGTCGTACATGGGAGCTTCCAGGTCGTTATAGCCGAAGCCTTCGGTGACCACTCCCCACACAGTGCGCCCTTTGCCCCGCACCACCACGATGGTTCCGATGCCTACCGGCGCGTCGGGCGTGCACCAGAAGTTGAAAGTAAAGGCGGTGTTCGGCTTCTTCTCCGTGCCGACAACCTTACCGATTGCTGACGTTGCCATTGGAGCACCTCGCTTTGCCGTAATCGTATTCCAGTAGAAATTTCTCTATTAAAACGCGGTTTCCTGCATCGGCGTGGAAGGTACCATCTGCACCAGTGCTTCCAGCTGGGCGGTGCTGGGAGCGATAGCCCGCAGGTACTGCTCGCAATCACGCATGGGATAGAGCAGGCGGTCGTAGCGCGGGTCGGGCACACTGAGAGGAACCCTGTCCTGCAATAACCACGAGGAGAGCTGGTCTACATGTTTGAGCAAATCATGCACCGCTGGCATCTCCACTCGCAGTAGTCCGAAAAGCAGGCTGCCCTTTTGCGGGTCATGCAGGCGCACAAACCACGAATAGGTCGCGGGCTGTCCCGGTCGGGAGATGGCGAACACGCTGGTACGCTCGCCCTTTGCCAGTCCGTACACCACGCGCATCTGTTCGGGGGTCAGGCTTCGCTCCACGCCTGTGCTCGTTTTCGCCAGCCCAATCAGCCGCGTTTCTGGCTTCGCGGCGGAGATTTCGCCGATACCGCCGTCCACCACGAGCCAGTCTTCTGAACCGCTCTCCTGCAGGTGCTGGAGCCAGCGTTGCGCCAGTTCGCGTTCCAGCAGTTCGCGGTCGTTGGAGATTCGGTTGGCGGACTGCTGGACCAGCGTGGGGTGCGGAGGAAGGGGTGTCCCTGCCTCCGTATCGCGCACGGGGATGCCGTGCTGACGTAATCCTTCTGCATCCACGTAACGCAGGGGAGCATACAGCCCATCCCGCTGGAGCAGGGCAGGGGTGTGCTGGAGTTGCAGACAGCACATTCGCCCGTCCACGCGCGAGCGTACCACCGCGGACAGATAGGCGTAGAACACCGGCACCACGCCTTCATAGTAGAGAATGCGCTGGCGCTGGATGCCATCCAGAAAATGGCGCAAGGCGTTCGGCTGGTCGGCGGGCGGGACCGCGGTTGCCCTCATCGTGTCGTGTTCAATTACCTGCAAGCTGGCGATAGATTCTTCCGGGGAAGGCTGTTGAGCTTGAGCCAGCATCTCCATCTGTTCTTCGGGGGTAGGGGCAGCTCGCAGGCGGCTGCGGTTCTGGCGCAGATAGCTGCGCACGCGCTCTAAGGTTGTTGCTCCCTGCACCATCGTTGTCTCCTCGCCATCACATCATTGTAGCCTATCGCGAGGCAGGGGGGCAAGGGGTCTGCCAGCGTCAGGGCGTATTCCAGCCACCACCCGGGCTTGCTTCGGCGCACCGCGAAGCCGGCAAGCAGATGCGTCGTCCTCCGCTCGCAGACAGAGGAAGCGACAGAGAAGCATGATGAATTCCTCACGGGGTGACTGACGGCATATCCCCCTGCGGATGCCATCCTTCGCGGGTGGCTCCCTGCTGCCCCCTCTGCGTATATAGACGCAGAATAAGATGGAATGTTTCATTTCTTAGCATAGAACGTCAAAAATCGTCTTTCGTAGGCAACAGAAGCTGCGCAGTCGCCACCAAACAGTGTTGTCATCTGAAACAGCGTGAAGGGTTTTATAAAGGAGCCTTTGCCCCCTCCGTAGAAAGAGCAGTTGATACCGATACGCATGGAGGCAAAACGATGGCACAGCTTGGCTACGATGATACCCCGTTCCTGCCCGGTGGAAAGTGGCGTGTACACGACGGCAACCGCCCACAGCCGCCCGTTGTCACGCCCGGCACGTTCAGCACGCAGGAGACGCCCGGCGAGCCGCCCTCGGACGCAGTGGTGCTGTTTGACGGAACCGACCTGTCGCAGTGGGAATCGGTCAGCGGCGGACCGGCGCAGTGGAAGGTTGAAAACGGCTATATGGAGGTCGTGCCCGGTACAGGCGACATCCAGACCAGGGTGCATTTCGGCGACTGTCAGCTGCATCTGGAGTGGGCTGCGCCTGCGGTGGTGAAGGGCGAGGGACAGGGACGTGGCAACAGCGGCGTGTTCCTGATGGGCAGATATGAAATCCAGGTGCTGGATTGCTACCAGAACCTGACCTATCCAGACGGCACCACGGCGGCTATCTACGGACAGTACCCTCCGCTCGTAAACGCCTGCCGTAAGCCGGGCGAGTGGCAGACCTATGACATCATCTGGCTGGCGCCGCGCTTTGAGGGCGACCGGCTGGTGCGCCCTGCTATAGTGACCGTCCTGCACAACGGCATTGTCGTGCACCACGCTACCGAGCTGATGGGTCCGACGGGACACCGCGTCGTGCCCCAGTACGAGCCTCATCCGCCGGTCGGTCCTCTGCGCCTGCAGGACCATGGTGACCTGGTGCGTTACCGCAACATCTGGTATCGCCCGCTCAAAGGTTACGACGAAGGGTAGACGGCTCAGAGCATAGCCGGAGGCGGGCGACGCCTCCGGCAGGTTAACGCATCTCCTCCGGGATCCACACCGGGAGATGGGCTACCCGGGCGCGGGCAGAGGACGATATCGGCACGCCCCACAGGTCAAAGAACGGCGCCAGGTTCCTGCCCACCGCGTGCGATAATCGCACCATCCACTCATCGCGTTTCTGGTCGTCGTTGCGGGGGCGTTGATGGTCGGGTAGCCTGCGGTACTCGGCTATCACCTGTTTAATAGGCTCCCAGCCGAACTGCTCGATGACCTGAATGTACATGGTGAGCGCAAGGAAGGGGTCGCTCTGCCATTCCGCGAAGCGTGCACCACGCGCAAGATACTGCTTCACTCGTTCCAGCCGCTTCTGGCGGTCGCGAATGGCAGGGTGTCCCTGGTCAAACGGCTGACGCAGGACGCGGTGATAGATATACATGGAGAAGAGGTTGACGGTTACCTCGCCTGTGCCCTCAAACGTCCAGTCGGGGCTTTGGTGGTTGTGTCCCATCTCGTGGAAGTGTCCCCACGAGCCTTCCGTGCGCAGGCGCGAAACGTCTACCACCAGCGGCGCCACGTCCATCCAGGTCATAATCGGATAGCCGGAGTGCATATAGCCAGCGGATATTTGCTGGTCGCAGACGTAACGCTCGGGATAGGGGCGGTCGAGCGGTTGTGCGGCGAGCTCGGCGCAGGCATCAACCACCTCATCCCAGAACGCCAGCACGCTCTCGGGGTCATCCAGCTGCCGAACTACCTGAGAAGGCACACTGAGGATAACTCTTTTGCCCTGAAGCTCCGCCCATGGCGCTGGCGCGTAGCGGATGCGTCTCCTCCATTCGCCGGGGTCGGTTTCACTGCGCACGTAGTACGGAGCTTCTACCGCGCCCTCAATGGTCACGGGCACTGTGCCTGCCGTGCAGTTATCGGGAACCTCTATCAGCACCGCTCCACCGAAAGCGTTCCCAGCGTAGGTGACAGGCGAGCGCATGGGGAAGCGGAAGCTGATTTCCGGGGCGCGTTCCCACTTATCCAGATGCCATAAGGTATCGGTGTGCACGCCAATGCGCACTCCCAGCCCTTTGTTTACTGCGGAGGCGGGTATACGCACGGTAATCGTCTCGCCGGGGGCGGCGTATAGCCCCGTGCTGTGCCAGCGCGGGATGCGCGTGTCTATCGCTACCGTGCGGCGCACGCGGGGAGCCTCACGAGGCACCGCTCCCGGAAACCGCTGTGCGGATGGGTGTGCCCGTATCCGCCGGGGGTCCGTGCGCCTGAGCTGCTCAATCTCCACCGCCATTGCCAGACGCGCCAGTGGTTCCTTCTGCGTGATGGGCTGAAGCAGGGCGCGGTACTCAGGCGTCACGGTGGCACACACCTTCTGAAGGGTGGGTATGAACTGTTTGTCTGAGGCGGGCAGGGTGCGAACCGCCTGCACCAGCGTCTGCTCCATCTGCGCTGTGATAGGCTTTCCTGCCCGAAGCGCGCGCAGTGCCGTCAGCGCATGGCATTCCTCTGGCGGTGCGATATCCGTGCGATATCCGTGAGGCGAAGTTCGGGACAGGTATCCATCAGCCCAAAACACTCCAAAGGGCGCCGTCAACAGGTTGCCGTGATGCTGTTGAATGGTTTTATCGGGGTTCAGCTGGAGCCAGCCCCAGCCCAAATCCGCCAGCAGTAAGCCCACTCCCCGGCGCATGGCGTCTTGCACTTCTCTAATCTGGGTGCTGTTCAGCGAAGCAGGCGAACAACAGAACACCTGCACCGCACGGAGCTGTTCTCGCCATCGGTCGGAGGTAATCTCTATAACCTGCAGGCGGTGTTGACGCAGGAAGTCGGCAAGCGCAGGCTGCCCGTAAACACCAACCGCTGGCGACGCTGTCTCTTTACTCAGCCACCGCACCGCGTTAAGCAACAGCCTGCCTGTGTCGGCGGTGGCGATTGCCTCCGCGCCAAAGTAGCCCGGATGCCCCAGCGCCACAGCACGCGCCTGCTTCTCCTCAACGACAGCAACAACAGGCTCATACACGTTCCGGGCAGATTGAGCACATGCTACCACACTGGCATTAGGTGAGACAACTACCAGAGGTCCGGGGATTCCCGGCGCGGCGATTTCGCGTACCTCTTCAAGCAGACGCCGGCGTGCCTGTTCAACCGTTTGCATTCTCACCTCCAGAAGCGTTCATGTTCTGTGTGCGGATGCTTGATCTGTGCCAGATCCTTAGTCCGCGGACGTGTCTTTGTTAGCTTTGCTTCGAGGTTTTTCCTTATCTGGCGCTGATGAAGCCGGGCGGGCGCGGTCAGATGCCCAAATCCTGAGCGCAGAGATATGCTCACGCATGGTGCGAGACAGAGGCACGGTATGCTTGATCTCCCTCAGGATGGCTTCGTCGTCCAGGTCTGTACCGCGATGGAAGGCGTCAAAGAGCGCAGAGATGATCACCTGCTCGATCTCGGCGCCACTGAAGCCCTCCGCTGCCTGTGCCAGTTTGGGGATATTGAACTTCTGGGGGTCACGTCCACGCTTGCGCAGGTGGATGGTGAAAATCTCCTCGCGCTCCTTCTGGGTGGGCAGGTCGATGAAGAAGATTTCGTCGAACCGCCCCTTGCGCAGAAGCTCGGGGGGCAGGGCGCTGACATCGTTGGCGGTGGCGACCACGAACACCGGCGATTGCTTTTCCTGCAGCCAAGTCAGGAACGAGGCGAACACCCGCGCGGTAGTACCTCCATCCGAAAAGCCTGACGACTGTGAGCCAGCGAAGCCTTTCTCCAGTTCGTCAATCCACAGCACCGCAGGCGCGACCGACTCCGCCGTGCGAATCGCCCGACGCATGTTCTCTTCGGATGCGCCGACCAGCCCGGCGAAGATACGCCCCACGTCCATCCTCAGCACGGGCAGTTTCCACAACGAGCCGATAGACCGCGCGGCGAGGCTTTTGCCACATCCCTGCACGCCAATCAACAGCACTCCCTTTGGCGCAGGCAGTCCGAAACTCTGCGCTTCATCGGTGAAGGCGCGGGTGCGCTTGCGTATCCAGTCCTTCAGCAGGTCCAGCCCGCCCACGTTCTCGAAGGCTTCGGTCGCGCGATAGTACTCCAGGATGCCCGACTTGCGGATAATCTGCTCCTTCTCCCACAGTACCACTTCCACGTCCAGCCTCCGTTTCTGCACCAGCGAGCGGGCAAACACGTTCTCTGCCTCCATCAGCGTCAGCCCTGTCGACGCCTTCAACAGCATCTCGCGCTCCTGCGGGGTCAGCGAAACATCCACGTTAGGGTTATCTTTGACCGACTCGATGACCCTGTCCAGCAGTTCGCCAAGCTCTTCCACCGTCGGCAGGGGCACGTCAATCACCGCTATCTCTTTCTCCAGCTCAGGGGGCAGAACCAGCACAGGCGCAAGGATGAAAAGCGAGATATAGGTACGGCGCAGAGACTCGCTCAGATCACGCAGCCGCCGCTTGACCACGTTATCGGTCAGCGCGATGTGGAAATCTTTGAGCAGGACCACCGAGTTCTGGGGAAGCTTCTCCACGCTCAACAATGCCTCGATGGGGCGCAGGGTGGAGCTGTTTACCTGGTCGGGTCGGTCGGTGAGACCTCGGGTGATGCTCCAGGTGTACAGTCGCTTGTTCATCCGGGCGGCAACCTCGCGCAGCTCTTCCTCTACGCGCTGTTCCTCGGAGGAAAGGAGGTACACAATTGGGTAGCGTGCCCGAATCAGCGTCTCGAGTTCTCCGCGAAAGGTGCTGGTCATACCTGTCCTCCTGTTTTGGCTTCGGGAAGGGTGATTCTCAGCCGCGCCTCAGCCGGGGCGGTATGGCGAGCCAGCGTAAAGAACACTGCCGAGCCCACCAGCGACAGCGCAAACAGTGAGCCGTACAGCGCGGGCAGTCCCCACACGTCGGCAACAGCCCCGGCAACGAATGGCATTGTCGCCGAGGCGAGGGAGGTGGTTGCCATCAAAAGCCCCTGTCCGCTGGCACGCAGGCGTGGCTCCACCCGGTCGGCAATGAACGCCATCGACACAGCGGTGATAATACTGAACGTCAATCCGTGCATGGTCTGGGTAAGCAGTACGGGCACAGGCGCACGGAACAGGGTTAACAGCAGTAGCCGAATAGGAAGCGCGATAAAGGCAACCGCCAGCACGTAGGTGCGCCCAACGCGGTCGGAAAGTTTGCCCATCAGTATCATAAAAGGCATTTCGAAGAGCGCGCTGGTCATATAGGCGAGGCTGATAAAGGGTTTGGACGCCTCCATCCACTGCAGGTAGAGGCTCAGATTTGCCGTGGCGGTCATCAGTGCACCCACGAAACAGAAGTGTGCGACCACATAGAGGGCAATCTCGCGTCGGTGCAGAAGGTGAACCACCTCCTGCGGAGAGAGGCGTGCGGATTCCTCCGCCTGTTCCGGGTTTTCGGGGGCTAATAGAGCCGCCAGCGCGGACAGTGCCAGAAGAAGGGCGACGCTGGTGAACATTTTATCGGGAGCCAGCAGGGGCGAGTTCTGCCACAGCACCAGCGTCAGCAGCACCAGCAGGTAGCCGATGGTGCCGAACACGCGCAGCTGTCCGAAGGAGCCTGCTGTGCCCTGGTGGCGGAACAGGTCGACAACCAGTGCCATCATCACTGCCTGACTGGACATGACACAGCCGCCGATGACCGCGCCCAGCAGAAGAGCCGGCGCGAACGAATGGACGAACGGGAAGAGCAGATAGCCTCCCGCTCCTATCAACATACTGCCGACAATATATCGCCTGCGCTGACGCCGCTGGTCCGAACGCCAGCCAATCAGGATGCTTGTCACCGCGCCTGCCAGAGAAAACGCCGACAGCACAGCACCCACCTGCACATACGAGAAGCCTCGCTCGCGCAGGAACACCGGAAAGAAGGGGTGCGTAAATGCTACCGCAGCAAACAGCAAAAAGTAATAACTGGCTATACTGAACTTTGCCCGAAACAACCTTGCCTCCTTCAATAAGTATTCGCTTCATAAGCATACCACTATTCAACCTCTTTGGGCAAATACCTGTCGCCTTGAGCGTACCGTGGACTGAAGAATCTGACAGTACAAGATGCCCCTACACAAAACCTTGTGAACCTCCTATAATAGGATTGTAACCTGCATCGCCTTCCCCATAAGGAAAGCGTGTAACAATCAAGGAGGTGCAAACATGAAAGGTGTGCTCCGATTGCGCACAGGAGCTCTCGCCGGGTTCCTTGTGCTGTTCGCGATGACGTTGCTCGTTGGTTGTGGTGGAGGGGGTGGCGGTGGTGGCGTCGATACCTTTACCCTCAGCGGCGATGTGTACGTCCCCAGCGGAACCCGACAGGTCGGCGGCGATACCCCGCTGGCTGATGCAACAGTGAAAGCCTACCTCTGGCCCGACCTCAATGAGCCGATTGCCCAGGGCACTACCGACGCCAACGGTCACTATCTGCTGGTGTTGCCTTCTTCTGCGGCAGGCAAGGACGTGGTGGTGATTGCCACCAAGCAGATTGGGGGCAAGACCGTGCGTGTGGCAACGGTCAGCGCTGACGTGCCGGCAGAGGGGCGTTCCGGCGTCAACCTGGATGCCATCACCACCTTTGCCCTCGAGGAGATGGCGCGCATCCGCGAGCAAGAGGGTCTCAGCGACCTGTCACCGGGTGGTGTCTCCACGGTGATAGCGCGCATCCGCGAACAGCTGGGCGGCTGGAATGACGACCTCTCGAGTGTCCTGCCCCCTCAAATCGGTGGAGGTTTGCAGGATAACAGCCTTCAGCAGACCGTGCAGAATGTGGTGAACCAGCATAAAGGCGCGCTCAAAGGCTCCACTGGTAATCCTGATGTGGACACAGGGCGCAGGATGATGCAGACCATGCGCGATATGCTGGGAACCATCGCGGGGAACAGCAAGGATGAAGGAACAGCCGTTGACGCCGCGCTGAACATGACAGAGAGCGCGCTGGATGCACAGCTGGCAACGGCTGATGCTTTCGGAAAGCGGTTCGACGTGATGATGAACATGCTGGACCGGCTTGGCGAGCAGTTGCCGGGAGAGTATCGGCTCGTCCAAAACCAGTGGGGCGATTTCCAGCTCCAGCGTGTTGGCGACATCGCCGGTGGTAAGACGTGGAAAGTCACCTCGCAGGTAGAAGGCGAATCGAACGGCATGGTGCTCACCGTTACGGTGGAGAACCCCATAGAAAGGTTCTACTTCGACCCGGCTGCCGGCAAGTACACCATCAGTGTGACCAAATCCGGGGTGAACTACACTGCCACGCTGACGCCTGCTATTAACCAGGCCAACCGTACCATAACGTTCACCGCTTCTATCAACCTGCAGGACAGCGCACTCAGCCGCGCGATAACCTTCAACGGCACGCTGGTTGCTACTTTAGCACAGATGCCTTCTGAAGACGCGCCGCCCCAGATTACCAGTGCCACTTTCAACGGCACGCTTGACTCGCAGTTCGGCAGCGCGCAGGTGAGCAATCTGCGGGTGGAGTTCGACCCCGACTCCTCTGCGGAAGACTCGCTGAAGCGCATTTCGCTGGACAGCCTACAGGCGCAAATCACTGCCCGCCCGTTCTCCATCACTCTGCGAGGAGTCAATATCCCCTTCATGAAACTGAACGGCGGCGGTCAGGCTCCCACGCAGGTTAGCATTAACACCCTGCAGGTCACCGGGCGTGACAGGAACGATAAGCAGATGAGCCTCACTATCTCTGAGGTGAACGCCACGTTTATCGAGTATCGCGACCCGGTCAACGGCGTGGGCAGTGGCGTTATCAAGACCCTGCAGGGCAAGCTGACCTTCGCTTCCGACAGGCTGTCGTTGAGCGGTGAGGTGAACGGCACGTGGAACAACCCGGTGCCCTTCGGGCAGATTTCCTCGGTTGGACATCGGCTATCTACCTTCCCGGACGGCACCATCCGCATCAAAGGCAACATGACGCCGGCAATTGGCAAGCCCGCGGCGGTGGACATTACTTTCACCTCGTCGCCAAGGGCAACAACGCCTAAAGCCACGGCAAGCGCCACCTTCTCGTACGGCAACGAGAGCATGACGGCGAGTTTCGAAGCGAGACTGGTAGAGGACAGCGAGGGAGTGCATCCTTCAACGGGCACATTGACCATGACTCACTCGCCGTCGGGGATGAAGGTGGAAATCACAGCCCGGTGGGACGAGCCTCCGACCGGTACCATCAAGAAAGCGGATGGCACCAAGATAGCCGACATCGGCGAAGCGCAGGCACTGGGCATCGCGGAACTGGGACGCACCGGCATTGTGAAGTACGTGGACGGCACGTTTGAGACGCTGGAGTCTCTCCTGCCGTAGGTGCGCCACCAGCAGGTAAAAGGCAGAGTACGAGCGAACCAGAAAACCGTGATGAAGCAACCTGTTCGCTGGCTTCGCACGGGCGGTTCGCTCGTGCTCCTTTTTCTGATAGCCCTTGCCGCCGCTGCCGAGCCGGTGGTGCTTCCGCCCGTCTGGACTGAGGCTCAGCTGGTTCAACATCTGACCGCTTCTCCTTTTGACGGGCGAGCACAGGTGGAGGGGAACCACTCTCTGAAGGCGCAGACGAACGTGAAGCCTCTCTTGCAGGACGAGGGCGGGTTCACCGGAGAGTACGGCTACTATCGCTTCTCCTCGCTGAGCGAACTGCGGATAAACCTCGCCCGCTGGCGGCTGAGCTACGCCTTCGGAATGGCAGACCGATTTGAAGGCGACGAAGGTGGAGCGCAGCTTTACCTGTACGGGGTGAACCTCGCTCAAATCCCTTCCGGCACGCTGAGCATCAGAGCGAAGCTCAACCGCTCGGCGGTCAATCGCTGGACCCTGGAACACCTTGTGTCCGTGCCGAGGGGATGGGTTTTGCTTGCGGGCAGCCTGTATCTGTCGCGGCGAGTCCAGCAGGGCACTCTGGCAGGTGCGTGGCAGGGCGGAGAGTTCGACGGGCAGATGGTGCTGGATTCCACGCGCGGGCTGGATCCTGTTGAAACCCGAAGCGTGGGGTTGGGGGCACACCTGGCAGTTTCCCTGTCGCTTTCAGAGCGATGGCGGTTCGGCTTTTGGGGCGAAAACCTGCTGGGACACCTCTGGCAGCGCAAGGTGCGGCGAGTTACGGCTCATGTGCAGGCAAATACCATCGTGCCCGATGCGGACGGCTTCCTCCATGCAGCGCCTTTCCTGTCGGGGCGCGTGGACGACCTGTCGCGCGACCTCTCCCTCCAGAGGCAGGTTACCCTGGGGCTGGCATATCGCGGGCGCGGAGGTGCATGGCTCTTGTTCGCCTCGCATCGGGATGGCTGGGACTGGGCGCTGGGACACGCCCTGCGACACCGATGGCTTTTGTGCCATCTTCCCGATGGGCAGGTACAGGCTGGCTGGAAAGCAGGACAGTGGCAGGTGGTGTTGGGCTTATCGCACCTGAACCCTCTTCAGGCGAAACATGCCACGCTGGAGGTGCAGTGGGCGGTTCCACTGGGCGATAAGTGATACGGCGAGTTCTCTGGAGGACGAGGCTCACACGGAGGTGTTGTCCACCTGCGGGTGGGCAACCACAAGGGGTTGCCCCTACAGACGGCTCACCCGGAGGTTCGCCCTCCAATTGGGCGGGCAGGTCATTGTCTGGAGGGCGAGGCTCCCGCCGAGCCGATGCGCATCTAACCCTCACGAGGGAAGGGGAGATTCTCCTCTCCCCGCGTCGGGGAGAGGAGGGGAGAGGGGTTTCAACCCTGGAAGGCGAGTCTCCCGCCGATCTATCATCGCTCTTTGAGCGAAGCGTGCGTAACGTGTATAATGATAACACTTGAGCAGGAAACCCTCTACCTCGGAGAACGATTTGCACACAGGCAGGAAGCACAGGATGATCACCGTTGTCGGTCTGGGAGCAGGTTCGTCGTCCGCACTGTCGGCGCAGGCGTGGGAAGCGTTGCGTTCGGGGAAGCCGGTGTGGCTCCGCACGGCGATTCACCCCACGGTGACAGCCCTTCAGCAGGCGGGCATCCCTTTTCAATCCTTTGATTCGCTCTACGAGCAGGCAGAAGATTTCGACTCGCTGTATGCCCGGATTGTCGAGCAGGTCCTCGCGATGGCGCAGGAAGGGGACATCATCTATGCAGTGCCCGGTCACCCCTTAGTGGGCGAAGAGACGGTGCGCCTTCTGCTGGAGCGGGCGAAAGAGCAGGGCATCGCCGTGCATATCGTGGGCAGTAGCAGTTTCCTGGAGCCGACGCTGGAGGCTCTGGGGCTGTGTATTACCGATGGCGTGCAGGTAATTGATGCCCTCAGTGCCTCGCGGTATCCGCCCGACCAGTACATGCATGTGCTCTACTACCAGGTGTATGACCGTCTCGTGGCGTCTGAACTGAAGCTTCTTCTCCTGCGCTACTATCCTGAAGGGCATACCGTGCATGTGGTGCGGGCGGCGGGCGTGCCCACCGAGCAGAGTGTGCAGGCTGTGCCCCTGTACCAGCTGGACCGCGTGCAGGTGGACCATCTGACCAGCGTGCACGTTCCCCCTCTGCCTGCGGACGACCGGCGTGACTTTGCCGGACTGGTGCATATTGTGGCACGCCTTCGTGGACCCGGAGGGTGTCCCTGGGACAGGGAGCAGACGCACGAAACCCTGCGCACCTACCTGCTGGAGGAGACCTACGAGGTGCTGGATGCTATCAACGCGCATGACGACGTGAAACTCTGCGAGGAGCTGGGCGATGTGCTGTTGCAGGTGGTGCTTCATGCGCAGCTGGCGAGCGAGGAAGGGCGTTTCGACATTCAGGACGTGGTGTACGAGCAGTGTGAGAAACTGGTGCGCCGGCATCCGCATGTGTTTGGCGATGTACAGGTGAAGGACAGCGCGGAGGTTCTGCGCAACTGGGAGCGCATCAAGGCGGAAGAGAACAATCACGCTCCGCGACAGTCGGTGATGGACGGGGTGATACCCTCGCTACCTGCCCTGATGTTTGCGCTGGAGGTATCCAAGCGGGCGGTGAAGGTTGGCTTCGAGTGGCCCGACCTGCAGGGCGTGTTGGACAAGTTCCGCGAAGAGCAGGAGGAGCTGGCGGAAGCCATTGCGCAGGGCGACCGGGCGCGCATCGAGGCAGAAATCGGCGACCTGCTGTTCACGCTGGTCAATATTGCGCGACACCTGAAGATAGACGCCGAGCAGGCACTGCACGCGATGGTGCGACGCTTTATCATGCGCTTCCAGCAGATGGAGCAGATGGCACGCGAACAGGGCAGACGACTGGAGACGCTTACCCTCGAAGAGTGGGATGCCCTGTGGGAACAGGCGAAGCGGAATCAGGCTGAGGTGTAACGTCCCTCCGCGTCCTGCCGTCCAATCTACGAAGTGACGGAAGGAGGGAGTCCTACAATGCGTGCGCTGATAGTCTTGCTCTCGCTGTGTGTTGCATTCTCCACTGCTTTAGCACAGCCCAAGATACCTCTGCGCCAGATGGTAGGGTGGCAGGTTGTGCCTGAACAGCGGATGGTCAATCTGGGCGAGCGGGTGGTGTTCCTGCTGGAGGTGCGCAACAACAGCGGCACACCGCTGGAGCTGCGCTTCTCCTCTGGTCAGCAATACGATGTGTGGGTATATCGGGAGGGCGAGTGGAAGGAACACTGGCGATGGGGCGAAGGGAAGGCGTTCACTCTAGCGTTTACCTCGCTCCAGTTGAAGCCCAGAGAGGTCAGGCAGTTTCGCGTGGAGTGGAACCAGAAGGATAGCAACGGGCGTCAGGTGCCCTCGGGGCGCTATCGTGTGGAGGCGGTGCTACTTGCGCTCAGTCCCCAGGGCTGGCGTGACGAGATAAAGGCGGTGGCATGGTTCACCATCCGGTCAGCCGGGCGGCGCAATGTCGTGCGTGTGCGCGACCTGATTGCTTCTCCCGGTCGGTGGGTCGGTCAGCACGTGATTCTGGAGGGGCGTAACGCAGGCTGGAGGCCTGACCCCAATTGCCCGATATGCGCGGGAGGACCTCCTGTTACTCGCAGCGACTGGGTACTTCGCGACGACACAGGCTGTATCTACGTAACAGGAGTATATGCCCCCATCAGTACGCACGGACAGGTAGTGACGATAGAGGGCATCGTGCGGCGCAGCAGTAAAGGGCAGCTGTACATCGAGGGACGCAGATAACCTGCGCCCCTCGCATGGGGATTTAATTACTGCCGCTGTCGATACCGCTTCAGCGCATACAGGACGACCGGCGCGGCGCCAGAGGCAAATAGAACGATTGTGCCCGGCTCTGGTACCGCTGAGCTCTGCGCGGTGACGTTACCGGGTTGACGGCTTGCGGTTCCTTCGCGTCGTCCGAGCGATTGGGCATCAGTGCTTCGCCATGCCAGTACCAGTCCTGCAGCAGCTAAAAGTAGTAGCCATCTCTTCATAAGAGATATGTCTCCTTTCCCCCGCTATTATACTATGCAAGATTCGTACCACTCAACGGGTTTTTCGCATGTTTGCCGAAAAAATTAAAAAGTTTTTTTGCTACTTTTGTTGTTTATCCGCCAAACCGCGAGATTCTACCATCTGCGGTGATACATTATCCACTCCAGAGCCAGCACCGCCAGCAGTAATCCTGCCAGCCACTGCCACCACTCGCGCCGGGCGAGCACCTTTCGGGTGCCGGGGGCGGCGGCAGAGGGAGGCTGAGAGGTGTAGCGGTTGACCGCGAGGTCGGTCTCTTCGCGCTGGACGAGGTTGACCGCAAACTGGTAGCCGGTTTCGGTGCACCGGTAGATGCCTGTCTGCAGGGTATCCTCAAAGGGCGCTGCCTGTTCCTGTACGTTCAGCTCGGCTGTGCGCCCGTCGGGAAGGCGCAGGTGTATCTTCTGATACTCACCGGGCACGGGGATGACCGCCAGCCCACCCGCCGGCACCAGTCCTCGCTCCCCGCTTTCCAGTGGCGCGGTCAACCAGCGCAGAGCGTTCAGCATCATCACCGGAAAGGCAACGCGCAGAGGGAGGTCACTGGAGGTGATGTCGAAGGTAACGAGTAGCCACCGCCTGTCCGGCTTCTGCAGAGAGACCATCACCGCCCCTTCGCTCACCTCCACCAGTGTTTCCACTCCTGGCTTGGGCAGGACGGGAGTCGCCTTGCTCAGGCGTACCGAGGCAAGGTCCACATAACGCATGGTCGGATGGGTATGGTGCCAGTCCACCACCACGCTGTTCTCCACCGGCTGGAGCGCCACGACGGGGAACCACGCGGGTAACGTGCCGATGATAACGGCGTTTCCCTCTGGCGGCGAGGCAGGCTTTATACCATCGTAAACCACCACATCATACTTTTCGTGTGCCTCGGCAGGTGGGGAAGCGACCTTCGTCACCACCGTACGGGGATGCAGGTTCAGCGCGGTTTCCAGAAACAGGTTGCCGGTGCTTACCAGCAGCACCTTCAACTCACGCACCGGGTACAGAATGGCGTATGCGGTATTATCGCAGGCGAGCGCATCGCGCGAATCCAGGCGAACGCGCAGTTCTTCGGGGCGGTCAGAGGGTATCAGGTCGCGAAACAGCACGGGCGCCTCGGATCGGGCGGGCAGGGTCACCTCCTGAGCGTCTATCAGGTTGTCGCTTCGCCAGAGTTCCAGCGTATAGCGGCGCTCCCTTTCGCTGTTGTGGCGCAACACCACGAAGAGGTCAAAGCGCCCGGGCGCGTCGCGGTGCTCTCGCAGGTCTACCGCCACGATGCCCGCGTTCTCGGCGCGTTCGCCCACCGTATGGTACTGCAGACGAGCTCTGCCCGTATCAACGTCGCGCGGTTCGGGAAAACCTCCGTCGGTGAACACCTCAATCGTCGGCGCGGCAAAGGGGGTGAGCATCGCTCCTGCCAGCGCCAGTGCCTCCGCTATGTTCGCTCCCGTCTCGGCGGGCTGGGCGTTCCTGAGCGTGCGCAGAAGCTCCGAACGGTTCGTGGTCAATCCGCACAGCACGCGCGGTCGCGCCCCTGCCAGCACAATCGCCGCCTGGTCTCCGGGAGGCATCTTCTGGATATACTCTCGCGCCATCGCCCGCGCCTGTTCGAAGCGGCTGGGGGAGACGTCGGTAGCCAGCATACTGGCGCTGCCGTCCAGCACCAGCACGTGCGCTTCGCCGGAGTACATCCATGCCCGGGTATACGGTTGTGCGATGCCCAGCACCAGAAGCAAAGCCGCCAGTAACTGCACCAGCAACAACCAGTGCTTGCGAAGCCTCTGCCAGGGCACGTTCGCCTGAAAATCCTGGACGACCTGCGCCCAGAGCAGGAGGGCGGGCACTTCCACCCGGCGACGGCGCAGGCGCAGGATATACAGTGCCAGAATCGCTCCCCCGATGGGCAGGAACCACAATAGGTTCCAGATGGCAAGAAACCTCACGTCAGCACCCCCCGCAGGCGCATCTCGCGCCGAATGAACTCTTCCAGGGGTTGAGAGGTGTCCGCCAGCAGATAGTTGCCGCCGAAATGCCCACACAGGGCGGAAGCACCATCACGCAGCTGCTGGAGTGCACGATGGTACAAACTCAGGGCAGCGGGAGAAAGGCTGACCTCGCGGGTTACGCCGGTTTCGCTGTCTATCAGAAGGAGGTCGCCCATCAGGTCGGGGTGGAGCTCCTGCGGGCTGAGGGTGTGAACCAGCGTCAGTTCATGGCGCGGCGCAAGCAGGGCGCGCAGGGCTTCGTTCCATCCTTCGTCCATCAGGTCGGTGAGCAGATAAACTGCGCCCCGATGTTTCCAGCTGTTCACAACCTGCCTTGCCGCGCGGGGCAGGGCGGTCTCTTTCGCTTCGGGTGGGTTTCCCAGGAACCTCAGCAGGGGTATCAGGGAGGTTTTGCCCCGTACCGGGCGCATCCAGAGGACATTTCCGTCGCCAATCAGTCCTGCACTCACACGATGAAAGCGGCACAGCGCGATGTAGCCGATGGCGGCTGCGACCTGCAGAGCAAACAGCAGTTTCTCCGGCTGACCAAAGCGCATCGAGCGACTGCAGTCCACCAACAGAAGCACATAGATATCTTCCTCCTCAACGTACTGTTTCAGATAGAGGCGGTCCAGCCTGCCATAAGCCCGCCAGTCCACATAGCGCAGGTCATCACCCGGGGTATACTCGCGGAAGTCGGCGAACTCCACGCTGTATCCGCGTTTGGGCGAACGATGTTCTCCCTTCCACTGCCCCGGCAGGGGACGCCGGACCAATAATTGCAAACGCTGGAGGCGCTGCAGGAACGACGCCTCCAGCAACGGGTTTTCGTCACCAGGGGTCATTTGCGTTTGGCGAGCGCCTTCTTCACCACTGCCTCGAACTGTTCAAAGGTATGGTCGCCGAGCAGTTTGGCGAATGGCTTGCCCGTACGGTCGTACACTACCGTGTAAGGTATGGCGCCGGGCCATTCCCGGTCAACGGCGTTGATGAACTTTTCGGAGTCGCCCGGCTTCTTGATAAAGGCGGGCATCTTCGCCTTTTGCTGACGCAGGAAGTCGGCAACCTGATCCTGCGCGGCGATGTCGTCCACCGAAACGACAATCACCTCCACGCCCTGCCTGCGGTATTTATCGTGCAGTTTCACCAGTGCGGGAAACTCCTGGCGGCAGGGGGCGCACCAGGTTGCCCACAGATTGAGTACGACCACTTTGCCCTTGCGCTTCGCCAGCTCTTTCTGGACACCTGCGCCGTCGATTTGCGGTACCTTTGCCGCGGCGAGCGCGAGGGCAACGGCTCCGGCGATCAGCAAGGCGATAGCTCCGACCGTTTTGCTATTGAACACTGTCTCTTACCTCACCCGTTTAATCGTGCATCCGAAGGCTTTTGTTTCGGCGCGCGGCGGGTTCTTTCCTGCCAGCAGGGCGTCCAGCGTATCGCGCAGGTCGTGCGAAGTGATATTTGCCGGGTTCTGGCTGTCGTCAATGCGCCCGTGATAACGCAGGATACCCTTCGCGTCCATCACGAAGATTTCCGGCGTGAACTGCGCGTTGAAGTGGTCGGCGATTTTGTTGCCCTCGTCTTTCAGCACGGGGAAGGGGAAGCCGTTCTGCTTGGCGTGTTCCGCCACTTCCGGGGTCGGCTCAATCACGTTGGAGTTGATGCCCACGAAGCGTACGTCCTTCGGCATATACTGCTGGGCGAGGGTGCGCATTCGCTCGTTGTAGGCGTTGGAGATTGGACAGCGCGTGGCGATGAACATCACCACCGTTGCTTTCTGCTTGCGGTCGCCGTACACCGATTCCATCTTGCCGTTATCCACGCGGGGCAGGCTGAAATCGGGAATGGGCTGTCCGATTTTCGCACGCCAGTCTGCGCTCTGCACAGCCGGCTGCTGTTTGAGCAGTGCCAGCACCTGCTCGCCATGTGAGTTGACGTTCACGTCGGTGATCACGCGCGCGATTTGTCCCTGTGGATTGATGATGAAAGTCACTCGCTGGGCAATGCCTGCCGGCGCCAGCACGCCGTACTGCCTGGCAGCTTTGCCTCCCACATCCGCCAGCAGGGGATAGTTCAGCCCTTCTCTGTCACAGAACTCGCGCTTGGACTTCACGTCCTGTACGCTGATACCGAACACCTGCACGCCCATCTGCTGGAACTCGCTCATCTTGTCGCGAAGCGAGCGTGCCTCCAGCGTGCAGCCGGGCGTCATATCGGCAGGGTAGAAGGCGAGCACCACCGTCTTGCCGCGATATGCAGAAAGGCGATGCTGTTTACCGTCCTGGTCGGGCAGGGTGAAGTCAGGTGCGGGACTTCCTGCCTGGACAGGGGCTGCAGACAGTTTACCGCTCAGCCACAGCACTCCAGTGCCTGCCGCAACGACTACCAGTCCGCTTAGAAGAACCTTCTGCCAGCGCTTCATTGCGTCTCCTCCTTTGAAACACGTGCCATATTATTACCTATACGATTAGCACAGATAAATAGGTTCCGCAAAGAAAAAGCCGCCGCCATGTTGGCGGCAGCCTTTCGGGTAAAAGGGTTATTCTCCTTCCAATCCCAGTTCACCGGCTTGCCTGCCACCAAGACCACCCAGCCTGCCTGCTCCTCCGCCACCGGATGGCGGACCAGGCATAGGACCGGTAGACGGGCCAGCCATGGGCCCTGCCGCACCTGGGGGCATTCCCGGCGGTGCTCCATAGCCCGCATAAGGTGACCCCATTGGTGCGCCGTATCCCGGTCGCGCGCCATAAGGTCCAGCTGGTGCACCATAGGGTCCTGTCGGGGCGCCGTAGGGCGTACCACCGTACGCCGATGCACCGGCAGCTCCGCCAGTGGAGGTACTGCCGTAGGAGGGCGATACCGGCTGGGGCATCCGGTTGTTACCGATGACGATGAACACCACCACCAGCACAATGCCCAGCGCGATGGTGCCCAGTGTGATGGGGTCGAGCTCAAACCCCTTCTTAGAACTTCGCATCGGGAGACCTCCCTTACTGTCTTCTATTAGCATCATATCTTGAGGGCAGGGAGTTTGTCAAGGGGATACTGTCGGAAGCAGGAAACGCCCTGCACGGGGCGTAATTGCTTAATGCCTGCGGATTTGCTGAAACGGTTAATACCATGATAACGAGGTGTCCTGCCCGATGAACCTGTTTGCGACCGACTACGGCTACTTCACGGAGCCGGGCGATGAATATGTGATTACACGCCATGACACACCGATGCCCTGGGTGAACGTTATCTCCAACGGTGATTACGGGACCGTCATCTCCCACCTTGGAGGGGGGTACAGCTGGCGCACACACGCCAGTATGAACCGATTGACCCGCTGGGAGCAGGACCTGGTGCGCGACAGATGGGGCAAGTATTTGTATCTGCGCGATGCGGAAACAGGCGAGTTCTGGAGCCCAACATGGCATCCCTGTTCGAACGGGATGACGAATTATCAGGTCAGGCACGGCTGGGGATACTCTGTTTTTGAAGGCATGCATGGACAGATCGCCAGCGAGTTGACCGTGTTTGTGCCTCTGGATGACCCCTGCGAAGTATGGCTGTTGCGCCTGTCCAACAGGGGGAGCTCAACGCGCCGTCTGCAGGTGTTTTCCTATCTGGAGTGGCTGCTGGGGACTGCGCCCGACTGGCACCGCGAGTTCCGCCGACTGTTCATCGAAACACGCTACGTGCCGGCGCACGGTGTACTGCTTGCCACCAGTGTGATGTGGGATATTCCGGGCAGAGGCAAGACCCACTGGAACAGTAACTGGGGTTATGTGGCGTTCCACAGCGTATCGGCGACGCCGGCTGGCTTCGACGGCGACAAACGAGCGTTTCTGGGGCAGTACGGAGATTTGGATGCTCCCCGGGCGGTGATAGAGGGTAGGTCGTTCGGCACGCAGGGGCGCTGGGGCGATGGAATCGGCAGTCTGCAGGTAGTGGTGGAAATACCGCCCGGCGAATCGGTGGAGATTGCTTTCGTGCTGGGTGCTGGCGATGACGAAACACATGCCCTGCGGCTGGCTGGAAAATACCGGCATCTGCCCACGGTGCACGATGCGCTGGCGCAGGTGAAAGCGTTCTGGAAGGAACTGCTGGGCGCTCTTCGCGTGCAAACGCCTGACCCGGCGGTGAACGTGATGGGGAACGGCTGGCTCGCATATCAGGCGGTCTCCTGTCGGCTGTGGGCGCGTACGGCTTACTATCAGACGGGCGGTGCGTACGGTTATCGCGACCAGCTGCAGGATAGCCTCGTCTGGCTCCTGCTGGGACAGCCCGAGCGCACGCTGGAGCAGATACGCCTGCACGCAAAGCATCAGTTTCAGGATGGCACGGTACTGCACTGGTGGCACCCGCTTGCCGAGGAGGGACTGCGCTCCTATTACAGTGATGACCTGTTGTGGCTGCCGTTTGTGGTGCTGTACTATCTCCACGAGACGGGCGATTTTGCCTGCCTGCAGGAAGAGATTCCCTTCTTTGATGGAGGCTCGGCTACCCTGCTGGAGCATTGCCTGCGCGCGTTCGAAAAGGCGTTGAGCCGGCGTAGTGAGCGGGGACTGCCCCTGATCCTGCAGGCGGATTGGAACGATGGCATGAACGCGGTGGGCGTTGAGGGCAGGGGCGAGAGCGTGTGGATGGCGCATTTCCTGCACTATCTACTTGTGCGCTGGGCAGACCTGCCGGTGCTGGATGAGGCGACCGCTGTCCGTTTTCGCCAGGAAGCCCATGCGCTGCGCGAGGCGGTGAACACGCACGGCTGGGATGGAGAATGGTACTGGCGGGCGACGACCGATTCGGGCAGGGTTCTTGGCTCGGCGCAGAACACGCAGGGGCGCATCTTCCTGAACGCGCAAACATGGTCAGTGCTGGCAGGAACTGCTCCCCCGGATCGCGCCGAGCAAGCCATGCGCTCTGCCCGCGAGCACCTGTATACCGACTACGGTGCGCTGCTGCTTGCCCCCGCGTATCGGGTTCCCGACCCCGAGATTGGCTACCTCACCCGCTACGCGCCCGGCACCCGGGAAAACGGTGGGGTCTATTCACATGCCGCTTGCTGGGCGGTGCTGGCGGAGCGGAAACTGCACGGCGCACAACAGGCTTATCGACTGTGGCGCAGCTTCTGTCCGCCTGTGCGCGGAATGGAACCCAGGCGCTACGCCGCCGAACCCTATGTGATGCCCGGCAACGTGGATGGTCCCGACTCGCCGCACGAGGGCAGGGGAGGATGGACGTGGTACACCGGCTCCGCCGCGTGGTATCTGCGTGCGCTGGTGGAAGGTGTGCTGGGCGTGGAAGCTACCCTGCAGGGTTTGCGGGTCAAGGCGGAACTGCCCGAAGGATGGGATTCTTTCCAGCTTCAGCGACGCTTTCGCGGCGCCGTTTACCAGATCACCGTGCGGCGAGCCAAAGCGGGCGAATCGCCGGGATGCTTGGTAGACGGGCAGGCGTGGGAAGGAGATGTTCTGCCGATATTTGAGGCGGGCACCACGCACCAGGTGGAAATCAGGTTGTAGCCTCCGCCGATATGGATTGCTGAAGCCGTGCTTCAGCGCTCCTTTCCGCTCCTTCGTCCTGTCCCCGCGACTGGAAGTCGCAGGCAACATGCAGGTTAGCCTCCGAAGGAGGCTTTGTTGTGCGTAGCCCGCAACTTCCAGTTGCAGGGATGTCTCCTCCTTGCTCTGACCTCGATATGCCCCGCTGAAACAAGCTTCAGCGGTCTAGAGCAGCCCGCAATTTCTGCTAACATTAGCCTATCAGCTTGCAATCACAGAGAGGATGTGTTACACTATTTTTACAGTGCTGAATCGGTTAACGGGGTGTTTTTCTGTGGTGTTTCTGACGCAACGCCCGTTCATCGGGCTTTGCCCATAGAAAGGAGGAGGAACCATGAAAAGGTTCGTGTTCCTGCTTGCGCTCTGCCTGACGCTATCTGCGTGGGCGCAAGCACAGGTCAACGACGTGGTGATCCTGGACAGGGTGTTCAACGACGATTCGGATTCCATCAGCAATCACGTCAAGAACCTTCCCACGGTCATCCTGTCCGATACCAAACTGGACGGAGATGGCCGCGCCCCGGAGTTCGCCAACCGACATGTGTGGTTCGTGTCCGCCGACGGGGTGAATCCACTCCAGATACCTCTTGATGTGGAGTGGACGCTGGAATACGACCTCACCCTGACGGGTAACCCAGTCACACCTCGCAAAGAAGCGGGAGGCTTTGCGCGCATCGGAATGCCCTGGGGCTACTCTGAGCTGCAGTTTATGGTCAACACCGATGCCCATGAGGTGGTGGCTTTCGGCTATCCGTTTCCGTTCTATCGGTTTGACCTGTCGTACAACTCGGGCGATACCATCCGACTGGGCATCCACTTCTTCAAGGACACCGATGGCAAGTACAAGGTCATTTACATGGCAAACGGGCTGACAAGTCCTGCCATTGCTTTAAGCGACCAGAGCATCATCGTGCAGAAGAACTGGATTACGCCGGGCGGCTACCTGCAGGTAAACATTCAGACGGGCAACCCCAATAACGGTGGCATAGCGGTGTTTGACAACATCCGATGGAACGGCGTTCTTCTGCGCAGGGCTTTCGCTATCAGCGGTAACATCCAGCTGAGAGACTATGGTGGCGATGTGAGCCAGGTGCCTATCGGTGCCGAGTTGCGCCAGGGCGGCGTACCGGTGCGCACCGAAACGCTCTTCACCGACTCCGATGGCAACTACACGATACCCGACGTCACTGCCGGCACCTACGATGTTGCCTTCAAAGCCAGTCACTGGCTGAGAGTGGTCGTGCCGAACGTGACGGTGGTGGATTCCGATGTGACGGGGGTGGACGCCTCGCTCACCAACGGTGACATCGACGGCGACAACGAGGTGACCCTGTTCGACTTCGGACAGCTGGTTGCTGCGTTTGGCAGTATGCCGGGTGATTCGAACTGGAACCCTGATGCCGACCTGGACGGCGACGAGGAGGTCACGCTGTTCGACTTCGGTGTGCTGGTGCGCAACTTCGGCGCGATTGGCGACGAGTAGCGGGATGGGATAGGGCAGTAAACCAAAAGCGGGCAGGCTGAATGCCTGCCCGCTTCCATCTTGGGTAGCTATCCTCTGCGACGGCGCAGAGCCAGCGCTGCCACTCCCAGCCCGAGCACTGCGATGCTGGCAGGTTCGGGAACGACAGTGATGTTGTTGAACAGCGCCGCGCCTGCGTTGCTCGGGTTTCCGGCATCAATCACCACCTGCAGGTAGCCGCCTGGCGTAATCCAGCCGGTGAACAGACCCTGGGAATCCAGAGCCAGTGCCGGGCTGGAGTAGCCATTGGCGTGGTAGATGACCTTGTACAGCCCGTCGCTGGAGTCCTTGAAGAAGGTCATGCCCAGATGGATGGTGTCGCCCGAGTTGTACGACAGTCCGTGATTGGCATTGAAGCTGTAGAAGGGGAAGGGCCATCCAAACGCCACTACCTCATGCCCGTCGGTGTTGACAATGAACTGTCCTTCCGAGTAGCCCCACGGCATCCCGATACGCACCAGAAAACCTGCCTCCTTGCGCGGGCTGACCGGACTGCCGATGAGTGTGAGGTCAAACGACACTATCCACGGCTGGTCGAGCGGAATCTGGGCTGCACTTACCCCATCGCTGGAAAGGAACCAGGCATGGCGGTTGGCGAAGTCCGGCGAAACGCCGTCACCATCCACTTTGTTGTCGGTGAGCAGGATGGCGGGCCATGCCTTGATGTGGCTGGAGACCGAGTCGGGGTCGTCGTTGAACACCCGGTCCAGGATGACAGCGTTGTTCAGCTGCGCCCATGACCAGGTTGCTAAACCCAGGCTCAGCGCCGCCACGAGCAGGAGCCTTTTCATACTACCTCCTCCTTTCTAAGATGGACAGGTTATCTTACAGGGGCTTTCCAGTGGGGACGTTAACCGATAAAACACATTCAGTAACCAGTTTCTGCCCCTTACGCTCCTACTATAGCATAATTGCCCGTGAGAGTCAAGCAGAATCACGGGTTTTTTTCTGATTTTTTCGTAAAAATAGCCCGAACCCCTTGACAAGTTTGGCAGGATGGGTTATATTAAAGATGCATTAACCGATTAATGGGTAAGCACCATGCGAAGGGAACGAGTTACCATAGCCGATGTGGCGCGCCGGGCAGGGGTTTCGAAGGTCACGGTCTCGTACGTCATTAACGGGCGCGAGGGCAAGGTGCGCATCAGCGACGAAACCCGCCAGCGCATCTGGGAAGCGATACGCGAGCTGGGCTATCGCCCCAATGCGCTTGCGCGTGCGCTCACCCGACAGCGCACCAGCACCATCGGCGTGGTGATGCAGTACGCAGCCATCTTCGGAGGGTGGTCCGGTTTCATTCTGGAGCTCCTGCACGGGGCGTCGCACGAGGCGATTGAACAGCAGTATGACCTGATGATGTACACCGGAGCACATGGGGATGATGCGGAGCACGAGGCAAACGCTATTATGGACGGACGCATCGACGGCGCACTGCTCCTGCGTGACATCGACGACCCCCTTTCCGATATCCTGGCGGACAGCGGCTTCCCGCATGTGCTGATTTTCACGCGCTCGCGCCGCCCGGACGTCTACTATGTGGACTGCGACAACGTGAAGGGCGGGTATATGGCGACCAAGCATCTGCTGGATCTGGGACATCGTGCGATTGTGCACCTGCGAGGGAGTTCGCATTCTGCCCCCGCGTTGGACCGCTGGCATGGCTACGTGCAGGCGATGCGCGAAGAGGGCATTGAACCCGATGAGGAGTGGGTTATCGAAATGCCCGGTCCGCTGTCGGATGCAACGCCGCTGGTGGAACTGATGCGCTCGCCGAATAGACCCACTGCCATCTTCGCCTGGAGCGATGACGTGGCGATTCGAGCAATGCAGGTGGTGCGCGAGATGGACCTGCGTATCCCCGAGGACGTGGCGGTGGTGGGCTACGACTCCACCGAGGTCTGTAACCATACCGACCCGCCGCTCACCAGCGTGCGCCAGCCGATATACGAGATGGCACGGGAAGGGGTCAGGACACTGGTGCGGCTGATTAACGGCGAACGCCCACGTCGTATTGCCCGGGTGTTCGAACCGACGCTGGATATCCGCCGCTCCTGTGGAGCTTCCTGAGAGGCGAAGGAGTTCACAGGACGGATATGTTCGGCGGGATGTACTGAATCGGTTAATGCCACTACGCGAGGTGAAGGAGTATGGACATGAAAAAAGAAGTCAGTCCGCCCGTGGCAATTGCGGTTATCGTCGTCGTAGTGCTTCTGCTGATTGTGGGCTACGTGGCGATGTCGGGAGGATTCAGCCGCGGCACACGGACGGCACAGGAGGCGGGCGCCGGTCCGCCGATGTATCCGGGTGTTATCCCGGGTAAGACCAATGCTCCCGTTGGTGCGCCGATTATGCCGGGCGCGCAGGGGCGCTAACTGAATAGCCATCCGGCAACACATTCAAAAAACATAAAAAACAAAAGGAGGTTCAACACCAATGCTACGCAACCGAGCTTTTACGCTCATCGAACTGCTCGTCGTCATCGCGATTATCGCGATCCTGGCGGCGATCCTGTTCCCCGTGTTCTCGCAGGCGCGAGAGTCGGCAAGGGTTACTTCCTGTCTGTCCAACATGAAGCAAATTGGGCTCGCCATTCGCATGTACACGCAGGACTATGACGAAGTTCTGCCGATGCGCCGAACCTGCCCGGGCAACTGGTGTGCCCGGGGATGCGACGCCAACTGGAAGCACATGCTGTTCCCCTACATCAAGAACTGGGACCTGCTCAAGTGCCCCAGCAACCCGCTGAGCCGCACCCTGGACGACACCAGCGGCGACCTTGACGGCAACGGCACGGTCGACTGCGAGGTCTATCCGCCAACCGTGCCAAAGACCTTCCGCAGCTACTTCCTGTACCATGCCTTCTTCAAGTCGGGCTCGCCCGTCGGCTCGGGCGACTGGTGGGCAGGGTTCAACTACGCGGAGAACAACTTCCCCTACCCAGCAAACACGCTCATCGTGGGCGAGCACAAGGATGTCTGGCCCGACTACGGACCGTGGATGGCGTTTGACCCCAACTGGGGCGCAGCAGGCGCGAACTTCGGGGCACGCCATCGTGGTAGCGACCGTGCGGTAAACCTGACCTATCTGGACGGACATGCCAAGTGGACCACCTGGGATGCCGTCTGCACCCACGACAACCCCGACGGCACCAATAAGTGGGGCTATGCCAAAGACGCCAACGGCAACGTGATTATCGGCGGTATGGACCTGACCTGGCTGGACACCATGTGCAGCACTTACCGGGACGCCGTACGTAACGGGCTGGTACGTTAGGTACTCTCCTCGGCGGGTGGGGGAGCACTTCCCCACCTGCCTTTTCTGTACTGCCACACGAACGGAGGATAATCAGCAGCCGTGAACACACAGCAGTTGTTGAACGAAACCCAAAAACGCGCCTGGCAGTTCTTCTGGAAAGAGTCGCACCCCGAAACGGGTTTAACAAAAGACCGCGCGAACAACTTTGTCCCTGATGACTACACGGTTTCCAGCATCGCCAGCACGGGATACGCGCTTGCGGCGAACGTGGTGGCTGTGCAGAGACGATGGATAGAACGCAGGCAAGCCGAACAGCGCACGCTGAGAACCCTGCGCTTCGTGCTGGAGCAGATGGAGCACTTTCACGGCTGGCTGTATCACTTTGTGGACTGGCGCAGCGGCAAGCGGGTGTGGAACTGCGAGATTTCTACCATTGACACTGCGCTGTTTCTGGCGGGGGCACTGCTGGCGGCGGAGTTCTATAAAGGGGAGGTTGCCCGATTAGTAGACCGGTTCTATCGACGGCTGGATTTTGAGGTGATGCGCACGGACGGCGGCGCGAAGCCGAACGAGATGATGCTGTCGCATGGATGGAGACCCGAAAACGGCTTCATTCCCACACGCTGGCACTCCTATTGTGAGCATATTATCCTGTACATCCTTGCGCTTGGCACGCCTTACCAGCGGACACCTGAGGGGATGTGGGACGCCTGGGAACGGCCTGTTGTGGACTATAAGGGCAAATACGAACATCTGGCAGGCGGTCCGCTGTTCATGCACCAGATGTCTCATCACTATATCGACCTGCGCAACCGCCGCGATCGCCTGGGGTGGGATTACTGGGTGAGCTCTGTCAACGCCACGCTTGCCAGCCGGCAGTTCTGCATTGACAACAAGGACAAATTCAAAACCTTTGACGATGACGTCTGGGGGTTGACCGCCTCGGATGGACCGGACGGCTATCGCGGTTACGCGGCGATTATCATGTGGGATAAGCCCGACGGAACTGTTGCGCCCACCGCACCCATCGGTTCCATCATCTTCACGCCGAAGGAAGCCCTGCGTGCGATGCAGGCGATGTACGACCGCTACCGCGCCAGAATCTGGGGGCGCTATGGGTTCAGTAACGCCTTCAACGTGGACAGGGACTGGTGGGATAAGGACGTCATCGGCATTGACCTGGGCATGGCATTGCTGGCGATAGAGGACTATCGCTCGGGAGGGATATGGAAACTGTTCATGCGCCGTCCTGAGGTGCAAAGAGGTCTACAGCGTGCCGGCTTCCGCGTCACGAAGGAGCCACTGCCTCGTCCTCTGCGAAGCAAGCAGGGATAGGCTCTACTCCGCTCCGGCAATCAGCGTGCGCGGGGGGATAAAGGTGATGTCCTCTTTGGCGGTCTCTAAGATTTGCACGGGAACGTGTTCCTGCCCACGCAGGAGCTCGCCGATAATCGCCTCTACCGAGCTTTCGGGCGTGGACGCGCCGCTGGTAATGCCGATGGAGCGATATTCCGTGCGCCATTCGGGAAGCACCTCCGATGGCTCCAGCAGGAGGTAAGCGGGCGTTCCCGCCTCGCGGGCTACCTCGCACAGTCGGTTGGAGTTACTGCTGGACCGACTGCCAATCACCAGCACCAGGTCGCATATCTTTGCCAGCTGCTTCACCGCGTTCTGGCGATTGGTGGTGGCATAGCAGATGTCCTCTTTGGGGGGCGTGTGCAGGTGCGGAAAACGGCGGCGCAGAACCGCCATGATGCGCTCTACCTCGTCCACGCTGAGGGTGGTCTGCGTGGCTACCGCCAGATTGCCTTCGGGTACCTGCACGCTCTCTGCGTCCTCCACGCTGGCAATCAGCGTCACCTGTCCGGGCGCATGTCCCATCGTGCCCTGTGCTTCCACGTGTCCGCGATGCCCGATATATAAAATGTGGAAGCCTCGCGCTGCATAGCGTTCCACCTCGCGGTGCACCTTGGACACCAGCGGACAGGTGGCATCCACCACGCGCAATCCGCGCTCCTGTGCTTCACGCCGAACCTGTGGCGAGACGCCGTGCGCGCTGAATACCACCACCGACCCCGGCGGCACCTCTGACAGATCTTCTACAAAGATAACCCCTCGCTGCTCGAACGAGCGCACGACGTGCTCGTTGTGCACGATGGCGTGGCGCGTGTACACCGGTGCACCATAGCGCTCCAGCGCCAGGTTCAGCACCTCTATTGCGTATGAAACCCCCGCACAAAACCCGCGCGGCGAAGCGAGAATGATTCGTTCCATTGAGCGCCCTTTCTCACACCACTTCACTTCTTACCCCATTACAACCGATACGGTACGGTTTGGACATCACACCCAAAGTATACCCGATGAGCAGTACACTTCGCTGCAAAGAGTTTGCGAACGAAGCGCGCGGCTTTACGGCGCAGAGAGAAGTGTGAGAAAATCGGCTGCATTAACAATAGAGATGTTTTGATAACTGCCAAGAGACAGAAGATGTCGGTCGCCTGTAATGATGTGTGTTGCTCCACCTACCACTGCGCACTCCAGAATCTTGTCATCGTCAGGGTCAGCAGTTACTACGTTGAGGGTGTTGTAGATAGTCACCACCTGTGAACAGTTCCGTATCTCATCCGCCGCTTTACGAGCCTGCCGTGGCTCAAAGGCAAACTTGACTACCAGTTTTTCCTGAAATTCATCCAGTATCTGCTAGCACGTAACCGACTTCACTACCCCTGTCTTCGCCAGAGCCAGACAACGAAAGGGACTGCCATGCAACGAAAACAATGCGGACAGTAAAACGTTGGTGTCGAAAACCACCACGTGAATCATTCTTCGCTCTCATGCACTATGTTGTCGATGAAGGCTTCACGCTCTCCCTCGCTCATAGCATCCCAGTCCAAGCCGCGCTGTGCTGCCACCCGTCGTACGCGCGTCTCGCCGTAGCGCGATAACTCTTCCCATGCGCTCCACTGGCTCCTCAGCAGATGTCGAAACAACACTGCTTGCTTGTCCGGCGGCAGCTGCCTGACCAGCTCCAACACCTGTTCGTCGGTCAATTCCAGTATTGGCATTATCTTCACCCCCGTCATCATTCTATCACAATTTCTCTCTCCTAATCAGCCCTTTACGACGTCTGACCATCGCGTTGATTTCCCATTCGTGAATATTTGCGCTGTCTTAACAGTTGAGGTATACTGGAATCGCCTTGACTTCACGAGAATAAATAGTGAGGGAAGAGATGGCAATAGCAACGGCGCACCGAAAATCGTTGATTGCGGCAGATAATCACATCCTGCACAGACTGCATTCGTTCTCCGGTATTGTTCCCGTTGGCATTTTTTTGGTTCAGCACCTCACGCTCAACTCGTTCGCGCTTGCCGGCGCAGAACACTTCAATGCGGTGATTGATTTCTTCAACAAACAGATGCCGAGACATATTCTGCATGTGCTGGAGTGGGGACTGATTTTCATTCCCATCCTGTACCACGCGCTGTACGGGCTGATTATTACCGCACACGGACAGGTGAATGTGGGACGATATGGCTACTGGCGCAACTGGATGTATCTGTGGCAGCGCATCACCGGCATGATTCTGGTGGTGTATATCGCCGTACACGTGTGGGGAACGACCATCAGCCACCGCCTTTTCGGCACGAACATCCACTACGATGGCATGGTTGCCTATTTCCAGAACCCGTGGGTGGTCGCTTTTTATCTGCTGGGCATTACATCTGCAACCTTCCACCTGTCTAACGGGATATGGAACTTTTGCATCCGCTGGGGGATAACCATCGGTGAGCGGGCACAGCAGGCATGTGCGAAGGTGTGTGCCGTGATTTTCGTGCTGTTAACCGCGCTGGGATGGTCGGCGCTGTTCGCATTCCGATAGGTTTGAAGAAGGTGATACGCAATGGCGAAGACACGTACAATCGTAGTTGGTGGCGGGCTTGCCGGGCTAATGACGGTCATCAAAATCGCCGAGCAGGGGCTACCGGTAGACCTGTTCTCTTTAGTGCCCGTGAAGCGCAGTCACTCGGTGTGTGCGCAGGGTGGCATCAACGGCGCGGTAAACACCAAGGGCGAGGGCGATAGCCCGGAAGAACACTTCGACGATACCGTGTACGGAGGCGACTTTCTGGCGCATCAGCCTCCCGTCAAAAGCATGTGTTATCGTGCGCCGGGCATTATCTATCTGCTCGACCGGATGGGCGTGCCCTTCAACCGCACTCCCGAAGGCTTTCTGGACTTCCGCCGCTTCGGGGGAACCAAACATCACCGCACCGCCTTTGCCGGCTCCACCACCGGACAGCAACTGCTGTATGCACTGGACGAACAGGTGCGCCGCTTCGAGGTGGAGGGGCTGGTCAACAAGTATGAAGGCTGGGATTTTCTGGGCATTGTGAAGGACGAAGAGGGCAGGTGTCGCGGAATCGTGGCGCAGAACCTGCACACGATGGAGATCCGCGCCTTCCGTGCCGATGCGGTGGTGATGGCAACGGGCGGTCCGGGCTACCTGTTCGGCAAATCCACGAACTCTATCATCAACACCGGCTCCGCCGCGAGTATCTGCTATCAGCAGGGCGTGTACTACGCTAACGGCGAGTTTATTCAGGTGCACCCGACCGCCATCCCGGGCGAGGACAAACTGCGCCTGATGTCGGAAGCCATCCGCGGAGAGGGCGGACGGGTTTGGGTACCCAAGGACCCGTATGATAAGCGACGCCCGCAGGATATTCCTGAAAGCGACCGCTGGTACTTTCTGGAGGAGAAGTATCCTGCGTACGGCAACCTGGTGCCGCGCGACATCGCCACCCGCGAGATATTCGAAGTGTGCGTGACCCAGAAGCGCGGCATCATGGGGCGCAATGAGGTGTATCTGGACATCACGCATCTACCCCGCGAGGAGATCGAGCGCAAACTGCTGGGCATTCTGGAAATCTACATGAAGTTTGTGGGCGATGACCCGCGCGAAGTGCCTATGCGCGTCTTCCCCGCGGTGCACTACTCTATGGGCGGACTGTGGGTGGACTATGAGCGCACCGCCGACGGCTTCCTGGACCCCGAAAGCACGCGCAATCAGATGACCAACATCCCCGGTCTTTACGCAGCGGGCGAGTGCGAATACCAGTATCACGGGGCGAACCGCCTGGGAGCGAACGCCCTGCTTGCCTGTATCTTCGGGGGAGAGGTAGCGGGCAACGCGGTGGTGCGCTATGTCAAAGGGCTCAGCCGCACCGCAGACGACCTGCCCGACACACTTTACGAGCTGGAGCGTCGCCGGCACGAGGAGGACTATCAGCAGTTGCTGAAGATGACCGGCGATGAGAACCCGTACAGACTGCATCAGGAGCTGGGGCAGTGGATGACCGATAACGTCACGGTGGTGCGCTACAACGACCGCCTCCAGCAGACCGAGCAGAAGATACTGGAGCTGATGGAACGCTGGAAGCGCATCAACATCAATGATTCCTCGTTGTGGACGAACCAGATAGTGCCGTTTACCCGGGCTCTGCGCAACATGCTGATCCTGGCGCAGGTAATTACCCGCGGGGCACTGCTTCGCAACGAGAGCCGCGGCGCCCACTACAAGCCCGAATATCCCGAACGCAACGACGCCGACTGGCTCAAAACCACCATGGCAAGCTACACGCCCGACGGACCGGACATCTTCTATGAGCCGGTGGATGTGTCGTTGATTCCGCCCCGGGCACGCAAATACGACGTGGACAAAAAGGCGACGCTGGCACAACCGACACCCGCCCCTGAGCCGGTGGGAACAATGGACGACAGAGGAGAGTAGCCTATGGATGGCATCAAAAGCGTGGTGCTGAAGGTCAAGCGGCAGGCTGACCCACAGAGCAAGCCGTACTGGGAGGAGTTCGAAGTTCCTTACCAGTCTCGTGCGAACGTTATCTACTGCCTGATGCATATCCAGCGCAACCCCGTCAACCGACAGGGCAAGCCCACCTCTGCCCCTGCCTGGGAGGCTGCCTGTCTGGAGGAGGTGTGCGGCACCTGCACGATGGTGATTAACGGCAGGGTGAGACAGGCGTGCTCCGCCTTAGTGGACGAGGTGGGCAAACGCGTCGGAGACCACATAGAAATCACTCTTGAGCCGATGACCAAGTTCCCGGTGGTGCGTGACCTGATAGTCGACCGCAGTGAAATGTTCGAAACGCTCAAGCGTATCCGCGCGTGGGTTCCGATTGACGGCACGCACGACCTGGGTCCCGGTCCTCGCATTCCCGACAGCATCCGGGAGCTGCGCTATGAGTTCGCCCGGTGCATGACCTGCGGGTGCTGTCTGGAGGCATGCCCCAACGTCAATGCGCACTCGAACTTTATCGGACCCGCCGCGCTGGGACAGGTGAAGCTGTTCAACCTGCATCCGGTCGGCGCCACGCTGGAAGACGAACGTTTTGATGTGCTGGCGGGTCCCGACGGGATAACCGGCTGCGGCAATGCGCAGAACTGTGTGCAGGTATGCCCAAAGGACATTCCGCTCACCCGCGCCATTGCCGAACTGAATCGAGACATTACCATCAACCGGCTGCGCAAATGGCTGACGAAGTGAAATCCCGGGCGGGGACGACCGAAGGAGTCCCTGCCCCCATTGACCATGAGGAGTTTTACACCGCCACAGACGGCAGGCTGTGGCTGATGCAGATTCACGTCCAGTGGTCGCCCCGTTATGAGAGCACAGTGCGCCTGCTGAAAATGCCCGAACGCACCCCGGTAGACCTCCCCTCAAATCTACCTTATCTGGATGTGGTGCCGCAGAATATCCGCGAAGCGGCACTGGACGGGCGATTTGACCTCGAAGCCATCACTCGTTATTGCCTCCAGCGATGCCTGGCAATGTTACGGGAATATGTGCAGCGCTTCGGCAATGACCTGTAAGAAAAGTGTCCCTCTTCCAATAATATAGTTGTAATCGGTTACATCTCTCTCGTGTGTGAGGAGATCTCCACTGTGAGGAACACCATGGTAACCGGCGTTCATGTGTTGGTTGTAGACGATGAGCCCCTGGTTGGCGAAGCGATTGAGCGCATCCTGCATTCCTATGGATACGCTGTCAGTGTTGCTCACAGTGCACAGGAGGCTCTGCAGATACTCGCGCAACAGCCCGTGCACCTGTGTCTGGCTGACCTGCATATGCCTGGCATGAGCGGCAGTGACCTTGTTCGGCAGGTGCGCCATCGCTATTCCGAAGTGCCCATCGTCATCATGACAGGGGATTCTTCCATCGAGGTGTTGCGCGAGGTGCTGGATAATGGAGCCAGCGACTTTATCACCAAGCCCTGGCGCACTCATGAACTGCCTGTGGTGATAGAGCGCAATATCCGCCGGCACAACATGTGGCTAGAGGAGCAGAAACGTCATCTTCAGAAGCTGAACGAGGCGTACTCCGATATGCTGGAAGCCCTTCTCTCTGCGCTGGAGATCCGGGAAAGGGAGATTGAAGGACATTGCGAGCGGGTCACCGCCTTTACCATGATCCTTGCCGAGGCGATGGGCGTGCCGCATCATCAGCATCCTGACCTCGAACGAGGGGCACTGCTGCATGACATCGGCAAAATCGGCATTCCCGACAGCATCCTGTTCAAGCCGGGTCCACTTACCGCAGCCGAATGGCAAGTGATGCGCCAGCATCCTGTCATCGGTTACCAGATGTGCATGAAAATCCGCTCGTTGCAGAGCGCGGCGCGCGAGGTTGTGCTGTGCCATCATGAACGATGGGACGGGAGTGGCTACCCACAGGGATTGCGCGGGGAAGACATTCCGCTTGGGGCACGCATCTTCGCCGTCGCAGATACCATCGACGCTATGACCGCTAACCGCCCGTATCGCCGCGCGCTCTCCATTGAGGAGGTCTGTGCGGAGCTGGAGCGTTGTTCTGGCAATCAGTTTGACCCGCAGGTGGTTCAGGCGTTCTTCAGCATTCCACCGGCTGTGTGGACCTCGGTGATGCGGACACTGCACTCAAACACGCAATCCCGTGCCTCTGAGCAAACGGACGCATCCGCAGTGGAGCAGAATCTCCTGCCTAAAGCGGCGTAGCTACCTGCTGACGAGGCTCAGCTGAATCTGTAACTGCCTCTGCTGAGAGCTCCACAGGATTTGCGGCTGAACGCAATGGGCGGGGAGGGTGATAGCCACCTGCCAGTCGCGCCAGCGACGCTGTTCCATGTCCCACTTGCCCAGCACATCCACACCCCAGTGCCCTGTCAGGCGCAGGCGGAAACGTGCTTCCCGCCGTGTCTCCAGCTGGTCAAACACGAACGGACTGCTTCCCCTCGTTGTTGCCAGCGCCACTCCCGCTCCCATCTGCACGGCGGTGTTCGCCTGCCAGTACAGCCCCCACTGTGCCCGCGCCCAGCTGTATGCCTCTTCCGGATAGACGCCAGCTCTGGCGTCCAGCGTCAGGTCGGTGGCTAAACGGTTCCCTATCGTTAGCGTGGGAGATTGCCAGCGCACCAGCGCTACTGCCCGGTTGGCGGTAACGAGGGTTGGGCTTTCGCGCAGTCGCCCCGCCTTCCATTCGGTTTCCAGCGTTCCGCCGGCAAGCGGCTGCGCCGTCTGATAGCCCAGCTCCACGCCGCGCAGGTACAGGTCGGTACGCTCAAGGTTTTCCACCGGCGAGTTTGCCCGCAGGGAGAGAAAGGCGCCCTGTTTGCTCCGCGATTCCTCGGTCGCAAGCCATCCGTGCGCGGTGATGGTTTCCAGAAAAGATACGCCCGGTCGCTCGGTGGGTTCCAGATGGCGCAGAGGCTCTGCGTCGCTGTCCCCGTCCAGCCGGCGCAAGAGGTCTAACCGAATCTCCGGGTCGTGGCGGGTAAACACGCGCAGGCTGTAGCGCACCTGTGCCCATTGTTGCGGAAGCAGGTCGCCATAGTACACCATCAGTCCGCGGCGGCGCGAGTAGCCTATCTGCGGTATGAGGGGTTCGCCCGGCTCGCGCCTGCCGATTCGCCGGCTCAGGTAGGGCACGCTTATCAGCCTGTTGCCCCATGCCGACAGCGACACATGACGTGCCCTTATCCGCAGCGCCGAACTCAGGCTGAGACTGCGGGCAGAGAGCAAAAAGTCTGGAGGATTCCGTTCGCAGGTGGTCAGGGTCACATTATGCATGTCTAGCGTGCTGCCGTCGGAATGCAGGGTGTCGGCGGTGATGATAATGCCTTCTATCGTACCGCGAACATCCGCCAGGTCACCTTCGCGGGTTTTCAGATTGACGCGCGTTTGGGAGGCATAGAGTCGCCCCCGTTCGTCCTCGAAAAGCACATCGCCTGTGGCTGTAATCCAGCCCGTTTCGGTATCTCCCTCAATTCGCTGAGCACGCACACGTCTGTTTCCCCACTGTACCTCCGCATCTCCTTCCGCGACAAAGTAGGTAAACCCTCGCGATTCCACCCGACGCGCCAGCAATCGCCACGTCTCTTGGTCGGTCGGAGGTGGTGCAGACCATGCCCTGCCGCAGCCCAGCGCCACGACCAGTGCCAGTGCGATAAGCCAGCGCGGGGGACAGGCTATTCCGAACTGTCCACCAGGCGAAGGATCCACTCCACAGCTCCGTGCAGGTCTGGCGCTACGTGGTCGGGAGGGTGGTTTTGCATCTCTGGGGAATCCAGCATCTCCGGTTTGACATGCCCGCTCAGCACCAGCACCGTTTTAACGCCCGCCGATCGCCCGGCAACGATGTCCCGCCACGAGTCGCCCACAAAAACCGACCGCTCCAGCGCGATGCAGTGCTCACGCGCCGCCCGAAGCAGAAGACCGGGTTTCGGCTTGCGACAGTCGCATCCGTCGGAATCGTCGTGCGGGCAGTAGTAGAAGGCGTCAATGCGCGCGTTGTATTCGCTCAGCAACTCCTGCAATCGTTCGCTGATTCGCTGGAGGTCTTCCAGCGTGTACAGCCCCTTTGCCACTCCCGACTGGTTGGAGCAGACAATCACCGGCACGCCCAGCGCGTTGAAGCGGGCAATCGCCTGCGCCGATGCGGGCAGCAACTGCAATTCCTCCGGTCGGGTGACAAACTCCACCGGGTCTTCATTGATGACGCCATCCCTGTCCAGAAACACGGCAGGACGAACCGTTTCCTCGCTCAACAGCTCACCTCCTTCTGACGTTCTCCAAAAGGACTATATCGGAGCTTATCGCGAATCGTCAAGAGGATGCCAGGAACAGGGAGGTGAATGCGCATGGCTCGGCGCGTGCATATCGGCACATCGGGCTGGATCTATGACCACTGGCGAGGCATCTTCTATCCACCCGAGCTGCCGCGCGAGGAGTGGCTCACCTTCTACGCACAGGTGTTTCCCACCGTGGAGGTCAACAGCAGTTTTTACCATCTGCCTTTCACCGGCATGGTGCTTGGCTGGCAGAGGCGCACGCCCGACGGCTTCCTGTTCGCCGCCAAGTTCTCCCGTCAAGCCACGCACGTGTACAGACTGCGCGACTGTGAGCAGGTTGTCCAGCGATGGCTGGAGCGGATGCAGTTGTTGGGTACCAAGCTGGGGGTAGTGCTGGTGCAGTTGCCGCCGGGACTGCACAAAGATGTGCCCCTGCTGGAGGATTTTCTGCGCCTGTTTCCACAGGGAATGCGTGTAGCGGTGGAGTTTCGCCATCCCTCGTGGGAGTGCGATGAGGTATACAGTCTGCTGCGCTCGCTGGGCGTGGCGCACTGTACCATCAGCTATCCCCGCTATCCCGTAGACTGGACGGTGACCGCACCTTTCGCTTATGTTCGCCTGCACGGAGTGCCCCAGGCGTATGATTACTGCTACAGCGATGCAGAGCTTCAGGAAATGGCGTCGCACATTCGCGGTCTGCTGAACGAGGTGCAGGAGGTGTTTGTGTACTTCAACAATGACACCAATGCCTACGCTCCCGATAATGCGCGTCATCTGCAGACGATTCTCGCGCTGGAGTGAAGGTTTTTTGAAGGAACAGCAAGCCGCAGAGCGAATAGCCATATTAACGTCGGCAAGGAGGAACAGGTGAAGTTGAGAACGGACTGGTTGTTCATTGTGGCTTTGTTGCTTTTGTTCGCACTGCCTGGCGAGTCCAAACGTCGCCTCAGCGTTACTAACCTGCTCACCGAGTGGCTGAAAGACCCTCTGGGCATTGATACCCCTCAGCCGCATTTCTCGTGGCAGATGGTTCATCAACACCGCGGCGCCAGCCAGAGTGCCTACCAGATTCAGGTAGCCAGCAGACCGGAGCTGCTGCGCGATGGCAGGGCGGATATGTGGGACAGCGGTAAAGTTCCCTCCTCGCAAAGCCTGCATGTCCGCTACGAAGGCAAGCCTCTGCAGAGTCGAACAACCTATTACTGGCGGGTGCGGATTTGGGACCAGGATGGGGTGACCAGCGTGTACAGCCAGCCTGCAACCTTTGAGACCGCCTTCCTGCGCCCCGAAGAGTGGAAAGCCAGATGGATTGTGGTGCCCCGGGCGGGAGGCAACGGCTGGCATTCACAGTTTGCCGACAATGTGAACGTGACCAAATGGGTACAGATAGACCTGCGTCGGTCGGTGCCGTTCCAGTCTGTGGTGCTTTATCCGGCGCGTCCCTATAACTGGAGGCGCGATGAACCCGGTTTTGGTTTTCCCGTGCGTTTCCGCCTGGAAGCCAGCGACGAACCTGACTTTGCCTCCTCGCGGATACTTGCCGATTTCACGCAAGCCGACGTGCCCAACCCGCGCACCAGACCGATGCGCATTGACGTGGGCGAGCAGAGAGCGCGTTACGTGCGGCTGACCATCACCAAACTGCATCATCCTGCCGATACTCGTCCCCTGGTAGCTCTGGCGGAGATGGAGGTGCTGGACGCACGGGGTAAAAACCTTGCCCTGCACGCTCCGGTGACCACCGATGGCTGGAACATGGACAGCATCGAAGAAAACGACTGGGGGCGTGCCATGCTTACCGACGGTGTGCGCGAATCGCGCCCATCCGATACTTATGCCCCCATGCTGAGGCGCGAGTTCCGGGTGGAAGGCAGAGTAAAACGCGCCCGCGCCTACGTGACCGGGCTGGGATATTACGAGCTCTATCTGAACGGCAAAAGGGTGGGCGACCGCGTGCTGGACCCGCCGTATACCAATTTCCACAAACGCGTCTACTACAGCACTTATGACGTCACCTCTCTGCTCAGGCGGGGTGACAACTGTGTGGGTGCTCTGCTGGGCAACGGCTGGTGGAAAGGCTCACCGCAGTTCCTCCTGCAACTGCATATCCAGTACGCCGACGGCACGGAACAGGTTGTGCTCAGCGACGGAGAGTGGCGCTGGGCGAAAAGCCCCATCCTGAGCAACAGCCTGTACCACGGCGAGACCTATGATGCCCGGCTGGAACAACCGCGCTGGGCGGAACCGGGCTTTGAAGAACGGAGGGAAGGCGAAGGCGCTTGGCAGCCTGTTTTGCTGGGCGAGATGGACACCGCCGTTCTCTCGGCGCAGATGATGCCGCCGATTAAAGTTACCCAGGTGCTGAAGCCGGAGCGAATCAGCGAGCCGCGCCCGGGCGTGTACGTGGTGGATTTCGGGCAGAACTTTTCGGGATGGTGCCGCTTGAAGGTGAGGGGTAAGGCGGGAACCACCGTTACCCTCAAACATGCGGAGGTGCTGTTCGATAACGGACTGGTCAATCAGCAGAACCTGCGCACTGCTAAAGCCACCGATACCTATATCCTGAAAGGCGAAGGCACGGAGGTGTACGAGCCTCGCTTCACCTATCACGGCTTCCGCTATGTGCAGGTGGAGGGGTATCCGGGCACGCTGACCACGGGCGATATCGAGGGATGTGTGGTGCATACCGCCTTCGCCCAGCGCGGACAGTTCGAGTGCTCCAACGACCTGCTGAACCAGATACAGCGTAACGCGCAGTGGGGTTACCGGACGAACTGGCACAGCGTTCCCACCGACTGTCCCCAGCGCGACGAGCGGCAGGGGTGGATGGGTGATGCCCACATGACCGCCAACATGGGGCTGTATAACTTCGCTCCCGAAGCTGCTTACGCCAAGTTCCTGCGCGACATCGCCGATGCCCAGGGCGAGGACGGACGCATTCCTGACACCGTACCGCACGTCTGGGGAACCAACCCGGGCGACCCACAGTGGGCGGGAGCGTACCTGTTCATTGCGTGGGACATGTATCGCCACACGGGAGCCAAACACCTTCTGGAACAGCATTACGAGGGGATGAAACGTTATGTGGAGATGCTGCGTCGCGAGGCGGGCGAGAGCTGCGTCCTCACCCGAAACAACTATGGCGACTGGGTGGCGATAGTGGAGACGCCCAAAGACCTCATCTCCACTGGCACCTATTATCTCACGGTGAAGCGGCTGGCGGACATCGCGCGTGTGCTGGGCAGGCGAGAGGATGAACGGGAGTACCGCGCCCTGTGCGAGCGGATTGCCCAGGCGTTCAACGCGAGGTTCTGGAACGCTGAAACGGGGCAGTACGGCAACGGCAGCCAGTTCTCCAACATCTTCCCGCTGTATCTGGGCATCGTGCCGGAAGAGCGCAGGCAAAAGGTGCTGGAAAACGTGGTGCACGACATCACGGTGAATCACAAAGGACACCTGAGCACCGGCTTCATCGGCACGCGCTACCTGCTGGACACGTTGACCATGCTTGGGCGGGCGGATATCGCCTACCTGGTAGCGTCGCAGGATACCTATCCCAGCTGGGGATATATGGTGCGCAGGGGGGCAACTACCATCTGGGAGCTGTGGAAGTACGAAGTGGGACCGGGCATGAACTCGCACAACCACCCCGCTTTCGGGCTGGTCAGCGGATGGTTCTACGAGGCGCTGGCAGGCATTCAGCCCGATGAATCGCGCGGTGACTGGGAACACTTCTTCGTGCGTCCGCATCCCGTGGGCGACCTGCTGTGGGCAAAAGCAGTGGTGAACACCGTGCGCGGCGAGGTGGGCGTACGCTGGGAGAAGCGTTCCGATGCGTTCCTGCTCAGCGTCATTGTGCCTGCCAAGAGCTCGGCAACGCTGTACATTCCCAGAATGGGCATCGCCAACCCGGTCATCACCGAGGCGGAGGGCAGGGTATGGCACAAAGGCACGTTCCAGCCAAAGGTGCCAGGGGTAAGAAGCGTGCGTGCCGAAGGGGACTGGATGGTGCTGGAGGTGGGTTCGGGCAGTTATCACTTCAAGCTACATGCAGACAGATGAGCAGTTGCCGTCCCCCTGAAGGTTTGATATAATTCGGTAAAACTGCGGGAGGTGCTGTCATGGAGGATTGGCAATCGCAGTCGGAACAAACGGGTCAGGAGCAGACGCGCCAGGAACCGGTGGATGTGCTCACCTTTGCGCTCTGGCTCGTTGATGAGATGCAGGCTCAGGCATGGATTAAAATGGGTCTATGGAAGGACCCGATAACGGGGGAGATACAGACAGACCTGCGGCAGGCGAAAATCGCGATTGATTGTGTGGCGGCACTGGCAGAGGTGCTCAAACCGCACCTCGCGGAGGCACAGCGGCGCGATCTGGAGCGGTTGTTGACCGACCTGCGACTCAACTTCGTGCAGCGCAGTGCCGAGGCGCCGTCAAACCAGTAAAGAGAGGAGGCGACCATGCATCGTTCCGAGCAAAGTGCCGAAGTCCGCTGGCTACGCGCTCAGTGGGCACGCTATTATTTTCTTCGACGATGTTATCTGTGGGCGGCGCGAGGCATCCGCACGTTCGTTCTGTGGCTACGGGATGGGGTGTCACTGGTAGCACAGCGGATTCTGGAGCGTACCGACCCTTTGACACAGTATCGGCGACAGCGTGAGCAGTTTCTGGCTTTCTACGACCGCTACGAAGAGTTGGTGGACTTATTATGCTGGGCGGCGCGTGATACCGTGCACGACGGTTGCGACGAGAAGTATCAGCGGGTGCGCGAGTGGTTGAACCTGCACTATGCACCAGTGCGTCGGGCGATGGCACCCTTTACCCGACAGGTGCTTGCGGAGCGAGCGGGTAATCCCCAGGAAGACCCCTTCGCCCTGCTGTTTGCGCCCGCGCACGTGATGCAGGTCATTGAGCAGGACCAGGGCGACTTGCTGGAGCGCATTATCCTCACGCGCGAAATCGTGGCGCGCTACGACGCCCACCTGCGCACGCAGATCGACAAACATCGGGGAAAGGGCACATATTGACGATGAGGGTCCGACACTTCCGTACCGAAGACCTGCCGGCGGTACTCGCCCTGTGGAACCGCTGCATGGGCGAGCAGTTTCCGCTGGATGCGCCCCTTTTCGAGCAGAACGTGCTGAAGGACGCCCATTTTGACCCCGAAGCGGTCTGGGTGGCAGAAGACGAGAGAGGTAATCTGCTGGCATACGCTCATGCAAAGGTATGTAAGGAACCACTGGGCTCGGCAGGCATGTTTCCCGAGCAGGGCTGGGTTGGTGCGCTCGCGTTTGAACCTGATGATGCGGGGCTGGAGGCAGGGCGTGCCGTACTTCAGACGGCGCTGGATTGGCTGAAAGCGCAGGGCAGAAAACGGGTAAGCTACGGTTCCGACCCCGCGCACCTCTTCCCGGGCGTGCCCGCCGAACAGACCCTCCACCAGCAGTTGCTGCAGGAAGCGGGTTTCACCATCAGCGACCATATCGTAGTAGACCTGGTGCGCGACCTGGCGGACTACCGGGTTCCCGACGAGGTGGAGGCAAACCTGCAGCGCCTGCGCGAGGAGTATATCATCCGTTCCTGCACGCCCCAGGATGTGCCTGCCCTGTTGCGTTTCCTTCAGCAGGAGTTTCCGGGCAGGTGGTACTACGAGACGGTCAAGCGACTGGATGTGGAAGATACCCCTCGCGACATTCTCATCCTTGTGCACGGCGATGAGGTTCACGGCTTCTGCCATACCTTCTGGCGCGGCTCCAAGCGGATTGGTCCGTCCATCTACTGGCGCGGACTGCTGGGCGAAGCGTACGGCGGTCTGGGACCGATTGGCGTCGCTGCCAGCACCCGCGGCAAGGGGCTGGGACTGGCTCTGCTGTGCAAGGGCGTGGAGTATGTCAAGTCTCAGGGAGCCACGCGCATGGCGATTGACTGGACGGACCTCGTGGACTTCTACGGCAAAATCGGCTTCCGCGTGTGGAAACGCTACCATTCGGCGTCCCTGTCATTGTAGCCGGCACATGGTGTAGCCGTTACGCTGGAGGGCGAACCTCCTGGTGAGCCAAGATCTCCACCTGACCTCCCCGCAGACGGGGAGGGAATCTGTACGGCTCGGCGGGAGCCTCGCCTTCCAGGGTTGAAACCCCTCTCCCGACCAACTTTTTGTTGCAATATCGTCAGTGCGGTGTGATTTCTGCCGTTTTTGTGTGTTTTTTAGTAAGTAAACGTTTATCTTAGAAATTAATAAGAAAAGATGGTTTATTATGATGTGGATTAACAATATTTTAAGAAAAATAGAAAAAATCTCTTGATTTTCGATGAGACAGTGAGATATAATATAGGTAAACCGTTACGCAGCCTGAGCTATCTAATATGAAGCGTGTGAGCATTACTACTATTGCGCGGGAGCTGGGAGTGTCTACGACGACGGTACACCGCGCGTTGAATGGGGACGCACGCATCAGCGATTTCACCCGGCAGCGCGTGCTGGAAGTAGCGCATCAGCTGGGCTATCGTCCAAATCAGAATGCGCGCGGGCTGCGATTGTCGCGCACGCACACCATAGGCGCGATAGTGACTGGCATCTCCAGCACATTCTATGCGCGCATCCTTGATGGAATCGAGAACGCAGCTCGTAAATCTGGGTACGGGGTGCTCTTAGGGTGCTCACACGACAGTCCCCAGAAAGAGCAAGAGCAGATTGAACTGCTTCTGGAGCGGCAGGTAGATGGGCTTATTATAGCACCTGCCGACCCCGCTGCGAGCATCCAGCACTATCTCCAGTTGGTTCATGAAGGTGTCCCGCTGGTATTTGTCGGTCGCCATGTGCCCGGCGTACCGGTTCAATCGGTAGAAACCAACAACGTGAGCGGCGGCTACCTTGTTGGTCAGCACCTCTGTAACATAGGGAGAAGAAATATAGCGATCGTCACCACCATTGCATCCAAGCGCCAGTACAGCTACGTGCATGAGCGTATTCATGGATGTCTAGAAGCTGTTCAGCAATTCGGCAACGCCACTGCTCAGGTTATCGGGGAGGACATTCTCGAAACGATGCCTCTGCCCGATTTCGCATATCGTGCCGTATCTCAGCACATCCAGAAAGGGGGGATGCTCGACGCTATCTTTGCGATAAATGACGACCTGGCTTACGGAGCCATCGGTGCTCTGCTTGACCTTGGCTTGCACGTTCCAGAAGAGGTATCGGTGGTGGGCTTCAACGATGAGGCAATGAGCGCCTATTTCCGTCCACCACTGACCACCGTTCGCACCGCCGTCTGCCAAATTGGCAGCGAGGCAGTCAGGCTACTTGTGGAAGCCATTGAGGGCGCCCAACAGCCTGTGGCAGCCAGACGAATCTTGCTGATGCCTGAACTGGTTGTGCGCGGCTCTTGCGGCGCTCGGTTGCCGATCGCCGTCCAAGATAATTCAAATCAACCCAAACCAAAGGAGGGAGATCCACTATGAAGCTTGTGCGCGGTTTCACGCTGATAGAGCTGCTGGTGGTTATCGCGATTATTGCGATACTGGCGGCGATACTCTTCCCAGTGTTCGCACGCGCCCGCGAGGCAGCTCGAAAAACTACCTGCTTGTCTAACACCAAGCAGATTGCTACAGGGATCATGGTCTACATTCAGGACTATGACGAGACCTACCCGGCAGCATGTAACATCTCCAAGGCGTTCAACACGCAATGGCCTCAGCTCCGCACCCTTGTACAGCCATACGTGAAGAACGACGCCATTTGGTTCTGCCCATCCGAGCCACGCCCCAGCGTCTGGGAGGACCCTGGCTTCAGCACGGGCGATCCTGCCTATCGGGGGGCAGGCACGTCCTACGCGTACAAGTCGCGTCTGACCACTGGTTGTCCCTCTGGAACGCCCGCAAACTGCCGGGGTAATCTGGCTGGCGTCCCGCAGGCGGCATTGGAAAACCCTGCACAAATCTGGCTGTTCTGGGATGCCGACTCCTTCTACAGCAGACACACCGACCAGTCGCGCACAGGGTATGCTGGCAGTCCGCATTGCCGATGGGAAGGCGGCACGAAGGGGCAGATGGCAGCCTATGCAGATGGGCATGCCAAGTTGACACTGGGCATTCCGCGACCGCAATGGTACGAGAACATGGCGCTGGACGGAAACGTCTACGTGCCCTTTGCAGGCTGTCCTTAGACATCTGACACTGGCGGGTGGAGAAAATCCTTCTCCACCCGTTGCATTTGTAAATGGGGAGGTATACCAATGGCGAAGTTCCGCTTCGTACACCTGAGCGATATCCACGTCCAGCCAGAACTGGGTGCATTCGAGGCGCTGCAGAGGGCCCTGGGTGCAGTACTTTCTCTGAGACCTCGCCCGGCTTTTATCACCACGGGTGGAGATGCTATCATGGACGCCATGTTCGTCTCCCGAAGGCGCGCTGTGCTCCAGTTTCGCCTGCTTCAAAACGCTTTCGAACACCTGCCTTTACCCGTGTACCATGCGATTGGCAATCACGACATATACGGTTGGTCCGAACAGCCGCCACGTTCCGAGCCAGGCTATGGTAAGGAGATGTTCAAACAGTTCACAGGCAAAGACACCACCTACTTTTCCTTCGACCAGGCACACTGGCACTTTATCGTACTCGATAATATCCACCTGCTCGAGCCACCGCACTGGCGTGCTGAGGTCGACGAAGCGCAGCTGGAATGGCTTCGCCGGGATTTGATGAAGACAGGTAAGGCAAGACCTGTCGTTCTGATTGCGCATGCCCCGCTGTTCAGCATCTTCCCACAGTTCCACTGGGGCACTACCCAGGCACCTTCGGAGCAGATTATGACCAGAAATGCGAAGGAGCTGAGGGAACTTTTCAAGGATTATAACGTCAAAGCGGTGCTTCAGGGGCATACGCATATCGTTGAGGAGTGTACCTACACCGACACGAAATACGTCTCTTGTGGTGCAGTTAGCGGCGAATGGTGGCGAGGACCCCGCCTGGGCGTGCACCCTGAAGGGTTTGTGGTGTTCGACATAGACGGCGACCGCCTGCAGTGGCAATATATGTCCTACGGCTGGAAATCGCCCGCCTTGAGGACCTGAACCGTCCTTAGCGCTTTACGTCCTGTGAGTCCAACTGGCTCGCTGGTGCCCATTTGGGAGCGAAGCGGCTCTGTTCAATCGGTTTTCTGGCGACGGAGTGTCTCCGATGTGGGCAACTCTCTACCACCCACCCGCATTTGCCCCTGAACCGCTCTTATGCTAAAATGTACTAAAATACCTTGACCAGGAAGAAGACTATGCCCATAGCGGTAGGTGTGGCGTTTAAACGGGTCGCCCGTTCCTATTGGTTTGACCCGGCAGGATACGAACTGAAAGAATGGGACAAGGTGATTGTGGAGACCACGCGCGGTCAGGAGATGGGCACGGTGCGTATTCCGCCGCGCGAGGTCAGCGAGGAAGACCTGCAGGCACCGCTGAAACCCATCCTGCGCCCCGCTACCGCCGAAGACATAGAGCAATATAAACAAAACCTTTACCTGGCGAAAGAGGCAATCACTATCTGTAAAGCGAAGATACTCAAGCACGGACTGCCCATGAAGCTGGTGCATTCCGAGTATGCATTTGACCGCTCACAGCTCACCTTCTACTTTGTAGCGGAGAACAGGGTGGATTTCCGCGAGCTGGTGCGCGACCTCGCTGCCACCTTCCGCACGCGCATCCAGCTGATGCAAATCGGTCCGCGCGACCAGGCAAAGATGATGGGCGGTATCGGTCCGTGCGGATTAACTCTGTGCTGTAGCACCTTCCTGAAGGAGCTCATGCCCATCTCCATGAAGATGGCGAAAGACCAGAGCCTTTTCCTGAACCCGGTCAAGTTCTCCGGCATGTGCGGGAAGCTGATGTGCTGTTTGCAGTATGAACATGAGATGTACAAGGAGGCGCGTACGCGCCTGCCGCGCATCGGTGAGACCGTGCAAACGCCGCAGGGAGAGGGGCGCGTGAACGACCTGAACGTGTTGAAAGAGGAAGTGGTGGTGGAGTTCGCCAGCGGCGCTCTGGTCACCTACGCGGCATCCGAACTGCAATGGGAGCGACAGGTCACCGGTTGTGCGTGCGCGGCTGGCGCCGTGTCCGAAGCGCGTGAAGAGGAGACTGCTGTCGTGGATGAGGAGGTGCCAGATACCGATGCCTATCTATGAGTTTCGCTGTAAAGGGTGTGGACAGAAGTTTGAAGAGCGGCTGCCCAGCACCGACATCTCGGGGGTGCAGTGCCCGCAGTGCGGCTCGGCGGAGGTTTCGCGCCTCATCTCGCTCTTCTTCTCGCCGAAGGTCAGCCGCGATATGGGAGTGGTTGGCTGTGATAAATGCGCCGGGAGCAATCCGCCTCCGTTCTGCGAGCCGGGCGGGTGCTCTGTGTGTGAGTGATGCGCTGTGCAACCCAGATCACGCGAGCGGTGGGTAGTGTTCTACTCCACCCACAACCGAATAGAAGCCGAGATTGTGCTGGGCGTCCTGCGTGATGCGGGGGGTCCTGCGGTGCTTCAGGAGGCGGGGGCCTCCATATACGGGGCAGGAATGCGCAGTATTCTCGTGCCGCGCGAGAGGTTAGAGGAAGCCCAGCAGGTTGTCGATAAAGCAAAAGAGGCTGCCGAACAGCAAGAAGGGGATAACGGACATTATGGGGAGTGAGAAAACCTACTACGTCACCACGCCGATTTACTACGTGAACAGCTCGCCGCATATCGGTAGCACATTGACCACGCTGGCGGCGGATATGCTGGCGCGCTACCAGAAGATGCGGGGACGAAAGGTGTGGTTCCTGACGGGAACCGACGAGAACGCGATTAAGGTGCATCGCGCCGCGCAGGAACGCGGTATCCCCACCAGGCAGTTTGTGGACCAGCTCGCCGCCGAGTTCCAGCAGGCGTGGAAGACCATGCACATTGCGTACGACGACTTCATCCGCACCACCGAGTCGCGCCACGTGCGCGTGGTGCAGGAGTTCTTCCGCCGGATGCTGGAAAACGGCGATATATATAAAGGTATTTACGAGGGCTGGTACTGCGTATCGGATGAGACCTTCTTCGCACCATCCGATGTGGGCGAGGACCGGCTCTGCCCCAACGCCGAATGCCGGCGACCTCTGCAGTGGGTACAGGAGGAGGACTACTTCTTCCGACTTTCCGCCTATGGCGACCGCCTCCTGCAATATATCGAAGAGAATCCCGACTGGCTGGAGCCGGAGTTCCGCAGGAACGAGGTCATCGCCTTCATCAGGCAGGGACTGCGCGACCAGAGCGTGACCCGCGCCAACCCGGGCTGGGGTATTCCTGTGCCCGGCGAGCCTGACAAGGTTATCTACGTGTGGTTCGACGCCCTGATCAACTACGTTTCCGCCACCGGCTGGCCCGATGATATGGAGCGTTATCAGCAGCTGTGGCCTGCCGTGCACCTGATGGGCAAGGAGATTTTCGTGCGGTTCCATGCCACGCTGTGGCCCGCCATGCTGATGTCGGTGGGGCTTCCGGTGCCGGAGCGCATTTTTGGGCACGGCTGGTGGACCATTGGTGGCGAGAAGGGCAGTAAATCCAAGGGCAATCTGCCCCATCCGGTGCAGCTGGCGCAGGACATCGCTGCGTGGTCGGGCGCCGATTTTGAGGTTGCGGTGGACGCCGAGCGCTACCTGCTGATCCGCGAGATGCAGTTCGGGCTGGACAGCGAGTTCTCCGAAGAGTCCTTCCGCAAGCGCTACAACAGCGACCTTGCTAACGACCTGGGCAACCTGCTGAACCGCACGCTGAACATGGTGTGGCGCTATGCGGATGGGCGCGTGCCCAGACCATTAGAGCATAACGCCGAGCTGGCAGGGCTGGCTGACGATATTGATAGAGGAATCGCCGAGGAGGTGTACCGCTTCCGCCTGAACGGCGTGCTGGAGCAAATCTGGCGCATGGTGTCGCGCCTGAACAAATATCTGGACGAGCAGGCGCCCTGGAGCCTGTACCGCAACGGCGAGACGGAGCGTGCGCTGGGCGTACTGTACGATGTGCTGGAGGGTGTGCGACTGTGTGCCCTGTGGCTGGCGCCCACTATGCCCGTGGCAACCGCCCGAATCTGGCAGCAGCTGGGGCTGGATGTCAGCCCGGTGGAAACGCGCTGGCAGGAGGAGGGCACGTGGGGACGCCTTCAGCCCGGCACAGCGGTGCAACAGCCACAACCTCTGTTCCCGCGCATCGCCGAAGAGGCAATCATTGCCACCACACAAGAGGAGACCAGGATGGAACCGAGCAACCTGATTACTATTGGCGACTTTCAGAAGCTGGAAATCAAAATCGCCGAAGTGAAAGAGGCAGAGCCTGTACCGAACACGTCCAAACTGCTGAAGCTGACGGTTGATATCGGCGGAGAGACACGCACTCTGGTGGCAGGTATCGCCGAGACATACAGCCCACAGGACGTCATCGGCAAGCAGATTGTGGTGCTGACCAACCTTCAGCCTGCTACCATTCGCGGCGTGCAGTCGCAGGGGATGTTGCTGGCGGCGGAGGTGGACGGGAAAGCCGTCCTGCTGACCCCCGACCGACCGGTGCCGTTGGGAAGCAAGGTGCGCTGAGTCGAAGGGTGCAAACGCTGGCTGTTGTGCTGGCTGGTGGCGCAAGCCGTCGCATGGGCACGCCGAAAGTCCTGCTGGACTGGCACGGCAAACCCCTGTTGCGTTACGTGATAGACCGCTTGCGCCCCGGGTTCGAGCGGATTGCGGTGGTAGGTGGAGAGGTGCAGGGCATCCTTCCGCCCGATGTGGAGTGGCTGGCGGACGACCAGCCGGGTGCAGGTGTCGCCGCGGCGATACTGACCGCGCTACGCCATTACCAGCAAGCCTGCTTCGTGTGTGCCTGCGATATGCCCTTCGTGCACGCCGGGTTGGGCAGGTGGCTGCTGGAGAACGCCCGCAACTGCGTTGCGCATGTTCCGTACTGGCAGGGATTGCCTCAGCCTCTGCACGCTGTGTGGTGCACTGGGGCGATAGTCTGGCTGGAGGAGAGCCTGCGGGCGGGGGAGTACGCGGTGTGGCGCGTCCTCCAGCGGATGGAATCGGCGGGTACACTGCTCAGGGCGCAGGAGGACACGGTGCGCGCATTTGATGCCGAAGGGCGGTGCTTCGTCAACCTGAACACGCCAGAGGAATGGCGCCGATGGAGCACACTTCGGCAGGGAGGTGAGATGGTGGAATGAAAAAGGAAATCATCGTGAACGTTGGCAGTCGGGAGACACGCATCGCGGTTCTGGAAGATGACCGCCTGATGGAACTGCACGTGGAGCGCGAGGAGCGAATCGTCGGCAGTATCTACAAGGCGCGGGTGGCAAACGTGCTTCCCGGCATGGATGCGGCGTTTGTGGATATCGGTCTGGAGCGCAACGCCTTCCTGTATGTGGGCGACATCCTGCCAGAAAGCGGTGAGGAGACGCCGGCGCCTGCTTCTATGCGTCGTTCCGCCCTGCGCAACCGCAACATTAAGGAGATCCTGCGCGTAGGGCAGGAGATACTGGTACAGGTGACCAAGGGACCGCGAGGCACGAAAGGCTCGCGCGTCACCACACGCATCACCCTGCCCGGGCGGTACGTGGTGCTGGCGCCGGAAGGGGAGCATCTGGGCGTATCGCGCAAAATCAGCGACCCCAAAGAGCGCGAACGGCTGAGAAAGCTCGGTCGTGAACTGCGCCCCGAAGGGTTTGGGTTGATTATCCGCACCGAAGCCGAAGACAAAAGCGAGGAGCAGCTGGTGCAGGATATCGAGTGGCTTCTGGAGCAGTGGCGTTGTATTCAGGAGACGGCTCGCAAGGCGAAGGCGCCCGCGCTGATTCACAAGGACTACACCCTGCTGTACAAAACGGTGCGCGACATTTTCGGCTCCGACACCACCCGCATGGTGATTGACGACCCCGAAGAGTTTCAGCAGGCGGTGGAGCTCGCCAGCCGTTTCGCACCCAAGCTCCGCTCGCGCATTGAACTGTATGACAAAGAGGAGCCGATTTTTGACCATTTTCGGCTGGAGCAGGAGATAGACCGCCTGATGAAGCGGCAGGTGTTTCTGAAGTCGGGCGGCTACCTGACGATAGACGAGACCGAAGCGCTGACCACCATTGACGTCAACACGGGCAAGTTCACCGGGAGCACCAGCCTTGCCGACACCATCCTGCGCACCAACATCGAAGCAGCGGAGGAGGTTGCTCGTCAGCTGCGCCTGCGCGACCTGGGCGGTATCATCGTGATTGACTTCATTGACATGACCAGCGCACACGACCGCCAGCAGGTGATGCGCACCTTAGAGCGCGCTCTGAAGCGCGACCGCGCCCGCACCAAAATCAGCCATATCAGCCCGTTGGGACTGGTGCAGATGACGCGCAAACGCACCGGCGAGTCGGTGGTGGAACTGCTGATGGAGCCATGTCCCTACTGCGGCGGGCGTGGGCGCATTATTGCACCCGAATCGGTCAGCATGGACATCGAACGCGAACTCAGCCGCCGCGCCGTCGCCGAGGGAGCAGAGGCATATCTGGTCATCGCCCATCCCAAAGTGGCGGAGATACTCATCGGACCAGAGGGCGAGAACGTGGACGAGCTGGAGCATACCCTGCATTGCGCCATCTACGTGCGCAGTGACCCCGACAGGCATATCGAGCACTTTGACATCCGCGCAGGCACGATGTCGGATTTCGACCGTCTGTGGCTGGGCTACCGGCGAGCGCAGGTGGTAGAATGCACGGTGGAGCCTTCCAGCTTGAGCGCCAACGGCGATGCCCGGTTTATCGGCTGGGCAGACGGCTTCCTGCTGGACCTGACCGATGGAGCGGAGTACGCCGGTCAGCGCGTGAAGGTGCGCCTGCTGGACGTGCGGCGTTCCTTTGCCTTCGCGGAGGTGATACCGTCGGTGCGCCCGCTGGACCGCAGTGAGATACCGTAACTCAGCGGATGCGCACCGGCAGGATGGAGTACTTGCGTCGTTCGTAGTATTCGCGCTGTTCGTAAATCAGCACGAGGTTGGTCAGCCGGCGCAGGGGGTTCATCAGTATCTTGCCGCGATAGTACATGCCTGTCGAGGAGCCGGCGTCCAGGTTAATGGCGTCCACACAGCCCAGCCGATGCATCACCATCGCCATCTGGCTCAGGGTAACCCGCTTGCGCGTGGCGACGAACAGCAGGTGGTTATCGCGGGTCAGCCCAACCGCTAACCGCCACGCCGGGCGCAGAAGGTTTCGGTCGCGAAAGCCCTCCGCACGCGGGTCTACCCCGATTTTGCCCGCCGTGACCAGCCGCGGACCGGAACGTATCACGAAGTCGTATGCGCTCCAGTCCTCGCGGCGGTTACGCTTGACGTCCACGAACTCTACCTGATTGTCGGGAGTGACGCACAGAGCAGTGCCGATACCGCCAAAGTGCACCATCTTGCCTTCGATGACGATATCGCCCACCGGCAGGTAGTTACGCGTGCCGAAGAAGGTGCCGGTGACCGCTGCGGTCGGGCGTGCTCGTGCTACCATGCTTGCCAGCGGTTCGGTGCGCCCGCGCCGTTGTTTCGCCAGCATCCCCGTCACCTTCACGTTCTCGTCGTTCATGTTCACGCGGATGATTTTCACGGGGATGTTTTGCACGGTGGTTGCGACCAGAGTCACACTGCTTCCATCTGCAGTCGCGCTGACGCAGAACAACCACCATAGGAACGTACTGAACAACAACCACCTCAGCCTCATCGTCGCTTCCTCTCTGCTTCTGCTCTGCCCATCACAGTTGTTCCACATCGCGCTGTCGGCGTCGCGTGTTAATAGCATACCGCAAAAACCCGCAGAGTTACCAGTTTGACAGCTGTGTCACGACGTGATATTATTGCCTGTGTTCAGCAATGGTAAAAATCCTGGTGTCCATGACCGCGCGAAAGGAGGCGCAGAGATGCGTAACATGTTGCTGGTGGTCCTTTTCGTCACGCTGGTGGCGGGGGGGACGTTCGCACAGGTCGTTTTTACCGATAATTTCGAAAGCTACACGGGACAACAGCAATTTGAACGGTATGATAACCCGGCAGACCTGTTTGACCCCATCTGGCTGACGCGCAATGTGTGGCATGGGCAGGTTGCTCCACCTAACCTGCAGCTGATAAACGTCACCAATCCCTACACCCATCCGGCGTATCCGGGAGACCCGTATCTGCCTCAACCTACCGATGCGAAGGCACGCAGCGGCAGTCAAAGCCTGTGGCTGAAGGCGGGATCTGCGCGGGCGAACTTTGTGAACCTCTCTCAGCCGCTGGGCGTGGGGGCGTATGTGGACTGGTGGTTCTATGATACTGGCTCGGCAGGTGCACGGGCAAACGCCTGGGTGGAACTGCTTCATTATACCAGTGGCTTGCTGGACGTGGGCGCCGGCGTCACCACGGGGCAGGTGGAGTCGTTCTCGCTGGGCGCAGCGAGCTTCGACCCCAAAGCGAACCTCAGCCTCTACCAGATTCGCGGCGACATCTCCGACCCGGCTTACTACCCCTCCGACTCTTTCGCCAGCCAGGGCGGAGGCGCGGCCACATGGGCGAACTTTTCAGGAGCCTCGCGTAGCGTCGGCTGGCGTCATGCCGCCATCTGGCTCTGGAAGCCCAACGAGGTGCTGTTTATTGTGGACGGGGCAACGCGCACCGCGCCGCGCAATCCCGCCTACGGGGCGACCACCGTACGTATCCGTGCGCTGTCCAGCAACGTGACCGACTTTTACTACGATGACTTCACGATAGGCACGGGTATCCCGCCGGCGATGCCGCGCTCTAACACCGCTGTTGCGCTCTCCGCGGAAGGCTTTGCGGGCGACTTTTCGGTGGTGAACCTGCAGGTGGAGATACGCCATCCGGGCGAGACGTGGTCGCTGGAGAGCATGCAGGTGGTGCCGGGCACGGATGGGCGTTTCACCATTGCCCTGCCGCGGGGCAGTTACGACCTCGCCTTCAAAGCCGACCGTTCCCTGCGTCGGGTGCTTCGCAGTGTGACCATCCCTGCCAGCGGCACGCTGAACGTTTCGCTCCTGATGGGCGACGTCGATGACGACAACGAGGTTACCCTGTTTGACTTCGGTGCGCTGGTCGCCGCTTTTGGCACCATGCCCGGCGATAGTGGATGGAATCCCCGTTGCGACTTTGACGCCGATGAGGAGGTCACTCTGTTTGATTTCGGCATCCTGGTGCGCAACTTCGGGCTGATTGGGGATGAGTAGATAGTTACACAGGAAAACAAACTTGAGCAAAGCAGGAAGATTCGGACCTCTACCAGAAGAAAGCGTATGCAGATGTTCGCTTTGTTAAGGTAGTGGGCCTACTATCTTTTGCGTTTTCAGGGTATGATTCTTCTTGATACCGGGCACGAGGGGTGGCGGGAATGAGGTTGCGAAAGAGCTTGGAAGAGCTTGAACAGGAAATAACTGCTCTGCCGCTGCGCGACCAACTGAGGTTGATTGCCCACATTTCAGAGCGTCTGAGTAACGTACCCCTGCAAGAGGCAAAGCAAGGGACAGATGACCCCGACAGGGTTCTTGCGATATGTGACGCTGCCGCAGAAATGTGGGAAGGAGATTTTGACGCCTGCGAAGACCTCCGTCAGATTCGGAAAGAGAGAGACGAACAGGTGTGGTTGAGCGAGTGATAGAGCGAGTAATAGATGCCAGCGTAGCAATAAAGTGGGTAGTTAAGGGAGAGCCTTTCCGCGATAAGGCAAGGCAGTTGTTGTATGATGCTCGCTCCCAGCATATTGTTCTGATTGGTCCTCCCCTTCTGGAGTATGAGGTCGAAAGTGTACTACAACGTCGCCTGCGTTCTGGTCTTGCATCCATCTCTGCGGTAAACGCCTCTCTGGACGCTTTCTACGCCGTTGGTGTGCAAATAGTTAGCGAGCCGGGTATGGTGCTTCACGCGAGGGATATAGCCAGGAAGTATGAGCAAGCAAGTATTTATGACTCGATCTACGCTGCCTTTGCTGAACTGCGAGGCTGCGAGTTTTGGACAGCAGATAGAATGTTCTATGAAGCGGTGAAAACGGGGCTCTCCTTCGTAAAGTACCTGCCACAATACGCGTAAAGCCTCTGGGCGGCTTGCCAAGATGCTTCAGAGAGTACAAATCGCACTGAAGGAAAAGGAAAGCCCCTTCCTGTCGGGGGAGGGGCTGGGTTCAATGAACAAACTGCGCCAGCGTTATGCGCACTTAGCCCGTCGACGTGCTACAGCTGCGACGCCCAGTCCGCTGACGAATAGAATCATGGTGCCGGGTTCGGGTATCACCCCCGGCGTCTGGGACCCGAGCGTAATGTTATCGAAAGCGATGTAGTTCGCGGCTCCAGAAAAGTTGACCGACTTCGCCACGCCCGCGAAATTGACGCCAACCGGCACCCAGACACCGTAAGTTCCTCCATTCAATCTCGTACAGACGGGGTAGCTGGGTGAGGTGATGATATATGCGAGACACCGAATATGTGCTTATATTGTCACGCTGAGCGTTGGCGAAGCATCTCGTTTTTGAGAACCTTCGCGTGCTCAGGGTGGCAACTGCGAGACACTTCGCTGGCGCTTAGTGTAAGAACTGAGACCCCTCTGTGAACTTACCTAACCGCATGGCTCCTGTCTGAAAAAATCTGCTCCAAGCAGGAAGATCTATTGCATAGGTCATATTGAGTCGGTGAAAGCACCGGCTGGGGGTGCACTTCCCTGCCATAGCCGTATCGCAGAGTTGCCCTGATGCATCAAGCCGAGCCGCGTGCGATACCAGAGGAGGAGATGTGCCATGAGCCACAGAGTGCTGCTGGCTGTGTTCAGCGTGGTCGTGCTGGCACTGCTGGGTGCGTCCTTGATTGGCTGTGGCGGAGGAGGGGCAGAAGCACCCCAGTTCCAGCAGCTGACCGACAGTTCTGGACGCGCCATTACCGACACCAACAACAACGGCATCCCCGACATTCCCCAGGATGCCCGACCAACGGTGATGACCGCACTCACCGGGTTCCCCCCGAACATTGCGGTGGAGATTCAGATTCTGCGCAACGGTGTGCCGCTGACGGAACCTTCTACGGGCAACCCACTTATCCTGTTGTTCACTACCGACAAGAACGGCAACGTGCCGCGCTTTGCGCTGTGGGACCTGGGCGTTGATCCGCAGACTGGACAAGCGCAGGATGCCACCGGCACCTATACCGTGGTCGCGAGCGCACAGGGCAGGCAGGTCACCCTGAGGTTTGAGGTGCTGGCGGGGCGCGGCGTACAAAGCGCACAGGGCAGACAGGCAACAGGCACAGGCACTGTTGTCGTGCTCGCCGGCAGTCCACCGCGCTACCCGATGGGCTCCGTCTCCGTCGGCGAGGCGGTGCTGGTAGAGGGTTTCGGTTTTCCCGCTAACCAGCAGGTCAAGGTGTTTGTGGTACGCGACCGCGAGGGCTGGCAGGGTGGAGAGACGCTGACAGACGAAACGGGCGGCGCGGAAGAGGTTACCACCACCGCAGGGGGCGACCTGCCGCGCACCACCGTGTGGAACTCTGCCAGCAGGTTAGGCGCAGCGCAGACAGACGGCGACTTTGACGTGGTGGTGGACGTCAACCGCAACGGCGTCTACGACAGAGGTGTGGACGCGATTAATGGTCTGCTGGCAACCAGTTTCACCGTACAGCAGGCGTCCCGGGGTAGAGATACGCAGGGGCATCTGGCGGTGGAGCTGGCGGCGTCCACACAGGGAGGGTTCAAAGACCAGTTCAACATCACCGACAGCGTGGGCGTTTGGGTGAACCCGCCATCGCGTCCTCTTCTGCCGGGCAGGATGGTGCGCAAATATGTAGTGCTGCACAAAGATAGCTGGCAGAACGGCGACCTTCTGGTGGACGTGACTGGACGTCCCGATTCGGACATCACACGGTATGCCTGCCGCAACCAGTATGTCTGTCCCGTATGGCAACCCCTGCTTGTTCCGGGCAGATACGACGTGATCATCGACGTGGACGAAGACGGTAAGTACACGCTGGGCACCGATTACATTGACGCCGGGTTGACGCCCGGTTCGCAGACAGGTGCAGGTTTCGTGGTTACGGGCACTCTGCCGCCCATCCGCCTTGTGCTCAGCGCAGACCCGCCCACTATCAACGCAAACGGGAGCGCGCTCATCCATGCCCAGGTGCAAACGGAAGGAGGGCAAGCCGTGTCGGGAGCCACGGTGAACTTCAGCATTGTGAGCGGACAGGGTGGACAGCTGAGCAGTACGTCCGCTAACACTGGCATGTCAGGCATTGCTTCGGTCACGCTCACCGCCGCTCAGCCGGGCACGACCATTGTAATAAGGGGAGCGGTCACCGTTGGCAACCAGACAGCAAACGCTGAGGTGTCTGTGCGAGTGCGTGCGCCGGGCGAACTGAACGTCATCATCCGGTGAGGGGAGGAGGGAATCAGAATGGCAAAGCGTATACTCTACGCCTGCGCGGGTGTGGTGCTCGCCACGGTGGTCATCGCGCTTTTCAGCGGATGCGGCTCGCACCAGCAGTCCGCCGGCAGTAATAGCTCGGGCAGAATGGCGGAGATTGTGCTGACGGTTGAGTGGCAGAAGACGCGCGTCATTCCGCCGGAAACAGAAAAGATAGACATCACCATCGTTGGCGACGGACTGGGAGACCCGATGCGCGACACCATCACCCGCACTCAGGGACAGACCAGCGTGACAAAGGTGTATACCGTTCCCATCGGCTACAAGCGTGTGACGGCAGAAGCAAAAGACGCCAGCAACCGTCTGCTTGCCTCTGGAGTGGGGGAAACCTACCTGCAGGAGAGCCAGCGGTCGGACGTCGCCATCGAGATGACCGCCATTACCTTCCGAACGGTGACGCTTCGCTTCTTCCGCAACGGTCAGCCGGCTCAGGCGGATTTTGTGGCGTTTCAGGATGGCGACAGTGCGTGGCAGGCGGCGCAGGGCAGTGGCGGCGTATACCAGATGAACGTCAGCGACCCCGGTGGGCGATATGGAGTGGCTATCGCGTACACGGAGGCAGGACATGGGTCGGGCTCTTCCAGCCACGTGCAAATCTTCCACGCCACCGTGGAGGAGGTCGCGGAGATTCGCTGGGACGCCGGCGACCCACCAGCTACCAGCTACGTGACCGTTTCCGGCACGGTTACCGTTCCATCTGGTAACTTTGCGATGATAGCGATGCGCCAGGCACAGACCTCAGTATTCGGAGGGGCGAATTACAGCCTGAGCGTTGCGCCGGGCGTTCACGATTTAGCAGCTGCGCTGTTCCCCAGCTTCGACAGGATTGAACGTCTCCTGCTTCGGCGAGGCGTGCAGGTTGCTGGGGATACGACCATCGACATCAGCTTTGATAGCGCGGAGGCGTTTTCGCCTGCGTCCTTCACCGCTGGAGTAGAGGGCGGCGCGGGAACGTTTGGCGGGGTGGTTCTCAGTTTCACGACCGCGGGCGGAACCACCTTGCCCATCGCTCAGCTGCACGAAACGGACCTGGGAAGCCTCCAGTTAGGGGGCGTTCCTGCCTCCAAACAGCAGGAGGGTGATATCCACAGCCTCACCGTCTTCTCTTACGGTGAGCGCCGGACGGCCATCCGCTACTTCAAGCAGCCGAACAATCTCACGATTACTTTGCCGCCGCCGTTTGGCGATGTCAGTGTGACGTCCGCTGGAGAGGCACCCTACCTGCGTCTGACGGCGTCATGGCAACCCTATCAGGGGGCGCAGGGTTACTTTATGAGCTTTATTTCAGAATCCGTGCGCTCCCGCCAGGTGACAGCGACCGCGTGGTTTGTAAGCCTGAGTTCCGGTTGGATGGGAGGCGGAAGCAGTTACACCCTGCCCGACCTGAGCGCAGTGCCCGGCTGGAACAATAGCTGGGGGCTGCTACTTGTCCCCAGGGGATGGGTCAGCTGGGAGGTCGGCGCCCTCACCAGCAACATGGCACTATCCGATGCCATCAACCGCGAGGGACGCCCGGTAGACGGCCTGGAGGTTCGACTGGCGAGCAAACAGGGCAGCTACCCAAGCGACTGAGGCGAGCCCGGGAGCGGACGCTCCCGGGCTGTGCTTTAAAACTTCGCCGCCAGTCCGATGGCGAACTGGTCTAAATCGGGCTTGGTCGCCCCGCCGGAGGCGTCGTTGAAGGTATACTCGGTTTTCAGGAGCGTCAGCCGCGATAGCTGGTGTCCTAATCCCATCGAGAACCGCCGGTAGCGGTTGACCGGCACAGGACTGCCTCCCAGCTTCGCCAGCACGCCATCCTGCAGGGACACCTCGCTGTAGCGCATGGCAAAGTAGGTGCGCGGCGTCAGGCGGTACAGTGCCTCGGCGAAGCCGAAACGCCCCTTGCGGTCGGATGCTGCCTGCGCGTCGTCGGCGAATCCTCCGTAGGCGATGGCGAACTGCCACGGCATATCCAGCTCGGTACCTGTTACCGATTTGATGCCTTCCCTGCCGTAGCCGTAACGCAGGTCAACCTCCCACAGACTGCGCCGCCAGCCGGTTGCCCCGGATGGAGCGTCCGTCACCTCGGCGATATTGAAGTCGGTCTTATCTACGGTGCCGTCTCGCCGTACCAGATTGCCCGTGCGCATGTAGCTCAGGGAAAGATAGAGATGGTCGCTTACCAGACCGCCTGCTTTCACCCCCCAGGTCAGCTCCACAGGTGGCGTGCTGAATCCCTGATTGCCGTGCACCAGCTCGATAGAGTAGCTCCAGGGGTACTTGCCTGTTGAGAGAGGACCGCGCAGGTTCAAGCCCTCGTCGTAGCCGCTCACGTGCGACACCGCGCTGGTAATCAGGATGCTTTCCACCGGGTTGTCCGTCCACGTCTCCTGTCCGATGTCCAGCTTGTGCTTGCCGATGCGCAGGGTGTGTCCCTTCCACATGCCTGCCCAGTCCTTGATGTCCACGTAGAAGTAGTCGAGTCCGCCGCTGGCAGCTCGGTTGTTGCTGTAGCGGTTGACGATGGTGACGTACTCGCTGGGCTTGAAGGTGAAGCGCAGTTTGGCATCGGGAATGTCTACGCCCCGGCTGGCAAAGCTTCCGTCGCCCTGCGTGCCCACGATGCCCGCAAAGATGCGCCCGTCCACGGTAATCTGTGACTCTTTGGAAGCAGGGGTTATCGCTGGGGACACGCTCTTTTGTGCCTTCTGCAGGTCTGCCATCTGCTTCTCCAGCTCGTTCAGTCGCGCTTTGACCTGCTCCAGCTCGGCGACCTGCTGGCGAAGGCGTGCAATCTCCGCCTGTAAGTCCCTCAGCGTTACAGAATCTTGTGCGTGCACTGAGCCTGTCAGCGTCATAATCAGCCCGGCAATCATCAACACCGTCGGGTGCCGGCGCGACTTACGCAGAAAGTTCCCCCTCATAGATGCTCGCCCCCATTTTATATGCACTGCGTCCCAAATAGTTTACCATACACCGCGACGAGGCTGGGAAGACGGGCAGCAAAAAAAGCAGGGTATGCTGTTACAGGCGGTGACTCGTGAGGTATAATCTCAGTGCTGTTCGGGGGGCTTACGTGGTCAGATGCATCCGCGTAACCTCGTGTGTACTTTAGCATTGCAGGGTTCTGTCATGAGTCAGACACAAATTGCTGAAGAGCCGATTACCATAGAACGTATCGCGGACAAAGTGTTCGCAGGAGAGCCTCTGAGCTTTGAGGATGGCGTGTGGCTGTTTCGGTATCCTCGCCTGCCCGAAATCGCCGCGTTGGCAAACCATGTACGCGAACGCATTCATCCTGAGCGCATCGTCACCTACGTGGTGGGGCGAATCATCAACTACACTAACGTGTGCTGGGTGCGATGCAAGTTCTGTTCCTTCTACCGCGTGCCGGGCGACGCCGAAGGCTACACGCTGTCCATGGACGAGATTTTCGCCAAAGTACAGGAACTGGTGGACGTCGGCGGGGTGGAGGTGTTGATACAGGGTGGCTTGAACCCGCGGCTGAAAATAGATTACTACGAGAACCTTTTCTCGGCGATTCGCGAGCGTTTCCCGCAGGTCATCATTCATGCGCTGTCACCTACCGAGATTATCTATATCGCGCACATTTCGCGCCTGAGCATCGAGCAGACACTGCGGCGTTTGCAGGCGGCGGGATTGCAGTCCATCCCGGGCGGTGGCGGCGAGATTCTGGTAGATCGTGTGCGCCAGCAGATTGCCCCCTACAAGCACACGGTGGACGAGTGGCTGAACTGTATGCGCATCGCGCACGAGATGGGCATCTACAGCACCGCCACGATGATGTTCGGGCATGTGGAGACGATAGAAGACCGCGTGGAGCATCTCCTGCGCATTCGTGAATTGCAGGAGCAGACGGGTGGCTTCCGAGCGTTCATCGCGTGGAACTTCCAGCCAGAAGAGACCGAACTGCCCCATATCCGGAAAGCTACCGGCTACGACTACCTGCGCACGGTGGCGATAGCGCGTCTGATGCTGAACAACGTGCCCAACCTGCAGGCGTCCATCCTGACGCAGGGACCCAAAATCACGCAGATTGCGCTGGGATACGGCATTAACGACCTGGGTTCCATCATGATTGAGGAGAACGTGGTATCAGCGGCGGGGAGCAAGTTCATTCCCACCGCGGCGGAGATGGAACGGCTCATCCGCGATGCTGGCTACCAGCCTCGTCGGCGCAACACGCGCTATGAACTGCTGGACTGAAGGAATAACAACCGGGCGAGACGAAGAGTAACAGCAGATGGAAAGGGGGCTGTGGAAGTGTCTGAGCAAACCGTTCCTCCCAAGCCGATAACCTCTGCCAAACCGGTGCACCTGATTTTCGTGGGCGGTTTTCTGGGGGCAGGTAAGACGACGGCGATGGCGGCGCTGGCGCGGAGGCTGTTGCAGGATGGGCTGAACGTCGGGCTGGTTACCAACGACCACGCCGACGAGATGGTGGACGCCGCGCTGGTCAGCCAGTTCGGTATGCCGGTTGCGGAGGTCTCCGGCGGTTGTTTTGGGTGCGAGTTCAACGACCTGCTGGACGCCACCGAGCGCGTTCTTCAGCAGGAGCCAGACGTGCTGATTGCCGAGCCGGTCGCCAGCTGCGCCGACACGGTGGCAACGGTCATCCTGCCGCTCAAGCAGTTTTACGGTAGCGTGTTCCGAATCGCGCCCTTCTCGGTGCTGATAGACCCCGTACGGCTGTATGAGATGTTGCTGGAGGAGAATCCGAGCGAGTTCGCCCGAAGTTTCGCGCCCATTTTTCACCGCCAGCTGGAAGAGGCGGATATCCTGGTGCTGAATAAGGCGGACAAACTCTCTACCGAAGAGGCGCAGAAGCTGGTGGAAGCATTGCGACAGCATCATCCCAGCAAGCCGGTTCTGACCATCTCCGCGAAGCGCGGCGACGGCGTGGACGAGTGGATGCAGATGGTCATGCAGGAGGCTCCGGCTGGCTCGCGCGTGCTGGAGAAGGCGGATTACAGCGCCTACGAGGTCGGCGGTGTGAAGCTGGGATGGCTGAACGCTTCGGTGCAGCTGGTGGGAGAACCCTTCTTCAGCGCAAGGGAGTATGCCGACCTGCTTCTGCGGCGTCTGCGCGAGGCGGCGCTGGGGCGAGGGAGCGAGGTTTTACATATCAAGCTTGCTCTGTACTGTCACGGGCGGGTGATGGGTGCAAACCTGCTCGGAAGCGACACCGAACCCGTCTTCGGCGGCGAAGACCTGGGCGACGTGCGTCAGGCGATGCTGGTGCTGAACGCGCGCTTGGGCATCGACCCGCCGACGCTGGGAGGCATCGCCGCACAGGCGGTGTACGATGTGGCGAAAGCGCTACGCGTGGACGCCGAGATTTTGAAATTGCACACGGTGAAGCCCTCCGTGCCCTGCCCGGCGTTCAGGATGTGCAACCCGGTGTAGGTAATAGTTTTGGACTGTTGAAGCTTGCTTCAGCAGGTCTGTTTTGGATGGGCAATCCTGCGGATGGAAGTTGCGGGCTGTGCTGAAGCATGGCTTCAGCAGTCCATAACCTGCTTCAGCAGGTTTTGTATTGTGTTGCCTGCGATTTCTAATCGCAGGGACAGTGTTCGCATCAGTACTCAAACCATCCATCTTAACGGCGGGGATGGTGACAACCATGCAAAAACTGGCGGCAAATACCCCTGAGCAAACCGTGCATGCCGTCCAGCGGGGCGCCCGGGTACTGGCAGCAGGTGGGCTCGTGGTGTTCCCGACGGAGACGGTGTACGGTCTGGCGGCAGACGCGCTGTCGGAAGAGGCGGTGCGGCGGGTTTGGGAGGTGAAGGGGCGTCCCACCGACAAACCGCTCCCCGTGCAGGTGGCGAACGTGGAGGGCTTGCGTCTGCTGTGGCGTGAAGTGCCCGACCGTCTTCTGCCGCTGATACGCGCCTTCATGCCGGGTGCGTTGACGCTGGTGTACTGGCGCAGTGCGCTGGTGCCGGATATCGTGACCGCGGGCGTGGACACGGTGGGGGTGCGCATCCCTGACCACCCCGTGGCGCTGGAACTGCTGAAGGCGTTTGGCAAACCCATCGTCGCGCCCAGTGCAAACTTCTCGGGCGACCCGCCTCCGTCTCGCGTGGAACAGATACCCTCCGCTCTGCTCGAACTGGTTGATCTGGTAATCGATGCTGGGGATACGGGGGGCGGTGTGCCCTCGACGGTGCTGGATGTGACCGTTCAACCGGCGCGTGTGCTTCGAGCAGGTGCGCTCTCCACCGAAGACCTGCGCAAGTACATAGACGTTGACGGGTGAAGACAGCTTCCCCCAAGCTCCTCTGTGGCGGTATAATCAGGAAAGAGGTTGATGGGCATGTCTACCGTCGTCGAACTCATCCTTGTCTTCCTGTTCATGGTGTATGCGGCAACGCAGGTTGCCGTGCTTGCTGTGTGGGGTGTGCACCTGTACTGTGTGCATCAGGGCAAACCGGGTCTGCTTGCACCGCGATGGAGTTTCCTGGACCTGTGGGTGGGGTTTCATCTGGCTCTGTTGCTCGCGCTTGCCATGCTTGCCACGATGTATGTCGCCGCGGGTTTTCTGGTTGCGCTGTTTCTGCCGCAATCTGCGGGTGAGCTGAAGCGTCTGGTATGGAGCCTTGACCGTAACAGCTCGCTAAGATGGATGATGCTTCTGAGCATGCTTCTGGTGCAGAACGTGGCTTTTGTGGCAACGGCGATTGTATATGTGGTGGGCAAGTATGGACTGGAGCCCAGCAAGGTAGGGCTGAGCTGGGACTGGCAGGCAGTGCGTAAAGGAATACTATGGGGCGGACTGGCGTTTTTGATTACTCCGCTGGTGGAACTGCTCAGCGTTGGGGTACTTCGGGTGGTGCTGGGCGCATCTACGTTCCAGCAGTTGATGGACTGGGAGCGGCAGACAGTGGCGCTGGATGCCTTTATTGAATCGCTTCAGCCGGGTGTGGTGGTGCTGGGGTTTGTGTTGACGGTGGCAGTAGTGGCGCCCATTGGGGAAGAACTATTCTTTCGCGGGTTTGTGTTCAACCTCCTGCGCAACCGGCTGAGCATGACGTCGGCGGTCTGGCTGTCGGCTGGGATATTTGCCTTGCTCCATGTGTCGGTGAAGAACTTCCTGCCGATTCTGGTCATCGGAGTATTGCTGGCGCGGCTGTATGCGCGTACCGGCTCGCTGTGGAGCAGTGTGGTGATGCACGGCACGTTTAATCTGCTGTCCGCCGTCGCAGCGTTTGTCTTTGGGAGGGGATAGATGCGATTCATCGGCATCGTGTGGATAGTGGTGCTTCTGTTTGCGCTGGCTGGCTGTCAGAGGGTAGGGCAGAGTACACTGCCCTCTGACCTGCAGCAGGTGGAGCGTCACCTGCGTCGGGGCGACGTCGCCTCAGCGCGACAGGCGATAGACGCCTACCTGCAGAGGTCCCCAACTCTGCAAGCATATCTGCAGGTGCTGGCGGTGCTGAACCAGAACAATCAGCACGAGCTGACCGCCGAGTATGCCCGTCGCGCCCTGAATGACACCCGGCTGAAGCTGAAGCCTTTAGAAGAGGCGCAGCTGTGGCAGATTCAAGGCGATGCGCTGGGCTATCTGAAACGCTACGAGGAAGCGTTTAGGTGCTACGACGAGGTGTTGAGCCGCACGCCCGATAATCCCCTTACCCTCAATAACTACGCTTATACCCTGGCGCAGGCGAACACGCGCCTGGACGAAGCCGAGGCGATGGCGAACCGCGCGCTTGCCGCCGAACCGAACAACCCCATCTACCTGGACACACTCGGCTGGATCTATTACCGGCAGGGGCGTTATGTGCAGGCGGTGCAGGTGCTGGAGCAGGCGGTGCAGGACGCCCCGCAGGAGCCGGAACTGCGCTATCATCTGGGCATGGCATACTGGATGCGCGGGCGACTGCCGGAGGCGCGGGTGGAGCTGCGCAAGGCGGCGAACCTGTGGCGTATCCGCTACGGCAAACCCTATGAAGAGGCGCTCAAAGCACTGGAGCAGGTGGAGAAGGGGATAAAAGCCTCGCCTTCAGGGAAGCGAATAGACCTGTAAGCCAACCCCCCTCTCCCGACCTCTCCCCGGCGCGGGGAGCGTTGAGACTCCCCTTCCCTTGCAGGGAAGGGGCAGGGGGTTAGGTTACAACGGCTCGGCAGGAGCCTCGCCCTCCAGGGATAACGCGGGCGTTCAAATTGGAGGGCGAACCTCCCGGTGAGCCGACAGAGGACACAGCCCCATACGTCCCCCTGCTTGCGGGGGGACGACAGGGGGGCTGACAGCCTCACTTGGACTTTCGTTCGACGATATTCGTCAGGATAACCGCGCCGCCGGCGTCACCCTCCACGTTGACCATCGTGCGGAACATATCCAGAATGCGGTCTACCGCCAGAATCAGCCCAATCCCCTCCAGCGGCAAGCCGACCGCCTGCAGCACAATGACCATGGTGAACAGCCCCGCGCTGGGGATGCCTGCGGCGCCAATCGCAGCAAGGGTCGCTGTGAACAGCACCACTATCTGCTGGGTTAGCCCGAGCGAAACCCCATACGCTTGCGCGATAAAGAGGGCGGCGACCGCCTCGTAGAGCGCTGTACCGTCCATGTTGACCGTCGCGCCAATGGGGATGCAGAAACGGCTGATGTGGCTCGGAACCTGCAGGTTGCTTTCCACCACGTGCATCGTCACGGGGAGGGTCGCGGTGCTGGAACTGGTGCTGAAAGCAGTAATCATCGCCTGCGAGATGCCCCGCAGGAACCTCCACGGGGGCATGCCTCCCAGCAGCCAGACCAGCAGGGGAAGCACTATCAGCCCATGAATCGCCAGCCCGCCCAGCACTGCGCCCATGTACTTCGCCAGCGGCACAAACACCTCCCAACCTGCTTGACCGATTGCCCGCATCAGCAACAGCGCCACCCCCGCCGGCAACAGCACCAGCACCCAGCGCACAATCACCATGGAAAGCTCCAGCAGTTCGCCGACGAAGGCTTTGATGACCGTTGCCCGATTGCCCATCAGGTTCAACGCCACGCCTGCAATGAGGCTGAAGGTGATAATCTGGAGCATGTCGGTGCGCGCAAAGGCGTCAATGGGGTTGGCTGGGATAAGGTTGCGAAGCAGGTCGGTGAAGGTGGGCGGCTTCGCCTGCAGTATCTCCTCAGGCGCCTTTGCACCCTGCAGAACCGCGCCGACACCAGGATCCACGAGGTTCACAATCACCAGCCCCAGTGCCACGGCGAGCAATGTGGTGGATATGTAGTAAATGAAAATAACGCCGCCAAGTTTGCCCAGGTGGTGCGTGTCCAGCCCCGTTGCTGCTGTGATGAGCGAGGCGACCACCAGCGGCACAATCACCATGCGCAGCAGGCGGATAAAGAGGTCACCACCCAGCGCGACCACCCCGAACAGGGGCGATCCCTCGCCTCCTGCGCTGTTGAGAAGCAAGCCCCCGAGAATGCCTATCAGGATGCCTGCGACAATCCATCGTACCGAGACAAACTCCCTTCCGCGTTCCATCAGGTAAACAATTCGCCACGCAAAGGGCAGTTCCTGCAGGGAGCTGAACCGCACGGGCGCATCCGTGCACATCTGTCTTGGTCGTCGTAACCCTGGCACGCTTTTTGCCACGGCTGAGCTGTCTGCCTCCGGTCTGGTATCTCCGGCAAGGCATTGAAACGTTGTAGGGGCGCATGGCAATGCGCCCCTACCGCCATCTGTAGCCATGCGTTCCTCCCGCCATCTTGCCTTCCCCGTCGTGATGTGGTAGCATACCTCTGCAGATGCTACAGCGCACAGGAGAGCCTATCATGACGCAAGGGTCAGCAAGCACGCCCAAACTGGTGCTGATTGACGGACACAGCCTGCTGTATCGCGCCTTCTACGCCACGCGCCCGCTTTCCACCACCGACGGACGCCCGACCAACGCCATCTACGGCTTCGCAGGCATGTTGTGGCAGATACTGGAGGAGGAACAGCCCGACGCCATCGTGGTTGCCTTCGATACCGCCGCGCCCACCTTCCGCCACGAGGAGTTCACCGACTACAAAGCCCATCGCCCCGAGACCGCCGAGAGCTTTTACGTGCAGGTTCCCGCAGCGCGCGAGCTGGTGGAGGCGATGGGCATCCCCGTGGTCGCCTTAGAGGGCTACGAGGCGGATGACGTGCTGGGCACACTGACACAACGCGCCCGACAGCAGGGCTATCAGGTTATCATCGTCACGGGCGACCAGGACGCCCTGCAGCTGGTGGACGAGGGCGCGTTCGTGCTGATGCCTCAGAAGGGCATGGGTCAGACGGTGCGCTATGACCAGCAGGCGGTGCGCGAGCGGTTTGGACTGGAGCCTTCACAACTGCCCGATTTCAAGGCGCTGAAGGGCGACCCCTCCGACAACATCCCCGGCGTGCCCGGCATCGGCGATAAAAAGGCAGCGGCGCTGCTGAAACAGTTCGGCAGTGTGGAGAGCCTGTTGCAACGCCTGCACGAGGTGGAAGACCCCAAGCTACGCGCCCTGCTGGAGCAGTACCGCGAGCAAATCCCGCAGTACAAACGCCTGGCGACCATCGTGCGCGACGCCCCCGTGCCCGATACGCCGCCCCGCTGGAAGCCCACGCCAGAGCATTTCAGCCGCCTGCAACAGGTGCTGGAGAGCCTGGAGTTCCGTTCCTTCCTGCGCCGCCTGCCCGAACTGCGCAGCAGGTTTATAGCCACCGAGACGCCCACCCTTCCGCTGGAAGCACCAGCAGAGGTCAGAACTGTTGGCGTCCGGTGGGAGGTCGCCCGCAGCGAGGACGAGGTGCGCCGCCTGGTAGGGCGATGCCTGCGCCTGCCGAAGGTGGGAGTGCGTGTGCTGATTGAGGGGGCGCACGTGATGGAACTGCGGATTACTGGTGTGGCGGTCGCCCTGTCGCCCGAAGAGGCGATATACGTGCCCGGTGGAATGTCTCCCACTTCGCTGTTTGACGAGGCGGGGGACGGGCTGGTCGCCTTGCTGGCGCCGCTGTGGGAGAGCGAGGCGGTGGCGAAGGCTGGTTACAACGTGAAGCCCCTGCAGGCGTCGCTCATTCGCGCGGGCGTCCAGCCGCGGCAGGTCGTGTTCGACGCCATGCTGGCAGGTTACGTCCTGCAATCGGGGCGAAGCAGCTATCCGCTTGCCGACCTGGTGCAGGACTATCTGGGCGAGCGACTGCCCACGGAGGACACCACCACGGGGGATGGGCTGGCGGCGTATACCTGTGCGGAGGCGGCGGCTTGCCTGCGCCTCGAGACGGTGATGAACGCGCAGGTCGCCGCGATGGGCTGTGCGGACGTGCTTCACCGCATTGAGATGCCCCTGTCGGAGGTGCTGGCACGCATGGAGCTGGCGGGCGTGGCGGTGGATGTGGACTACCTGACGCAGCTTTCGAGCGTGCTGGACGGACTGATTCGCGCCAAAGAGAGCGAAATCTACACGCTGGCAGGCGAGCCGTTCAACATCGCCTCGCCCAAACAGCTGGGATACATCCTGTTCGAGAAGCTGAAACTGCCCGCAGGCAAAAAGACCCGCACCGGCGCATACTCCACCGATGCCGAGGTGCTGGAGCAGCTGGCGGTGGAGCACCCCATCTGCCGCAGTATTCTGGAGTATCGCGAGCTGAGCAAGCTCAAGTCCACCTATGCCGATGTCCTGCCGCGGTTGGTGCACCCTGCCACCGGACGCATCCATACCTCTTTCAACCAGACGGTGGCGGCAACGGGGCGGCTTTCCAGCAGTGAGCCGAACCTGCAGAACATCCCCATCCGCAGTGAGGTGGGCAGGCAGATACGGCGTGCTTTTGTGTCTGCGCCCGGCAACCGTCTGTTAGCGGCGGACTACTCGCAGATTGAGCTGCGTCTGCTGGCGCACGTCAGCGGGGACGAACGTCTTCTGCAGGCGTTTGCCGAAGACCGGGACATCCACTCTGCTACCGCCATGCTGTTGTTTGGCGTGCCGCCCGACGGAGTAACCCCCGAACTGCGCCGCAAGGCGAAGACGGTGAACTTTGCGGTGCTGTACGGCATGAGCGACTACGGGCTGTCGCAGGAGCTGGGGATGCCGGTGGCGGAGGCGCGCGCCTTCATCGAAAACTACTTCCGTCAGCTACCCGGCGTGCGCCGTTACATCGAAGAAACGCTGAACTTCGCCCGACAGCACGGCTACGTCACCACCCTTTACGGCAGGCGACGCTACGTGCCCGAAATCAACCACGCCAACCGCAACGTGCGTCAGGCGGCAGAGCGTGCCGCGATTAACTCGCCCCTGCAGGGAACCGCCGCCGACATCATTAAACTGGCGATGGTGGAGCTGGACAGGCGTCTGCGTCAGGAGGGCTGGAAGGCGAAGATGGTGCTTCAGGTGCACGACGAGCTGGTGCTGGACGCCCCGCCGGAGGAGATACCTGCGCTGGCGAACCTGGTGCGCGAGTGCATGTCCCAGGTAGCCAGCCTGCGCGTGCCGTTGAAGGTGGACGTGGAGGTGGGCAATAACTGGGCGGAAATGGAAAGACTTGCGCCCTGAAAGCAGGAAACCGCGCAGGTGGTGGCAAAACCTATAGCGCGCGTCCGCGCTACGAAATCAAAGGGAGTAATTCGCATTATGCCGGAAGACCTGATAGAAGATTCTGTGATGCCGACAGAAGAGATAACGTCCGAAACGTCATCGTCCGAGCCTGCCTCCAGCCCGGAGGACGAGTTCGCCCGGGCGATGCAGGAGATGAGCGCCGAGGACCTCGAGCGTGCTACCCGCACGGTGCGGAAGGGGCAGATGGTGCGCGGGATAGTGGTGCACGTGGACGAAAGCGGCGTACTGGTGGACATTGGCACAAAATCGGAAGGTATCATCCCCCCCGATGAAATCACCCGTCGCCCGAACCAGCCGCTGGAAGAGGTGGTGCAGGTTGGGCAGGAGATAGACGTGGTGGTGCTCAAGCCCGAGACCGAGGATGGGCAGGTCGTTCTCTCCAAGAAGCTCGCCGACAGCCGGGTCGCTTGGGACCGCCTGGAGAAAGCCCTTCAGCACAATGAGACGATTGAGGGCACGGTCATCGAGCGGGTGAAGGGCGGTTTGATGGTGGATGTAGGCGTGCGTGGATTCGTGCCTGCTTCGCAGGTGGGACTGAGCCGCACTCCGCTTCCCGATAGCGTGCTGGAGAAGTATGTGGGGCAGACGATCCCGCTGAAGGTGCTGGAGGTAGACAGGAAGCAGAAGAGGGTGGTGCTCTCGAACCGCCGGGCGGAGGAGGAGCGTCGCGAACAGGAGCGCGCGCAGGCGTTCGCCAGCATTCAGGAAGGGCAGGTGCTGGAGGGCAAGGTGCGCCGCATTGTGGACTATGGCGCGTTCGTCGACCTCGGCGGGGTAGACGGTCTCCTGCACATCAGCGAGATGTCGTGGAAACGCATCAAGCATCCTTCGGACGTGCTTCGCGAGGGCGAACGGGTGCGTGTGCAGGTTCTACGGGTGGACCCTGCCTCGCGGAAGGTATCGCTGGGCATGAAACAGCTGATTCCCGACCCGTGGCTGGATGTGGAGAAGCAGTATCAGGTAGGGCAGGTGGTCACCGGACGTGTGGCTCGGCTGGCTCCCTTTGGAGCGATTGTGGACCTGCCGGGTGACCTGGAGGCGACCATTCCACTTTCCGAGCTCTCCACGCGGCGGGTGCGCAACGCGGCGGAAGTGGTGCAGGAGGGTCAGGAGGTAGAGGCGCTGGTTGTGCAGATTAACCCCACCGAGCACCGTATGGTGTTGAGCATACGTCGTCTGCAGAAACAGCGCGAGGAACAGGAGCACCAGCAGCTGATGGAGCGATACAGCAGTAGTTCTGGCTCCCGAGGCTTTACCATCGGCGAAGTGGTAGGCAGAGACTTCGGGCTTGAAACGGAGGAGAACGAGCCTTCGTCAAATACTGCAGGAGAAGAACAGGCGTCGGCAGAATAATCATGCTGGTCGCTATCACCGGCGGAATCGCTGGAGGCAAAAGCACGGTATTGCGCTGGTTCGTGGAATGGGGTGCGCACGGTCTGAGCCTTGACCATATTGCCCGCAGGTTGAGCGCACCACAGGGTGCACTTTGGCAGGCGATTGTGGTGGAGTTCGGGCAAGGATACCTGCTACCCAGCGGCGAACTGGACCGAAAGCGACTGGGGGAGGCGGTTTTTGCAGATAGTGCCCTGCGTCGACGGCTGAATCGAGTCAGCCATCCCCTGATCTTGCAGGAAATGTACCTTGAGATACAGAACATCCGACGCAGAGAGCCGGATGCGCTGATAGTGGTGGAGGTGCCTCTTCTCGTGGAATGCGCTCTGCACCTCGCCTTTGACAGAGTGGTGGTGGTGGAATCGGGCGAAGCGAGCCAGATTGCCCGTCTGAGAGCAGCTGGACTGAGCGAGGAGGAGGCAATCCGTCGGCTCCGGGCACAGATACCTGCGCGTGCCAAAAGGATTTTTGCTGACTGGGTCGTATGGAATCAGCAGGATTTGGAACAAACTCGTGCGCAAAGCTGGCGCATCTGGCAGGAGTTACAGCAGGAAAACGCGAAATAGTGGCGTAACTACGCTGAAGGTTGTTGACGATACCGAAAAAGAACTTTATAATCATGCAGGAACTTTGAGCAAGACAGCGAAGAATAAGCAAAGAGATGGCAAGTACCGCAAGAAGTGAGGAGGAAGGATGGCATTGAGAGGCGCTGATGGTCGTCGGTTCATACTGCTGTGGGCGATTGTCGCTGCGATAACCCTTAGCCAGTCGTTATCGCTGGCGCAACAGCGTCCCCGCATACCACGTTTTCCCATTGTTGGCTCTCCAGACCGTGCCCCTGTAGACCTCAAGCGTGACTGGGATATGTTGAAGGGCAGGGGAACGCCAGAGCAAACCACTAACCTGACCAAATCTCCGGCGGATGAACTGGGTCCCATCTGGTCTGGGGATGACCGCTTTATCTACTTCTACTCCAACCGTGTCAGCGCGACCGACGGCGCAGTGGGGCAGAACTATCACATCTACGTGATGCGCCCAGACGGCACGGACATCCGACAGATTACCACTGAAGCGGGTGACCAGATTGAACCTGCGCTGTCCTTCAACCTGAACCGACTGGCGTATGTGGCTCGCGCCAGCTCCGCAGCGCCTTACCACCTGTTTGTTCTCAACCTCACCACAGGTGCGGTGCTCAGCCTTACTCGTGAACGCACAGACCTGCCGTTTACCGAAGTGCGCCAGCCTACCTGGTCGCCCAGCGGGCTGGAGATTGCCTTCGCGGGCAAGGTCGGCAGCTTCTACCACATCTTCGTGATTAACGTGGATACCGGGGTTATCCGCCAGGTGACGGCGGGCAACTGTAATGATACCTATCCCGCCTGGTCGCCAGACGGCAGCCTGATTGCCTTTACTTCTGACCGCGCCGATGCAGCCGGCACCAGTGCCAAAGCCACCACTGACATCTGGACGGCTACCGCCTACTCGCTTGACCCGTCTACCACCGTCATCAAGCGGGTCACGAATTTCTCTGCGAACGGAGTGGACAGCAGTAACAAGCAGGCGACGTGGAGCCTGCGTGAAATGCCGCGATTTATCACCGGCGCCAACCGTCCTATCTTGTGGCTGGCTTTCGCCTCCAACCGGCGAGACACCAACAACGACGGTGTGCCCGACGCTGTAGGTAGCACTTTTGATGTCTACTTCATGGATGCTACTGTTGCGCCTGACCAGAGCGGACTGCAAACGGTGGAGCCAACGGCGCAAATCTACCACATCGACGCCCGCGATGCTACCTATGCCACCGATGAGGAGATGCCTACCTGGTCGCAGTTCACCAACGCCATCAAACTGGCGCATGTGAGTAATCGCACGGGCAACTGGGACATCTTCTCCACATCGGTGGTGGATGTGAACGCACCCGAACTGCTGAAGGCGGATGTGGATAAGAACGAGATTGTGCAGGTCATCCCGCGCGTCTCTCTGCCGGGCACGACGGTACGCATCCGCGCCAGGGCGCGCGACCTGGAAAGCGGCGTCGCAGCCGTGTACGCGCAGATTAAAGACCCCGATAGTCGCTACCAGGACGCGCAGGGCATCGAGCATAAAATCTTCTTCAATGCCGGACCAACTGCGGTGGAGGGGCAGTCGATCATTCTGACGCTCCTTGCCGTGGAGTTCGATTGTCAGCCGATTGACCCTGCCACCAACACCTATGTGGCTCTTTCCAATACCATGCCCGGTCGCCCAACGATGGTGACCAGCCAGTTCATTGGCTATCCACCACAGATGTATGAGCCGGGCTATGATGATTTCAGTGCGTTCAGTGGCGCAGCTCACCCACCCAAGAGCCACTGGCTCCGGCTGTACGACGATGGACCCGCTTCGCAGGGCGGGCACGAACCCGAAGGCGAGGTCGCTGGTGATGGAATCTACACCAACACCTGGACAACCCCGGCAGATAACCCCAGCGACTGGTACATGGACATCATCATCTACGACCGGGCGGTGAACCCGTTCCGCCCAACCCAGCAGTCCAACTGGAAGATTTACGATAACATATGGGGCTTCTCCACGAAGCCATTCATCGCCGCCAGCAAGGTGCTGTTCGTCTCCGACTACACGCTGGGGCAGAAATTCTTCCAGGGACGCTTCGGCGTTAACTTCGCGCTGGATAACGTCTTCTTCACCTACTGGGGGACGGAATCGTGGTTGACTGACATTGACATCAACTACCTGCCGTGGACCGGGAGCTATCTGTCCAGTGACACGGATACCGAACCCAAGCCTGTACAGGATACCTGGAACACGCTGGGTGTCGGCTCCTATGGTACGCGCCAGCCGAACGGCAGCCGCTGGCCGAACCTGGCATTCTGGTCGACAGACTCGCTGATAACCGACTCCCAGAATTACGATATCTGGCGCATCCTGTGTCGCGGACCGATTCCGCAGTCCGTCTATATGTCCTACCTGCCTCGTCGGGAACAACAGCCCAGCCCGAGCAATCCGCGCGGCGCCACGCAAACGGTGCTGGTAGCAGACCGGTGCATCGTGTGGGCGGCGCCATACGCAGGAGATGTATGGGCAGGTAGCGGCACGATTACCGACCTGAATACCCAGCGTGACCTGACGCAGTTTGTGGCACAGGGAGGACGCCTGTTCATCTTCGGTGAGGATATTGGCTGGGCGCTGACCCTGAATGGTACCCAGAGCAACGCTTTCTACAGCACAATCCTGAAGGCGCAATATCTCAACGATGAACACCCCTCCCTGGACCCGTTGAACCGAAACGATTTGTCGGGCACGGATGACCTTGCCCATCCATTCGCGCACACCACATGGAACGAGCACGCCTACTACGAGCTGACCAGCAACGGGCTGGTGTATGACCCGCCATGGCGAAGCTCGCCGCGGCACCTGCAGCCCGGCCCAGATATCAACAACCTGTACTTCAACGATGGTTGCCCCAACCAGCGCTATGTGGACGGTATCAATCCGATTGCGCCGGCGCGGACGGAGCTCAGCTTTGAGGACGGTACGCAGGGGCTCATCTACTGGTTTGACGCCGGCACCGGTAGCAAGGTGGTCTACGGAAGCTTCGGGCTGGAAGGGTTGAACCGCCACTACTATACCCTGGAGAACGTCGCCTACGGACGAAATATCCGGGGCAAGCTGATGCACAATGTCATCTGCTGGATGCGCACGGGAACGATTGTGGGTACGGTGCGCGACGTGGATGGTGGTGCGCCTATAGCCGGGGCTCTGGTCCGTGCCATCTTCGGCGGCGGCAATGAGCGTACTACTGGTCCGCAAATAGGTACGGCGTTCACCAACCCAGATGGAACCTTCAACATCGGCGGACTCGATCCATCGGTGTATGAAGTGGTGGCAGCCTTCCCCGGATACACGGCACAAAAGGTTACGCTCGCTGGCGTGCATGGTGGCGACTTCGGTCAAACCAGCTTCATGCTCACCAAAGCCGAGCCGGGTATCCTGAGGGGCAAAGTCACCTATCCCGACGGCACCACACCCATCCAGGGCGCGCTGGTGACCGCTACCGAAGTGATTACCGGACAGCAGTTCACCGCCGTATCCGACGCTCAAGGCAACTACGTCATTCCGCGACTACCTACCAGCCGCGTGGAGGATGGCGGTGGCTACGACGTGACCGCAACCAAGGCAGGGTTCTCGCCTGACCAGCCGCCGCAACCGGTGCGCATCAGCGTAGCGCCCAGTCAAGAGGTTACTCAGGACTTCCGGCTGAAGCCGGCTCCGGGCGATGTGGCAGGTCGCGTGACCCGCTCGGACACGGGCGAGGGGATTGCGGGTGCACTGGTGGTCATTAAGTCAGGCACCACCACCGTTGCCCAGGCGACGACCGACGAGAACGGCTACTACACCATCACCGGTGTGGACGGCGGCAACTATCAGGCGACCGCTTCGGCAGCGGGCTTCTCGCCGCAGACCAAGAGCATCACGGTGGTATCTCAGCAGACCATCACGGTGGACTTCCAGCTGGATCCGGTGCCGCCGGGTAGCGTGTCCGGTCTGGTCACCCGCCAGGGCGACAACCAGCCTGAAGAGGGCGTGGAGGTGGAGGTGGTCTCCAGCAACAAGACCTACCGCACCACCACCGGACCCGCACAGACCGAGGGCGGCTACACATTCAACTGGCGCATCACCGGGGTAGATGCCGGAGATTACACCGTGCGCGTGCGCAAGAGCGGTTTCACCCCGCAGCCCGAATCGCGCACCATCACCGTGCAGTCGGGTGTGGAAACCACCGGCGTGAACTTTGTGCTCAAGCCACTGCATACCTTCCAGGCAGGGCTGAGCCTGATCTCGGTGCCGTTTGACTATCCGACTCAGGACCCGGCGGATGTGCTGAACGTGCCGGTGGCTGACCGCCCGAACTTCAAGCTGTTCGCGTGGTCGCTGGGGCGGTACACCACCTATCCGAATGTGCCCGCCGACCGGGTGCGTCTGGGACGCGCCTTCTTCCTGAACACGCCGAGACCGCTGGTGATTACGCAGGAGGGCGCATCGGCGGATACGAACGTCCCGTTCGAGATTACGCTGGCACCGGGCTGGAACCTGATCGGTACGCCGTTCAACTTCCCGTTGCGCTGGCTGGATATGCGGGTGCGCGACGGTGGCGTCGAGAAGAGCCTGCAGGAGGCTATCAGCACGGGCGCGGTGCGCAACGGTCTGTGGACGTACGTCAGTGGGCAGTATGTGCTCGCTACCGAGCTCCAGCCGTGGATGGGTTACTGGGTGCGTGCGAACCGTGCGGTGACCCTGTTGATTGACCCCGCCGGGCGCAGCCGCAGTGCGCTGACCCGTTCGGCAGAGCCGGTACAGACCGACGGCTGGCTGGTGCAGATTGTGGCGAACGCCGGCAGCGTAATGGATGCCAGCAACTACTTCGGCGTGGCAAGCCGCGCTTCCGACGGGTTCGATGCCCTGTTTGACATCGAGCGTCCGCCGGTGTTTGAGGGTCAGCCTACGGTGCAGGTGGCGTTCGAGCATCCCGAGTGGGGCGAGTACGCCGGTCGGTATGCGGTGGACGTGCGCTCGCGAGCGGTGGGTCAGGTGTGGCGGTTCACGGTGAGCACCAACATCGCGAACACCGATGTGACCCTGCGCTTCCCGAACGTGGCGCGTGTGCCTCGCGGACTGAACCTGTATCTGGTGGACGAGGCGACCGGTCAGCGACGATCCCTGCGCACGCTGTCGGCATACACCTTCCGCAGCGGCGAGGGCGCAAGCACCCGTTCCTTCCGCATCGAAGTGGCGAATGAGCAGCGCACCAGCCTGCGCATCAGCAACGTGAGCGTGCTGAGCCGCGGTAGCGGACGCACCATCTCCTTCACGCTGAACAACGATGCGGCGGTGAGTGTGGTGGTGCTTCGCAACGGACAGGCGGTTCGCGAACTGCTGGTTCAGGCTACCCGTGCGGCGGGTATCAATACTGTCACCTGGGATGGGCGCGACCGCAATGGCGTGTCTCTGCCCGCAGGTGCTTACACGGTGGAGATACGCGCGGTGAGCAGTGATGGACAGATGGCTCGAAGCGTGGTGCCCATCGTGCTCACCCGATAACCAATACAGGTATCTTACGAAATGAAACGAACGAACAGGGGGAATCGATAAAGGTGAGACGCTTCCGGAAAGGGTTAATTGCTCGCGCGTTAAGCTGGATGCTGATTGTGGCGATAAACGTGCCATGGTTAGCGTCGCTAGCGCCGGTGCCTGCCGCTGCCCAGCAGGCGGCGCGAGGCACGGTGGCAGTGGTAGACTTCACCGTGCGACCCGGGTTACAGCAGGCACTGCTGAGCCGTGCCGCTACAGACGCGGTAGCGCTGGAACTTTCACGCGCAGGGTTCAATGTGCTTCCACGCACCCAGGTACAGAGCGCGTTACAGGAACTCTCTTTAGAGCCACCACTGGACCGCCTCGGAGTGATGAAACTGGGCAAAACGCTGGCGGTGGACTCGATCGTCTCGGGCGAAGTGGTGGATGTGAAGGTAGAGGGTTCCCCGAGGACGGCCGTCGTGACCATCCTGGTGCGTGTGACCGATGTGGCATCGGGTGAGGATGTCAACGGCGCCGCTGTGCCCGGAAAAAGCAACCCGCGAGTGGGCTATGTTGGAGATGACGATCAGCTCATCCGGGAAGCGATAAACAACGCCGCGCTGCAGGCGGCGACCACGATTGCCTCCTACACCATCCCTGAAGCCACCGTACTGAACACGCTGGGTACCGATGAGGTGCTGCTCAACCGCGGCACGCGCAGTGGACTGAAAGAGGGCATGGAGATGATTGTTCTGCGCGGCAAAGAGGTGGTTGGGCGCATCCGGGTAAAACGTGCCAGCACCAGCGACTCTGTAGCACAGGTGCTCACCAGTACACTGGGCATCCAGCCTGAGGACAAGGCTCGCGCCGTCTTCAAGCCACCCGTCATCCAGGTTGACAGAGGCAAAGTGAAAATTTCTGAGCCTCGCGCCAAGCCCAAATCCGCGGGACTGAGCAACATCGGCAAACTGCTGGTGGTGGCGGGTATTATCTTCGGGGCCCTGCAAATCGGCAAAGGCGGCAACGCGGGCGTGGAAGGACCGAAGGCGGAAGCCATTATCGATGCCACCGGACCGGCGGTCAAAATCTCGTGGAAGCCGAGCGTGTTTGCACAGGCGAACAACGACAGGGTGCTGTACCATATCTACCGCGAACCGGCAGACCCCACCCGTCCGCGCGTGCCTGTGCTGACCGCTCGCTCAAACGAGACCTCGGTGGTAGATACCCAGACCGCCCGCACGGTCAGCTATGTGGACATTCCACCCGGGCAGGAAGTGGATACGCCTGACCTGACGGACGAAGAGGATGTACCGGGTGTTACTGCCGGACAGTCGTACCGCTATGCAGTGACGCTCATCTACCGGTTCGTATCGCCGTTCACTGGGCAGACCGGTGGAGGTCAGCAGGGTCAGCAGCAGCAAGATGTTACCTACCGCGAGAGCGATAAGTCGTGGACGGGTCTGGCAACGCCATTGACCCAGCCTGTTCTGCTCAGCCCGGCAAACGGCAGTGAGGATGTTAACCTCGCGTCGGTAAGCTTTGAGTTTCAGACGGTGCCGGGTGCACAGGCTTACCGCGTGGAGGTCTCTACCGACCCCACCTTCCAGAACAAGGCGCTCTCGTTCTACACGGAGGAAGTGATGCTGCCAGCCGGGGCGACGGTGACGATTCGCAACGTTGACCTGCGAACCCGGTTCGCCGGCGCTCAGCGCCTCTATTGGCGAGCGGGTGCACGCAACATCAACGACCAGCCCGGACCCGCTCCATGGCCCGGCGACAACCGAGGGCAGTATCGCTACATCTGGAGCGAGGGCTTCTCGTTCACACCCGTTGTGGAGCCTCCCCCAGCTCCATAGTGGTGTTCAGCAGGCGCCCCCTCTGCACAGAGGGGGCGCCGAGAGAGTATGTCATGGAAGAGAAAAGACGACCGATACGTCGGAGGTGTTCAGGAAAAATGCGCGCGCGCATGTTCTGCATTCTGGCAACGTTTGTTCTACTGATTGGGTTTAGCATCAGCGCTGTGTCCGAACCAGCGTCGCGCCAGTTCGTGGCAGGTGAGCTGATTGTGTCGCTGAATCCGGGCACCAGCGTGGAACAGCTCCAGAGTCTGGCTCAGCAGATGAACCTGACCGTGGACTATCTGGGCGTGCCGGGTGTCTACCACCTCATCATGAAGGGCGCCAGAGAGGGTGCAGTGACCGATGCTCAAACGCTGGAAACGGTGCAAAAGCTGAAAGACAGTGGGCTGTTCGCCTATGTGGGACCGAATAAGGTGTACTACCTCCTCCAGCGCGAGGTGCGTCCGAACGACCCCCGCTATGGTGAGCAGTGGGGACTGGAAATGATAAACATGCCGCGCGCATGGGCGTTTCAGAAGGGCAAAACAGGTGTCATTGTCGCGGTGATTGATACCGGCGCTGACATGAATCATCCCGACCTCAAGGACCGTCTATTGCCTGGTCGTGACACCGCGGATCAGGATGATGATGTAACACCTCCCGGCAATGACGTGGTGGCTGGGCACGGTACACATGTCGCAGGTATTATTGGAGCGACCACCGATAACGGTATCGGTGTCGCAGGGATCACGTGGACAGGTGTGAAGATATTGCCGGTGAAAGCTTCACCTAACAGCGGCATAGGCACGTTCCCGCAAGATGCGCTGATACGTGCGGTGCAATATTGTATCGATCAGAAATCAAATGTGGTCAACATGAGTTTGGGCGGCCCCGCTGCCAGCGACATCCCAGACATGACCGATCCCTTGACCCAGCTGATCCTCAATGCCACTCAGCAGGGTATTGTATTTGTGGCTGCGGCTGGTAACTGGTTCGTAGAGGGTAACTTTCCCGTCTATCCTGCCCACATTGCCTCTATCAGTGACTACTTCCTGGCGGTGGCGGCTGTTGGTCCCCGGCGCGAGCACGCTGCCTACTCTCAGGCGCGACCTTATACTACCGTCGCCGCGCCGGGTGGGAACAGCATGGTAACCGGCATCGAAACCGACGACATCCTGAGCACGCTTCCGGGCGGAAACTATGGCTATGCAATGGGCACTTCGATGTCCGCCCCGCATGTGTCCGGTGCGGTTGCCATTCTGCTGTCCCAGGGCGTGAAACCGGGCGATGTGAAAAAACTTCTGCAGGACACGGCGGCGGCGGATGGTCGCTCGGTGCCGAACCCCGAGTTCGGCTACGGTATCATTGATGTATACAATGCCATCCGGCGTGTGGCGACTTCGGCGTCGGTGGTTACTCCTGCGCCTGCTGAAGTGGTGGAAACGCTCAAACCCACGCTCGTCTTCAGCGTGACGAACACTACGCCCGCGCTGGTGAGCATTACCATCGATGGGCAGGCGGTTACCTCCACGGAGATCGCCGATAACTACGTTCTGTCGCCGGACGGTGTCGTGGCAACAATCAAGCTCTCTCGCCGGCTGGCTCCGGGCACGCATACAGTGAAGGTGACCGCGCGAAACGCTATCGACCCAACCATCACCAGTAGCGACGAGATTACGTTCCAAATCTCTCCGCGCGTGTTAAGGGCGGGACGGTCGCTTATCTCCATCCCGTACTTCCAGCCGCAAACATCACAGCCAACACGCTCTGTGCCTGCTGAGAGCATACTGGGGTCGGGCTTCCAGATGTTCCGCTGGCTGCCGCAGGGTCGCTATGCGAAGTACAGCGCATGGGGTGCGCTGAAAGACCCCGCGGCCTCATTTGACCAGACCACCGAGCAGGTTGGTCCTGAGGGCGGAAGCACCATGGCTCCGCTGGGACTGGCGTACTTCATCGACCTGCCTGCCGATACTCCGGTGCTGACGGAGGGTACGCCTGCGCCCGACGTGCCGTATCGCATCCCGCTGAAGGCGGGCTGGAACATGATTGGCAACCCGTTTGCCTACAACGTGCCATGGGTCGCCTGCGAGGTGGAGACCACCACCGGAGCGCGCCTGTCCCTGCAGGAAGCGGCGGACAAGGAGATTATCCTGCCTCACCTGTACCGCTACGAGGATGGTGTGTACACCTGGCAGACGGCTCCGGCAGGCGTGCTGTACAAGTGGGAAGGCTTCTGGGTGCGTGCTCTGCAGGATTGCACGCTGGTGGTCATGCCGTTGCCCACAGGTGGGCGCTCAGTGCCAGCGAGTAACATGCTCTCTGGCGGAAAAGGATGGCTCCTGCGTCTGTCTGCGGTAGCGGGCAACGTGCGTGACGGCAACACCATCATCGGTGTAAACAGCAGGGCGACCGATGGATATGGACGCGAGGACGTGCCCAAACCGCCGTCTGTCAGCCCGTATGTCAGCGTGAAGGTGCTGAACGCCGAATGGGGAGCGCGAGCAGGCGCTTATGCCCAGGACATTCGCCGCAGTGACAGGCGCCAGACGTGGCAACTGCAGGTGGAGACCGACCAGGTGAACGAACCAGTTACCCTGCGATGGGAAGGGCTGGATATTCCGGCGCGCGTGCGCCTGACGCTGGTGGACGAAGTGACGGGCAGACGGATAGCCATGCGCACCACGGGCAGCTACACTTACCAGCCCGGCGGGGTGAACACGCGCAGTTTCACCATTGTTGCCGAGCCGGAGATGCGGTCTGCCCTGCGTGTGACGTCAGTGCGCGTGCGGGCGACACGCGGCAGCGGCTATACCATTGACTACGCGCTGTCCGCCCCGGCGCAGGTGCAAATTACCATTACCAGTGCGTCCGGCAAGCCGGTCGTCAGCCTAGTGCAAAACACGCGCTCTGCGGGCGTCAACAGTGCAACGTGGAACGGGCGCGATAGCAACGGTGTGGCAGTGCCAGCGGGCACCTATCTGGTGCGTATCGAGGCGACCACTGCCGACGGCGAGCGTGCCCGCATGATTACGCCGGTGGTCATTACCCGATAAGGTGTAAGTGAGCAAAGAGATGACACACGGGGAAGATACACAGGGAGGACAGATGATGAAATCCTTCGGGATGGTCGGTTCAAGCAAGCGACGGTGGATAGCTTGCGTGATTGCGCTGGGACTGCTGGTAGCCACCCTGCCGGCTGCCCTGTACGCCCAGCCAAGCAATGACTTCCGCGCCGTTTACCTGAATAACGGCATCCTGTCCACAGGAGTTGGTCTGGATGGACAGGTGGGAATCGGTGGCACGAACTACGACGCCATCGGTCGGATCACACTGGGTACGGTACAGGGAGCACGCTTCACCACCGATGACGATAACAAGCCGTTGATTTTCACCTACCCCTATCCCTGCGGAAACTTCGGCGTGGTAACGGTTCGCATCGTGACCGCCGAGGAAACGAATGACCTGATCTGGGGTAGCGACGACGGCGAATGGGTGGATGGCATTGAGCCGTTTGCCGACCGCAGCGGGCGCTATATGATTGTGGGACGCTGGCGCCACACTGATACTGGCATCCGTGTGGACCAGGTTATCGAACTGGTCGGCGCCTATGCCCGCATCACATGGACCATTACCAACGAGGGTACGGAGACCGCTCAGGTCGGACTGCGCTTCCTGATCGACGAGGAGGTGGGCAGCGGCTTCAACGTGACCACCCCGGATTATGTCCTGGTGCCCGGTTACTTCCCCGTTCAGAACGATTTAGACCTGCAGGGCGGACAGGTTCCGTCTTATGTGGATGCGGCGCCTCGCCGTACCATGAACGCACCTATCCTGCGCTGGCTGTTCAAGCAAAAAGACCTGACCACTCCCGACAGGGTAGTCATCAGCCAGTTCTCGCGCCTTTCGGCAAATCTGTGGGATTTCACCTCTCTGCCCGAGGCGCAGGTAACCGACCACGCTATCGCCAGCTACTGGAACCCGCGCTCCCTCGCGCCGGGCAAGTCGCAAACCATCGTGACCATGATTGGGCTTGCGACCAGCACGAACGACCCCTCCGGGCGGTACGCGCTGGATACGGAGTCGCCCGGTGTGGTGGGGCTCGACGCTTCGGCGACCAATCAGCTGGCACCCGAAGAGTTCACTATCAGCGCGTCGGTAACCAACTACCTGTCGCTGAACTCCCTGCAGAACGTTACGTTTGAAGACGTCAGCCTGGCTATCTCGCTCCCCAGAGGGCTGGCGCTGGCGGACGGTGAGAGCATCACCAAGACCATCCCCAGCATCCTGCCGGGCGAGGTGGCGACGGTCAGCTGGCGCGTCAAGCCAACCGGCGAACGGGTAGGGGAGCTGACCTATCGCGTGTACTCTACGGTGTCGCCGGGCAGTTTGTCGAAGAGCGTTTCTCGCTCGCTCATCGTGCCGATGACGGCGAAGGTAGACCTGAAAACAGGTTTCCAGATGGTGAGCCTGCCCTTCGCCTTTGATAACACCGACCCTGCGGCGATACTGGGGCTGGAACAGGGCGAGTTCACCCTCCTGCGGTGGGATACCACCATGCGGCGCTACACGCTGGTGAACAGTATCCGACCGGGCGAGGGTTACTGGCTGCGCGTCAACGCGAATCAGACGCTGAACCTGAACGGCGCGAAGGTTGCAGGCGATGCCTTCGGCGGCACCCTGCGTCTGCCACTGCCGCAGGGGTGGGTGCAGATTGGCAACCCGTATCCCTATCCCGTGCCCATCGGGCTGATTCGCTTCATCGATACCACTCAGGGCTTCGCCATCACGTTCGCGGAAGCGGTTCAGCGCGGGCTGGTGCGCAGTGTGCTGTTCTACTACGATACCACCCCGCCGGCGGGTTACAGGGTCATCTCGCTGTACAGCGATCCCTCTGCCCCGATGATGCCGGGACTGGGCTACTGGATATACGTGGACAGCCGCAACTTGGAGATTATCTTCCCGAACGTGGTTGCGCCGGGCGCGACTATCGTCTTCCCGTCCCGATTGAGCACCGCTCCTGTGCGCTGGCAGGTGCAGTTCTCGGCACAGAGCGAGGACAGGATGGACGCGACCGCCATTATCGGAGCGGCGTCACGCGCGGCGGATGGAATCGACATGTATGATATGCCCAAGCCGCCTGCTCCTGTAGAGGAGAGCGTGCGCACGCTGTTGATTGCGCCGGACGGGCAGAACGCGCTGGCTCAGGACATTCGCGCCGACGGCAATCGCCGACAGGTGTGGGAGATGGTGGTTACCGCGCCGAAACCGGATAGCCCGGTAGTTCTGCGCTGGAACGGGCTTCAGAGTGTGCCTTCAACCGTGCGCCTGAAGCTGGTGGACACCGAAGCGAAAGTCACACGTGACCTGCGCAGCACGTCCTCCTACACCTTCACGGTTGGGGCTTCGGGCAGTCGGCGGTTCCAGATAGTGGCAGAGCCTCGTGGTGCGGCAGGGTTGCGTATCACCTCGTTGCGTGTGGCTCGCACGCGCGGTGGGGCGGTGGATATCAGCTACGCCCTCAGCGACAGCGCGAGCACAAAGGTGCGTATTCTGGGCGCCACAGGAAAGGTGATTCAGACCCTGCAAGCAGGAGAATCTGTCTCACGTGGCGTAACAAACCTGACGTGGAACGGGCGCGACAGTGCAGGCATCGCAGTGCCCGCAGGAACCTATCTGGTGGAAGTAACCGCCACGGCGGAGGATGGGCAGACTGCACGCGCTGTTCAACCGGTAGTGATAACGCGGTAAGCGAGGGAGGATTGGCGAAAAGAAATGTTCGAAGGAGAGAAAAGGACCATGCGAAACGGGTGGAAATGGCTCGTATTGTGTTTCGCCAGCCTGTGGATGCTGACATGGGCGGTAGGGAGCTTTGCTGCCCCAAGCGTCAGCGGCACTTCGGTCCGTCCGCACCGTGTGCTCCAGCAGGGGGCAACCGCTGATGGCTCAGTAGCCACATGGTTTGTGTTTCAAGCCACGGTGACGCCGGGTGCGGATAACGAAGTCATCCTGGGCGTGTTCTTGACCATCAATGGGGTGCCGGCATTACGGCTTGCGCCTGTCGGCGGTGGTGTCTATCGCGCTGCGATAAGGGGCGCCGATATTGGGGTAGGTACATTTAACCTGGGGGTGCTGGTACAGTGGCAGACAGACCAGCCCCAGAACCCCGCCACGGCAGCATTTGACCCTGCTACGCTGATTGTCGTCCCGCAGATTACAGACGTGCTTTCGCGCGCGAACCTGTGGCGGGTCAAGACGCTGTTCGACGACGAGGTGCTTTCGGCATCTGACCCTCTGCAGAGAGACCCGCTCCGCCCCGACCCGCTGGACACGCTGGCGCCGGATGATGGTTCCAGCTCCACTCGTTATCGCTTCCGCGTGCTCTACCGGCATCCGTACGGCATCCCGCCGCAGCCGATTTATGAGTCGTTTAACATGGATGGTACCACCGGGAGCTTCACCTATGGATTTGTCTCGGATACTTTTATGCCACCACCACCCTTTACCGCTGTGCCTCATGCTACCCCGGTGTGGGGCACGGGAAAGGTGGAAAACAATGACTTTGGTGGAGTGTACCTCTATATCGACGGTGAGCCCCACTGGATGGTGCCTGTTTATAAACTGGACTCGGGAGGCAACCCCATCCCGCTGGGAAGCCTGACACCCCAGGACTTCCAGAACGGTGTAGTATACGAGTACGTGTGGGAACCTACCCACTACGAGAGCCAGTCGGGAGATACACGCTACGGCTTGCCTTACAAATATGGACGCCCCACGGATAATGCCTTCAGGGTGGGGGCGTACGGCGCGCATGGTTACGATTTCCGGGCGGGAGTAGACCACTTCCCCACCGAAATCAGCCAGCCAGCCGTGTTTGCTCCGGGCAATCCTTTCCAGGATCCGGGTTACCCGCTGAACTCGGCACAGCATCCGGTCATCACGCCCGTGCTCAACGGCTTCCGTTCCATGTTCCAGCCGAACTTCCTGCATCTGGGCACGGTGCGTAAAGCCGCCGGCGATACGACGGTCTTCTGGAACCCTGATCAGCAACTGCCCAACGGACCGTTCCATCCGCAGCCCGGTCCCACCGCTCCGGGCACGCAGTCCTTCCCGGTGGCGATGGGCACGGAAGACACGGTGTTCGAGTTCCGCATCGGCTATCAGGGCGACAGAGACCCGGCATACATCAAGGTCTTTATCAGCAACGACTACACAGGCGAGAGCTATCCGATACAGCTCACCATGCAGCCCGAAAACCCGGCGCAGACCAACCCGGGTGTGTATGTGGCTCGCACTCGCCTGCCTCGCGGACCGCACACCTATTACTTTGAGGCGAACGACGGCACCCGCACGGTGCGCTTCCCGGTGCGTCCGCTGGATGACCCGGTTCTGCCCGCTGGGGGTATCCATACGAAGGGACGAAACTTCTTCATGGGACCCTTCGTGAACACCAAGGCGGTGCTCTCGGACTACTCGGTGACCCCGGCAACGGGCAAACAGGGCACGAACTTCGTTTTCCGGGTGAAGTACACCGACCCGAACAATCAGCGCCCCGTGCGCGCACGCCTGCATCTGCAGCTGCGTGATGACCCCGCACCGCGCGGAACATGGGTCACCGTGAATATGGTGCGCGAGAGCCCGGATACGGTGCAGTACTCGGAAGGGGTGGTATACAAATTCGACACCTCCTCTGACCCGAGCATCGTGCTTCAGCCGGGCACCAGGCACTACTACTTTGAGTTCGTGGACAACTGGGGCGACCCATACGACCCCAACACTCTGCTGGAGGGCGAGACCACTCTCTTGCCCGCTAACGCCACCACCGACCCGAACGACGACGCGAACAAGGTGGTGTTGGAGAACACTATCGCCGGACCGATTGTGGTGGATAACAAACAGCCGTATCTGGTCAAGCCTGCTACCGCAGTCGGCACGGATGTCAGCTGGGCGCCCGACCCGGCGGACGTTGGTGGTGACTACCTGGCGTCGGATACGTTCCAGAACACGGCAACATCGTTCACCTTCCGAACGAAGTACGTGGACAAGAACAACGACGCGCCAACCTTCATCAAGGTGCAATATCGCAATACCGCCGACCCGGGCAGTGTGTTCGAGCGTGACCTGAGCATCGCACCCGGCAGCGGCACGCTGTACTCCGACGGTGTGGTATATCAGGTAACGGGCATCAAACTGCCTGTTGGACAGACGGAGTTCCGCTTCACCAGCTCGGATGGCACGGTGGTGGTTACTACCGACTGGCAGGCGGGTCCGAATGTGGTCGCAAACACTGCGCCGGTGCTGGAGGAGCCTGCAGGTGGAACCGTGACCCCCACCAGCGGCGACCAGGGTACCCTGTACACCTTCCGAGTTATCTACAAGGATGTGGAAGGTCAGGCGCCTGTGTCCGCGAACGGAGGCTTCATCCGGGTGTGGATTGACGGCACCGAGTACGATATGGTGCCCAACGGCACGCCCGATTACGTCAACGGTGCGGTCTTTGAGTACGCGACCACGTTGGGAGCCGAGCCTGCTGTGCATCAGTACCACTTTGTGGCATCGGATGGCGGCAACACAGTGCGTCTGCCGACCACGGGTGAGTTCAGCGGACCCAACGTGAACGACTTCAATAAGCTCTCCAACCCGCGCGTTACCATCACGCCTGCGGGCAACAACGAACCGCGCGGGCGCAGTGATGCCGTGTATGCGTTCCAGATAACCTTCACCAACCCCAGCGGCACGCCGCCGGTGGGCAACATCGAGGTGCTGGTGGATGGAACGCCATACGTGCTGAACGAGACCATTCCCGCCAGCCCGACACCGACAGACTTCCGCAACGGCGTGACATACAGCCTGTCGTTGAATGCACCTGCAGCGCCGATGACGCCCGGACAGCACAGATTCCAGTTCCGCTTCCAGAACGGCGCGTTCTCGACCTCTGTGCAGAACGTGGCGGTGAACCACAAGCCTGTGCTGTCGAGCAACAAGGTGACGACGGATGGTAGCACGGCAACCACGCAGGTCTCTAAGGTTGCTCGCCCCATCTTTGTGGTCACCTATCAGGATGCGGATAACGATGCGCCCAAGTTCGTGAAGCTGTTCATTGATGACGACACGACGGGCGTGAACATGATCTCCACGGGCGGCACGAACTACCGTGCGGGTGTTATCTACCGCTACCAGACGCCTGCTCCGCTGGCGATTGGCAACCACACCTATCGCATCGCGGCGCAGGATGCTGACCCGTTTGCGGAGGACGCCGCCGAGGTGAACGGCGCCTTTGAGGTGCTCAACCTGAAGCCAATTCTGAGCAACGGCACGGTAACGCCTGCGACTGGCTCGCACAACGCGGCGTTTACCTACAGCGTGAAATATACCGATGGCGACGGCGATGCCCCTGCCTATGTGCGGGTGCGCATCCTGAAGCCGGATAGCACCGAGCAGGTACTGAACCTGACCGGTTCGGGTGATTACACGCAGGGCGTGACCTTCACCGGAACCATTCCGGCAAACTCGCGCCTCCTGCTCGGCAACTACCAGTTCCGATTTGAGGCGAATGATGGCACGGTGGACGCCGACCCGCTGTTGGGCGACGGACCAACCGTGACGAACGATAAGCCCGTTCTCAGCAACGGCTCGGTGGTTCCGGTGCGCGAGTCGGGAAGGGCGGCGTTCCGCTACTCGGTGACCTACAAGGATGCGGACGGCGACGCACCGACCTTCGTGCGGGTGGCGATTATTCAGCCCGATAACACCGAGACCACGCTGGATATGACCGGAGCGGGAACCGACTACGTGAACGGTGTCATCTTCACAGCGGATGTGCCGGCGAATTCGAACCTCGCTCCGGGCAACTATGGCTTCCGGTTCGAGGCGAACGACGGTTACGAGAACGCCGACCCGCTGACCGGCACCGGTCCGCAGGTGAACAACCCGCCGCAGCTGGTCAACCCGCGCGTGACGCCGACCTCTGGCAAACTCAGCACCGAGTTCGTGTATGAAGTGACATACATGGACGCGGATAACGATGCGCCGAGGGCGTTCACCGGCACTCCGGGCGGCGAGGTGCAAATCAATATCGACGGCACCTGGTACGCCATGACCAGGGTCGGCACCAGCACGAACTATGTGGCGGGCGTAACCTACCAGTTCAAGCGACGGCTGGCAGAAGGCACGCACACCTTCTCCTTCCGCGCACAGGACCAGTTCGATGCAGCGGTCGGTCCGGGCACTACCACACAGACCGGTCCTACCGTCAACAGGGCGAGCATCACGCTCAACGCGCCAACCGGCACCGCCGTTCTGGGACAGCCGGTCACGCTGACCGGACAGCTCACCCTGTCTGGAAGCGCAACGGTGAACGCCGTCGTGCAGGTGACGATTTCGCCACCCGTAGGCACCGGCGAGATCAAGACCGTGAACACCGCTTCGGACGGCTCGTTCTCGGTGCAGTTCACGCCGAGAGTTACTGGTACGTGGTCCGCCTTCGCCTCGTGGGCAGGCAATGACGAGTACGATGGCGTGAACAGCACGCCGGTCACGATACAGGTGCAGGGTGCAACCTTCACCATCCAGCCGGGCATCAGCATGATTTCTATCCCGCTGGTGCCTCCGTCCAGCGACCCCGACTTCCTGTTCGGGTTTGATACGACCACCATCAACCTCATCCGCTGGTCGCCGCTGGCGAACCGCTACGTGAGTGGCGGCAACGTGGTGGCTCAGGCGGGTGCGGGTTACTGGGTGCGCACTACGACCGCGCGCACGGTATCGCCGGTGGGTACGCTGGCGGACCAGACCCAGCCGTTCTCCATCCAGCTGGTGCAGGGATGGAACATGATAGGCTCGGTGTATCTCCAGCCGACCCTGCTGGGCGCGGCGCAGGTGCGCGTAGCCGGTCAGGTGATGACGCTGGCTGAGGCAGCGCGGAGAGGTCTGGTGCGCGATTACGCATGGCGCTATGACCCGGTAGACCGCGCCTACAAGCTGGTGAGCGCAGGCGAGAACCTCCAGCCGTTCGTTGGATACTGGATCCGCGCTCTGGTGGATGCCGAGCTGATACTCAATCCGCCCGGAAGTCGTTCCGCCGGCGGCACGCAGATTACCCGCTCGGCAGCGATGAGCGAGAATGACTGGATGGTGCAGCTGGTGGCTCGCGCAGGTGATAGCGTGGACTCCAGCAACTACATCGGCGTGGCGGGCGACAGCCTGCAGATCGAGAAGCCTGCACCGCTGGAGGGCTACGTGCACGTGCAGTTGCGCTCGCCGGAGAGCGACGCACCGCTGGCAGTGGACGTGCGACGCAGCGGCGGCGCGAAGCAGGTGTACACCTTCGAGGTGCTGACCGACATGCCGAACACGCCAGTGACCCTCTCGTGGCCCAACGTGGCGAAGATCAGCCGCAAGTACGAGATGGTGCTGGTGGATCTGGATGCCAACGTGCGGCGCGTGCTGACCTCGCTACCGTCCTACACCTATAACAGCGGTGCGAACGGCGGCACTCGCCGGTTCCAGATAATCGTCCAGCCTCGCATGCACACGACCGCCGTCATCAGCAATGTGCGTGTGGCGCAGACCCGTGCGGCAGGCGCCAGCCGGGTGCAAATCGCCTACACGCTCAACACCGAAGCGTCGGTGGCGGTGCAGATTACCGATGCGAGCGGTAAGCCGATACGCGCTCTGCAGGCTGGACAGGCGGCTGGGCGCGGCGTGAATAGCATCACGTGGGACGGTCGGAACAGCGCGGGCGTGGCGGTTCCGGCAGGTGCTTACATGGTGAAGATAACCGCCACGACGGAAGATGGACAGACCGCCAGCGTGGTTCAGCCGATTGTCCTGACGAGGTAAATCGGGGAGGGGCTTCCCGGTAGCGGGAAGCCCCCTTGCAAGTATTCTGAGAGCACGATGAGGAGGTTTACGAAGCAATGAATCCTTTCCGACGGGCATCCGTGCGGATGTGGACGGCGCGAGCAGTGGTTTGCGCGATGCTGTCGCCGATTCTGTTTAGCCCCGCCGTGGCGGTGGCTGGGCAGGGCAAGCCTCTGCCCCCGACGGTACTGGTTCTGCCTTTCGCGCCCTCTCAGCAGATTGAGGCAGCAGTGCCGGCAGGCATTGGCACGAGCCTGACCCGCGCGGTGACGGCAAGCCTCCGAGGTACGGGCAGGTTTGACGTGGTGCAGTTCAGCGCAAACAGCGCACCGATACAGCGAGCGGTGGAAGAGGGGCGCTTGCGCGTGCCAGACATCACACCGCCTTTTGAAGATGTGGACCTGTCGGTGCGGGTAGCGCGTGAAATCGGCACGCAGTATGCGCTGGCTGGCGTCATCGAAGATTACAGCTACGATGCCGGCGCACACAAAGCCTCTCTGTCGGTGTCGGTGCAGTGGATAGACGTCAAGAGCGGACGCGCTCTCAAGACGGTGGCTATCTCCGGCGAGGCAACAGGAACGGCTACCAGCACCCAGGACGAAGTAAACGCCAAAGCGGTTTCCGACGTGGTAAACCGTGCTTTGCAGGAGCTGGCGATTGGAGAGGTTAGCGTGGTTCAGCCGAGCGCGGTGCCGGTGAAGAAGACCGAGGTCAAGCGCAAGTCCAATGTCGGATGGATTGTGCTGGGACTGGGCTTGATTGCGGCACTGGCATCGGGTGCACGGGGTGGCGGCGCCGGACTGGATACTCCTCCTCCACCTCCGCAGTAAGAGAGGCGAATGTGCGTGAAGTGGCGCACGGGTGTCCTCGTATTGCTTCTTGTCTGGTTGAGCGGCGTTGCGTTGAGCGCGGCGCCGCTTTATAGCATCAAACTTTCGGTTTCTCCCTCCATCCTGCTTTCAGATGGCAAATCGGTAGCTCTCGTCAGCGCTGAAGTGCGTGATGACCGCGGCAACCTCGTGCCGGACGGCACGCAGGTGCAGTTCAACACCACGCTGGGGGTTCTGCGTGATACGGTAGTCAGCACCAGCGCGGGCATCGCCCGAACCCAGTTGACCAGTGCGACCCTGCCCGGCGTCGCGACCGTTACCGTCACGATACCGGGCGCGTCCGCTTTCGAGGAGACCCGCGTCACCTTCACCGATGACCCCGAAATGCTCCGTCAGCGGGTGAATACCTATCTGTTCACCTCTCCGCAGTATCTTGCCTACAGTGCGGACTGGCGCTGTGTGGAGGCGATATCTTCCGAACAGAAAGCGGAGGTAGTGGTCGGTAATCTGCGCCTGCAGGCACGCAGTTATCAGTATCGCCTCGACGAGGACCTGCTGATTGCAGAGGAGGCGGTGCTCACGCGAGGCAAGCGAAGCATTGTCGCCCAGAAGCTGCGCTACTATCCGCGCAGAGACGAGGGACAGGCGGTGCTCGTCGAGGACGGGCAGATACGCGAGGTTACCTTCAAGTCGCCCCTTTGGGAACAGGAGCCGGTAACCTACAGCCGACCCGACGCCTACACCTACACCGACCTCTCCACCAGCGAGCTGCTGTTTGTCGCCGACAGCGCGGTGCTGTTGCCGGGTGAGCGCATCCAGTTCCGCCACGTGAAGATGTATGTTGCCGGGCAGAAACTGCTATCGGTGCCGATGTACGACCTTTCGTTCCGAACAGGGGAGGCGCTGGGACAGCAGATTGTGGGCGTTAATTCGGGTGGGTTGACCATTGACCTGCCGTTTTACTATGTGGTTTCGCCACAGTCGGTGGGGGCGTTGCGGTTGCGCCATGCCCAGCGCGTGGGGCGTGCCGTGTATGCGGTGCGTCCGGGCTGGTCGCTGGACCTGGAGCATCTCTACAGCCGACCGGGGGTGATGGAGGGCACGTTTGCGCTCACCAGCCTGATACGCGGGGACTGGGGACTGCGCTGGAGCCATGCCCAGTGGCTGAGCCAGAACGCCAGCACGCACCTGTACCTGGATATGCCTGCTCACCGCAATCTATACCTCAACGGCGGGTTGACCTATGGATTTGGCGGTGGACGCATCGGGTTGAATCTATCGGGAGGGCAGAATCTATCGGGCACGCGCTACCGCGATTTGCGAAGCGACCTGTACATTGAAAGCAGACCGCTGATGCTGAGCCACCAGTTAAAAATGACTGTTGCTACTACCTTCAGCTCCCGCACCAGTGAGTTTGCCGACAAGCGCGTGCGGACGGATGGAGCCGGTTTGCGCTCCCGCCTTTACACAACACCCCTGCGTGTGGCTGGGTTTACGGTGAACCCGTCGGTGATGGCGAGCTACCTGTGGGGCAACAGCCAGACCACGGGCGGAAGCCTGCTCGCGACGGTATCTGCCAGCAGGGGACTGTGGGAGGGTGCGTTGCTGAGCCTGACGTACGACTACACGCACGACAGACTGGTGCAGACAACAGGTTACGGCAGACATCGGCTGAGCGGGATGTTTGCGTGGTCGGCGGGGCAGCGGTTGAACGCTTCGCTGGTGGGCACGCGCGTTCTGGACAGCGATTCGCTGACTCTCTTTGCCGACGCCTCGTATCGCCTGAGCGGGCTGTGGCGTATCGGAGCGAACCTGAGCTATAACCGCTTTCAGGGCACTCGCTACAACGATGTGGAGTTCTCCATTGGTTATCGGCTGGGCATTCGCGAACTACTGCTAACCTGGTCCAGTCTTACTCGCCGGTGGCAGGTGGACCTGATTGCCGCGGGCTTTTAGTTACCGCCATCTTCCCACGAAGAAGCCTCTTCCCATGGAGCCAAAGACCATCTGCTGTGGGTCGTGAGGGTTAAAGGTGATTACTTCCCCCCGCAAGCACGGTAAGCCTTTGTTCTGCTGGCTCCACGTGCGTCCCCCGTCTGCGGATACCCAGACGCCTGTGGCAAAGCAGACATCGTGGTAGGGATGGTCGTTCGTGGCAACCGCCAGACGTTCGGGATTGCTGGGGCAGATTGCCACCCGCGCGATATAGCGATCCTCGTGCAGGCGCGTCCATTTACCCTCTTCATATCGCCATAGCCCGCCCTGCTCGGCGTTTCGCCATGAGGTGACGTAAATGCGGTTGGGGTTCCTGGGGTCTACTGCTACCCAGGTGGAAGGCTTTGGCGCACCCGAGATTGGTTCCAGCTGTTTGCCGTCTCGCGTTCGCCAGACACCGCTCTCGCCGCAAACGTAGAACATGCGAGGATTGGTGGTGGCAGTAATCCAGGTCAATCCCGGTCCTTCATGAATCACCTGCCAGTGGTCTCCACCGTCTTCACTGTGGTACAGCTTACCTCCTACCACAGCCCACACTTCGCGGGCGGACGTGCAGTAGATACCACCGGCTTCAGCCTGGGAGTAGCGTTCCGGTAGCCCATGTTGCGCTCCTGCCAGAAGCGTCCATGTCCTGCCGCCGTCGCGGGTGCGGGCAATCCCCTCGAAGTTGCCAAACTGACCCAGCGTCACAAACATCACGTTTCCGCCCGCATCGCCGAATGCGACGTCTTTACCACCACCCCAGAGGGGCATCCCATCGCCTCCCCATGTCCAGCTCTGCAACCCGTCGCGACTTTGCCAGAAGTTGCCGTGGTCCATCGCCAGCAACACCGCGTGGCGTGGGTTGCGTGGGTTGAAGCGGAAGTTGATACAGCATAAACCGGAGTAGCCTCTGCCTCGCCACGCGCCGGAACGGGTGCGGATAGCGGTAACATCGGACCAGGTTTTGCCTCCATCGCGTGTGCGAAGCACGTACTCACTCCCTGCCGCGAACGCCACAGCCGCGCTGTGTGGGGCGAACTCAATGACCGTCGCTCCAAGCCCCGCCGGATAAGCGCAATCCACGTCCTGACGGCGCAAAATCGCCCGCCATGTCCGTCCGCCATCGGTGCTCTGATAGAGAGTACTGCCGTCCCATGCGGTGTCGGCGGTTAGCAGGAGGTTAGGATTGGTTGGAGCAACGGCTATGGCTTCGTAACGTGCGGTGAAGTTCGGGTCGGCGGATGCCTTTGTGCTCAGCCCCTCGGTGGCTGGGTACCAGTTCTTACCGCCGTCGGTCGTTTTGTAGATGCCTCCTGGCAATACAGGTTGTCCCGGCGAGGGCTGGTAGTTGCTCAACGCCGCCCAGAGGACCTCTGGACGCTGTGGGTGCACCGCGATGTCCATCACCTGCAGGTGGGGTAGCCCGTTGTTACGGGGTTCCCATGTCCTGCCCCCGTCCCCACTGCAAAACACACCTGCGCCTACCACAGCGGCATAGAACGTGCGGAATGACCGCCCAGCCGGTTCCACTGCCACAATATTCCCATTGGGGCTGACCGTGCTGATATGCTTCCACGTTTTGCCCCCATCTCGGCTTTCCCAGACCGCTCCCCACATTGGCTTGCTGGGTGAATACCACTGCCGATGCGAGCCTCCGAAAGCCAGCAGATGCTGGGGATTTGGGGGATTGATGAGCACTTTCTGTACAGGAGCAGAGTAGTGCCAGTCGCTAACAGGGGGGAAGCCGTTTCGCATCAGCCGCCAGTGACGTCCGCCATCGTTGCTGACGCACGGACCGCTCATCGTTCCCACCCATACCGTGCGCGGGCTGGTGGGGTGGAAGGTGAAGTCCGCTATCTCCCAGCTGGGCAAGCCGAAAGTAGATTGCCAGCTGTCGCCCCCGTCCGTGCTGAGACCGATTCCCAGCATGTCGCCGCCCAGCAAGACATGTTTGGGATTGTGTGGGCTAATCGCAACAGAGGTCAGCCAGCCGCCACAGCCGGGTTCGTACAGCGGAGACCACTGTATGGATGGCGTATCCTTTTGCCTCATGCCAACAGGAGATTCTCTAATGGGTGGCGTAACTCCTGCTGTTGCTCAGGTGTCGTTTCAACTGGAGGGTTAACGCGGCAGAGCCAGATGATTTGCCCACGTTGTGGAGAGCCATTAACACGCTACCAGTCGTTCGCCGGGCTGGTGTGGCAGTGTGCCCGCTGCGGGGGGCGTGCGGTGGCGCTGTCGGTATTGCGCAAGGCGGTGGACGAGCGCACCGTGCGTGCGCTATGGGTAACCGCCACACAGGGAGGCATCCGTTCACCGCTTCGCTGTCCCTCCTGTCAGAAGCCGATGCGCCAGGCGGTTGCCGGTGTGTCGGTGCCGGTGACGATAGATGTGTGTGAGCTGTGTCAGTTCGTTTGGACGGATGCGGGCGAGCTGGAGCAAATGCCTCCTGCGCCGCCTCCGCCCCAACCCCAGCAGCCCGACCTGCCGCCGGAGGCAAAAGAGGCTCTGGCGATGGCGAAGGTGGAGGCGTTAAGCCAGCGGACCAGGCGGTATGGTGACGAAGAGTTGCCCGACAGCCTCCTGCATACGGCACTGCTTCTGCTCGGGTTGCCGGTGGAGGAGGAGAACTTCCTGCAGCGCCAGCCGTGGATGACATGGCTAACCGCTTTTACCATCACCGCCGTGAGTCTGATTGCCTTTTTTGACCTTGAGCGGGCGATACGCACGCTTGCGCTCGTGCCCGCTGAGTGGTGGCGCTACGGGGGCATTACGCTGTTTACCAGCTTCTTTGTGCATGGCTCTATTTTCCACCTGCTGAGCAATCTTTATTTCCTCGTGGTGTTCGGCGACAATGTGGAGGACTTTCTGGGGCACACGCGCTTCCTGCTCCTGCTGACGCTGTCCACGCTGGTGGGCGATGTCATGCACATCGCCTTTGACCCTCGCCCCGACATTCCCTGCATCGGCGCCAGCGGAGGGATTTCGGGCGTTGTGCTGTTTTACGCGCTGGCGTTTCCTCACGCCAAGCTGTATCTGGCGTATCGCTGGTACTGGTTTATCCGGGTTTTCAGCCTGCCGGCATGGGTGCTGGCACTCATCTGGGTGGCTCTGCAACTGCTGGGCGTGGCAGGGCAGATGTATGGTGCGAGTGGCGTTTCTGCGCTGGCGCATCTGGGCGGTGCGGCTATGGGATTCGTCTACTGGTTGCTGTGGCGCAATCAGCCAGAACCTCCGAACTGAAGGCATCGTATATGTTTATACAGAAAAAATAACCGTGTGAAGGTCTATCAGGGAGGTTGGAAGTGTATCAGATACCTATTTTGCATCCTGTGCTGGTTCATTTTCCCATCGCTTTCCTCCTGCTGGCGGCGGTGACGGCTCTGGCATGGCTTGGCTGGGGAACCCGCTTCTGGCGCAATGTCACGCTCATCCTGTTGATAGCGGGGTTTGCAGGCGGTCTGGGGGCGTATTTCACTGGCGAGGCGGCGGAAGAGTTTGCGGAGGGGAGCGCGCGCGTGGAACAGTTTGGAAAGCAGCACGAGAGCTTCGCCTTGCTGACCCTGATGACCGCCGGGCTGGCGCTGTTTCTGCTGGCAGGTTACGTGGGCGTCACACGGCGCATGTCGCCTTCGGATAATCCCGGCGAGAAAGATATGCTGATGGCGCGTGTCGTAGTGGCGGTGCTGGCAGTGGCTTCGGCGGTGCTGGTGGCACGCACCGGGCACCTGGGCGGTCTAATGGTGTGGGGACAGCCGGTTGGAGAGGTTACGCAGTCGGAACAGCACGAAGAAGGTCACGAACATTAATGGTCGGGGTGGGCGGACTTGAACCGCCGACCTCACGGACCCGAACCGTGCGCGCTACCAAACTGCGCCACACCCCGACCGTTCGCAAGTTTATTATAGCAACATTGGGCACAGTTGTCAACGGCAGGAATGTCCCCACCTTGCAGGGAACTTCTTACCGGAGACCCCGACAAGGCAGGTGATACCTATGCGGATCCGCCCGGTTCTCATGGCGCTCGCCATCCTGTATCTGGTGCTTTCCCTTCGCGCCCTCGCTCTGCAACAGGCTGACCTCGGTGAAGACACGCGCCTGGCAAAGGCGATAACCGTACAGCGCGGCGGTGCGCCCCTGCGGGAGGTTCTGTCGGACATCGCGAGGCAGACCGGGGTGCCGCTTCGCATCAGCGCGGGGGTGTCCTCGTGGCGGGCATGTGTGTTTGCTGAGAAGATACCCGCTTCTCAGCTGATGAGCGCACTGGCGCGCACCTTTGACCTCTCGTGGCGTGCCGAAGGGAGCGGCTATCTGCTATATCAATCATCTGAACAGCGGGCACGCCAGGAATACGAGATACGCAAAGCGGTGACCGAACGCAAGAGGCAGATTCAGAACGGCCTGCGCCTGCTGGCACAGGGCAGAACCGACCAGATAACAGACCCGAGCCTGCGGTATCTGCTGACGGGGGAGAGACTGTATGTCGCCGCTCTGCGCGTGCTGACCGAAGCTGAGTGGGACAGCCTGCTGCGGGGAAACAGCGTGTTGATTACGCGCGACAGATTGCCGCCTCCAGTGGCACGCGGTCAGATGGGGCGGATCAACATGCTGGGGATTTTTTATAACCCCCTTTCGAATCTTTGGACTTTCAGGATGTATCAGCCTGCTAGTGTTGGTGCGAGCGGATCGGGCATGGCTACAAGCGCGACCGTTTCCACCGTTCCAGACGTACTCTCCCCACAGGAGGGCTCTGCCCGGGTTACCCTGAAGCCGCTGAACCCCTCTCAGGTTACCGTGCCGGAGGCGCTGCTGGCTCTGGCAAACGCCACAGGGCTGGCGGTGGTGGCGGAGTACTATCCCTTGACCATGCTTCCTCGCCATCTGTCTTCCATGCCCTCCACGGCAAAGTCGCTGTTGAATGAGCTGAACAACCTGCGCCTTTTCAACATCCGAAGAACGGGCAACCTGTTGCGGTTTTCGGCTCAGCAGAGGGCGTGGCATAGGCTGAGTGATATTCCGCACGAGACCATGGCAAAATGGATGGGCGACGAACGCAGTTTTGGTATCACGCTGGCGCAGGCTCTGGATATTCTGCAGCTCAAAGACCTGCAGAGAGAGGCTCTGGGAGAATGGGCGGCTTTCATGGCACGGCGCAGCCAGGCAACAGATCCCGTGCGCTCGCTGTTTTACAGCAAACTGGCGGACACTGCGCGGAGCTTTGAGGCGTTATTAGAGGCGGCAGCCCATCTACACACCATGCAAAAGCAAAACCTGCTTGCCGGCAGGCCGCTCAGGCTCTCCGCTCGCAATCCGACCACCCGCGAGGCGTTCTTGTATGCGGCGTCTACCCTTCCCGACATGAATGTGGGCGAGGTATGGATTCAGGCGCAGGTCACGCAGAAGACGGTGTATGGCGCGGCGGTGGTGACGCTTCACGAGACAGGGGCTGCAACAACCTATAACGTGACGATGGATACTCAGGAGCAGGTGCACCAGCGACTGGCAGAAAGCGGTATCATGGGCACAACGCGCTGGTTTAGGGCGAACGTGGAGGAGGTGGTTTTTCGGGCAGGCGTTGGAGCGCGAGAGGTTCGTCAGACAGTGATGCGGTTTCTGCGATATATCCCCGACCCTGCGAAGTAGGTGGATAAGCAACAGAAAGAGGGATTGTCTCTGCGGGGACAGTGAAGGGCACTTGGTCAAAGTGCCCTCTTAGTGTTTTGGCAAAGAAATTCCTTAGAGAATTTTTAAAAAGCCTTGACAAAATGGTAATAACCCTCTACAATGGAATTGATACTGAGACTTGGTAGGAAACGATGCCCACGGTACGCTGGAAACAGATTGCAGAAAGCATCCGCCGAGAAATAGAAGAGGGCAAGTGGCGTCCTGGTGACCGGCTACCTGTCGAGTCCGAGCTGGCGGATCAGTGGGGCGTTTCGCGCATGACGGCGCATCGCGCGATGAACGAGCTACAGCGGTTAGGGCTGGTGGTGCGCCGTCAGCGCAGAGGGACGGTTGTCGCTGCAAAGCCTGTTCGTCGTACAGGTTCTGTTGCTCTGTTGCTTCATAACTCACACGACCAGCTGGAGATGGAGTATCTGCGAGGTATCCATGCTGGTATCGGCGAAGATAGCAGGCTGGTGGTCTGCGATACCGAAGGTGACCATGACAAAGAAGCCTATTACCTTCGTCGGATGGCTGTGGAGACGGATGGTATCCTGCTGTTCCCCACCGGTGACCCCCGAAACAACTCGCTGATCGTGCGTCTGCTAGAGCAGGGCGTACATATTGTTTGTGTTGACCGTTATCTGGAAGGCGTGCCGGTGGATGCTTTTGTGACCGACAACTACACGTGCACGCTGGAGGCGCTTCGGTTCCTGATTCGTCACCAGATATATCCCATTGCCCACTTCACGCAAGGAGACCTGTGGGTATCCTCAGTGCGAGAAAGATACCAGGCGTATCTGGACGCGATGCAAGAGGCGGGCGCCGAGTCACCTGAAAGATGGTGTCGTCGCTTTCCGGTGCTGAAACGGCAGGAACGTGCCAGCCTGTCTCAATTAGCAGCGGATGCTCTGGTAGCGCTGAAACAGCGCGAACCCGGACTGCGGGCGGTTTTCTGTCTCAACGACTATCATCTGGTTGCTGTGCTGGAAGCATGTGATGAGCTGGGCTGGCGGGTGCCCGACGACCTGCAGGTGCTGAGCTTTCACGATTGCGTCTCGCTATTACCCCAAACTACCCGACGGCTGCACCGGCTGGTTCAACAGCCGTTTGAGCTGGGCAAGCTGGCGGCTGAGCGGATGATCCTGCACCTGAAAGGACAGGCGTCAGCCGCTTCCGTCGTGCGAATGCCCGCGATTTTCTACCCCGCACAAACTCAAAACACACTCTCAGAAGGAGGTTCGTCTCAATGAAGCGAGAGCGCGCTTTCACACTTATCGAGCTGCTTGTGGTTATCGCGATTATCGCGATACTGGCAGCGATTCTGTTCCCTGTGTTTGCTCAGGCACGGGAGAAAGCACGTACCACCTCCTGCCTCAGCAACATGAAACAGATTGGGCTGGCGTCGCTGATGTACGTCCAGGATTACGACGAGAAGTTTGCGCCGAACCGTATCTGGCACGCTGATGGCACGCACTCTACGTGGCGCTGTGTCGTGATGCCTTACATGAAAAACGACACCATGTTCCTGTGTCCTTCGGCGCCCCGGTCACTCAACACCTTCTACTGGGACCTGTGGAACAGCCCAACTGGATGCGTGTGCGATGTCAGCATGACCAGAGCTGACTTCGACGCAAGTCCAAGGCGCATGAAGGGACAGGCAAACTACGGCGTCAACGGCGACGTATTCAACGCCAACGGGCGTTATGTGGTGGGGCTGGCACAATTTGACCGTCCGGCAGGTACGATTCTGATACTGGAAACCCGCGACTTCTGGCCTGACCTGGGCACATGGACGTTTGGCTGGAACTACGACCAGGGTGGGGGAAGCCTGCCGTTCTGGCACAACAAAGGCGGAAATTACACCTTTGCCGACGGACACGCCCGGTTCCTCCGGCTTCAGCAGACTATCTCTGCGAACAGCTTCATGTGGAACCTGAGCAACGACCCGAACACCGACTGCCCGGAGGGAAGCCCGTACTGCGTTGCGCCACGTGGCGCGTATGACCTGGTCGCGCTGGCAAACGCCATTCCGCCAGCCTATCGGTAGCGAAGAATGGTCGCGTAGAGGGTGAGTTTTCGCCCTCTACGCCCAAACGTAAGGAGGAGACGATGCGCAAGGAGATATCACCAGGCGTTGCAGTGGCTGTTATCGTAGTGGTGCTGGTTGTCGTCGGGGCGATATTCTTCTGGAAGACCAAGTCGCCCTCCAGCATCCCGAGTGCAGAGGGTGGTCCACCACCTGATGTTCAGCGTCGCCTGCAGATGGGAACGGGGTCTCCGGGTCTTCCGCCTGCTCCACAGGCACCACGATAGACCACACGGGCAACAACCGTCGGGTGTCATCCTGAGTGTGGGAAAGAGGCTTTGAAGCGCTCGTTCGGGTCAGGATGACACCCGTTGTTATGTTCGTAATCCCCTTGCTTGACGACGTCGGGGAGGAGTGCTAATATATACTTACTTAAACATTCTATGAATCGGCGACAGGAGGAGGAGCATGCAATATCGTAAGCTGGGAAAGTGGGGCGTGAAGGTGAGCGAGGTCAGTCTGGGCTCCTGGTTGACCTTCGGACACGCCACCGATGAGGAGACCGCCGCAGAGTGTATCTATCGGGCATACGAGCTGGGCATCAACCTGTTTGATACCGCCAACGTGTATGCCGCCGGACGGGCGGAAGAGGTAATGGGCAAGGCGTTGAAGGCGTTTCGGCGCGACTCGTACGTGCTGGCGACGAAGGTGTATTTCCCGATGGGCGATGGACCGAACGACCGCGGGCTGTCGCGCAAGCACATCTTCGAACAGTGTCACGCCAGTCTGAAGCGTTTGGGAACGGACTACATTGACCTCTATCAGTGCCACCGATACGACAGGAACACGCCGCTGGAGGAGACGGTGCGCGCGATGGGCGACCTGATTCGGCAGGGAAAGATTCTGTACTGGGGCGTTAGCGAGTGGTCGGCGTCGCAGATACTGGATGCCGTCCATCTGTGCCAGCAGATGAACATCGACCCGCCCGTATCCAACCAGCCGCATTACAACATGCTGGGGCGAGAGATCGAAAAAGAGGTTCTGCCGATGTGCGAGCGTGTGGGCATGGGCAATATTGTCTTTTCGCCGCTGGCGCAGGGCGTGCTGACCGGCAAGTATCTGCCCGGTTCGCCGCCTCCGCCCGACACCCGCGCAGCCGATGAGAGCTCCAACATGTTCATGCGCTGGCTGATGAGCGAGGAGGTGCTGACCAAAGTGCAGAAACTGCGCCCCATTGCCGAGCGCAACGGGCTGACGATGGCGCAGCTCGCGCTGGCATGGTGTCTGCGCCAGCCGATGGTCTCCAGTGTGATTATCGGCGCACGAAAGGTCTCGCAGATTGAGGATAACGTGAAGGCATCGGGCGTGCAGCTCTCACCTGAAGACCTGCGCGACATCGACATCGCTCTGGGCTTCGCCCAGCCAGAAGGATAACCCTCTCATCCCTGGATTCCCCTCCTTGCTGTCTCTCACGGGAGGGGAATCTTTTCCTCTTTCAGCAGTTTCAGCAGGTCGTCGGGATAGTCTGTTTGGATGCCATCTACCCCCATTGCTATCGACAGGCGATACCCCTCTGGCGTATCGGAGAAGCCCAGGTTATCCACATACACGGTGATGCCCTCGCGGTGCGCTTCCTGCACCAGTTCGCGCGTCCACTGTGCTATATCACCGTCCAGCGCATCTACAGGCAGCATCCGCTTCAGTTCGGCGATGCCGCCCGGTTTGCGGTAGTCCTGCGGCAGGCTGGGCATGATGGGAATGTACGGAGCTGTCTGCTTCCACTCCTTCAGTTTGTCCAGTGAACCGTACACCAGCACCTGCTTTTCCATGCGGTGACGGCGGATGGTGCGCAGTATCTCTGCTACCGGAGCGTCCTTGTGGTCGATGTAAACGTTGATTTTGCCGCGGCACAGTTCGAACACCTCGTCCAGGGTGGGAACCTTTTCGCCGCGATACAGCGGCGAGAACCTGACCCCGGCATCCAGCTTGCGGATGGCAGAGAGGGTCAGCTCGTTGACTGCGCCAGTGCCGGTGGTAGTGCGGTCTACCGTGCGGTCGTGCATGATGACCAGTTTCCCGTCGCGCGTGGTGCGCACGTCTATCTCCACGTAGTCACAGCCCAAGCGGATGGCGTGCTGGAAGGCGGCAAGCGTGTTTTCAGGCATGATGCCTGCGCCGCCGCGATGCGCAATCACCGCGATGCGGTTCCTGATTCTGGGTAAAGCCGATACCGACATGGACATGCTCCCTGGTACTATGAAAGGTAGTCTGATTTTAGCACAGTCGCGAGGTTCGGGCAATCTGTTTGTGTGGGTTGCTCGCATTTTTTCGCGCCGGATGCTTGACATCCGTGCAAACCTGCCGTATAATAATAATGCAAACGTCCGAGCGGGCGAGTGGTGAAATCGGTAGACACGCCAGACTTAGGATCTGGTGCCGTAAGGCGTAGGAGTTCGAGTCTCCTCTCGCCCACCACTTACCGCAAGCGAAACGAGCGGGAGTAGCTCAGTTGGTAGAGCGTCTGCTTGCCATGCAGAAGGTCGCGGGTTCGAGTCCCGTCTCCCGCTCCATTTTTTCATGAGGTCTTTGCCTTGAACTCCCCTCTTGTCACTGCGGTGGTGCTGGCGGGCGGCAAGACTAAGCCCGACCTGCTCGCGCTGACAGGTGTATCCAACCGCGCTCTGCTTCAGATAGAGGGCGAGACCATGCTGGCGCGGGTGGTACACGCCCTGCAGGAGAGCGCGTGGGTGGAGAAGGTGTACGTTGTGGGTGATGTGACGCCGCCCGATGGCTGTGGTTCCCTGCCGGACACGGGCGACTTCGTGGAGAACGTGCTGCAGGCGACTTCGCTGGTAGCCGACGAACAGTACCTGCTCTACGCCACCGCCGATACTCCCTTCCTGACATCGCAGGCGGTAGCCGATTTCGTCAGCCGGGCTCTTCGGTCGGGCGCGGAGATGTGTTATCCGATTATCCCGCTGGAGCTCTGCGCACAGCGATTCCCCAATATGCCCCGCACCGCGCTGAGCCTGCGAGAGGGCACGTTTACCGGCGGGAATCTGCTTCTCATTCGGGCGGGGGTGGTGCGCCGGCAGGCTGACCTGTTGCGCCGGGCGTTTTCCGCCCGCAAGTCTGTCTGGGCGCTGGCGAAGATTCTGGGCGCATCCATTATCCTGCGTGTGGTGCTGGCAAAGCTGGTCTCGCCGAAACTGCTCTCCGTCGAGCATATCAAGCGCAGAGTAGAGCAGTTGATGGGGGCAACGGCGCAGGAAATCGTCACCGACTACGTGGAAATCGGGGTGGATATTGACAGGGCGGAACACCTGAAGGTACTGGTGGAATCGGGGTATCGTGTGGGACAGCCCTGACTTTCGGAGGCAGTATGGAACTGCTTGCCGTGTTCGAGTGCACTCTGCGCAATTGTGCCCTTGTTGAGCCGCGGCAGAAAGTGCTGGTTGCCTTCTCTGGCGGCGCGGATTCTACCGCTCTCCTGCATCTGTTTTGCCGACTTCGTGAAGGGTGGTCGCTGGAGGTGTGTGCGGCGCACCTGAACCATGCCCTTCGGGGGGAGCACAGCGACGCCGATGAGGCGCATTGTCGGCAGGTGTGCACTGGGTGGCATGTGCCCTTCTTTTCGCGCCGGGTGGACGTGGGGCAGGAGGCGGAACGTCGGGGCATCAGCGTGGAGATGGCGGGGCGCGAGGTGCGCTACGCCTTTTTGCAGGAGGTAGCAGATGCGATTGAGGCAGACGTTATCGCGGTGGGGCATACGCGCGATGACCAGGTGGAGACCATCCTGTTGAACCTGACCCGCGGCACCGGCACTGCAGGGCTGGCTGGGATGCCGATGCGCCGGGGCAAATTCATCCGCCCACTGCTTGGGGTTAGCCGCGAGCAGATACGACAGTATTGCGCACTGCATGGCTTGACCTTTGTGGAGGACATCTCCAATCTTGACTCGCGCTACAGCCGCAACCGCATCCGCCATCACGTGCTTCCCGAACTGCGTCACCTCAACCCGCGTGTGGATTCGGCAATTGAGCGGTTATCGCTGGTGGTACGGGATGAGGAGAGATGGTGGCAGGAGCATCTGCGTGCGCTGGAGCCGGAGTTTACCCTGCGTCGCCGGGAGGGCGAGAGGCAGGTATCGCTGGAATGGCTGAGGCAACAGCCCGCCCCTGTGCAGCGGCGTGTGATACGTCACGTGGTGCGGGAGCTGTCCGCCGAGGGCATGGATCTGGAGTTTGAGCAGGTGGAGCGTCTGCGGGAGGCGATACAGGAAGGCAGGCGAGCGGGGGTGACGTTGCCCGGTGGAAACCTGCACGTGGCGGTGGGGAAGAGCGCACTCAGAGCGTGGCTGAAACCTGCGGGTTGTCCGTATCCGTATGAAATAATGGTGCAGATACCCGGCGAGACACCCGTTCCATCTGCAAACGTGACTCTGTTTGCCGAATATTCAGCGTTACCTGATGCCAGCCTATGGCGTCAGGATAATTGGGAAGTGTGGTGCGATGCTTCCCGAATCAGCGGAGGGCTGATGGTGCGCAGCTGGCGCAGTGGCGACCGTGTTCAGCCTCTGGGGCTGTCGGGGCATCGCAAGCTGTCCGATATTTTTACCGACAGGAAAGTGCCGGTTCATCTGCGCCGGCAGATACCCATCGTGTGCGATGAGGAGGGTATCGTGTGGGTGGTGGGCATCTGTCTGGCGGAGCGGGTACGCTGTACGCACGAAACGGAGCGAGCCATCCATCTGCAGGCACAGCCGCGCGGGGGATGGTAAGAGAGTCAATACACAGATTTCGATATGGTATAATACCAACGTTAACGGCGCAACACAGCAAAAGCGCTGGAGGAGGAAGACTTGAACCGCAGTCTGCGTAATGTGCTGGTACTTGTTCTGCTGGGCATGGCGTTTTATCTGGTCGTGCGAGGCGGACCGTTCCGCGCGTTCGACTCGCCGCAAGAGGTGAAGTATAAACGTTTGCTCGACCTGATTGAAGAAGACCGCGTTCTGCAGGGCGAGTTCGACAAGGACACCTTCCAGTTTCAGACGGATGACGGGTCGCGATACTATGCGATTCTGCCCGATACGCCCGAATCGCGCACCGACCTGCATCGCAAACTGATCGAGAAGCGGGTGAACTTCACCTTCCGTCGCTCGGTGTTCTCGGATGCCCTGCAGGGACTTCTCCCGATGGTACTGCCTCTGGTGCTGGTGGTCTTCTTCTGGTTCCTGATCCTGCGGCAGATGCAGGCGGGCAGTAACCAGGCACTTTCATTCGGGCGGAGCCGAGCCAAGCGGGCTTCCGAAAACGTGCCCAAAGTAACCTTTGACGATGTGGCGGGCATCGAAGAGGCAAAAGCGGAACTTCAGGAGATTGTGGAGTTTTTGAAGAACCCCAAGAAGTTCCAGGCACTGGGCGCAAAAATCCCCAAAGGCGTGTTGTTGCTTGGACCGCCCGGTTGCGGCAAGACTCTGCTGGCTCGCGCCATTGCGGGCGAGGCAGGAGTGCCCTTCTTCCACATCAGCGGTTCGGACTTCGTGGAGATGTTCGTGGGCGTGGGAGCGTCGCGCGTGCGTGACCTGTTTGATACTGCCAAAGCCAACCGCCCCTGCCTGGTGTTCATTGATGAGATTGATGCCGTTGGGCGCCAGCGCGGCGCAGGGCTGGGCGGCGGTCACGACGAGCGTGAGCAGACCTTGAACCAGCTGCTGGTGGAGATGGACGGATTTGACCCCAACACAGGCGTTATCCTGCTGGCAGCCACCAACCGCCCCGATGTGCTGGACCCCGCGCTGTTGCGTCCGGGACGCTTTGACCGTCGCATCGTGGTAGATACTCCCGATGTGAACGGGCGTCGCGATATCTTCAAGGTGCACCTGAAGGGCAAGCCGCTGGCTGAGGACGTGGACCCCGAGGTGCTGGCACGGCGCACGCCGGGCTTCACCGGCGCGGATATTGCCAACCTGGTGAACGAGGCGGCACTGCTGGCGGCGCGACGGGATAAACAGCGCATTGATATGTCCGATTTCGAAGACGCCATCGAGCGCGTGATTGCCGGTCCCGAACGGCGCAGTAAAATCATCAGCGAGAAAGAGCGCGAGATGGTGGCGTTCCACGAGGTAGGACATGCGATTGTGGGCGAGCTCCTGCCCAACACCGACCCCGTGCAGAAGGTAACCATCCTGCCGCGCGGGCGTGCGCTTGGCTATACGTTGCAGCTGCCGGAGCGCGACCGTTATCTGCTGACGCGGGCGCAACTGCTGGATGAGATTACCACCCTGCTGGGTGGGCGCGCGGCGGAGAAGATTGTGTATAACGAAGCCACCACTGGCGCAAACAACGACCTGGAACGCGCCACCGAAATCGCCCGGGCAATGGTGTGTGAATACGGCATGAGCGAGAAGCTGGGCAATCTGACCTTCGGCAGGCGGCACGGTAACCCGTTCCTCGGGCGCGACATCATGGAAGACCGCAACTACAGCGAGGAGATTGCCTACGCCATTGACCAGGAGGTGCGCGCGATTATTGATGAATGCTTCCGTCGCGCGGTGGACATCCTCTCCACCAACCGCGACAAGATGGAGGAGGTCGTGCGGGTGCTCCTGCAGAAGGAGACCATTGAGCGCGAGGAGTTCCTTGCGCTGATGGAGGGCGCACAGCCTGCCGAAGCCATCAGCACGTGGAACACTCCACCGCAGGAGCCGCGCGAAGAGAAGGAAGAGCCTGAAGGTCAGCCTGAAACGATACCGCCTGCGCCGGTTGCCAAACGGCTTCGCACCGAGCCGGGCATCGCGTAGATACCATGCGAGAGTACTTTGCTGAAGGGGCAGACGCACTGCCCCTTCTCGTACAGTCTTAGCGGGAGGGGTCGCAATGCGCTATTCCACTACGAACGGCAATTCAGACCTGTGGCAGCGTGTGCTGTACGTACTGCTGGGGGTAGCCAGCGTGGTGCTCTGCTATCTGGCAGGGGCGTACTGGATTGGTCCCTGGCTACACCAGATGAGACAGCAGAAACAGGAGGTTGCCTCTGCGCCGTCCATTTCGACAACGACGGCTCCCGTACAACCGTCAACTTCTGCGCCTTTTTCGCCGGTTACACCCAAACTGGCGGGCGTGCAGATTCGCGAGCGCGACCCCAACACATTGCCCGATACGGTTCGGGTGATACCATCGGGGGATGGAGCCCTGCCGGAGAGCAACGCTACCACGGAGGAACCACAGCCGCCCACCACGCTGGAGGAAACCCCTTCCACGCCGCCTCCTCCAGCCAACCTGTGGACGCCTGAGCCGCAGCCCTCTCGCCCGTCTGAAACGCCGCCTGCCTCGCCGGGTGGAGTTCAGGTGCCCGAGTCGCTGAACAGCGAGCCCACACCCGCTGACACCATGTCGAGCACGGATACGCTGTATCGGGTGCGCCTGCCAGACGCTTTTGACAGCCGCGAGCAAGCCGATACTGCCCTGCGTTCCCTCACCGACAGAGGTTTGCCGGGAGCGGTGGTTACGGATACCGTCGGAGGGCGCAAAGTGTTTCGGGTGCAGCTGGGGGTATACCGCAACAGACCGAATGCCGAAAAGCTGGCGGAGCAGGCACGCCGCGCAGGGATACCAGCTGAGGTGACCTCGCCATCGCCATGAACCGCCTTCTGCACCGATACCGTGCGCATCACGTTATGGAGGGAAGCCGCTGTATGCGAAGACGTCTGTGCTCTCTTATCGTTGTCGTGCTGAGTATCCTCTGGGTCGCCGCATCTGCCCTGAGCGCTCCTGAAATCATTCGGGTACGCGACATCAAGCCCGGCATGAAGGGCTATGGATTGACGGTGTTTCAGGGAACGAAAATCGAGCGTTTTGAGGTGGAAGTGCTGGGTGTGCTTCCCAAAGCGAACGTGGGGCACGACCTGATATTTATTAAGATGCTCGGAGGTCCGCTGAACTCGCGCGGGGTAAACATCGCCGCGGGGATGAGCGGCAGTCCCATCTACATCAACGGCAAACTCGCTGGAGCGGTCTCCATGACCTTCTGGGGCTTCCCGAAGGAGCCGCAGTGTCTGGTAACGCCCATTGAGGACATGCTGGAGGCTCTGGACCATCGCCTGCCGAAGGAGCCGGCGGGCATGGTGCGTGCGCAGGCAGAACCGCAGACGGTTACCTTCGGCGGCAGGCGAATCGTCATCGCGCCCGACAACGCGCCTCCCGCCAGTGGGGATGAGCTGGTGTTCACGCGCCCGTTTGTGCCGGTGATGGTCAGCGGGCTGTCGGCGCGAGGGGTTCAGCGGTTGAACGCCCTTCTGCAACCCTACAACCTGTACGCCATGCCGGGACCCGGTCGCGCCCAGTCTCTCGCGAAACAGATGCCTCCGTTACAGCCGGGTTCCGCGGTGGGGGTTGCGCTGGTGACGGGTGATGTGGATGTCAGCGCCATCGGCACGGTGACCTATTGCGACGGCAACCGCGTGCTGATTTTCGGACATCCGCTGATGGGCATTGGCGCGATTGAGGCGCCCTTAACGAACGCTTACGTGTTCGACGTGGTTCCCAGTTACTCGCGTTCGGTAAAAATCGCCGCGCCGGTCAACGTGGTGGGCGTAACAACGCAGGACAGGCTGTTCTCGGTGGCGGGGGAGCTGGGCAAACGCCCCAGGATGGTTCCCGTCACCGTGGATGTGGAAGACCTGACAACCGGTCGCAAGCGCAGGTTTCAGGCGCAGGTGGTACAGCATCCGCTGTTAACCGGTCAGCTGGTGTCGCTGGTGGCTTATGAGACGCTGTCGCAGATACGCGGCACGCCCGGCGACTCGCTGGCGCGGGTGCAGATGAGCGTCGTGGCGGATGAAGTGGGAACGGTCAGCCGTGAAAACGTGGTGTTTGACGATGTGGACATCGCCAGCAGTGCCACCGCCGACCTGGACAGCCTGATGAACATCCTGACGTCCAATCCCTTCTACCCGGTGGCGATTAAGAGCGTATCTCTGCAGGTACGCTTCGAAAGCAAGCGACAGACCGCCACCATCGAGCGGGTGTTCGTGCGCAAGGGGCGTTACGAGCCGGGCGAAACCGTGGACCTGGGCGTGGTGCTGAAGCCGTATCGTGGACAGCCCATCACGCGCAGTATCAGCCTGACCCTGCCCCAGAGCCTGCGCAGTGGGCGCTACACCCTGCAGGTGCGCGGTGGGCTGGCGCCTTCGCTAACGCTGTTGCCCGGTCTGGTCATCCGAACGACCCCTACCGAGCAGTCGCCGCCCACCAACCTGCAGCAGATGGTGAATCGCTTCCTGGAACGTGAGCGCAATAACGACCTGGTGGTGCGCCTGCTGCTGCCGACGTCTACGGTGAATATCGGGGGTGAGCGGTTCAGCCAGATGCCGCCAACGATGGGGGCGTTAATGCGTTCGGGCAAGAGCAGTGCCCTGCGTTTAGAGCGAGATGAGGTCAAACTGGTGCTGCCTACCGAATGGGTATTAAGTGGTTCTCAGACGCTGGTGCTGAACGTCCAGCGGCGCGATTCGTCCGAAACGCGCCCATCCGAGCTGCCTGCTCCGCCCGGTGAGCCTCTGCCCCCCGATAGCGCACCTCCGGTGCCGCCTCCCGGTGTGCCTGCCATGCTCGAAAGCGGGACGTGGGGCGAAGAAACGCAACTCTTCGCCGATTCGGCATTTCTAGCGCAGTCTAAGACACAGCCTGCCCGTTCCGCGCCAGCCGATACGAAGCCATCTACGCCGACAGCACAGCAAAGCACCACCCGCGAGAGCGGTGAAAAGGAGGAGAAACCTGTCGCCCGGACACCGCAGGTATGGACGCAGACCGAGCAGGCAGACTTCGCCAAAGGCTTCTTTGACCGTACCACCGCTACTTCGGATGGCGACGTGCGCCTCTCGCTGACGCTCTCGCGTGCGGTGGACACCGGTAAGCCGTTCGTGTGGAGCCTGACGCCGGCGAACGACGGTTCACTACTCCTATGCACTGGGCACGAAGGGGAGATACTGCGCCTGACGCCCGATGGCAAGCTGAGCACATGGTGCCGCCTGCCGGAGATGGAGGTACACTGGCTGGTTGCCGATGGGGAAGGCTGGCTGGCAGGCACATCGCCTCGCGGACGCATTTATCGAATCAGTCCCGATGGCAAGTTTGAGCAGGTTGCCCAGCTGGAGCAGAACTATCCGGTCTGTGCGGTGCGCTATCAGGATGGCTCGGTGCTGGTTGGGGCAGGCGGAAGCGCGGGCGTCGTGTACCGTGTGCGCGACGGACAGGCTGAGGTACTTCTGCAGACGGGACAGAACCACGTGACCGCGCTGACGGCATCGGCGGATGGCACGGTGTATGTGGGCACGGGAGATAACGCGACGCTGTGGCGTATCAGTGCTGATGGTTCTGCGCAGGCGGTGCGCGATTTCGGCGAGGGAGCGGTATCCGCGCTGTCGGCATGTTCGGACGGCTCACTGCTGGTGGCACTGACCCGTTCGCAGGTCATACGTCTGTACCCGGACGGGCGCACCAGGATGCTCATTGAGCGCAGTGTGAACCCCATTCTCGCTTTTGTACCCGCTCCTGATGGCAGTGTGTTCGCCTGCGGTAGCAGTGTGCTGTACCAGATATTCTCCGACAACCGGGTGAATCTGGTGGAGAACCGGCTGGATGTGGACTTCACGGGGGGCGTGTGGTGGCAGAACGCCCTGTGGCTGGGCACGGCAAACGGAGGCGAGCTGTATACCGCCAGAAACGACCGGGCGGAAGGGATATATACTTCGGCGGTGCATGATGCCCGATTTCCCGCGCAATGGGGCACACTTTACTGGATAGCGGAGACGCCGGAAGGAACGTCGGTGGAAATCAGTACCCGAAGCGGCAATGTGCCTGAACCCGACGCCAGCTGGAGCGAGTGGAGCAGTGCCCTAACCAGCCCGGGCGACCGCATCACCAGTCCACCCGCGCGCTACATCCAGTATCGGGCGGTATTGCGCACTCGCAACCCGCAGGTCAGCCCGCGCCTGCTGTCGGTGTCGCTCTACTATCGCACGCAGAATCAGCCGCCGCGCGTGAGCTTGAAGTCGCCGAAGGGAGGCGCGGTGCTGTCGGGAGAGGCGAGTGTGGAGTGGCAGGCGGAAGACCCCGATAAGGATACTCTCAGCTACAAGGTGTACTATCGTGCTGAAGGGGAGCGCGAGTGGCGGGAGATGCCTCCTGCAGGCAAAAGCACAACTCCCTCCACCACAAGCCCTTCGGGAGAGAAAGCGGAGGAGCGACAGGCGACACAACAGGACGAACTGCCCAGCGTGGAGGAGATGATGGCGGACCTGCGCCAGCAGATAGATAACGACCCGAACATTCCGCCTGAGGTGAAAGCAGAGATTCTGGCGAGTGCACAGCGCGATCTTCCGCAGGTCCGCGCGGCGATGCAGGAACAGGCACGCAACCAGCCACGCCCGTCTGAATCTGCGGAGCCGGCACCCCCTGCACAGCTCAGCACTGCCACCGCGCGCAAGTGGGATACCAGAACGCTGAAGGACGGAACCTACCGCCTGCGAGTAGTGGCTTCCGACCGCCCCTCTAACGCTACGGACGCGCTGTCCGCCGAGGCGATTTCCGAGCCGATCCTCGTGTGCAACAGCAAACCGGTTATTGTGGTACCATCCCGAGATGGGGTGCAGATAGGAACGGACGGAACGGTGCAGGTATCTGGCTTCGTATTGCAGAAATTGGTGCCGGTGACCGCTGTACAGGTGCGCATTGGTGAGGGCGAGTGGCTCTCTGCGGAGGCGGTGGATGGCGTGTTTGATAGCCCGCTGGAGACGTTCCGCTTCCGCTCGGACAAACTGCCTGCAGGTGAACATCAGATAACGGTGAAGGCATTTAATGCTGCGGGCTTGAGCGCGACCTGGCAGAAGAAGGTCACCGTCAAAGCTGGCGGAGGTGAAAGATGAAGCTCTCGGTGATTACCGACGAAATATCGCAGGACCTGGAGCACGCTATCCGCGTGATGCAGGAGTACCAGGTCAAAGGTGCGGAACTGCGCGGATTGTGGAACGTCAACATCGCCGACATCGACGACGCAACCGCCCGCCGCGCCAAGAAACTGCTGGACGCTAATGGCATCCAGGTAGTCAGCATCGCCTCGCCGTTCTACAAGTGCGACCTGTTTGAAGAGGACACGGAGGCGCGGGGACCCATGCATCTGGCGACGCCGCGCGACCTCAGCGAGCAGATAGACATGCTTCATCGGTGTATTGACCTGGCGCACTTTTTCGAAACGCCCATCATTCGCGTGTTCTCGTTCTGGAAGCGTGGCGAGCTGACACCGGAGATCGAGAAGCGCATCGTGGACGCCTTTGCGGAGCCGGTGAAGCTGGCGGAACAGGAGGATGTGATTCTGGTTCTGGAAAACGAACACTCCTGCTATATCGGCACGGGCGCGGAGGCAGGGCGCGTGGTGCAGACGATAGGCTCGCCTCATCTGCGGGTCTGCTGGGACCCCGGCAACGCCCTGTGTGCAGGCGAGACGCCCTATCCCGATGGCTACGAAGCGGTGCGTCAGATGGTGGCGCACATGCACGTGAAAGACGGCGTGGTGGAGGACGGCAAGGTGCGCTTCGTGGTGGTGGGCGAGGGCATTATTGATTACAACGGTCAGTTTGAAGCCCTGCGCCGCGACGGCTACACCGGCTGGATTTCCTTAGAGACACATGCGCGGATAGACGGTGATGCTGAAAAGGCTTCGCGACTGTCTCTGCAAGCACTCAGACAATGGATAGAGGAGTAGAGGCAATATGGCAAGACGCAACGACGTGCCCAAACGCACGAAAGAACAGGACGATGACCTGCTCTCTCTGCGCAACATCCGGGTGGGGTTTGCCAAAAAACTGCAGGCGGTGTCGCTGGTTTTTGTGTTCGTCATCGCTGCCAGCCTGATTACCTATTTTGCAGCGGTGCCAACTGGCGGTCCACCGGGAGGCGGGCAGGCATACCAGAACGTGGCGATGGTGGACGGGGAACCTGTCAGCCGCGAGCAGTTCGAGATGATGGTGGAAGACCGCGTTCGCCAGCAGGTAGCGCTGATGGGAGACGCGATGGCGACCATTGGCGTGCGCTGGCAGGTGTTTCAGGACCTGGTGACCCAGGCGCTGATTGCGAAAGCGGCGGAGAAAGAGGGAATTCGCCTTTCCGATAGAGACCTCGACCGCGAGATTGAGAAGCTCGTGGATGAGCAGGTCAAGCAGGAGCGAGAGCGCGCCGCCCAGGGCAAGCCCCTCAACGACCGCGAGTTCGAGATGATTATCCGCAACTCGGTCGGCAAGAGCGTGGCGGAATGGCGCGAGGAGCTGAAGCAGATCTGGGAGCCGCGCAAGCCCCTTCTTAGGCAGAGTCTGCTGGAGCAGAAGCTGAGGGAGAAGGTGGCGAAGGTTCCCAACCCCTCGGATGACGAGCTGAAGCGCAGTTTTGACCTGCTGACGATACGGCACATTCTGATAAGCACGGACAAGCGCACCGAAGAGCAGGCACGCAAGCGAGGGGAAGAGATACTGCAGAAACTGCATTCCGGCGCGGACTTTGCCCGTATCGCCAAGGAGTTCTCGGACGACCCGGGTAGTAAGCAAACCGGTGGTAGTCTGGGAGCCATTCCCCGTTCGCAACTGGTGATATTCGCGCCGGAGTTCACCAAGGCGGTGGAGGCGTTACAGCCGGGGCAGATGAGCGGTCTGGTGAAGACGCAGTTCGGATTCCATATAATTCGCCTCGACTCGGTGAAGCCGAATGTGCCCGCCGACTTCGATAAGAAAAAGGAAGAGTATGCAAAACAGTATGTGGAGAGCCAGCGTCAGGCGAAGTGGCAGCAGTATCTGGCGGAACTGCGCCGCAACGCGAAAGTAGAGATACTGGACCCCGAGCTTCAGGCGTTCCAGACCCTTGAAGACCTGCGTCAGAAGGCTGGCACACCCGAGTACACCGCCGCGCTGACACGGGCGATTGAAGCCTTTGAAAAGGCGACGAAGGAGCTGCCCTCAGCGGAGGCGATGGTGGTGCTGGGCGAACTCTACCGCACGCAGTCCGAGCTGCCCGGTCTGGCGGAACCCGCCCGCAAGAAGGCACGCGAGGCGGCAATCACTGCATGGCAGAACGCTCTTCAGCGACTGGAAAGCGTGCAGTTGCGCATGAGGCTGGCGGAGCTGTACCGCAAGGAGAAACAGGACGACCTCGCCATCAAGCAGTACCAGGAGGTCGGTCAGATTGCGTGGGACAGACCGGACATCCATGCTCAGCTGAAGAGCATCTACCGCGAGATGGGCAGGCAGGACCTGGTGAAGAAGGAAGAGGAGTGGGAAAAGCGCTATCAGGAACGGATGCGTGCGGAACGTCCCGCTCCGCCCAGCACTGCTCAACCGAAGGGCACACAGAAACCGTAGAGCCGGTCACGCGGGCGTACACTGGCTTGTTCGGTTGGGGAGGGAAAACCCCTCCCCGCCTTATCGTACAATCCCCCGCAGGCCTCCCTGAAGCACCTGCTGGAGCTCCTCGGGCGTGGTCAGCAATATATCTCCAGGCACGGTGTGCTTCAGCGCAGAGAGCGCATCGGCACAGCGCATCGCCAGACCCAGGTCGCCCTGCAGGAATCCATACAGCAAGCCCGCGTCGTAGGCGTCGCCGCTACCGATGGGGTCTACCACCTCGAACAGGCAACCTTCAGACTGCTGTACGCCCTCGCCGGTGGCTATCACGCTGTATCGGCGTCCCATCGTGGCGGTCTGCTGGTCGCGCAGAGGCGTGGCGACAATCGGTACGTTGTAGCGCCGGCGCACCGCCTCGGCGATATCGGTGTCCTCTGCCTGTACCTCCAGCACTGTGCGGGCGTCGGCGGGCGAGACGACCAACAGCGTCACAAACGGGAGCAGGGATTCTATCACCTCACGCGCCCGTTGAGGCGTCCACAACAGCGAACGGTAGTTCAGGTCAAACGAGACGGGTATGCCCATCCCGTGTGCGACCCGCAGCGCCTCGGCGGTGGCTTCGCGGCAGCTGTCGCTCAGCGCGGGAGTAATGCCGGTGGCGTGCAGAAGGTGCGCCTCCTGCAGGACAGTATGCCAGTCCCACTCGCCCGGTTGCCATCGGCTCATGCAGGAGTCTTTGCGGTCGTAATAGACGCGCGTGGGGCGTGGCGTTACGCCTGATTCCACAAAATAGAGCCCGAGCCGCCCATCGGCGTCCCACGATACGCGACTGACGTCCACGCCCAGAGCCTGCAACCGTTGCGCCACCATCTGCCCCAGCGGGTTCTGAGGCAGTCGCGAAAGCCATGTCACCGATACGCCCAGCTGCGCCAGCACGACCGCGGTATTGCTTTCGGTGCCTGCAACGAACACCTCGAAGGTTTGCGCCTGCGTGATGCGCTGATAACCGGGCGGAGAGAGCCGAAGCATGGTCTCGCCGAAAGTGACAACACGCATGGTAAACCTCCCCAATCCTTTTTCGCGGGGGGATGGCAGACTCCTGTCATCATTTGACGCCCGCCGTTTTATCAGGTATACTACCCTCAGTCAGCGTTCGGAAGGAGCGTTGCCCTTGTCAATGCACCTCTGCCTCAGCATGTGGAGTTTTGCCCTGGACTTCCAGCGGCGAAACATGGACATTCAGCGCTTCGCCCAAACCTGCCGCGATCTGGGAGTAAACTCTGTAGAGCTGGTGGATTACTTCTGGGTGTCGGCGGGTCAGCCGCTGTCCGTTCTGGAATCATCCGGTATTCGCGTCTGCGCCTATGACATTGCCACCGACTTTGTGCATCTTGACCCCACGGTCAGGCATCATCAGGTGAAGCTGGCGTGCGCGGCGATAGAGGAAGCGGTGCGCGTGGGGTCGGGAATTGTGCGGGTGTTGCCCGGGAAACTGAAGCCGGAGGTCAGTCTGGAGGACGCCCTGCAGATGGTGATCGAGGCGGCGTCTTCGCTGGCACGTTATGCGCACAATGCAGGGGTGACTGTGGTTCTGGAACCGCATGAGGACGTGGTCAACTCGGCGGAGACGCTGAGATACGTCGCCCAGCAGGTGGGATCCAGCGCCTTTGGGGTGAACGCCGATTTATGCACTTTCTTGCTGATGGGGCTGAACCCTGTGGCAGAGTGCGCAGGTGTTGTCGACCTGTGCAGGCTGGTTCACCTCAACGATATGCGGCAGGTTTCCAAAAAGTATGCTGGTTACCAGTATCGTTCGGTGACGGGCAAAACCTATGCGGGAACTGTGGTGGGTGATGGCGAAATAGACCTTCGGGGATGCGTGAAGACGTTGGTAGATGGAGGCTTCGGCGGTCCCTTCAGTGTGGAGTGTCTGTGCATGGACAACGCCATGCAGGGTGTGCAAAAGAGCCTTGAGAACGTTCACAAGATACTACAGGAGGTGATACAGCGTTGAGTAACCAGACGCTTCGAGTTGGTCTGATTGGGGCAGGCGGTATCGGACGTACCCACCTTGCCAGCTATGAGAGGGTGCGCGAGGCGCAAATCGTGGCGATTGCCGACATTAACGAGGACCTTGCCCGCGCGGCTGCTCAGCAGGTGGGGGCGCAGGCTTTTCAACACGTGGAGCAGATGCTCGAACAGGTGGAGCTGGACGCGGTGGACATTTGCACGCCTCCATCCGCGCATCTGGAGGCGGCTCTACTGGCGATAGAACGAGGTTTGAACGTGCTATGTGAGAAGCCTCTGGCGCATCATCCCGATGCCGCCCGCGAGATGGTTCGTGCTGCCGAGGAAAAGGGCGTCAAACTGATGACCGCCTTCTGCCATCGCTTTCATCCGCCTGTCGTTGCGCTCAAGAGGCTTATCGAAGCGGGCGAGCTGGGTGAGGTGGTGATGTTCCGCAACCGCTTCGCCGGACCTTTCAAGGGGGTAGAGGAGCGATGGTTTTCCGATAAGGAAATCGCCGGCGGCGGTGTGCTGATGGATACCAGCGTGCACAGCATTGACCTGTTCCGGTTTCTGGTGGGCGAGGTCGCCCGGGTACAGGCGGTCGTCCGTCAGACGAACCCCGCCATCGGCGAGGTGGAGGATACGGCTATCGCCCTGCTGGCAACGGAAGATAACCGCATGGGCGTTGTGGAAGCCAGCTGGTCGCTTGCGGCGGGGTTCAACGTGGTGGAGGTATACGGCACAGAAGGCGTCGGCATGGTGCACTACTGGGACGGCTTCAAGAGCCGCTACAAGACGCTGAAGATGGACGACTGGCAACCGCTGGAAGAGGTTGGTCCCGACCGCTTCGTGGGCGAGATTCAGCATTTCGTGGATGCCTGCTTGGGCAGAGCACCTCTGCAGGTCACGGGTTACGACGGTTTGCGTGCGGTGGAGATTGTATACGAGGCATACAGAGTCGCACAGGTGTAACGCATGCGACTGGCCTGGAGGGCGAACCTCCTGGTGAGCCGACCCCTCTCCCAACCTCTCCCCGACGCGGGGAGAGGTGAATCTGCCGATGAACCGTCCGTAGGGGCGACCCTCTGTGGTTGCCCCTCTGAGCAGCAGAACAGCCCCACCTGACCTGCTCGCAGGCGGGGAGGGAAAGCCCTCACCCTGACCCTCTCCCACGGGGAGAGGGAAACGCGGAGTAAACCCCTCTCCCAGCCTCTCCCCGACGCGGGGAGAGGTGATGCGCCATTTGGAGGGCGAACCTCCCGGTGAGCCGTCAACTCCCCCGAACGGAAAGATTTTTCGAAAAATTTCTCCAAAACACTCCAAAATCTGAGGTCAGGACTTAAGTTAAGACAAAGGGCGGACAATCGGGTAGAGGCATCCAAGCAACAGGAAGTTGCAGGTTACCCAAGACAAAGCCTCCCGCGGAGCCTAACCCATTCCCGCAGGTTTGATT
>JABUFA010000042.1 GCA_013314755.1 Chthonomonadia bacterium
GCAGGCTGATACAGGTGGTGGATGCGGCGACGAACCAGACGGAGGTATACACGTGGCACGCGGACGGCACGTTGTCCAGTTTTCCGGGACCGGGTTACGTTCGTCGTTTAGAGTATGACGAGGAGGGTAGGCTGATACGGATACGTCGGGACTTTGGGAACGGCAACGTGCAGTTAGCGTATGAGTATGGGTATGGGTTTGACGGTGGTCGTCGCTGGCGGAAGGACTACGTGAACGGGGTGTGGACTCGGTATCCGTGCGGTGTGGCGTGCGGTGCAGGCGAACTGGTGGAGCAGCAGAAGCCGCTGGAGGGAGGCAGCTGGACAACGAGTGCTCTGTATTTGCAGGGCATTTCACTGGTACGTCGAAACAGTGAGTGGCATCACTTTGACCCGTTTGGCACGGCTGGGGTGATAACGAACGGGAGTGCGCAGGTAGTGAGCAACAACCTGTATGACCTGTTTGGTGTCCTGAGGTATGAGCAGGGCAGTGCACAAACGCCGTGGAGGTGGACTGCGAAACGTGTAGACGATGAGGGCACTCTTCTCCAAAGGGCGAAGCTATCGTGTGCTTCTGGAGCAGCCCTATTAGACAACATACTACCCGGAAATGCGGTCAGAACGTCGGGTATTCGTCCGACAGGTATTGCAGTACATGGTAACTGGTGTGGTCCAGGGCACCCAGGTTCTGGTTGCCGAGGTCCGTCACTACCGAAACGTTGCCAGCCAATCGACGAGCTGGACTCGTGTTGTATGGCGCATGACACATGCTATGACCAGAATAAGTGCGGTGTACTCGGCATTATATTGAACCCCACGTGCTGGTATTGTGACTGCATCCTGTGGGACTGTGCCCGCAAGGCAGACTGCACAAAGTCACCAGACCCCAAGAGCTGTGTAAGAGCCAAAGGGTTAATACTCGGTGGCTTTTCTGCCGTCCGCCCGGCTTGGTGCTTACTTACAGCGGGCTCCTCACTGTTCTGAGAGAGGGAAGGCGGTATGCGCATGTAAGTAGAAGAAAACAGGCATAGAGGTATCCCTCGGGATTCTCTATGCCTGAATAAGGAGGGGACACGGTATGTTGCGGTCAAGCTTGGGGATACTTGCAATGGTGGTGGTGTTTCTGTCCCTTTTGCTACTTTTACCACTCGCTTCGCGGTTCGGTATCACCTTCTACCTGTGGCGAAGCTCCCATTACCTGAAGGGCTGGACGTCACTCCCATATACATACGATGTCTCCCCTACAGGAGATACCATCGTTTTTACCGGCGATGGGGCAGGAGGACGTGACCTGTACCTTCTGGAAACGTCCTCGCGTCAAATCCGCAGGCTTACCCAGTCGGATGGTTTCGAGCATGAGGTGCGCTTCCTGAGCGAGCACATGGTCGTCGTCTCTATCGCAGAGGTTCCTGAACACCCGCTAACATCTAAACATCTCTACTTGGTGGATATCCGTAACGGAGCCATACGCAAACTGACGGATGAGAATCGAACTTACGACGGCGACCCCATTCCTCTGTCTTCTCATGAAATCCTTTTCCAGCGAACGAAAATAGAGTACACTATGAAACCATGGGGATTAGAGGTTGATGGTTCCGACCCACACTGGTACGTTTTGGATATTCGCAACGGAGCCAGTCAACAGGTCGCTACCCAAGACTTCTACCTCGAAGACGGCTTTGTCAACGCCATCTTTCAAGACCGACAGAGAATTCTCGAGACAAGCATCATCGGCAACAGGCATGATTTGTTTCTGCGCTATCTGTCCGTGCCTATAGGAAACCTTCCCATACGCTCCAAACGTTCTCTGCGTTTGGCACGTAACGGTAGAGACGCTGCCCTATCGCCCGATGAACAAAGCATCTGTTATGTAAGTGATAACCCAACGAAAGGGCAATGTAGCCTCTTGCGAATGGACCTAAAGTCTCGTCAGACAACACAGCTACTGTCACGTGACCAATTCCTAACCTCTTTGCGTCTGAGGGGACAATGGCTTTTCTTTGTGGAAGGTAAGGGCGACCAGGTGAGCTTATGGCGGTTGCATACGCAGAGCAAGAAGCTAGAACAACTCCTGTCGCCTGCGCAGTTCGCCAACCCGCCGAGAGAAAAGAGATCCTAATCACATGGTTGACAGGAAGTGCTGATTTCGTTATCAAGGGTTTTGGTGTAAGAGAATACCAATCTCGGTTTGGTTGAAGTTCCAGCAGAGGGCGATATGGCTCGGCAGGAGCGTCGCCCACCAGAGGCTGTTGTAGGGGCAACCCCTTGTGGTTGCCCTCTGAGAAACAGACAGCCCCTCTTTACCTCCGCGCAAAAGCCCTCACCCTGACCCTCTCCCACGAAGAGAGGGAAATGTCCCCCTGCTTGCGGGGGGACAACAGGGGGGCTGAACCTCGAGCGACTCTGCAGGCGCCCCTCCCCCAACAGCAGGTTGCCCGCGTGCCTGTGGATGTGATACACTGAATGGTGCAAGTTCACAGGTCAAAGGACTTCTGCGGGATGTCAGGGCAACGGGCAATGCAGGCAAAAACCCCCATGCTTCAGCAGTACTTCCGGGCAAAAGCGGAGTACCCTGAGGCGCTGCTGATGATGCGCGTGGGCGACTTTTACGAGCTGTACGGGGAGGACGCGGAAATCGCCGCGCGCGAGCTGGAGATTGTGCTCACCGGGCGCGATGACGGCAAAAACGGGCGCGTGCCGATGGCGGGCGTGCCTTACCACGCGGTGGAACGGTACGTGGCGCGGCTGGTGCAGAAGGGCTACAAGGTCGCGCTGATGGACCAGATGGAGGACCCCCGTTTCGCTCGCGGGCTGGTGAAGCGGAAGGTCACGCGCGTGCTGACGCCGGGCACGGTGCTGGAAGACTCCATGCTGGACGAGCGCGCCAACAACTACCTGGTGGCGGCGGTGGCGGGCGAAACGCTGTCGGGGCTGGGAGTGGTGGATGTCTCCACCGGCGAGTTTTTGACCAGCGAAATCAAGGGCGAAGCCAGCATCGCGCGCATCGTGCAGGAGATTGTTCGCCTGCAACCGGCAGAAGTGCTTGTGCCCAAAGACGCGAGCGACCTCGCCGAGGCGATAGAGCAGGCGTGTGGCGCGACCGTAACCCTCTATGACCCGCAGGAGTACGCCGACCGCCATTCCGCCCGCCAGCTCCTGCTTCAGCACTTCCAGACGCAATCGCTTCGCGGCTTCGGCTGTGAGCATTTCACCGTCGGGCTGGAAGCGGCGGCGATGGTTCTGCGTTACCTGCGGCGCAATCAGGTCTCCGCGCTTCAGCACATCCGTACCTTGGCGACCTACTCGGTAGATAACTTCATGTACCTGGATGCCGCCGCGCGACGCAACCTGGAGCTGACGCGCTCGCTGGTGGACGGCTCACGCAGGGGTACGCTGATTGAAGTGCTGGACCTTACCCGCACGCCGATGGGCGCGCGCCTGCTGAGACGATGGCTGGATGAACCTCTGCAGGAGATTGACGCCATTGAAACCCGCCTGCAGTGTGTGCAGGAGCTGGTGAGCGACTCGCTGACCCGCGAGGAGATTCGGCATCAGCTGGGCAGGCTGAGCGACCTGGAACGGCTCACCTCGCGAGCGGCGACAGGCGTGGCTTCGCCTCGTGACCTCGCCGCGCTGAGGCAGTCGCTGATGGTGCTTCCCGAAATCCACAGTGCGATGCAACCCCTTCAGTCGCCACGCCTGCAGGAACTGCGCGAGACCATCCGTGGTCTGCCCGACCTTGCAGGCTTTCTGGCGCGGGCGATAGTGGACGACCCCCCGGCGACATTGAAAGACGGCGGCGTCATCCGCGACGGCTTCCATGCGGAACTGGACGCCATCCGGCGTGCCCAGCGCGAGGGCAAGCAGTGGATTGCCGAACTGGAACTGCGCGAGCGCGAGCGGACGGGCATCCCATCGCTGAAGGTGGGCTACAACGCGGTCTTCGGTTACTATATAGAAGTCTCCAAGCCCCATCTGTCCAAAGTGCCGCCCGACTATATGCGCAAGCAGACCACCGTGAACGGCGAGCGTTTCATCACGCCCGAGCTGAAGGAGATGGAGGCGCAGTTAACGGGCGCAGAGGAGCGCGCGCTGATGCTGGAGCAGGAGCTGTTCGGCATGGTTCGCGAGGAGGTGGCACTGCAGGCGAGCGAAATCCTGCAGATTGCGCGGGCGATTGCCGAGCTGGACGTGCTGGCGAACTTCGCGGAGGTGGCGGTGCGTAACGACTACCATCGCCCAACCGTGCACCCGGGCACGCACATCCGCATCCGTAACGGCAGGCATCCGGTGGTGGAGCGCTTCGGCACGCAGACCTTTATCCCGAATGACTGCCTGCTGGACGACGAACAGCGCATGATTGTACTCACAGGTCCCAACATGAGCGGGAAGAGCACCTATTTGCGCCAGGTCGCGCTGATTTGCCTGATGGCGCATATCGGCTGTTTTGTGCCCGCGGACGAAGCCGAAATCGCCCTGATAGACCGAATCTTCACCCGCGTGGGCGCACACGACGAACTGGCGACAGGGCAGTCCACCTTTATGGTGGAGATGACCGAGACCGCCACCATCCTGAACCACGCCACCGAGCGCAGTCTGGTGGTGCTGGACGAAATCGGGCGGGGCACGAGCACCTACGACGGGCTGGCGATTGCCTGGGCGGTGGCGGAGGCACTGGTGCAGATTGGCTGTAAGACGCTGTTCGCCACCCATTACCACTACCTGAACGAGCTGGCGAACCTGATGCCTGGCGTGCGCAACTATCGCGTGGCGGTGAAAGAGCAGGGCGACCAGATTATCTGGCTGCACAAGGTTCTGCCGGGCGGAACAGACCGCAGTTACGGTATTCAGGTGGCACGAATGGCAGGCATTCCCCCCGAGGTGGTGGCGCGCGCCCAGGAGATACTACGCGAGCTGGAACGGCTCTCCTCGCAGAGAGGGGGAGTGGGCAGTGCCATCGCGCCCGAACCGGAGGCGGTCTCGCAGGTGAAACGGCAGAAACTGCAGCTGACCCTGTTCGAGGCGGAGAAACATCCCGTGCTCGAAGAGCTCGAAAAGCTGGACGTTACCACGCTTTCACCGATAGAGGCGCTGTTGAAGATTAACGAGTGGAAGAAGCAGGTTCAGTAAAAAACTGGGGAGGTGTTTTGTGGTCACCGAGTATTGCGCCGAGGACTGGCACTCGTATCGCATGGATTACCATCGCCCCCATGAGGCACTGGAGCCTCTGGAGCGCGAGATACAGATAGTGGACGAGGCACTGGAGACGCTGAAACGCGCAGGCGTGCTTCCTCATACGCAGTATGACCATCAGAAGTTTCTGGCTTTTCGACAGGCGGTCGCCGAGCGGTTTGAAATCCCCTGGACCGCCATTACGCCCCGTATGCAGAGGCTTCTTTACGCCATCAATGCCATCGCTCAGCCACAGGTGATGATTGCGGCGGGCGTGTTCTGCGGCAATACCTTCATCTCCAACGCCGGCGCGGCGGTGGGACCGGGAGCCGTTTACACCGCGAGGGACCTGGTAGGCGTGGAGATTAAGCCCGAAGAGGCGGAACGTGCAGAGCGCAACGTCCGGCGCATTGACCCAACGGGCGTGGCACGAGTGGTGGCGGCAGATGCGGTGGATTTCGTGGCGGAGTACCCTCACCCGATTGACCTGCTGTATCTGGATGCAGATGGCGATGGCAGGCGTGGCAAAGGCATCTATCTGGACATCCTGGAGCGTGCCTGGGATAAGATGAAGCCCGGAAGCATCGTACTGGCGCACAACAGTGTGAACTGCGCGGAGACGCTGAAACACTACCTGCAGTTTGTGCGGGATGAGCGGAACTTCCGCGCCAGCGTCAATATGATAGTGGACGGCGAAGGGCTGGAGGTCTCAATCCGCTGACGACCGGCGTGCGAGCGCATGTGCTGCCATCGCCGTCAGGATGGCCAAGCCCATGCAGGTGAGGAACAGACCGACGCGGAAGGTATCGGGGGCGTAACGCCACTCCACCCTGCGAGCGTGGGCGGACACGGCGACCGCCCGAAACGCACCGTCATACACCTGCCACCGCACCGGCTTGCCGTCCACAAACGCTCGCCAGCCCGGATACGCGCTGTCGGTCAGCACCAGAGTGCCCTCGCCCCTCGGTATCAGCACCACTTGCTGGGGAGTAGGCATCTGTAACTCCACCCGCTCGCCTGTCCCAGCCATCCATGCCCTCGCCCCCGGCCGAGGGAGAAGCGTTACCTTCCAGCCCTCCGCGTCGTTCCCTGTGGCAATTGCCTGTACCCCCACATGGCGCAGGAGTTCTGTGTTCTTCAGCCCGTGTTGGCTCAGCTCCACATATTTGCGCAGGCTATTACGCAGCGCTGCCGGCTCATAGCCCGACGCCTCGCTGATACCGTGTGCCATGCCGATGTTGGAACATAGCGTCTCGCGGAACCGCTTCAGCGTGTCCTCATCGCGAGGACCATAGTCGCGTGCGTTCACATACTTCAGCCAGATGGGCGACGTGTCGGGCACGAACAGCCTTTGACCAGCTTCACGCAGGGCGACAGATATCTGCGGCGTGGCAGTGAACACCTCTGGTGAGCAGGTTGGATTGGCGGGGATGGCTATCCACAGCAGCTCCGCAACCGTCACCCCTGCCGCCGCCCACCACCGCCAGCCGCCATACACGGATAGCAGCGCTACCGCCAGCACCACCATCGCCGTTGCCCGCCAGAGAGCACTACCAATGTTATCCGCCAGCTGCAGCGCTATGGACAATGTATTCGGCTCAGATACCATACCTCCTGCCACAGCGCGAGCGAAGGTTTCACCGAACGCCTGCCACAGCACCGCCAGCGCCAGCAGAGCCAGGGGCAGACGCCACCAGCGTTTATCTAACTGCACCTGTTCCAGCGCCCACGCCGCCCACAGGCACAACGCGAAGTCGGTAACCGCTGTCCAACGCAGGGGTGTGCGAAAACTCTGCATGCCCGGAATCAGGTGGTATGCCAGCCAATACAGACCGCCGTAGGGTCCCATCGCCAGCCAGAGGGAGAGTATCACCGCCCACTTCCAGAACCGTTCTTGCGCCTGTGCCCGACGCCATCGGGCTAACACGATGAGTATGGGAACGATGCCGACAAAGAAAGCGAGCTCCCAGTAGAATACCTTCAGGGCGTAGTTCCCCTGCCAGGGGAAGCCGAACAGGTTGGGCGCCAGCAAAAGCGGAAAATGGTAGGGGTATATGGAGAAAAAGACCAGCTCTGCCAGCGGGGGATGAGTGCGGTCGGTGTGGCGCAGGAGCTCCATCAGCGGCATCCAGTGCGCTCCGCCAATCAAAAAGGCAACCGCACAGGCAATAATCGCCCATCTCAACACGTGGAGTTTTGCTTCCAGCGCGCGCCAGCGGTAAACTACCCATGCCAGAAGCATCAGCAGGAGCATGTGCCACATCTGCGGACTGCCCGCCAGCGACGCCATCGCCAGTACCGCCGAGAGCACGACCGCGCTGTGCAGATTCGACCGCTGCAGTAAACCCTCCAGCGCCCAGAAGCTCCAGCCATACCACGCCAGCGTCTGCAGGATGCCCACATGCTGACTGCGCAGGACGACCGCTCCGCACAGGGTCCAGAGCGTGCCCGCAAGCACGGCGCTTCGCGGTGAATAGCCCAGCCGCCCCGCAAACAGCCACACTCCGACACCCGCCAGCCAGAGGTGCACTATCGCTCCCCAGGCAATTGCCCGCTCCGCGCCGAGCCATGCGACCAGCAGGGTAGAGGGATAGAACAGCCACTCCTGCGGATTGCCCACAAAGGGCTGACCGAACAGCGTGTGTGGATTCCACAGAGGCAGAACTCCCCGCGACAGCCAGCGGTGCTCGAAGGCAAGCACGGGGTGAAAATAGAGCATAATATCGCCGTAGTAGAGCACCTCGCCCCGAAGCAGGACGCGCCAGAAGACGGCACACGCCACCCCGGCAAACCATAACGGGACAAGCAGGCTGGTGTTTCTGATGTTCATGTATCCACGCTTGAACAGCATCGCCTGAGAGTTCGTCATCGGCAAGAGATTCGCCTGCCGATGTCGAATCCTGTGAGCATCAGCTTTCAGGAGGTGCTTCCATGAGTGATTTGCGGGAACACATCTGGGCGACCCCGCTGGTAGATACTCATGAACATCAGGGCAAAGAGCACGAGTACCTGCAAACGCCGAAGGACGTGCTGGTGGAACTGTTTGACAACTACGTGACCGCCGACCTTGTGGTGGCAGGGGCATCGCCCGATGCGGTCAGGCAGTTGCTGGATGCTTCCGACCCCGATGTGCGCGCCCGTTTCGAGGGCGTGGAGCAGGCATGGGAAGCCTGTCAGTACACGGGATACGGCGAGGCGGTGCGGCTGATAGCCAGGCTGGCTTATGGCATGGAGCAGGTCACGGCAGATGCGCTGGAGCAAGCACAGCGCGAGCACAGCAAGCCGCGTGAGGCGGGCGAACGCCTGCGAATCCTCAGAGAGCACGGTAACATAGACCACGTGCAGGTGGACGATTTCTGCTGGCAGTGCCTGCCCGACGACAGCGGTCCCGAGTTCTTCCTGTACGACATTTCGTGGGCGGGGTTTTGCCAGGGAGATGTGCACCCCGAAAGCATCTGGCAAGAGACAGGCATTGAGGTAAAAGACATCGGTTCTCTGCGTCAGGCGATGGAGGCAATCTTTGAGAAATACGGCAGGTGCGCGATTGCGGTCAAGGCACAGCACGCCTACACCCGTACGCTGAAGTGGATCCCTCGCGAGGACTCGGATGCCGAGGCAGTGCTTCAGAAGGCGTTGCGCGGCGAGGCTCTGACGCAGGAGGAGAAACTGTGTCTTGGCGACTGGTGCTGGGCGCGTGGGGCGGAGCTGGCGGCGCAGTACCACCTACCCTTCAAGATACATACGGGCTACTATGCGGGCTGGGGGCGTATGCCAGTACACTATATACCGGCGGGCAACCTGTGGGAACTGCTGGCGACCTATCCGCAGACCCGCTTTGTGCTGATGCATATCGCCTACCCTTACAACGATGAGCTGGTTGCGCTGGCGAAGCGGTACCCGAACGTCTGGGTGGACATGTGCTGGGCGTGGAGCATTGATCCGTACAGCGCGGGCGACTTCTTCCGTCGCTTCCTGCACGCGGCACCGATAAACAAGCTGTTCGTCTTCGGCGGCGACACGCGGCTCCCCTGGGCAGCGGTGGCTTACGCGACTCAGGCGAGACAGGGGCTGTATCGCTCCCTGCAGGCGGAGGTGAAGGAGAAGAACCTGACCGAGCGCGAGGCGAAAGCGATTGCCACCCGCGTGATGCGCCAGAATCAGTACGAATGCTTTGACATCGAAGGGCGACGGGCAAACATCCTGCACATCATGCGACATGAAGGACGATGAGCGAGATTGTGTTTGAAGGGCGGGTGTCCGCAGAGGCGATACTGGCGTGTGGCAGGCGCACAGTCTATCGCCTTCTGCTCAGCCCACATTCCGACCTGAAGCGACTGGAACGGCTGATAGAGAGTGCCCTGAGCCGGGACGTAACCGTGCAGATTGTGCGCACCGAACTGCTGGCTCAGCTGGCTGGCGACACCGCACATGGGGGGGTGATTGCGTTGTGTTCGGAACGAGAGTATCAGTCGGTGGAGGAGATGCTGAAGTGGGTGGAGGCTCAGCACGAGCCGGTGCTCCTCTTTGTGCTGGCAGGGTTCGAGGACGCCTACAATCTGGGCTATGCCCTGCGTGTGGCGGAGGCTTTTGGCGCGGGGTGGATACTGTGCGACCGCAAGGAGTGGCTGCAGGACGAGCCGACGGTGCTTCGCTCTTCGGCAGGGGCGTTTGAACGTCTGCCCATCACCGTTGCCGAGAGCCTGCGGTGGGCGCTTCAGGGGTTGAAAGAGCGTGGGGTGCGCCTTCTTGCCGCGCTGGAAGAGGGTACAATGGAGCTGTATGAGACCGATTTGCGAGGGTCGCTGGCGTGGATGGTCGGCGGGGAGAAGCGCGGGTTGACCCAGCCGATTCGCGAGATGGCGGATGTCTCGGTGCGTATTCCCACCCTTGCGGAAGCCCCACCCCTGCCTGCCAGTCATGCGGTTGCCATCCTCGCCGCCGAAACCTTCCGACAGAGGCGTAAACGATGAGACCCCTCGCGTTGCTGATAGCCGTTACTCTGGTACTCGGGGCAGAAATAATCTCTGCCCAGCAGTCCGTTTCCCCCGTGCGCGGATGGCAGAAGATGTGGGAGTTCGCCATGCCGGGGGATACGGTATCCGCTATGCTGGTGGATATCGGCGGCGAGAGTGGGCTTCGCCTGGTGAGCCTGCACACCGACAGGGCAAAAGAGGATGTTCTGCACCTGCGAATCTGGAAGCGAGCAGGGGAGATTTGGCAGACCGAGTGGCAAAGCACGCTGGACCCGGGCGAACTGCGCGGGATGGTCGCTGGTGCGTTCGTGAAGGGGAGCAAGGGGGCGCAGATTCTTACCGCACGAAACCTGATACTGGTGGGCAATAAGGGCTACGAGAAACGCACGCGCAGGGACGAGGTCAGCTGGTTCGGCTACGCCAGCCTGCCGGAGGCGGGTGATGTGCCCATCGCGGCGTTTCCGGGCGGGCTGTGGAAGGGCGTCATCAACCCCGATTCCCGCGACGGCTGGTTGAAGTTCGAACGGGTGCAGGCGGATGACCTGCTATCCCTGCCCCAGCAGTTTGCCGATGCGGACTGGGTGGTTTTGACCAACTCGCCGTCCTTCAGCGAGATAGGCGATGAGGAGTGGGGGCGACAGGGATATATTCGCCTCTTCGCGCAGATAGGCAAACGACAGCACCCCGACCAACCGCTGCTGGTCACACGAAGCGCGGGCGAGGGCAGGCAATCGCTGGCGCTGGTTGTCCCTCCGTCGCTCTCCGCACCCCTGCGCAACATCTGGCAAAGCGAGCCGATAATCGGTGCGGTGCGCGGCGTGCAAATCGTTTCTGCCACCAGCCTGCGCGGCGGATTGCTGGTACTGGTTGGCAACGGGGCGGATTGCAGGGTACAATTCTGGCAGATACAGCGTCAGGGTGTTCAACCGTGAAGCGAGAGCGTTTGCTGGAGATTCTGAAAGAAGGCGTGCTTGTTGCCGACGGGGCAATGGGCACGATGCTACAGCGTCTTGGCGTGCAGGCGCCATACGAGCTGGCGAACCTTGTTCAGCCAGATGCGGTGCGCCAGGTGCATCGGTCCTACATTGAGGCGGGGGCACGGCTGATTGAGACTAACACCTTCGGCGCGAACCGCGTAAAGCTGGCGACGCACGGCGCGGCGCACCTGGTGCGCGAGATAAACATGTCCGCGGTCAGGCTGGCGCGGGAGGCGGCGGGAGACCTGCCGGTGATAGTGGCAGGAGCGGTGGGACCGGTCGGCAAGCCGCTGGCGCCTATCGGGCAGATAGCCCCACAGGAGGCTGGCGAGGCGTTCCGCGAGCAGATAGCCGTTCTGCTGGAGGCTGGCGTAGACGTCATCCTGCTCGAAACCTTCACCCATCTCGACGAGCTCAAAATCGCCCTGGAGCAGCTGCGGGCGCTGGATGGGGAGATACCCGTCATCGCGCAAAAGGCGTTTATCGAAGATGGCGAAACGCTGGCTTCGGGCTTGCCGGCGCAGGTGGCGCGCACGCTGGAAGAATGGGGCGTGGATGTTATCGGCGCGAACTGCGTGGTGGGACCTCAGCGCATGGTGGGCATCCTTCAGGCGATGGCTTCGGCGACCGGTCTGCCCCTGTCGGTGATGCCCACGCCCGGCTTGCCCCAGTATCAGCGCGGGGAGGTGGCTTTTGAAGCCCAGCCCGACTACTTCGCGCGGTACGGTGAACAGTTTGCTCGCATCGGGGTGAACATCATTGGCGGTTGCTGTGGAACCACTCCAGCGCATATTCGGGCGGTGGCGGAGCGTCTTCATGGAGTCAAGCCACGCATCCGGCGTGCGCCCGCAAAAGTTACCGAGGCGGTCAAGCCCGAAGAGCTGCCGCAGGCAGAGCCGTCTCAGCTGGCGGGCAAGCTGGGCAGGAAGTACATCATTGCGGTGGAGCTGGACCTGCCGCGCGGTCTGGACGTGGCGAAGGTGCTGGAAGGGGCACGCTCCCTGAAGGAGCATGGCGTGGACATTATTGACATTTCGGACGGAGCCCGTGCCCGCCTGCGCATGAACCCCATTGCCATCTCCCATCTGATACAGGAGCAGGTGGGTATTGAAGTGATGATGCACTTCGCCTGCCGTGACCGCAACCTGCTGGCGATTCAGGCGGACCTGCTGGGCGCGCACGCCCTCGGCATTCGCAATATCCTGGCAATCACGGGCGACCCTGCGCTGATTGGAGATTATCCGACCGCGACCTCCGTATTCGATATCGATGCCATCGGTCTGGTGCGCATCCTGCGGCGATTCAACGAGGGGGTGGACCTCGCCGGCAACAGCATCGGCTTGCGTACCGCTTTCACCATCGCGGTGGCGTATAACCCCCTGGCGTATGACCAGCAGGTGGAAGACGACCGCCTGAAGCGCAAAGCGGCGGAGGGGGCGCACCTGGTGTATACGCAACCGATTTTCGATGTGGCTGTGCTGGAGCGGGCGGTGCAGGCGGTAGAGCGTGTGGGGCTGCCGTTGCTGGTGGGCGTTTTGCCCCTGCGCAGTTCTCGCCATGCGGAGTTCATGCACCACGAAGTGCCGGGCGTGCACATTCCCGACGCCATTCGCAAGAGGCTGGCGGAGCTGGACGACGCCGACGCCCGCAAATACGGCGTTGACGTGGCGCGTGAGTTTGCCCTGCACGCCCGTGAGATGACACAGGGTATCTACCTGATGCCGCCTTTTGGTAACCATAAGGTGGCGGAAGCAGTCATAAAAGCGATAGCCAGCTAAATAAACCGTAGAAGGAGGGAAAAACCATGAGACACACCAGATGGCTTGCGCTGGTTGCAGGCGGGCTGGTGCTGGCGGGGTTTGCCACAGTAGCGCAACAGCAGACCACCCCTGCCGTGGATCCCAGCAACCCCGCGGCTTTTGCATCCAGCCTGCCGGTGGGAGCGGTCGCTCCTGCGTTTAACGTCACGAACGTTGTGACTGGTGAGACGCTGTGTTATCTTTGAAGGAACCCGGGTAAGCCGATAGTGCTGATTTTCGGCAATATCGGCAACCCGTTCTGGACCCGGGCGGTCCAGTTCTTCGAGAAGCTCCATCAGCAGTATGCCTCCAAGGGCGTGGTCATCGTGGCGGTGGCTTTAGACACCGACAAACAAGCAGTGAAGGCTTTTGTGGAGAAGTACAACCTCACTTTGCCGGTGGCGGTGGACAACGAAAAACTGGAGGGTGCCAATCTGTACAAGGTCACCGCTTTGCCGACCACCATCTTCACCGACCGTTCGCACAAGGTCACCCTGAGACAGCTCGGCTTCAGCAAGGAGCACGAGAAGCTGTTCGAGCAGGAAATCCAGAAAATCGCTCAGTAGGAGAGGAGACAGTATGGGAGGCGCGGCACGCCGCGCCTCCCTCTGGGTTACCCTTCAGCCATAGCAAGCTGACCGGAGCGAATCATCTCCAGGGCGGCGCGCAGCCGCTTCAGCACGCGCTCCTTGCCCATCACCTCTATCATTTCGAACAGCCCCGGACCCACCGTGCGTCCGCTGACCGCCACGCGCGTGGGGTGAATCACCTGTGCGGCGCTGACGCCCAGCTCTTCGGCGACGGCGCGGGTGGTGGCTTCAATGTTCTGCAGGTCAAACGGCTCCAGCGTTTCGTAGCGTGCTATCAACATCTCCAGCATCTGCGGCACATATGGCTGGGTAAACCATTTGCGCACGCCCTTTGGCTCGTATTCCAGCGTCTCGCGGAAGAAGTACTCTGTGAGCGGAACCACCTCCGAGAGCAGTTTCATGCGCTCTGCCTCCAGCGCAATCACTCGCTCGGCGTAGTGTATCTGTTCAGGAGACGGTTCGGACGGCATCAGCCCCGCTTCCTGCAGGTAGGGCAGGCACGATCGGGTGAGCTCCTCAATGGGCTTGCGCCGGATGTATACGCCGTTCATCCACAGCAGTTTCTGCCCGTCAAAGATGGCGGGATGGTCCAGCACGCCCGAGAGGTCAAAGCGTTCGATCAGCTCCTCGCGCGTGTACAGCTCGCGGTCTTCGTCCGCGCTCCAGCCCAGCAGGGCGAGGAAGTTGAACATCGCCTCCGGCAGGTAGCCCTGCTGGATGTACTCCACGAACTGCACCGAACCGTGCCGTTTGGACAGCTTCTTGCGGTCGGTTCCCAAGATCATCGGCAGGTGGGCAAACACGGGCATCTCCCAGCCCAGAGCCTGATACATCTGCACATGGCGCGGCGTACTGGATATCCACTCCTCGCCGCGAATGACGTGCGTGATGCCCATGTAGTGGTCGTCGGTGACGCTGGCAAGGTGGTAGGTGGGGAAACCGTCCGATTTGAGCATTACGAAGTCATCTAACAGCGCATTCTCGAAGCGCAGTTCGCCCCGGATGGCATCCTGAAACACCGTTACACCTTCTAAGGGCATGGCGAAGCGGATGACGTACGGCGTGCCCTCGGCGTCCAGTCGGGCGCGTTCCTCATCCGAAAGGTAACGGCATTTCCGATCATAGCCGGTGGGCTGTTTGGCGGCTTCCTGCTGGCGGCGCAGCTCCTCCAGCCGCTCGGGCGTGCAGTAACAGCGATAAGCGTGTCCCGAAGCGACCAGCTTCTCCGCCACCTCGCGATAGAGGGGCAACCGTTCGGACTGGAAGTAAGGACCCTCATCCCAGTCCAGCCCCAGCCAGCGCAGACTGTCCATAATCTCCTGCACCGAGCCTTCCACGTAGCGAGCGCGGTCGGTATCCTCAATGCGCAGGATAAAAACGCCGCCGTGTCGCCGGGCGAACAGCCACGTAAACAGCGCAGTGCGTATATTGCCAATATGCGGTGAACCCGTCGGACTTGGTGCGAAGCGCACGCGAACCTGTCCCTGAGTATGCGACATGCCTTCTCCTCCCAGAACTGTCTCCTCTGGAAGTATACCAAAAAGTGTGATGTCGCTCTAATGCTGGGAAGGTTGTCGTAGTCTCCACAGGTGTCTCCCTTCCTCGTCTTGAGGCTCGATCTGGAACAAGGCGTTCCTGCAACTGGAAATTGCGGGCTACGCATGACGAAGCCTTCTGTGGAGGCTGAGTTTGAACCGCTGAAGCATGGCTTCAGCACTCCATAAACCTGCTTCAGCAGGTTTTGCCAAGTGTTGCCTGCGATTTCCAATCGCAAGGTAGGGATTAAGAGAAGGGACATCCCTGCAACTGGAAGTTGCGAGCTACTTTGGAATGCTGAAGCCATGCTTCAGCATTCCGAACCTACCGCGTCTGCTCCTGCAGGGTTTTCACTAATGATTTCACCCGTTCCAGATGGCGTCCGTATTCCGCCCAGTTGCCCTGTCGTTGCGCTTCCTCTGCTGAGCGAAGAGCCTGCGCGAGCTGGTCAATCAGCCCCCTGACGGAAGGCGATTCTGCAGGAGCAGAAGGAGCGGGTTTTACGGATGGCGTTGCAGTCGTTGCAGACGCGCCTGCACCGAAAATCCGCGCCAGTCCCTGTTCCAGCGTGTCCGCCATCACGCGCACGTCGCCATAAGCCACTATCACCTTTTTGAGTTCAGGGATGCGCTGTTCTCCACCGCCTGTCGTCTGCAGGTAGACGGGCTTCACGTAGAGCAGAGATTGTTCAATGGGGATGACGAGCAGATGCCCCCACACCACCTGCGAGCCGGGCTGGTCCCACAGACGCAACTGCGTGCGGATTTCGGACACCTGTCCCAGCAATCGCTCCATCTGAGCAGGACCGTAGATGGTGCGCTCCTTCGGGAAGCGATACAGCACCATTTTGCCGTAGTCTTCGCCGTCACATTTGGCGCACATCCAAGCTATCATCTTCTCTTGATTGAGTGGGGTGTATACGGTCAGCAGGAGAAACTCTTCCTTCTTCTCGCCGGGCAGGCGCATGATGAGGTAGTACGGCTCCATCGGCTGGAACTCGCCGCCCGGAATGGTGCTCTCGGGCGATTGCTGTTTGGCGATGTCCCACTGGTCTTCGCGCATATAGAAGACGCGCGGGTCGCGCATGTGGTAAAGCGCCCAGATGTTGCTCTGGATGCTGAAAAGGTCTTCGGGATAGCGCAGGTGCTGGCGCAGGCTTTGCGGCATCTCCGACAGCGGTTTGAACAGTCCGGGCAGGGCGCGGCGGTAGGTGCGAATCATCGGGTCGCTCTCGTCGGCGATATAGTAATGCACCGTGCCGTTGTAGGCATCAATAACCACCTTCACCGCGTTGCGGATGTAGTTCAGGCGGTAGTAGCGGAAGGCGTCCAGCGCGATGTCCATCGTTCGAGCGTAGGGGTATCGCTCGCTGACCGTGTAGGCATCGCAAATCCACCACAGTTTACCGTCCGCCACCACGATGTAGGGGTCGCGGTCATGCATCAGGAAGGGGGTAATCGCCTGCATGCGCTCGCGGATGTTGCGACGGAATAGCAGGCGGCTGTTCGGCGTCAGGTCTCCCGAAAGCAAGAGATAGCTGTCCCCCATACGGAAGGCATAAGCCAGCTTCGCCAACAGGTTCCTGCCGATGGGGATACCGCCGGTGCCCTGGTAGCGCGTATACTGGTTCTCGCCCTCCGCTCCGCTGTGCAGGGTGGGGTAGTCGAACTCGTCCAGTTTAGAATCCACAATCACGGGGTTATCGGTCAGCTCGCCGTAGTAGATTTCGGGTCGCTCCAGCCGAAGAGGAACTTTGCTCTGAGGGGGGATGTCGCGCACCAGGTACTCGGGCTGTCCCTGCGCGGTTGCGACGTTGACCGCGGTCATCACTATGCCGTAGCCATGTGTATACTGCAGGCGCAGGTTCTGCCACGTTTTGGAAGAGGGCGGCAGGTCGGGCTGAGATAGCTCGCGGGCGGCAATCATCACCTGCTGGTAGCGGTTGCCGAAGGTATAGCGGTCGACGTCTACGTCGTTGAACCGGTAGTATTGCTTGAACGCCTGCAGGGAGTTAAACACCATCTGCAGGGGCTGATAGTCCCAGATGCGCACGTTGGCGAGGGTCTGCGCGTTGCGCTGGAGGTCTGCCGGCGTCAGGTTTGTGTTCGCTTCGAAGGTGCGCTCTTCCACGTTGTCCAGCCCAAAAGCCTGCCGGGTAGCGGTCAGGTGGCGCTCGATGTAGGGCTTTTGCAATCCCCACTCGTTCGGGTTGACCACGGCGTTTTGCACGATGGAGGGCACCACCGCATGTACCAGCACCGATGCCGCCACCAGCGTCGATAGCGCTATCAGGGGCGCGCGCAGAACACGCCCTCGCCGGATGTTCCAGACAAGCGTGCCGGCGGTGACAAGGCTCAACAGCATTAACAGATGCAGTCCGGGCAGGCGCACTCTGGTCTCAATATAGCCTGCGCCGGTGAAGATGCGGTTCGGGATGAACAGCACATCGTAGCGGTCTAACCAGTAGCCTACGCCCCACAGCACCATGCACGCCGCCGCAAGCAGGAACAGGTGCGGTTTGACGCCGGGCGAGAAGGCGGTGAGCGTACCAAAGACCTCAAAACCCCGGTTGAAGTAGTAATAACCGACGGTGATTGCAAGGGTGACAATCAGCGTAAAGGTAAACCAGGCATGCAAATAGCGCCAGAACGGCAGGTGGAACATATAGAAGGCAATATCGTGCCCAAACAGCGGGTCGCGAGTGCCGAACGGCTCGGCGTAGCGGAACAGCAGCCACCGCTCCCACTGGGATGCGCTCTGGCTTCCCACCAGAAGTGCCAGCACGAGTGTTACCCAGAAGATGACGCTACGCGACGCGCGTGGTACGGCAATACCCAGCCGCAGGCGTAATCGCTCCTCCCACTCCTCGTCCATACCCGTGCTGAGGCGGTCAGCAAGCCACAGATTGAAGTAGAGAATGGCGAAGAACAGCAGGCTAAAAACACCAAACAGGACAAGACGCGTACTCCAGATACGAAGGAACAGGGAGGTGTAGCCCAGCTCGGCGAACCAGAGCCAGTCGGTATAGAAGCGCGCCAGAATTACCAGCACCTGCAGAAGAACCAGCGCGCCTATCAGCAGCCACAGCCATATCCTGCGCCGACCGCCTTCAACGGTCAGAGGGTAACGTGCTTTCACTGCAGTATGTTTTCCTCCTCTATCACTGCCACACTCCGGGAATGGATGTGCCACACCGATAGCATCTGCCCGAACCGCTCAGGTGGTCCTCCAGCACGCGGAATCCCCATCGCTTGATCAGCAGGGCGTTGCACTGTGGGCAGTAGGTGTTCTCCCAGTCGCCGACCATGCCCGGAATGTTGCCCGCGTATACGTAACGAAGCCCCTCACTACGCCCAATCTCGGCGGCGCGAAGCAGGGTGCGGACGTCGGTGTCGTTATGGTCAAGCATCTTATAGTCGCGATGGAAAGCGGTCACGTGCCAGGGGATGTCTGGCGATAGGGATACCAGAAACCGCGCCGCCTCGCGCAGCTCCTCGTCGCTGTCGTTGAAGCCGGGTACGACCAGCGTCACCACCTCCAGCCACAGCCCCGACTCGTGCACCATGCGGATGCCGTCCAGCACGTTGCTCAGGGTGGTTCCCAGCTGGCGATAGCTGCGGTCGTTCATGCTCTTCAGGTCAATCTTGTATCCAGCTAGGTAGGGACGCAGGTACTCCAGCACTTCAGGCGTCAGGTTGCCGTTGGAGACGAACAGTCCACGGATGCCATATGCTTGCGCCTGCTTGAAAATCGCCACTGCCCATTCAGCGGTAATCAGCGGCTCGTTGTAGGAGCTGGTGATGAAGGGCGACCGGTAATCAAGTGCGATATTCACCATCTCCTCCGGCGAGATAAGGTCCACCGGTGCGCCCGCGGCTGGGTCGCGCAATGCCTGCGAGGTAATCCAGTTCTGGCAGTAGGAGCAGTGCAGGTCGCAGCCCAGCATCCCGAAGGTGAGGGTGCGCGTGCCGGGCAGGACGTGGAAGAAGGGCTTTTTCTCAATCGGGTCCACGTTCAGCCCGCACACGTAGCCCCATGGCGCATACAGTCGCCCGCCCTGATTGAACCGCACCTGGCAGATGCCTCGCTTGCCCTCGCGGATGAGACAGCGGTGGCCGCAAGCAAGGCACTGCACCGAGCCATCCTGAAGAGTGCGGTATACCTCCGCCTCGCGGGTCAGTCTGTCCAGACGGTCTGCCAGCGTTTGCCTGCCGGCTGTTGCGGTGGATGGAGACATCGCCCATGCCCCCTTTCTTGACCTGCCTTGATTCTACCACTAACGGCGTTCAGCAGGGAAGAGGGGCGTGAAGCGGGAATAGGCTTAAGGGGTGTCGGTATGCTTCGCGTTCCTGAAATCATTCAGAAGAAACGAGACGGCGGTGATCTGAGCCGGGAGGAGCTGGAGACGCTGGTGCTGGGCGGACTGCGCGGCGAAGTGCCCGACTATCAGGTTGCCGCTTGGCTGATGGCGGTCTATTTCCGGGGCATGACGCCTCAGGAGACGTTGACTCTAACCTCCGTTTTGCAGTATTCCGGTCAGCAGCTGGAGTTACCACCGCTGGGCAAGCCGGTGCTGGACAAGCACTCTACCGGCGGCGTGGGGGATAAGACGAGCCTAGTGGTCGTGCCCCTGCTGGCGGCGCTGGGTATCGCCGTGCCGAAGATGTCGGGCAGGGGGCTGGGCTTCACCGGCGGCACGGTGGACAAGCTGGAATCCATCCCCGGTTTCCGCACGGACTTTACCCCCAGTGAGATAGCGCGACTGGTGGAGCGGGTTGGGGCTTGTCTGGTTGGTCAGTCGCCTGACCTGGTTCCCGCGGATAAGTATCTGTATGCCCTGCGCGACGTGACGGCGACGGTGGATTGCATCCCACTGATTGCGGCAAGCGTGATGAGCAAGAAACTGGCGGGCGGCGCGGAGCATATCCTGCTGGATGTGAAAACGGGTTCCGGCGCGTTTATGCAGTATCTGCCGGATGCGCTGGACCTGGCGCGGACGCTGGTGCAAATTGGACAGATGGCGGGACGGCGCACGCTCGCGCTGGTCACCGATATGAGCCAGCCATTGGGCGAAGCGGTGGGCAACGCGCTGGAGGTGGCAGAAGCCATTCGGGTGCTGAGACGGGAATCGGATGCGTCTTCGGCGCGTTTCGAGACGCTATGCCTCGAACTGTCCGCGCACGCTCTGCTGTTGACTCGCGTGGAAACGGATCTGATGCAGGCTCGGATGCGGGTGCGCGAATGCCTGGATAGCGGCAAACCGCTGGAGGTTTTCCGCGCGATAGTGGAGGCGCAGGGCGGCGATCCGCGCGTGATAGATGACCTCTCGTTACTGCCGCAGGCTCCGGTGAAGATGCCGGTCTTTCTATCCGAGGTGGGCTATATTCATGCCATCGATGCGCGTCAGGTGGGGTTGATTGCGGTGCGACTGGGCGCCGGGCGTGCTCGCAAGGACGACGCGATAGACCCGGCGGTCGGCGTGCGCATCCTGCGCCATGTGGGCGACCACGTGGACGCTTCCACCCCTGTCGCCGAGGTGCATGCACGCCCGGAAGAGATGGCACAGGAGGCTTGCGAGGAACTGATTGGCTGTTTTCACGCGGGCGAGGGCGCCCCGGCTTTCCAGCCGCTGGTGCACGCTGTCGTATCCGACCCCGAGACGCCCGACCTGAAGGGTGTTTTAGCCTGACCAGTGGGCAGATTCCTTGCCTGCCTGCCGGGAGGTCAGGTGGGGCAGCGTATCGGCTCACCGGGACGTTCGCCATCCAGACCCTGGCAGTCCCGTCCAGTGGCAGAGTTGATAGTCACCTCTTGGATTGCAAGAGGTCTAAATATCGTCCTGCTGCTGCGCAAGACGGCGAACCTGTTCCAACGCCTCCTGCGCCTGCAAGGTCATGCCTACTTGCTCGTATCCCTGTGCAAGCATCCGCCACGAGCTTACCCTTTCTGGGTCCGCAACCACCGTTCGCTTTAGCCATAAGATTGCCTCCTCGGCACAACCTGCACGAAGAAGCATCTCACCTAAAAATGCATAATCCTCTGCCCAGTGCATCGGGCGATTGGAAGTTGCCATATCCAGGTCGGCTTCCAAAAACGATACATATTGCAAAAGATGGCGTGTGCTTCGCCACTGACGCAGAAGGTACTCTTGATACAACTGCGCAGCACAGAGATAATTGCCTAGTACCGCTTCTACCTGCGCTAAGCGCTTGAGAAGATGTGCTTCTTTGACACTAACGCGCAACCTGAAGTCGTTTGTGACGTCGGTCATTCTTATAGCCCTGCTGTAGCACCGGGCTGCTGCCTGATAATCACCCTTTTGAATATTTTGTTCCGCCATTGCTACCAGACGGCGAATACGAACGTCTACCAGCTTAGAAGCTATCTCGTGTATCACTAACAGTACCACGAGGAACAGGATAGCCCATGAGAGGACCGTCTCAAACTGGGCGTAGGTCGTAGAGTTAAAGCGACCCGATATGTGATCAATCAACCATTCCATTATGTTCACCTCCTCGTAGGGGGAGGTCTTCCATCAACCCTCCCCCTGTTGCTCTACTCTGCTGCTGGCAGCTGTGGAGACACCAGAGGTTGAACTGGGTAGCTGTACGGCAAGGAATTGCACGGCTGACGGTGCAAGCACTGATTATAGCATTGATAACATCTCCTTTCGTCTGCCCCCCGTGCGATGTTGCAGGCCAGTAATACCCCAGCGTAATAGATGCCGCATGCTGCGGCACAGGGCGCTCCTCCGAAGATTGCGCAGCCGCCAAGGCAAATGAGAAAGGCAAGCCTAGCATTTTGCCGGCACCGTTGATATGATCTGTCCACTGCCCTAAGGCAATCCTGTAACCAGCTGTCGCAGTACTTCTTTAACCAATCAGAGGGTGGACTCGGCAGCGGCAGTGCCTGGTTGGGTCCCAAAGGTAAGAAGACAGTTGGAACGATATATGCTGAGCTAGCATAGCACAGAATGCTTTCTTCTTGCAGTTCCCTGTCTCGCCACCTCCACGGCGTCTGGGCACTGCCCTGCTCATACCGCATCACCCCAAACAGGTCATACAGGTTGTTGCTCACCACCTGTGCACTCCCGTTCGTTGTCACCCCAGCCGTTCCGAAGGGGTCCAATCCATGCAACTCCACTTTCGGCTCTCCTCATTGCGCACGGCTTACTCTTCTGGCAGCAAATGCTGACACAATACCACAAGTTGTGGATACGGTCAGAAAGCAGAAGGTACTAACGGGGAAAACATCTCTATTTAACAGTAGTAAAATGTGTATCCCAGCTATAATCCCAATAGTTAGAGGAACGATCTGTGACCGAGTTATTATAGGCCAATGAGCCTGTTGCTTGCGTAGTTGTTGCGAGTATTCATATACAATAACTACCAACACGGTGTACGCCGTCAACGACCAGTCAATAGTGTAATATTTGCCTAGACCCCAAAGAGGATATCCACTCAGCAATAATACCCATCCACCCAATGCGACAAAGGCGCTTGCTCGATGCCACCATGCGTATTCCCGCGAATTCGGCAACAGCACTGCAAGCACCACAGCCATAAGAAGTAAGGTTGACATAAGCGCCCATCGCGCAGGGTCTGGGTACATTGACATTGGATACTTTTGCGCCATGAAAGCGCTGGACATTAGACCGACGAATGTCCCTATCCACGCAAAGGTGTAGATTAAATGCGCTCGGTTCATCGGGTATCTACCTCCCAAGCAAAGGGTATTGTGGTTCTTGAACAGGTGGAACGGGTTTCCGATCCACAGCGCACTTGAGCAGACAGAACTTCACGATGGTTACCAGTTCGGCAGCCCTGACACCAAGACACGTCCATGCTACACCACAGCATAGAGATTTTGTTACAGGTTCAGGGTCTGCTGCACAGCATATGCTAGCAAGAAGACACGCCCAGTCTATTTCAGGAATACCTCTGTTCTTCCACATCTGCCTTACACATTGATAAACGCATTCCCAATAGCCTGGACCGGTGTTTTTATCTTTCTTGAGCGGGACCGTCCTTTGTAAATATAGTTCTCGTTCTGGCAGATATACACGGTTGTTTTTGAGTTGGCACCCCTCTTCAACGGACCGTCCATCCTTCCACCTCCACGGCGTCTGGGCACTGCCCTGCTCATACCGCATCACCCCAAACAGGTCATACAGGTTGTTGCTTATCACCTGGGCACTCCCGTTCGTGATTACACCAGCCGTGCCAAACGGGTCAAAGTGATGCCACTCACTGTTTCGACGTACCAGTGAAACGCCTTGCAAATACAGAGCATTCCGTTACCTGCTGCACTCTCTGGCAAATCTGTCGTTTCTACAGGTTCCTGCGAAGCACTAAGCACCATTCTCTGCTCTGTGAATGCGATACAGGACCTGCGCTATGCAGTTCGCCCCACGCATCATAATCATCGCAAACACAACTGCAGCTATGTTGAATAGCAAATCCTTCGAGAAGTTGTGCATAAGCACACAGGTAGCTCTACATCTCGTCTGCAAGAATGTATATGGATACTGCGTGCATGCCTCGTTAGGCAAACATGTCGGCAAGGCGTTAATAAACTGTCCATAAAGGTAATACACCGAGAGGAGCAGCCCAATGCCGCCCCAAAACACCGGCCACAACATAGAGCGTCTTTCGTGGCGTTGATATTCCTCACTGTATTTGGATGCGCTCACTAGGACCGCCACAATACCAATGCCTACCACCCAAGGGTCAGGAGCAGCTCCTGCTACAAACACCACGAAGACAGTGAACCAGAACCATTTGTCAGCGGGCAGGGAAAGAGCAGACTCCAGACGTGTCAGCACGGCTCGCGCTCCCGCCAGCAGCACAACAAGAAATGCTGCTGTCATCTCAGCAAAGAAAACCAGTATCAGGAACAGCGCAGCACCATATCCTGCAGATTTCTCTTTTGTTTCTGGGCGTAGCCAAGCGTACACACGTAACCCAACACCCGCTAGCGCAGCCAGTAAAAGAACAATATGCACCTCTTCCCAGGACCGGCCGTGGCTGTCGATTTCCCTGCCCTCCCACAGCATGTAGCAGAAAAGACACAGCAGAAAGAGTAGAACGTTTAAACCAGCATGGTTTCGTTGTGCAAGCATTGCCGATACCCTTTCTACCGCATCTGTGTATGATGCTGGACTATTTCCGTACTCGGTCTAGGACTTTCCTGACCACATCCCAAAGCTTCTTGCAGAGATCCCGCAAGGCGGGGTGACGGGTCGCGGCAAGGATACAACAACCGCAACCGGCGCACATCGCCCCGTTGAGGAGGTTCTCCTCGCACGCTTCAATAAGGCATCCGAGCAAGCAGGTGGTTGGTGTCCCCGACCCCTTACAGGTATCTTGACATTTGTTCCACCTGTCCCATATCTCCAGCGCAGTCCAGAGACATGCAACAGCGCAGATGCCGATAAGAATCGTGTTCACAGCTTGCGGTTGTAGTGTTAAACCAGCGAGGCGCCGTTTTGGGTAGGCAAACTGACCTTGCGCATATACAAGGTCTTCTTCTGCTTGCGCGAAAGCAACCCACCTCCACGGCGTCTGGGCACTGCCCTGCTCATACCGCATCACCCCAAACAGGTCATACAGGTTGTTGCTTATCACCTGTGCACTGCCGTTCGTTATCACCCCGGCCGTGCCAAGGGATGGCCTTCACCTCAAGTTACCGCAAAATGGAAAGCAATATCTACAGTGTATGGTTACCACTCTGCGTTTATTTCACTGTTGGTACTGAGCGCGTCCATAGCGGAGCGAATACACCATGGAAATCATCTCTATTGCATAGAGACAAATAAACAGAATAATGTCGTAGAATGTGATGACTGTAGTTATCTGCCATGTTGGTGTAAAAATACCTCGTTGCCAGTCGATTATATTAGTGCCTTGTATGAAAACAATTTTTGCCCGTAAAATCGTGATAGAACCAATGACTAAAACAGGCATTTTGAGCAAAGATAATATCTTTTGCAAGAAAGATACTTCGCGCTTTGCTTGATACTTGCCCTCAAGCACGGGCCAGAATATCAGGAAGGCTAAGGTGACCGCTAAAGGTTCATAAACTTTTCTTAGGTACCTTCCCATAGGTTCATACTCCTTTCATTCGGGGATATACAGCTCGTGCAATACTGGTTATTATAGCGTTTGAGTGTTAGCACTAGGCACGGCTGCATACCCCCATTCGTTATGCCATCCTATCTGACTGCACATGCGTGTACTGGTATTAAACTTACGCCTAAGGTGCATGGCAACTGGGGTACTGGGACAGGCACTGGTACTGGTACGGGCACTGGTACAGGCTCAGGTACGGGAATCGGGATCGGCTTTGGGATAGGCACGAGCCTGCCTAGGCCCACAGTAATGCAGGCGAAGCAACCCGCGCACAAGAGCGAGCCAATGCTGCCATCTTTGCAGATCTTTCTGTAGAGACAGTCTGCCATGCACCAAGCCCAATCCGGGCCATGTTGACCAATACATTCTATCGTGCAGTCCTGCCAGTGTTTAACAATCCGCCACAGCAAGATACCACACACTGCTGCGCAACCAATAAGAACAACTGGTATCCCAGCGGGACGGATTGTCGAACTGTCTCCGTCACGCCGTAGCCGAAAGCTGCCTTGTGAGTGAAACAGATGTTCTTCAGCCTGTAAGATGCCTATAAATCTCCAAGGCGTCTGGGCACTGCCCTGCTCATACCGCATCACCCCAAACAGGTCATACAGGTTGTTGCTCACCACCTGTGCGCTCCCGTTCGTGATTACACCAGCCGTGCCAAACGGGTCAAAGTGATGCCACTCACTGTTTCGACGTACCAGTGAAATGCCCTGCAAATACAGCGCACTCGTTGTCCAGCTGCCTCCCTCCAGCGGCTTCTGCTGCTCCACCAGTTCGCCTGCACCGCACGCCACACCGCACGGATACCGCGTCCACACCCCGTTCACGTAGTCCTTCCGCCAGCGACGACCACCATCAAAGCCATAGCCATACTCATACGCTAACTGCACGTTGCCGTTCCCAAAGTCCCGACGTATCCGTATCAGCCTACCCTCCTCGTCATACTCTAAACGACGAACGTAACCGAACACTTAGCATACTCTCACTTCCTGCTCCTTCACCAAACAGCGACCGTCTCCACCTTTCCAGTATCGGTAAGATACACTACCTGCCTCCCACTTGGGTCCCAGCAAAAGTCCACAATCGCCCCACGTCTTATCTGGCGTAATTGATGAAACCCCGACATACTGAGGCGACCAACGCACAGCGTTGCTGCCTTATCCCCGCCCTTAACTGGCATCAGCAATCCAACTACCTTTGTGCCTTTGGGGGCGACGGAACACTTCATGACAGAGCCAACAGCGAGATGCCGTGTCTGCTGAGAACCATTGACCCGCATCAACCCTAACCCCACGTGGCTCACGTTAACAAGAAGGGGGGGTACGAGCACGATGGTGCCGCCGTAGTATTCGGCTCGGCGAGTCTTACGCAGGGTTGATGCCTGTTTGTCTGCCACGCTAAGTAACCAGATAAACTCCCCTCCCACCACGGCAACCTCGCGGGAGTCCGGCGCCCATGCCAGCTGGTCGATATAAGCACTCATGGGCAGTTGTGCCAAGATCCGTTGGTCGTTAAGCCGTTGCACTACAAGTTGGTCCTCGACGCAGGCATCTGTAGCAACACCAACGTAGGCTAAGTAATGTCCGTCGGGCGAAAGCTTCCAAGCCCTGATGCTGGTTACCGTAGGCACTGGTAGTATCTGACCGACCTGATGTCCCCGTGCGTTGAGAATGCGCCAGTACCTCACCTCTTCATCTCTACCATCAGTGCCGCAACCAACCAGAAGTTCGCTCTTCGCCGTCCAGCCATACCCTCCAAATGTCGGGATTTGTATCTGCGAGACGGTTTTACCGAGTCGGTCGGTCACTGTCAGAGTAGCTTCTCTGTTGATGTGAGGAACGAACAGCAAAAGCCCCTGATCCGCAGGATGGGGTAGTTCTACTGTCAGAAAGGCAATGTAATCACCTCTTGGACTACATGCTAGCCCCCCGTGCCAAGCATTTCGCGCGTTTTGTGGCAAGCCCTTTAGGCAGAATTGAACCATGGTAGCTGCCAACAGCCCCATTACGAATAAGTTGCGCATCTAAAATCTCACCTCCTTATTGTGCCGATGGTGAGGTGGGCGTTGGAACTGCCACAGCCTCGACCCAGCATTCGCACTGTTCGCCGTCGAAGTCACATTGGTAAACGCACTCAATGCCGAGCGTCAAGAGTGACAAATCCATCATAAACCCAAAGCTGAACTGCATTCCAGGCACCTTTAGTTTCTTACAGTTCTTGATCTCCTTGCACCCCTTGCAGAAATCCACATAGTTTGGCATCTTACTGGCTCCTGATGGGGCTTGAGGATTCGGACACTCTTTTGGACCCTTGATTAGCTTACAATTCGATATCTTTCCTCTCAGGCAATAATACATTGTCATCTTCGGTGGTTGCGGGGGTTTGGCAAGAGAGGACACTCCACTTGCAGGAATATACTCTGTCATACATCCCTGTTGCATACCCTCCTCGCCGAGCCTCCTACCTGTCCACCTCCACGGCGTCTGGGCACTGCCCTGCTCATACCGCATCACCCCAAACAGGTCATACAGGTTGTTGCTTACCACCTGGGCACTCCCGTTCGTGATTACACCAGCCGTGCCAAACGGGTCAAAGTGATGCCACTCACTGTTTC
>JABUFA010000043.1 GCA_013314755.1 Chthonomonadia bacterium
CTGGCGCATCGGTGTTAGCGGCGCGCCGTCCCCCTGATGGAGTTACACGGCGGATGTGCACATCAACCGCCTTGCCGACGCACGGGATTACTGGTACAGCGGCAGTGGAGCACCCGTGCGAGGAGTGAACGGCGCTCCGTTGCGCGACCCCACCGGCTCCGCAGGGACGGAGGTTGGCACAGAGTTGAACTTTACCGTCAACTACGCGCTGAGCAGCAATCTGCAACTGTCGGTGGGCTACGGACGCTTCCAGCCCGGAGGATTCGTACGGGCGACCAACAGTGGGTTTGCGGACCGCACCGAATGGTTCTACCTGCAAACCACATCCAAGTTCTGAGAGTCACTCAAGGAGGTTAAACCCGATATGAAGTTTGGCGCAAACATGGCGAGATTTCAAATCCAAAGCATCGGCGCGAAGTTCGCCCTTCTGGGGGTGGGAGGCATTGTGGCTCTCACCATTACGCTGATTGTGGTCGCAGCGTGGCAAAGCAGGGTGTTCAACGCAAAGGCGCAGAGCGAAGTGGAAAAGCTGGTGGATCAGGATTTGGCGCACGTCGTGGAAACCACCTACCAGATGGTTCACTCACAGGACGCCTTGCTTCAGCAGGTGGTGGAACACAACCTCAACGTTGCCCGGCACCTTCTGAAAAGCGCGGGCGGCTTCAGCGTGGCGTCGGAAATGGTCACCTGGAACGCCGTCAATCAGTTCAGCCAGCAGTCCCAAACGATTTCTCTGCCAAAAGTGCTAATCGGCGGCGCCTGGTTGGGACAACAGAGAGACCCTAATGCCCCTGTACCATTGGTGGATAAGGTCCGGTCGCTGGTGGGAGGAACCTGCACCATCTTCCAGCGGATGAACGAGCAGGGAGATATGCTGCGGGTTGCCACGAACGTGATTGGTAAGGATGGCAAGCGAGCGATAGGCACATTCATCCCCGCCGTGAACCCTGATGGCACGCCGAATCCGGTGGTATCCACAGTCCTGCGGGGCGAGACCTATCGGGGAGTAGCTTTCGTTGTGGATTCATGGTATGTCGCCGCCTACGAACCCATCCGGGACGCCTCCGGGCGCATCATCGGCATGTTATACGCGGGCGTCAAAACCGAAAGCGTGGACGCATTACGCAAGGCGATAATGGGCATCCGCGTGGGTAAAGACGGATATATAGCCGTGTTAGGGGGCAAGGGGCATCAGCGTGGTCGGTACATCATCTCTCTGGACGGCAAGTGCGACGGCGAAAACATCTGGGAGGCGAAGGACTCCGACGGTCGCTTCTTCATTCAGGAGATGGTGAACCGTGCATTAGAGCTCAAGCCGGGCGAAACCTTCAAAATGCGCTACCCATGGAAAAACAAGGGCGAGACCAAACCCCGCATGAAGGTAGCAATGGTAACCTACTACGCGCCCTGGGACTGGGTAATCGCTGTAACGGCATACGAGGATGATTTCGGCACTGCCTTCCAGCGACTGCAAGCGGGCAGACGCCAGATGCTGTGGACGTTCGTGCTGGTCGGGCTCATCGCCTCCATCGTGGGATCTATCGTACTCCTGCGCTTCGGGCGCAGTGTCGCCAGTCCGCTGAACCAGATGGTGCAGGTGGCATCCGCCATTGCCGACGGCAGACTGAACCAGCAGATTCAGCACCGCAGTACAGACGAGACAGGGACACTGGCAGAGGCGTTCCGCCGGATGCTAACCTACATGCAGGAGATGGCGCAGGTCGCGCGTCGGATAGCGCAGGGCGACCTGACGGTGAAGATAACGCCTCGCTCCGAGCAGGACGAGCTGGGGCAGGCGTTCAGCACCATGGTTGCCAGCCTGCGGGAAACCACTGGTCACCTGATGCAGACCTCCTCCACGTTAGCGGCAACCAGCCAGCAGTTGGCGGCGGCAACCGAGCAGAGCAGTCGGGGCGCGCAGGACGTTGCCAAAGGCAATGAGCAACTTGCCCGCACGGCGTCTGAGGCGGCGCAGGCGGTGGATGAACTGGAATCCGCCATCCAGCAGGTGAAGCACAGCAGTGAGACGCAGAAGCAGTCCGCCAGCGAGGCAGAAGAGGGCATGAAGCAGGCGGCACAGGCGGTAGAAGAGGTGGCACGAAGTGCTCAGCACATGTCTTCCTCTGCGCAGGAGGCGGCGGCAATTGCCCAGACAGGTGGGCAGGCGGTTCAGGAGACCATCCAGACGATGAGCCGCATTCAGGAGCAGGCGCAGGTATCTGCTCAGCGTGTGAAAGAGCTTGACCAGTTGGGTCAGCAGATTGGCGCCATCGTGGAGACCATTGAGCAGATAGCCGAGCAGACCAACCTGCTTGCGCTCAACGCAGCTATTGAAGCCGCCCGCGCCGGTGAGCACGGTCGTGGCTTTGCGGTGGTTGCCGATGAGGTGCGCAAGCTGGCGGAGCAGGCGGCATCTTCCACCAAAGAGATTGGTGCGCTGATTGCCAGCGTGCGCCACGGTGTGGAGCAGGCGGTGCAGGCAATGGAGCAGACGAGGGAAGAGGTGGAATCCGGCTTTGCCCGCAGTACTGCCGCAAATGAAGCGCTGGCGCAGATTGTGCAGGCGGCGCAGACCGTCGCCAGCGAGGTGCAGGGCGTCACCGCTATTGCTCAGCAGATGTCCGCCAGTGTTCAGCAGGTGCTGGCTTCGGTCTCGTCGGTGCGTGCTGCTGCGGAGGAGAACGTGCAGGCGGTCACGGCGATGAGCGAGTATGCCCAGCAGGTTGCGGAGACCATCTCCACTGTTGCGTCCGTCAGCGAGGAGGCATCCGCCAGTGCTCAGGAGATCAGCGCATCTGCTGAGCAGGTTAGTGCTGCTTCTCAGGAGTTGAGCGCGATGGCGATGCAGTTACAGCAGCTTGTCCAGCAGTTCCAGTTGGAGGAGCAGGAGGGCAGGTCTGCCCTGCCTCGCGCAGCTTAGCCTGGCGAGCCGGCACCTCCCACACACAGGGGATGTCCCACGGGGGGCATCCCCTTTTTTACCGGCACGTGCTTTGTGCTATAATGGGAGCGAGGTGATCCCGATGGCACACAGGACGATGGTTATCCGCGCATGGGGGCTGATGTAGCGAGGTTCTGAAATGCCGGAGTACGACATCAGCCGGGCGTTTGAGATTATCGCCGAACGCAAAATCGCCGAGGCGATGGAGGAGGGCAAATTCGACAACCTGCCGGGCAAAGGACAGCCCCTGCAGATAGACCCTCAGTGGCTCGTGCCGCCGCACCTGCGCATCGCCGCCACCATCCTGCACAACGCCGAAATGCTTCCCGACTGGGCGCAAACCGACCGCGAGATTGTGATGGCTCGTGAAGCCATCGCCATCCTGCGCCGACGGGTGCAGACCGAGTATCCCCTGCGCTGTGAGAAGCCGCTGTTCCCCGAATGGTATGCCAATATCCTGCAGAGCCTCCTGCGCCTCATGCACCGGGTGAACGACCTCATCCTGCAATACAACATCAGTTCGCCGGTCAGCCTGCAGGTGCACGTCCCCTTCGCGGTGGAACGGGAGATAGAGACCTTCTTGGCGGAGTTTCCACCTCCCGAATCGCTGGACATCGCGCGCGTGCTGTCTGAAGCCTCTGCGGGCAGTGGGGCAGTGCGGGTGGAGGCAAAGGCGCGTTACGAAGCGTTGCAGGCAGAGCGTAAGGAGGGAGGTTCCGATGCAGGTCAATCGTGAGCTGGCGCAGGTGCTTCGCTTTCTGGCGAACGCTCTGGAGTGGCAGGGCGAGAACGCCTTCAAGGTGCGCGCCTATCGCCTGGCGTCGCAGACATTGGAAGCCCTGCAGGAGCCGGTGGAGGAGCTGGTTGCCCGCGATGCCCTGCGCGATTTGCCGCATATCGGCGAGGCGGTGGACAAAAAGGTGCGCCAGTACCTGGCAGAGGGCACGTTTCCCGCGCTGGAACGGGTGCGGTCAGAGGTTCCTGAAGGCGTTCAGGAGCTGCTAAAACTGCCCGGCATGACCGGTCGGGCGGTACGTGCCCTGCAGGAGCGGCTGGGCGTTGACAGTATGGATTCCCTTCGCCGCGCCGTTCAGGAAGGCAGAGTGCAGAACGAACGCTGGACGCCCGCGGTTCGTGAAGCCCTGCAACAGGCGATAAGCAACCTGTAACGTCTTGCGATGGTGCCGCCTCCACACAGGAAAGGTGTGGACCTCCCCCGAATCGCTACCTCAGTGGAAACTCGTTCAGGAGGTTCAACATGAGGACGGCGCGATGGTGGACGTTTTGCCTGATATGCCTCTTGCTCACCCCCCTGTGGGCAAAGCCCGAGGCAGAACTGCCCGGCAGGAAGCCTTCCGGTGAGGTGCTTCTCCCGAACGGCTGGCGTATTCATCCGGTGGGCGAGCAGGTAGAGATAGATGTAGGCGCACTGGGGCTGGCGCTATCGCCAAACGGCGCGAGGCTGGCAGTGCTTCACTGTGGCGTTCCCAGACACTCGGTGATGCTGATAGACGCTCAGGGGCGACGCATCCTGCATCAACAGCCCATCGCCAAAGGCTGGATTGGCATCTGCTGGAGCACGGATGAGCGGCGGCTCTACGTCTCCGGCGGCTCCGACGACGTGGTGCGCGTGTTCCGTACAGGTGTAGCGCGACTGATGGAGGACGGCGATATTTCAGTGAAGCCCGAGGGCGAAACCGCCACTCAGTTCGTGGCGCAGGTTGCCGTCAGCCCCGACGGGAAATGGCTCTATGCGGCGTTGATGAAGGGCAACGGCGTGGCAGTAGTAGACCTTGCCGAGCGCAGATTGCTGAGGAAGCTGCCGGTGGAAGGCTCCCCGTATGGCGTCGCCGTCTCGCCCGATGGCGCCCTGCTGGCGGTCAGTCGCTGGGGGATGGCTTCGGTGGAGCTGTTCGACACGAATACCTGGCAGAGCATCGCCCGCATCCCGACCGGCACCCATCCCAACGAGATGACCTTCAGCCCCGATGGCAAGCGGCTGTTCGTTGCGTGCGCGAACAATAACACCGTGACAGTTATTGACGTGGCACAGCGCAGGGCGGTGGAGCAGATTAACGTGGCGCTATCGCCTAAAGCACCCGCCGGCTCCACACCCAACAGCCTCGCGCTGTCGCCCGATGGCAAGCGGCTGTACGTCGCGAATGCCGACAACTACGCTGTCGCAGTGGTGGACGTCTCGGGCGAGGAGAGCAGGGTACTGGGCTTCATTCCGGCGGGCTGGTATCCAGCGGGCGTGCGCGTGGCTCCTGATAACAGCACCCTGTACGTGCTCAACTCCAAAGGCGTCACGCCGAAAGCCAATCCCGCGCGCGAGTACATCGGCAGTATCCTGCGCGGGACGGTGCAGTTCGTGCCTGTGCCCGATGCCCGCACCCTCAGCCAGTACACCCAGCGCGTGCGCGAACTGCTTCCCTATCGCGATAGCCTGTTGACGCGGGCGCCGTCCAAACTGCCAAAGGTCATCCCGGCGAAGGTCGGCGACCCCAGCCCCATCAAGTACGTGGTCTACATCATCAAAGAGAACCGCACCTACGACCAGGTGTTTGGTGACATGAAAGAGGGCAATGGCGACCCGAACCTGTGCATCTTCGGCGAGGAGATTACTCCCAACCACCATGCGCTTGCCCGCGAGTTCGTCCTGCTGGATAACTTCTATGTGGACGCCGAGGTCTCGGCAGACGGGCACAACTGGTCCACCGCCGCCTACGCCACCGACTACGTCGAGAAAATCTGGCCCTACGGCTACGGTGGTCACGGTCACGGCTACGACTACGAGGGCACAAACCCCATCACCTATCCCGATGCGGGATTCATCTGGGATGCCTGCAAACGAGCGGGCGTCAGCTACCGTTCCTATGCCGAGTTCGTTACTCAGGGACCGGACGGCACGCTGAGGGCGACGATGCCTTCCCTGGAAGGGCATTTCAGCCCCACCTTCGCGCCGTACAACCTGGACATCCCTGACATGACGCGCGTGGAACAGTTCCTGAGCGAGTTCCGCGAGTTTGAAAAGAACGGCGACCTGCCCCGCTTCATTATCATGCGCCTGCCCAACGACCATACCTACGGCACGCGACCGGGCAAACCCACACCGCGCGCGATGGTGGCAGAGAACGACCTGGCGTTGGGCACGCTGGTGGAAGCGCTCAGCCACAGCCGCTTCTGGAAGGAGATGGCAATCTTCGTGCTGGAAGACGACGCCCAGAACGGTCCTGACCACGTGGACGCGCACCGAAGCCCCGCTCTGGTCATCTCGCCGTACGTGAAGCGGCGCAGTGTGGACAGCACGCTGTACACCACCTGCTCCATGCTTCGCACGATGGAGCTGATCCTGGGGCTGGAGCCGCTGAGCCAGTACGATGCCGCTGCCACACCCATGTACCGGTGCTTCACCGACAAGCCCGACTTCACGCCTTACAAATGTCGCCCTGCCCGATGGGACCTGAACGAGAAGAACCCGGCGAACGCCTGGGGATGGCGCGAGTCGCTGGCGATGGACCTGAGCCAGGAGGACCGCATTGATGACCTGCTCTTCAGCGAGATTATCTGGCGGTCGGTGAAGGGAGCGGACAGCCCGATGCCCGCGCCTGTGCGCAGTATCTTCAGTCAGCCGGCGGTCACCCGGCAGTAACCCGGCACAGGGAAACGGGGCGATTCTGCCGAAATGGGCAGGTATAATAGGCTATCTCACCTGAGAAGCGGTTCCGTGCGCACAATCATCGTATTGCTGTGTTTGGTGGTGTCAGCTGGCGCTCAGGCGAACAGCCTGCCCCCCGAATCGATCAAGCTCAAAACCCTGCCGAACGGGCTGCGCGTGCTGGTGCGCGAGGCACACGAGGCGCCGCTGGTCACGATAGACCTGTGGGTACGCGCCGGCTCAGCCCGCGAGACGCCTGAAACGAACGGCGTGGCGCACTTCATGGAGCACCTGCTGTTTCGCGGCACGGCAAAACGCGGCAGAGGCGAGATAGACCGCGATATCGAGGATCTGGGCGCCACGCTGAACGCCACCACCTCGCGCGACTGGATGCACCTGTATACCACCGTCGCCAGCAGGTACTGGCAGAACGCCCTGGAGGTCATCGCCGACGCCGTGCAGAACAGCGCACTGCGCCCCGAAGACGTCGATCGCGAGCAGATGATTATCCTGGACGAGCTCGCCCGCGCGGCAGATGACCCCCTGCGCGACGCCAACCAGCGGCTGGCGGAACTGCTCTTCCCAAATCATCCCTATCGCCTGCCCGTTGCCGCCACGCGCGACTCCATCATCCGTATCCAGCGCGAGCAGGTGGTGCAGTTCTACCGCAAATACTATGTGCCGAACAACGCCTCGCTGGTGATTGTGGGCGATGTGACCGAAGCGGAGGCGTTCGCCGCGGCGCAGAAGTTTTTCGGCGAATGGAAGAAGGGGGAAATCCCCGACCCCGAACCTGCGCCCGACTCGCCCCCTGATTCGCCCCGCCACGCCGAGTTTAAGGTGCGTCGGGGCACTCCGGTGGTGGGCATTGGCTTCATGGCGCCGTCGGTGAAGCAGGTGACGGATGTGTGCGCGTGTGACCTTCTGCTCTCCCTGCTCGGTCAACGCGATGGTCTGCTCACGCGCCTGCTGGTCGGGCAGGGAGTAGCAACGCGCGTCACCACCGAGTTTCTCACCCAGCGCTATCCGGGCATCTTCAGCATCGTGATAGACCTGCCCGAAGGGGGCAACCCCGCTCAGGTGGAGACGATGGTGGTGGGCGCGCTCCAGCAGCTCGCCAAAACGCCGGTGTCGGAGGCGGAGCTCGCCCGCGCCAAACGCGAGATACTGGGCAACTACCTGTTCAGCATCGAGACCACCGAGGGGCAGGCATCCACGCTCGGCTTCTACGAAATGATCGACTCTTACCTGTTCGCCACCGAGTACGAGAAGAACGTGCAGGCGGTAAAGCCAGAAGACATCCGCCGTGTGGTGGAGACATATCTGAACCCTGAACGTCGAGTGGTGGTGTATCTGTTGCCGCAATAGGTATCACTGGAGGTTGAATCGGTGAAAAGGCGCGTGTTACTCGCACTGTTATCGCTGATATTCTGGGGGTATGCTGGCTCTGTGGCTACCGCCGAGCCGGTGAAGCGTGTGCTCAGCAACGGCGCGGTGATTGTGGTCTCGCATGAGCCATCCGCGCGGGTAGTGGCACTGGAAGCGTTCCTGAAGGTAGGTGTGTGGGCGGAGCCGCAAGATAAACGCGGTATCGGCTTGCTGGTGTCGCGCAGTCTGTTCGGCAGCACCACCAACGAGACCATGCAAACCCTCGCTCAGGAGATCGAGCGTGTGGGCGGCGAGATACGCTCCTACTGGCAACCCGACTATACCGAAATATCCATCACCACGGTCGCCGAGGCGTTTGATGATGCCGCATGGCTTCTGGCGGAGGGAATTAAAAACGCGCAGTTTGAGCCGGAGGTGGTGGAGCGTGCGAAGAAAGAGGCTCTGGCAGAGGCGCAAGCGGAGCGTACAGTGAAGTTTCGCAGCACCTTCATGGCTCTGCGAACCCTGCTCTATCCGCCCAGCCATCCGTACGCACAGCCCTTCACCGGAAATCCCATGTATATTGAGCGTGCCACCTCGCAGGAGCTGCAGGAGTTTCATCGCCGCTTCTACACGCCCGATAACCTGGTGATTGTGGTGGTGGGCAACGTGCCAGCCGAACGTGCCGTCGAGAAGTTCACCACCCTGCTGGGCAGCTGGGAGGCGCGCAGCGCGATGCGTCGTCCCAATCTGGCGTCCACTCCTCTGCAGGAATCGTCCAGCGTGGTGCGCGAGCAGAAGGGAAACACCGCATACATCATGGCAGGTTATCCCGTGCCGGGGCTGACCTCTGCGGAATACCCGGCGTTAGTTGTTCTGGACGCGATACTGGGCAGGGGCAAAAGCTCACGCATCTTTGTCAACCTGCGCGATGCCTCGGGCATCGGCTATGAAATAGGCTCTTTCTATCCGCCGCTGGCAGGGGGCAGTTGCCTGCTGGGGTTCGTGGAGATTGCGCCCTATCGCATCAGCGCTGCCGGAGTGCCCGTGCTGGTGGTGGACGATGTGCAGAAGATGCTGGTGCAGCAGATGCAATCGATACGCACCACCCCCCCTACCGAACAGGAAGTGGAGCGAGCGAAGAAGCTGATTATCGGCACGTACGCCCTGCGCCACCAGCGAGTGCGCGACCGCGCCTACTTCCTGGGCTGGTATGAGGCGATAGGACTGGGTTACGGCTTCGACCAGCAGTTTGCCGACCGGATAGCAGGAGTCAGGCGCGAGGATGTGCTGAGAGTAGCGGAAAAGTACCTGCGGAACGTAGCGATAGCGGTAACCATGCCGGGCGATTAAGCCATTTCCCCAAGAAGGGGGCGGAACGCCCGTTCTGCCCCCCACTTTAGAGAAGCAGTTACTCGTCTCCTATCGCGCTGAGGTTGCGCCCCAGCACGCCGAAGTCGAACGGGGGCGCTCGGTCAACAGTCTCTACTGAGTTATCAAAGCCATTTTGCATTCGGTGCCATCTATGAACTGTTCTCTCTGAACATGCTCCTGCAGGACAATCTTCCTCACGCCACGAAGATTAGTGAAGCGAATAATCAAGAGCAGGAGGAGACAAATGATGCTTCTGGGAATGGTGGCGACACTCACCCTTTCGCCATACTTTCAGCTCATCTCGCATCAGTACACGGCGCGGCACGGCTTGCCTGAAGAGCCGGTAACCGCCATCCGGGTACATGCGGGCAAAGTATACTGCCTTGCGGGAGACATCTACACCCTGGAAGGCGAGCGATGGCAGAAGGCGACCAATCCGCCCCTGACCGCCCAGCAGATGGCGCCCGAACCGCCCCCCAAACTGCAGTATCCCAAACGGCTTTATCCCCGTCAGAAGCCTCCAAACTTCGATGGAACCCCCCAGTGTGCCTCCCGTGATGCCGCCGGGCACTGGTGGATAGGCACTTCGCGCGAAATCATCGTCACCAACCTGGATGACTACCTTCTGCCCATTAAGCCCGAGCCGGGCGGCTTGCCCTATTACAACGTGACCGCCATCGCCTGCGACCATCAGACGGGATGGGTATGGGTTGGCTTCAGCGAGGGCGCGGCGGTGCTTCAGGAGGGCAAATGGCGTTACTTCTGGGGGCGTCGGTGGCTACCCGGCAACCGGGTATATGCTATTGCTCTGGACGGTGCAGGCGGCGCGTGGTTCGCTACTGACAAGGGTGTGGCACATATAGAGGCGCGCAAGATGCGCCTCGTGGACAAGGCGGAACACTACGAACAGATTAACGCCGCACGCCACAACCGCTACGGCTTCACCGCTGATTGTCAGCTGCTGGACCCCGAAGACCCCAGCAAGTTCCGCTACAACGCTACCGATAACGATGGACTGTGGACGTCTATCACCGTTGCTGCGCAGTCCTTCCGATATGCAACCACTAAAGACCCCAAAGCGCGGGAGCTGGCTCGCCAGAGTATGCGTGCTATGCTGGAACTGGTATACAAAACGGGCTCACCGGGCTTTGTGGCGCGTGCCATCGCCCGCGAGGACGAGCAGAACGTCAACCTGTCGGACTTCAGCCCGGAGCGATGGAAATCCTCTCCCCAGAAGGGCTGGCTCTACAAGACCGACACCAGCTCGGACGAAATCGATGGACACTACTTTGCATGGTACATCTACTACGAACTGGTAGCGGACGAACAGGAGCGCAAAGAGATTGCGGACGTCTGCCGGGCGGTTACCAATCGCATCCTGGACGACAATCTACTGCTCATCCGCCCGGACGGCAAGCGCACTACCTGGGGAGTGTGGGCACCGGAGTACCTGAACGATGACCCCTGGTGGTGGCAGGAACGTGCACTCAACGCCATGGAGATACTTTCGCATCTGAAAGTTGCGTACCACATCTGCGGTGACCAGCGATTCAAGGACAAGTACGAGGAGCTGATTACCAAGCACCACTACCTGCTCAACGCCGCCGAGGGGCGCGTGATCGACCCGCCCGAAGCCATCAACCACTCGGATGATGAGCTGTGGTTCCTTGCCTACTATCCCATCGTGATGCTGGAGAAGGAGCCTTCGCGCCGCGCGCTGATCCAGCTCAGCATTGAACGCTCCTGGCGCACCATCCGCCCGGAACGCAGTCCCCTGTATAACTTCATCTACGGTCTGGCGACGGGCAAGCCCTGTGATGTGGAGGAGGCGGTGCAAACCCTGCAACGCTGGCCCTGGGACCTGCGCGGCTGGGAAGTGCGCAACAGCCATCGCACTGACCTGACCATTTCGCAGTCGCGAAGCCGCTTCGGCGAGTGGATTTCTACCACCCCTCTGCCCCCCGACGAGCGACAGGGACTGAAATGGAACGCCAACCCCTATCGCATGGACTGGGGCGGAAGCGGGCACTCGGAAGAGTACGGCGGCGCCTTCCTGCTCGCCTACTGGTTAGGGAGGTATCATCGGTTTATTGAGGAATGATGCCGCTTTTACCCTGTGGAGGGCGAGGCTCCTGCCGAGCCGTTATTGAAAGGCAACCTAACCCCCAGCCCCTTCCCTGCGAGGGAAGGGGCGCATCGCCTCTCCCCGCGTCGGGGAGAGGTTGGGAGAGGGGTTGGCTCTGCGTCCCCCGCCGAGCCGTGTTTCCCTCTCCTCGTGGGAGAGGGTTGGGGTGAGGGTTTTCCTCCCCGCCTGCGGGGAGGTCAGGAGGGGCTTTTTCAGGGGGTGTCAGCCCCCCTGTTGTCCCCCCGCAAGCAGGGGGACACCTGAGGGCAACCACAAGGGTTGCCCCTGCGGTCGGCTCACTGACAGATTCACCTCTCCCCGCGTCGGGGAGAGGTTGGGAGAGGGGTTGGCTCACCGGCAGGTTCCCCATCCGTCCGGGGGAGCTCCTCGCGAAGGGAAATCGCACGGAAACGTAGAAACGGAACGGAGGCGATTCTTCGCTTGCCCCCAAATCCGCACACAGGAGCAGAAACGGTAGTGCTGCTGTCGTACGAGCCGTGGCAGATACTGGTCGGGGCGTTTGCCGGGTTTCTGATAGGGGTTTCCAAGACTGGTGTGCCGGGCATCGGCATTCTGGTAGTGCCCATGCTGGCGGCGGCGTTTGGCGGCAGGGCGTCGGTCGGCACGATGCTTCCCATGTTGATTGTGGGCGACATCTTCGCGGTCATGTGGTATCGCCACCATGCGCAGTGGAATCGCCTGATAGAGCTCATTCCATGGGTGTTTGCGGGCATGGTACTGGGGGCGGTGCTCCTGTGGCGGCTGGGTGAGATGGGCAGCGGCAGGGACCTGCTGGAACCGATTATCGGCACGCTGGTGCTGGTGATGCTGGCGGTTCACCTCCTGCGCCAGCGGTGGGGCGACCGTCTGACTCCCCATTCCCCCGTCGGCATCGCCACCACGGGCACGGCAGCGGGCTTCGCCACCACCGTCTCGAACGCGGCGGGTCCCATTATGGGCATCTACATGACAAGTCTGGGTTTGCCCAAAGAGCAGTTCATGGGTACGTCTGCGTGGTACTATTTCGCGGTCAACCTGTCCAAGCTGCCGCTCTTCGTCGCGCTGAGCCTTATCAATCCCGCCCGACCGATTGTGACCGCGCATAGCCTGCTGTTCAACGTGGCGGTGATACCGGTTATCGTGGCGGGCGTCTATCTGGGCAGGTGGCTACTGCCCCGCATCCCGCAGAAGCTGTTCGACAGTGTAGTACTGGTACTGGCGGCGGTGGCAGCCGTCAAACTGATAATTCGCTGAGGAGGAGAAGATGTTTGTTCCAACCGATGGAATGGTGATTACCGAAGATACCGTTTTGCAGCCGGGTGTGTATCACCTGCCAAACGGCATCACGATTGCTGCCGATGGGATAACTCTGGACGGCAACGGCGCGTTGCTCGTCGGCAAAGACCGCACGGGCGTAGGTGTGCGTGTGGAAGGGCGACAAGATGTGACCATCAAGGGGTTGCGTTTGCGCGAGTATTACCACGGTATCCATGCCAGTGATTGCAAACGGTTGACCATCACCGGCTGTCAGATTACCTCCACCGCCGAAGTGGAGCCGAACACCATCTTTCTGGACGTCTGGCTTCCCGCCGAGAAGGCGTACGGTGGAGGCATTCTGCTTCATCGCGTGCAGGAGAGCCTGATTGCCGATAACGACCTGCAACATCAGATGAACGGCTTGCTGGCTTACGGATGCCGTTACCTGACCGTTCGGGGCAACGTCGCGAATTACTGCAGCGGCTTCGGGTTTCACCTGTACGACACCAGCGACAGCCTGTATGAAGACAACTATGCGGACTTCTGCTGTCGCTACGAACCGCGCGGTGAGCGTTACGGACACATGGGGGCGGATGCCACCGGCTTTCTCATCGTGTACAAATCCTGCCGGAACACCTTCCGCAGAAACTACGCCCGCCTGGGCGGAGACGGGTTCTTCCTTGCAGGCATGACGCCGCAGATGGAACCCGTCGGCTGTGACGACAACCTGTTCGAGGAGAACGACGGCTCCTACAGCCCCAATATCGCTTTCGAAGCGACCTTCAGCCGGGGCAACGTCTATCGCAACAACTTCGCCAACTACTGCAACTACGGCTTCTGGCTGGGCTTCTCGCGCGAGTTCGTGATAGAGAACAACCGCATGTTGCACAATCGGCAGGCGGGTATCGCGGTGGAAAACGGGGTGGGCTTCACCGTGCGACGCAACACTTTTCAGGCGTGTGGACACGGCATCCTGTTGTGGAGCAAGTATGTGCCGGAGTTCGCCCGTTCCGCTCCTGAGAACGACACCAGCCGCGATTGGCTGATAGAGGAGAACATCTTCACCCGCTGCGGCAAAGGCGTGCGCATCGCAGCGAACCAGGACCACGGCATCCGCCCGCTGGAGATAAAAGAGGGTGAACCAACTGCCCCACGTCCGCACAGCCATACCATCCGCAAGAACGAATTTCAGGAGAACCGCATTGGCATTGAGCTGGTCAACGCCGACCGCACGCTCATTATCGAGAACCTGATGCATCGCAACGTGGAAGCGAACATCCGCCTGGACGATGCGCAGGAAACCACCATGAAGTTCAACGTGGGCTACGCGGGCGGGTATCTATAGCGGGGTGAAGTACTTGACGTTATACACAGGGGCGGGGTATTATATGTTAGCAACCGAAAGGAATTAAATCACAAGAGAGACTACCGGTGTTTGTGCTCAAAGCTATGCGCTATATCTGGATAGTGGCGTTTATTCATGCCGCTTACATTGGCTACTGGCACTGTCACCAATGTGCGGTTCCTTTCGCCCCTGTCCAGACAACAGCTCATTCGGCAGAGAGCGGCTCCGTCAATACCAGCAAGATAACCTCCCCCCAATGTTCACCATGCGTTTCTGACTGTGCATTCTCCTCCATAGCCGGGCAAGCAGGAGGGGAGCAGGGCACTTCGGTAGTGCCCCAGGCTTGTCATATCCATCAGAGCATCGTGCTGGCAGAACCAACTGGCGTTCAGACCGGTGTAGACGCCTGCCTGCCGCATTCCCCCTCCCTGCTCTCCGGTGCCCACGGTCGGCGTGCGCCTCCTTTTCTTGTCTGATCCCCACATCGACGCTTGAAACACGATAGTGCGCCTTTGAGCGCGCCGTCACGTTACATTCCCGGCTTTCTAAAGGAGGCGAGATGAGGCTACCGTTGGTTTGCGTTACTTTTTTGCTACTCGTTGCAAGTTCATCAGCAGGGAATCTGGATTTCAACCGGGCTCTCGAGATAGCAATCCGTCAGAGCCCTGTTTTGAACGCTGTGCGTGAGGAGGTCGCTTCAGGGCAGAACCTTCTGTCAGCAGCCAGACGCCCGGCGCCGATGGATGTGCGCCTTGCCCCTGCCCTCACAACAGGTGGAACGGACGAAGAACTCACAGTAATCCAGCCGTTGGAGATTAACGGGGCGCGCAGGGCACGCGCTCGCCTTGCCGCTGCTGAGAGCGCTCTAACGCTTGCTAAAGCAAAAGTCGACCTCAACCTGTTGCTTGCCGATGTGGCAACAGCATACCTTGAGGCGGCATACCGGGAGCGTTTGCTTCAGCTTGCACGTGAGGCACTACAGAACGCTGAACAGACCGTTCATCTCGTCCGCCAGCAGATCCAGGCAGGTGTGCGACCTGGTATAGACCTTGTGCAGGTTGAGATAGAAGCAGAACGTATCCGCTTGCAGAACAAGCAGAGGGAAGCGGAAGCACAGGCTGCACGGGCTCGGCTGAACGCGCTGCTGGGTTACCCACAAGATACGCAGCATGTTCTTGCACCGGTTTCACCTGCCCTCTTCGGTGAGGAGGAGAAGACATCTCCTATCCTGTCCCCAGAAGTTGTCCAGGAACAGGCACTGCTGAGTATTTACGAGCGTGAGACGGAGCAGATACGGGTGGAGGGCATCCCGGACCTGGGCGTGCAATTGCGTGTAGAACGCTGGACGGGCAGCCGTACCCGACCTGGATTGGGGATAACACTCAGCTTACCGTTTCTGGACTACGGGGCAAGGCAGAAGCGTCTACAAGCTCAGCACCAATTGACCAGCGCTCAACGACTACGACTGCAGGCGACACAGCAGAGGCTTGCCGCCGAGCAGACACGTGCCCGGCTCCTGCTGGAGGCAGCTCGTACCCGCTGGCAGGCTTACGAACAGGAGGTGCTGCCCCGTGTGGAGCAGCTGGCACGCTCTGTACAGACAGGTCTCGAGACCGGAGCGATGAACATCTTGCAGGTACTGGAGGCACAGCGTACGGTGCGCCTGTCGCGTGAAGAGGCTGTAGAAGCGGAACTTCAACTGGCACTCGCATGGGTGGAAAGTCAACGGGTTCGCGGCTATTTCGCCCATGTCTACTACCCCATCTGGAAGGAGGCTCGACCATGAAGGTACTGCGTCCTGTTACAACTGCTATCCTGTTTGTCGTTCTTGCTCTGCTAACCGCTGGTGCATTAGTCTGGCTGCGTGCCAGCCAGCAGCAGCAATCAGCGCCAGCAGTCACCGCCGCAGAGACGGGTTTACCAGAGAGTGTTACGCTGTCGCCTGAAAGCCTGCGATTAGCGGCATTGAGTATAGAAACGGTACGTCTACAGCCTTTGCAGCGCACGCTGAGGCTCTTTGGACAGATAGAGCTCTCTCCTGAAGGCGTTGCCGATTTGAACGCACGGGTGGTAGGACGCATCGTACAGATTCGCGTCCGCGTGGGTGACCAGGTCAGGGCAGGGCAAGTGCTGGCGGTGCTCGATAGCCAGGACGTTCGCAACGCTCAGGCAGATTATATGCGTGCGAAGCGTAGGATGCAGTTCGCCTTTGCCGAGCTGCAACGCCGGCGCAGGATGGCGGAACTGGGAGCGTTCGACAACCCCCCGCTCGAGGAAGTTCGCAAGGGCATGGCGCAGGCACAAGAGGAGCTGCGCACTGCCGAGTCGGAGTATCGTGCTGCGCAACAGGCAGTGGAGAGCGAGCAATCCAGTGTGCGGAAGGCACGTGTTGCTTGGCAGCTGTCGCAGGCTCGTTTGGATCGCGCACAAAAGCTCCTCGGTGCCCAGCTTATCGCACAACAGGAGTACGACGCCCTGCGCGCCGAGAACGAAACGGCAGCAGCCGAGCTGCAAGCTGCCGAAGCTCGCCTCATCAGCGCCCGCGAAGCGCTTCTATCCGCGGAAGCACGTTTGCAGTCTGCGAAGGAAGGCTTTCAGATTGCACAGGCGAGGCTGCAACGTGGCGAGCGGGTATTCCGGGGGCAGTATCTGAGCAGCAAAGAGGTGGCAGAAGCCGAATCGGATTACCAGCAAGCCAAGATGGAGTTGAATGCTGCGGAAGCAGAACTGCACCTGCTTGGTAGTAGACCGGGAGAGGGAAGCTTGCTGCAAGTAGTTGCCCCGTTCGATGGGAAGGTTGTCGAGGTGCGAGCGGCGGTCGGTGAGACGGTAACCCCGGACAAGCCTTTCCTTCGCATCGTGAACACCAGTAAGGTGTGGGCGGTGTTTGACCTGTACCCCCAGTACCTGCCTCTGGTGCGGGTAGGGCAGCGGGTGCGTTTCAAAACAGATGCGCTGCCCGACATGACCTATGAAGCTGTGATAGACACGATAATGCCGGAAGCGGACCCCAACATGCGGGTGGTGAAGGCTCGCGCTCGAATATCCAACGACAGCGGAACCTTGAAACCGGGGCAATTCATCGAAGGCGTGGTAACCGTGAGGGTAAGCAAAGAGGAGTTACTGCTCGTGCCATCGGAGGCGGTGCAGAAGATTGAGGACGGTACCTACGTGTTCGTCGCAACTGAAACGCCGGGCGAGTTCCGCCTGCGTCAGGTACAGATTGCCGAACAGGAGGACAACATGTCGGTGATTCGTGACGGACTGCGCCCCGGTGAGCGCATCGTGGTGCACAACGCCTCCTTGCTGAAAGGTATGCTAACCGGTGGGGGTGAGGAGTGATGCTGGAATCTATCGTCTGCTTCTCTATTAAAAATCGCACTATCGTGCTTGTGCTAGCTCTGTTTGCGGCAGGCATGGCGATATACCAGGCCACACAATTGCCTATTGACGCAGTGCCAGACATTACTAACAAGCAGGTAGTGATTAACGTACAGGCACCGGGGCTCGGCGCACAGGAGGTGGAGCGACAAATCACTTTTCCTGTCGAGGTAGGTCTTGCTGGAATACCTTACTTGCGCGAGACACGCTCGGTCTCGTTGTTCGGGCTGTCGCAAGTGACGGCAATATTTGACGATTCGGTGGACATCTATTTTGCAAGGCAGCTCGTCAACGAGCGACTGGGGGAGATACAGGACCGTTTGCCACCCGGCATGCGAGCAGAACTCGGTCCGGTCAGTACCGGACTGGGTGAGCTGGCGCACATCGAGATAAGAAATCCCACCTTAAGCCTTATGGAACGGTCAACACTGGCGGACTGGGTGGTGCGACCCCAGCTGCTGACGGTGCCCGGATTGGCAGAGGTAACGCGCTGGGGAGGCGAAACACGCCAGTTTCAGATCCAGGTAGATCCACGCAAACTGCAGTCGTACGGGATAACACTGCGCGATGTGCTGGAAGCGCTGGAGGCGAACAACCAGAACGCTGGAGGCGCATACATTACACGCGGTGGGCAGCAAGCAGTCGTTCGTGGCGTGGGGCAGCTGACCAGCTTAGACGACCTGAAACGGGTGGTAATAACAACCCACAACGGTACGCCTGTTACTATAGCGCAGGTCGCCATCGTCAGCGAAGCACCGGCGGTACGCTACGGGGCATTTACCCAGCGAGGCGAAGGAGAGCAAGTGTATCTGTTAAGCCTTATGCTTATCGGTGAAAATGGGCGCGTGGTGGTGCAGCGCGTCAAAGATAAACTGCTGAGCATCGAGAAGTCGTTACCCGCCGGAACCAAATTGGTAGTACATCTGGATCGCTCGGAGCTGGTCAACGGTACGCTGAGAACGGTGCTGCGCAATCTTACGGAGGGTGCACTGCTGGTGGTCGTGCTGTTGTTCCTCTTTTTGCTCCAGATGCGGGCAGGACTTATCGTTAGCAGTATGATTCCCCTGGCGATGATGGTTGCTGTACTGGGCATGCGCGCCTTTGGTGTATCTGCCAATCTGATGAGTCTGGGCGCTATCGACTTCGGGTTGATCGTGGATGGGGCGGTCGTTATTGTGGAGAATACTGTGCGACGGTTGTCGCGCGCACGCCAGGCATCCGACAAATTGACCTCCGAAGAGGTAGAAAACCTGATTCACGAGAGCACAGTGGAGGTGCTCCGTCCCGCGCTGTTTGGGCTGTTTATCATCATGGCGGCGTACCTGCCCATTCTCGCGCTATCGGGGATAGAGGGTAAGATGTTCCGACCAATGGCGCTCACGGTTATCTTTGCGCTGGCAGGGGCTATGCTACTTGCGCTGACAGTTGTCCCTGCCCTGTGTGCGCAGTTTCTGAAGCCGCAGATAGAGCGACACAACCGGGTGCTTGAGCGTCTAACACTTCTTTACGTGCGCGCCCTGCACTGGCACGTCAACCGCCCGGTGTTTACATTGGCAGTAGCAGTGCTGTTTGCTGCAGTCTGTTTCGGTCTATTCCGGCAGCTCGGTAGTGTATTTGTGCCCGAACTGGATGAGGGTAGCATCACAATAACAGGCACCTACCCGCCAGATGTCTCTCTGGAGGAAATGGTGAGGCTGGCAGGTCGGCTGGAACGGCATTTGACAGCGCAGTTCCCCAACGAGATTAAAAACGTTTTCACCCGCATTGGACGCCCTGAAGCCGCAACCGACCCCATGCTCGTCAACCAGGCAGATACGATGATAGAGTTGCAACCGCGCACAAGATGGAGACGAGCACATACGAAGCCCGAGCTGGTGGCAGAAATAGCTCAAGAGGTCGCCAAGATGCCCGGGCTATCCCCCACGTTCACCCAGCCTATCAAACTGCGGATGGACGAGATGCTGGAAGGCGTCGGTGTGCGGGCGGATCTGGCAGTAAAGATTTTTGGTCAGGATATGAACGAGCTAGAGCGCATCGGTCGCCGGGTGGAATCTGAGATGCGCAAGGTGGCCGGCGCGGCAGATGTGGCAATGGAGACAACAGAAGGGCTACCTCAGCTGCAAATAAGAGTGCGCCGAGAGCAACTGGCACGCTACGGGATCCACGTACAGGACGTGATGGACACGGTCGAAACCGCACTGGCAGGCAAAACAGCCACAGCGATTGTTTCGGGAGCGCAGCGGGTGGATGTCGCTGTGCGGTTACAAGAAGTGTACCGACAAACGCCGGAGGATATTCGGCGACTGCTTATCCCTACCCCGTCGAACGGTCGTGTTCCCCTCAGTCAGATTGCAGAAGTGAGCGTTGTGGAGGGACCTGTGCGTATCACACGCGAGAACGGGCAAAGGCGGGTGGTGGTGCTGGCAAACGCGCGTGGGCGCGACCTGGGCTCGATGACAGAAGAGGTACAGAAGCGTCTGCAAAACATCAGATTACCTGTCGGCTACTGGATAGAATATGGTGGAGGGTACGAGCACCTGGTGACAGGGCGAGCAAGGCTCAGCATCGTGGTGCCAGCGACCTTCGCGGTCATCTTTCTGCTTCTGGTGCTGGCATTGGGCAACATCAGGCATCCGCTGATGGTATTTACCGCTATACCGTTCGCGCTCACAGGCGGCATTTTGGCGCTGTGGGTACGGGGAATGCCTTTTTCCATGTCGGCAGGCGTTGGCTTCATCGCGCTTGGTGGCATTGCAGTGCTAAACGGACTGGTAATGATTGACGCGATCAACCGCAACAGAAAAGAGGGTATGCCACGCCTGGACGCTGTTGTTGAGGGGGCGCGCACACGGATGCGTCCTGTGCTGATGACCGCAAGTGTAGCAAGCTTCGGCTTCTTGCCGATGGCGGTCTCGCAAGGCATGGGCGCCGAAGTACAACGCCCACTGGCTACCGTGGTTATAGGAGGATTGATTACCAGCACCGTGCTCACGCTCATCGTGCTACCAACGCTCTATGAGTGGGTAGAGCGCTGGAGAGAAGCGAGGGAAGCGAAGGCTGTTCTGATTGGTACTGCGGTCTCAGAGCGATGATGTCGGCACATCGTGGCTTGACTTCCCACCCGTCCTGCGCAGGTAGCGCCAGAGGAGCTGAACAGTCTTAACCCGGACCTGTGCCCAGCACCCGGTCGAACTTGACAAATGCCTGCAATTTTGCAATGATAATGCAAGATTGCAGGAAGGGGGACGACCATGCCCTATATCTCGCGAAGTCTGGAGCCTGTTCTGGAGCGATCTGCACGCGAGTTCCCCGCGGTGGTGCTGACGGGGGCGCGCCAGACAGGGAAAACCACCCTGCTGCAGCACCTGTTTGGTGACCGATACCGGTACGTCTCGTTAGAGACGCCGGATATACTCTCTGCTGCCAGCGCAGACCCAAGGGGCTTCCTGCAGCTCTACGCGCCGCCAGTTATTTTGGACGAGGTGCAGAACGCTCCGAATCTTCTCCCTTACATCAAAGAATACATCGATGCCAGACGCGAGCGAAAGGGGCAATTCATCCTCCCCCGAAATCGCTCTGGCGAAGGAGCACGACTTTACCCTGTGGTACGCCAGCTACGTGCAGACCTATAAGGACGCGATGGAGCACGTCCCTCCAATCAGCGCAGGCTGATGAACTTTGAAAAAATAGTTGCATCTATCCGATGTGCACCGCCTGCCCTCCCCCTGTGCGGGAAAGAGGATGCTGGGCATGGGTTTGCGGCTAAAGCCGCACCCCTTCAAACCAAACCCTGCCTTCGCAGGGTTACACAGCCAGCGCAGGCTGGCTTCGTCTGAAAAGGAGCGGCTTCAGCCGTAAAGACTTCTCAATCTGGCGAAGTCGGCTCGGCAGAAGCCTCGCCCTCCACATGCTGGCATTGGAGGGTCGTGCTCCGTCACGACCATAAACCGAACGGCTCGGCAGGAGCCTCGCCCTCCCCAAGAAGGAACCTTGCCAGACCGGTAGCGCAACATAACTCTATTTATTTGTTCAAAGTTCATAAGCCTGCGGCTACATCTGGGCGCAAGGGTAGGCCGATTACGGCACCCGTATCCGTATCTCATACAACACCTGGTCGCCGCCGTAGCCACCGATAACGGCAAGGCGATTGACCGGCTGTTTGGGGTTGGGATCGGCGGCGTAGAGAATCGGCTTGCCGTCCACCAGCAGCCACACTTCACCGCCTCGTCGCGAGAGCTGCAGGCTGTGCTTGCCCGGTGTCATCATCACCTCGCCATCGCCTTCCTCGCGCCCAAAGAGGCGGAACCGGGTGATGGTGTTGCCGTATCCGCCTACAAAGGCGATGTAGTCCACCCCTGCGTTCATGTGCGGTGTGCCCGGCAGGAACGAGCCCAGGATGCCGTCCTGCTTCGCCTCGATCTGTGCCCACAGGTCGAACTCCAGCGCGTTCAGCCCGTCGATATACACCACCGATTCCTCGTGCCCGGAGTGGCGCAGTACGCCACCCTCCAGCTTCCAGCCGCTGCCGGTGAACTTCAGCGCGGGGTCGTTCGGCATAAGCACGCGCGTTGCCGATTCGCGGCTCAGCTCGGCGGGGGCGTTGGCAGGCAGAGGGAACCGTCCCTGCGGTTCCAGCATCACCGCGTAGAACAGATGGTAAGGTTCGTACACAGAGTACGCCTTATCGTCGCTGGCAATCACGTCGATGGATGCGCCCACCTCACGCCCGCCGCGAGTCCAGTACCATATCCCCTCGCCGCGGTTGGGCAGGCTGAACTCGAAGACGGTCGTGCCATCCGCCTTGCGCGAGGATTTCCACTTCAAGCCCGGTGCCGGCGCCCAGGGTGAGCGCACGGTCAGCGTGTCGCCGTTCAGTACTTCTATGGTCTGAATGCCCTCGCGCGAGAAGACGCCTTTGCCTTCGCCGTCAAACACGGCGTAAATCCGCTTCCAGTTGCCCTTCACGGTGAACAGTCCGTAGTAGGCGTTTTCGTCGTGCGCCTGCTTGAACACGAAGTGCATCCCGCCTTCCCGCATCTCGCCGGCGGGGGGCACGTCCGCCCACTCGCTCTCGTTGCCGTCCACGGTGGCGCGGTAGGCGTAGATGAACGGCTGCCAGGGGTAAAGCGGATAGGGGTCTATGTCGTCGGTCAGCCCGTCCCTGTCGCTGTCGGGGTGCAGGGGGTCGGGCTTGATGCTCTGCACCGGCGGTTTGTTGAAGCTGAACTGCAGGTGCGCCGGCGCCCACGTACTGAGCATCACTTTACGCAGGTCGCTGATTCTGCCGTCGGTAGAGCGTTTGCGCGGGTTACTGCCGAACCGCTTTTCATCTAAGGGCAGGCGTGGATCATCATCGGGCACGCCGTCCTCGTCGGCATCACGCACCGTGATGGTATAGCCGATGTACATTCTCAGCCACTGCGCATCGGTGAGCGTGCGGTCCCAGTATGCCATGCACTGCCAGTGTTCGCCGTGCCTGCCTGAGCCGTTCCACGTGTTTTCGGCAACCGTTCCATCGGGGCGCACCTGCCGGTAGCGCGGTTCGGGGTGGTTGAACACGATGCGGTCATCCTCGCGGTTTGCCAGTGAGAACGCGCCGAACGACTCCATCTGGTGATGGAACTCGTGGGTGACCAGCCACGCGGTATCGCCGCCGCCGAGGAACTGCGAACGGGCGGGCACGCCATCGGGCAAGCCGTCCACACCAAAGGTTCCCCCGCCGGAGCCATAGAACTCCCACTTCTGCGTGCGTGGGTTCCACCGACGCGGGAACGCCTGTTCAATCTGCCCGGGGTAAGGGCGTTCTTCCTCCACGGGCTGGGTGTTGGTGCGCAGGATGTTTTTGGTGTCCAGAATCGTGAATTCGCCGCCGCCGGGACCGCGGAAGTCTTCGCCCGGGTAGCTCCGGCAGACGGGCCATCCTTTGTAAAAGGGGTCCGCGTTTTCGGGTTCCGGTCCCCAGCGCTGCCAGCGGTCGTCGATGAAAATCTGGAAGTCCACCCAGAAGCGCATCCCGCTGTTCACCCAGAAGAAGCGCGAGGCGGTGGCATACTCCCTGCGGAGGATTTCAATTTCCTGCGCGGTAAGCTTCTGCGGGCGCGGAGCGATGGCGCCAGTGGAGTCGTGTGCCGAAGCCACGTTGATGACGTTGGGCATAATGAGCACTTTCACCGGCACATGAATGATGGTCTTATAGCCCTTGGGTGCCTGGGTGGATACGGCATATTCCCGTCGCCAGGGTGGTTGTGCGCCCCAGCGTTTCTCCTCGGGGGTGGGCACGGCGGCTGGGTCGTAAATACGGTAGAAGTAGCGTTTACCCGGCTTGAGACCGTCAACGGTAACGGTGTGCCATTGCCGTCGTCCGGGCACGCGCACGATTCGCACGCCGGGCTGTGCCCAGAAGTCTACCTTCTTACCCTCCGGTCGCCAGGCGACCATGGGAATATCGCCTTCCCGAACCTGTACCCTGCTCTCACAGGGTTGCTGGGTGAAGTATTGCAGGGTGAAGCTGGTTCGGGTAATGCGAGTTACGGGTCGGGTGGGGTCTATCAACGGTGCGCTGTCGTCGCCTGCTGTGCATGGTATAGCGACGCAAACTGCAAGCAGGACGCCCAGCGCACGAAAGGCTCTATGTGCGTTCATCGTCTGCTCCTCACTGCATGTTTCTGAAGTTACGCTTAGAGATTACTCTGTGAAGGCGGGGGTATCCTGCTGGTTAGGCTGGGTGCATCGGAAGAAATGCTTTACTGGCACAGCAGCTTGGGGAGCCGAACGATGACCCATCCCTGCAATCTGGAGGGCGGAGCCGACCGTAGGGGCAACCCCCTGTGGTTGCCCTCTGACGTGCAACAGCCCCATCTGACCTCCCTGCGAAAGCCCTCACCCTGGCCCTCTCCCACGAGGAGAGGGAAACACGGGATGGAAACCCCTCTCCCGACCTCTCCCCGACGCGGGGAGAGGCGAAGCTGCAGGTGAGCCCCTGTAGGGGCAACCCTCTGTGGTTGCCCTCTGACTTCCAGCAGGCGGAAAGAAGATGTCCCCCTGCTTGCGGGGGGACCACAGGGGGGCTGGCACCTCAAACGGCTCGGCAGGAGCCTCGCCCTCCAGAGATGATTAGCAGACACTGCGCAGGTCCTACAGTATTTTTAACGAGCAGTGTTTATCCCGGATTATGGCAATGTTAGAGTGGAGGAGGTGGATAACCGATGAAAACGATGCGTTATGTGCTCACTTTGCTGATAACGACGGTATTCTTACCGTGTGCCTTTTCCGCCGGGGTGGTAACCGGTGTGGTCGGCGGCGGTGATACCAGTGCTTCGGAGCCTGTGCTCGTTGGCTCTGACCAGACGGTCGTGGCGTCGGTGGTGAACGGCGCATCCAGCGTCCAGTTCTACGTGAAGGATTCGAACGACAACGTGGTGTTTACCAGTAATGTCCTGCCCGTGGACGACAGCGGTTCGGTGTCGATGGTGTGGTCGCCGCCGTTCGCGGATACGTTCTCGGTGTACGCGGTCAGCTACGATGGGGCTGGAGACCCAATGGACGAACAGCAGGTGTTGCTGGTATCCGCGTATCAGCCCGATGCCAGCGGGTTCATCACCGGCGGTGGATGGCTGGAAATGGACGGCTACAGGCGCACCTTCGGATTCGTGGCGCAGGTGCAGAAGAGCGGAACGGTCAAGGGTAGCCTGGAGTACCAGCGGCATGGACTGGGCTTCAACGTCAAGTCCTGGGCTGTGGACTGGGTGTACGCTCCCACTCTCAGCGAAGGGTATTTCAGCGGCTGGGCGACCATCAACGGCATGGGCAGTTATCGCTTCTACGCGATGGTGCTCGACTCCGGCGAGCCCGGCAGGGGAGATTTCTTCGCCCTGTGGCTGTACGATGAATATGGCCATCTGGTGTTCGCGGACTGGGGCAACCTGAGCGGCGGTAACATTGTGATACATGCCAATCGCTAACTTCGCAGTGATAAGTGCAACCCATGCGCAGGCGGAGGCTGAAAAAGCCTCCGCGTTTTTTTGCGGGTTCCTGCCGATTGTTAAGACATATTAAGATAAGGAGTTTGTGGTTTGGGGGTAGAATATAGGTGGCGTGAAACGCATTGAGTGTATCATCCGACCGTTCAAGCTGGACGAAGTGAAGCTGGCGCTGAGCGAAGCCGGTGTGGTAGGGATGACCGTTACCGACGTGCGCGGACGCGGCAGTAACGAGGAGTCCCGGGAACACTATCGCGGCGCCGGATACACCATCTATCTGCCCCCGAAGGTCAAAATCGAGATGATTGTTCGCGATGAAGACGTGGAACCTATCGTGCAGACCATCCTGCAGTATGCGCGTACCGGCGAATCCGGCGATGGAAAGATTTTCATCCTCCCCGTAGAAGATGCGATTCGGGTACGCACGGAAGAGCGTGGCGACGTGGTGTTGTAGTACGAAATCTAAAATCAATAAGGAGGAATCTCATCCGTGAAGCGCAACGCCTTCACACTCATTGAGCTGCTGGTAGTTATCGCGATTATCGCGATACTGGCAGCCATCCTGTTCCCTGTCTTCTCGCAGGCTCGTGCCAAAGCGAGACAGGCGACCTGTACCAGCAACCTGAAGCAGATTGGACTGGCGTTCCTGATGTATGCCAGCGACTACGATGGCAAGTTCCCCACGCCGGGCGGACAGCGACTGATTAACCCGGCAACGGGGCTGTGCGAGTATCCGAACAACGGATGGATTCAGTCAGGAGGTACGGGACTGGGTCAGGACGTGGGCGGTATCTTCCCTTACGTGAAGATGCGTACGAACAACCCCTCCTCTAACTTGTGGTCCTGCCCACATGCTATTCCCGGACAGGGCAACGTTTACTCGCCCGGGCAGAACTACGTGATGAACGATTATGTCCGCGCGGGGCATCCGGGACAGCAGTACACCCGCACGGGGTGCAGCACCGCCAACGCGGGTTACTTTGACGGCGCGTCCGATGCGTCCATGCAACAGCCTGCCCAGACCATTCTGGTATACGAAGGCGCTCAGCGTACCAACGGTACTGTGGCACGTAATGGGAGCATCTACTTCAGCCTGGGCGCCACCAGTGCGCATCCGCCCATCCCGGTGAACAACCCCACCATCTACCACAGCAACGGCAGCAACTTCATCTTCTGCGACGGGCATGTAAAGTGGATGCGCCCAGAAGCCACCTGGACCAACGATCACCGCAATCAGAACGCTTTCATCCAGCAGTACAACCCCGTCTACTGGGACGTGCTGGTGAACGTGCTGAAGGTTGGACCTGGTGGCGGCAGTGTGGACATGTGGGACCCTCAGATTGGAGGCGTGGTCTACCCATAACCTGCGCGAAACAGGGGCAAGCTCATCTTGCCCCTGCATCCCTTCTTTTCATCGCTCTTCGGGTATAATCCTTGCTGGAACATTCGTCGGAGGGACGGAGTTAGGGCTGCTGATGTCTCGTACAGGGCTTCCGTATCGTCCGCTGATTCTGGCTTCTGCCTCGCCGCGCAGGCGGGAGCTCTTAGCATTGCTGGGGATACCCTTTCGGGTGGTACCTGCCGATATCGACGAAACGCCCCCAGATGGACACACTCCCGAACAGATTGCCCTTCGCCTGGCACGGGAGAAGGCATTGGCAGTTGCGCTCCGCGAGCGGGACGGAATCGTGCTCGGCGCGGATACCATCGTGGTGCACGAAGGCGAAGTGCTGGGCAAACCCAAGGACGCCGATGACGCCCTGCAGATGCTTCGACGGCTGAACGGGTGCGAGCATCAGGTTTATACAGGGGTGGTTCTACTGGAAACTGTTCAGGGCGAGGTGCTTCGTGAGCAGGGTGAGGCGGTATGCACGCGCGTGTGGTTTCGGCGAGTCGATGAAGAACATCTGCGCCGTTATGTGGCTACGGGTGAGCCGATGGACAAAGCGGGGGCGTATGGCGCGCAGGGGTATGGCTCCACGTTGATCGAGCGCATCGAAGGGTGCTACTTTAACGTCGTGGGGTTGCCGGTTTCTCGCGTTTGTGCCATGCTGGAGGCGTGGGGAGTTACCCCCTTGATCCTGACCGAGACCAAGGATTCATAAAATTTACGAAAAATTTCTCCAAAACCCCTG
>JABUFA010000044.1 GCA_013314755.1 Chthonomonadia bacterium
ACCGACATGCCTACTGGCCCGGTTTCGGTCCGCAACCTGCCGGCGACGCCGCCGTCTGGATGGAGTGGATTGCCGAACACATCGCCGACACGCAGATGGCACAGAGGCTGAAACAGACCGCTCAGGAAGCCATCGCAGCCGTGTCGCGGGAGCAATACCTGTTCAGTCGCGTGTCGCACGTTGCTTACCCGGTGACGCCTCTGCTGTACGGCTCGGTGGCGGAGGCGGTTCAGGCGGCGAGGCGCAGTGCGTTGGAACTGCTGCAACAGTTCCAGCCGGATGGCACGGTGCTCTATGCGCCCCGACCCGGCGGTCCCGACTACGCCCGCACGCACTGGGAGCGCACGGCAAACGGATTGACCGCTGCGGTGCTGTCACGCCTGCTGGAGATGGCGGTCTTCTGCGGCGACCGAGAGATCATCCAGCAGGCACTCCAGCGATTGGAACAGCTGAAGCGCTTTGACAACACGGTGCCGCGCGGCGCGCAGACATGGGAAATGCCCCTGCACACACCGGACATTCTGGCTTCCGCCCATCTGGTGAAGGCATATGTGCTGGGCTATGAGCTGACAGGCAACCCCGAATACCTGCGCCGGGCACGCTACTGGGCATGGACAGGAGTGCCCATGCTTTACCTGATTAATCCTACTGGACAAAAGGTAGGACCCTACAGCGTGATTGCCGTGCTGGGCGCGACAAACTGGCAGGCTCCCGTGTGGTTTGGACAGCCCGTGCAGTGGTGTGGGCTGGTGTACGCCGATGCGCTTTACTGGCTGGCACGGCTGGAGCCTCGCGCGCACTGGAAACAACTCGCGGATGGCATCACCGCCGCGGGCATTCAACACACGTGGAAGCAGGACGACCCGGAGCGCAAAGGTCTCCTGCCTGACTTCTATCACCTTCGCGAACAGCGTAGTGACGGTCCCGCCATCAATCCGGGAACGGTGCAGGCAAACGCCGTGCGCCTGTACGGGTTGAGTCCAGTATACGACTACCGCGTGCTTCGGAATAGCGGTCTCATCGTACATGCCCCCGGGGCGATACAGGTACTGAGCGACTCTCGCACGCGCGTGCGCTTTCGCGTGAAGCCGTGGACGGGGCGTCCCTGCTACCTGCTGGTCAACAGGCTGTCGCGCGCGCCAGAGGTCCGTATCAACGGCAAGCCGATAACCCCTTCCCCGCCCAATCAGTACCTGCCCGAAGGGGGCAACCTGATCCTGCAGATAGATGGAGACACGGAAGTGGAGATAAAACTGTAAAAGGAGGTTCACATGCGTCACGCAGACAGATGGTTGTGTATCGCGCTGTTGACCCTTGCCGTTGCCTGCATGGCTTCGGCGGATGTTCGTCTGCCGAGGATTTTCGGCGACCACGCGGTACTGCAACGGGGTCAGCCGATACCCGTGTGGGGAACCGCCGAGCCGGGCGAGAAGGTAACGGTAGAGTTTCATGGGCAAAAGGTGTTCACCACGGCGGACCGCACGGGCAAATGGCGCGTCACTCTGAAGCCCGTGTCCGCCGGCGGTCCGTTTGAGATGACCGTAAAGGGCAACAATACGATTGTGCTTCGCGACCTGCTGGTTGGCGAGGTGTGGGTGTGCTCCGGGCAGTCCAACATGGAATGGCCCCTGTTCCTTGCTCGCAACGCCGAGCAGGAGATTGCCTCTGCGAACTACCCGCAGATTCGCCTGTTTATGGTTCCCAAAGCGGTAGCCGACGTGCCTCAGGAGGACATTTCCGGCGGGGAGTGGCGTGTGTGCACGCCCGAATCGGCGCGTAACTTCTCGGCGGTGGGGTACTTCTTTGCCCGCGAACTGCATCAGGCGCTGAACGTGCCCGTCGGCATGATACAGAGCGCATGGGGCGGCACTCCCGCCGAGTCGTGGACAAGCCGAAGCACGCTGGAATCCAACCCGCAACTGCGTCCCATTCTGGAAAACTGGGAACGCGCCGTGCAGGATTACCCACAGGCAATCCAGCGGTTCCGTCAGCAGGTTATGGCGTGGGAGGACGCCGCTGCCAGGGCGCGCGCCGAGGGCAAACCTGAGCCGCCTCGCCCCAACCGACCAACACATCCACGAAACAACCCGTGGAAACCCAGCGGGCTGTTCAACGCGATGATAATGCCCATCGTGCCCTACGCCATTCAGGGCGCCATCTGGTACCAGGGCGAGTCCAACGCCGGGCGAGCATACGAGTATCGCACCCTCTTCCCCGCCATGATTCAAGACTGGCGCAAGGCGTGGGGACAGGGAGACTTCCCGTTCCTGTTCGTGCAGCTGGCGAACTTCATGGCAACGAAGCCCGAACCCGGCGAAAGCGCGTGGGCGGAACTGCGCGAGGCGCAGCTGATGACCCTTCGCCTGCCCAAAACCGGCATGGCAGTGGCGATAGACATCGGTGAGGCGGATGACATTCACCCGCGCAACAAGCAGGACGTGGGCAAGCGGCTGGCGTTAAACGCGCTGGCTATCGCCTACGGCAGGAAGATAGATTACTCCGGTCCCATCTACAGCCACATGAAGCGCGAGGGCAACCGAATACGCCTCTACTTCAAGCATGTAGATGGCGGGCTGACTACCCCGAACGGCGAACCGCTGAAAGGGTTCGCTATCGCCGGCGCGGATCGCAAGTTCGTGTGGGCGGACGCCCGGATTGAGGGCAACACGGTGGTGGTCTCCAGCCCGCAGGTGTCGGAGCCGGTTGCCGTGCGCTATGCCTGGGCGGACAACCCCGTGTGCAACCTGTATAACAGGGCTGGGCTGCCTGCCTCGCCCTTCCGCACGGACAGCTGGCCTGGCGTCACCGCCCGTTAGGAGGGTTCCATCTTGACATGCCCGTCGGCGTACAGGCGCAGGGTCATCTCGGGAAAGCGATGCCAGCTATCCGAGACCACCTTCGCCTCGCTGGCGGGCATGGTGCGAATATATATCGCCCAGTCGGGGAAGTTGGGGTCGTACGCGCCGATGTTGCGGAAGTAATCAATACCGTAATCCACATCTCCGAGGTAGAAGTAGCTGGTTCCGGGCGAAACCCAGTACTGTCCGGGCGGTGCATTTCCCTCGAACTGATCCAATCGGCATAAGAATACGCCACGATGTGATACATATCCGGGCATCAACGACATCAGGCGCAATGGATACTGCTCATCATGGTCGGCGACGTACATCTGGATCGCCATGCCAATCTGACGCAGGTGCGCGGTGCATTCGGTTTCGTAGCTGCGCTTGCGTGCATTGCTGAAAACTGGTAACAGCAGCGCCGCCAGCAACCAGATAATGCCGATGACAATCAGCATCTCCGGTAACGAAAAGCCCCGCTGTTTACTCATCGTGAGTCGCCTCCCTTCTCACCATCGCTCCCCAGATAGCGTTCACCAGCACCGTCTCGACGCCCTCCTCTATCCTGCCGAACACCGACTGAAACATGCCCAGTATCCCCATCGCCAGCAGTGCGCCGCCCAGACCCCAGCGCAAATGCGGCGACATCTCGCGCAACCGGCGGTACAGCGATACTATCAAAAACACCCCGAACAGTCCACCCCAGATACCGCGTTCGCACAGCCACAGGAGGAGCTGATTCTCAGGCGCACCGTACCACGTGCTGACCGGATAGCCTCGCCACGTGGAGGTGTAGTACAGACGCACGTTATCCGTTCCCACGCCCCACAGCCAGTTCTGCGTGAAGGTCTGCCATCCCATGCGCCACACATCCACCCGCGCCTGCGCGGTGGTATCCCTGTACTGTGGACTGCCTGCGATACGCAGAGTATACATCCCTGCCAGCGCAATCCACATGATGACGCCCGTCACAATTGCCAGCCGGCAGTTGCGCCACAATGCCCAGATAACGCAGGGCAAAACAACACTCATCGCGAACCACGCCGAGCGCGTGTAGGTCACCCACAGGGCAAGCAGTTGAAGCGCAAGCGCCAGCGGCAGTATCACCCTTGCCACACGCTCTCTACGAACCCGCCACAACGCCATACCCATCGGAATCGCCATCAGCATCTGCGTATATACGTGCACCGGCGTGCCGAATGTACCTCCAGCCCGACCTATCTGATAGGTATAGAACAGGTTGCGCCCCGTGAAGTAGTAGTAAAGCGCGAATCCCGCCTGCATTCCCGCCAGCAGGACGACCAGAGCCATCACTTCGCCCGGCTTGAGCACCCGCGCACACAGCAGTCCACACCCTGCCATCGCCAGCACCAGGGCACAGCGCATCACCTCCACGCCGCTGTATCCCCTGCCGGGTGGGTCAAACAGATAGCCGCTTGCCCACACGATCAGCAGAAGCCATACCGTTTGCGCCCACGCATCGGAACGGGCATCCCGCATAAAGCTTATCCATATCGCCGCGAACAGTGCACCGGTCACTATCAGCGTGGTTAAAGGATGCGCTTCGACAACGGCGCGGCGGATGAGCAACGCCGCCGAGACGTTCTGCCATATCGTGTTGGGCAGGGCGTAGCCCACCAGCAGCCAGAAAGCGAGCAGTACCGCGCCTGCTCTTCGCCATGCTCCTTTCGGGAACGATGTCACCCCTTTTGTGCTACCTGCCTGACTCTGTGCGTCCCAGCCTGCGATACCAGATGATGCCCACGGCTATCAGAAGCAATGGTGCGCCGAACTTCAGCCATCCAACCTCTCCTGCGCGACTTCGCTGTGGTCCACTCTGCTGCTGACGCATACGCTTCAGCTCCTCTATCGTCGGTATCCCTTCCTTGAGGCGGTAGGTTACGCCGGGAAGACCCCACCTGTGATCCTCAATGAGGAGGTCTTCGGTGAGCCAGGCGGGAGGTTGAGGGGAGGCTCTCTTCACGGCTATCAGACGGCAGCGCGTGCGTGCTGTTGTGTTGCTGGTGCCAGACCGCACCTGATCCGTGGACTCCACATCCTGAGGTATCCACATCCCCCCAACCTGTTTCCACTCCAGCACCTGTACCTCCTCGGTGTAGTCCGCGGTACTTGCCGTCATGCGGACGGGAGCGTATCCCTTTGCGACATCCAGTACAATCTCCGCCTCTGGAACCCTCTGTTGCACGAGAACATCTGGCAGGAATCGCCCCTTCACCCGCACAAGCTTCCCCTCGCGCTGGAAGGTATAACCTTTCTCCAGCAGCCGCAGGGGGTTCATTCCCAGCAGAACCGCTGTGCAAAGCGCACTGTTCAATCCGTGTCCCGAACCATAGAGGCGTTGAGCGGTCGCTTCGCGCACCCGGCTGCTAACCTTAACACCGCCAATAATCGCTGTGGGAGTGCGTTTCAGAACGACCCACTCCTCCTCCCTTGAGCGGTAGGAAGGCATGACCTTATTGGATATTTGGGGCAGAGCAAACATCGCGGGAGTGTGCTTCAGAGAAAGGAGAAATCCCCCTTGCCACTGCTGAACTTTTCCAGACCCGTGCAGAGACGGAAACTCCTTACTGGTACTGCCGAGCCTAACCTTCAACTGCTTTTGTATCTGCCATTCGGTTATGAATCGAGAAGCCCCCGTTTCGTAGCGGCTCAGTGCCTGTTCTAGTTCTGCGTCTGTCCCCTGAGCAACAACCGATGGGTTCAGTATTAGCATCAGGGTGAGACAGGCAAGTTTTAGCCTGGTGGTCATCATAAGCCCCTCCTCATGCAAGTTCTTCCTCCGTACACCACTTTCCCGGTGTTTCAAATGGCATGGGGTAGCGAAATACGTCAGCATCGTTCACATCGCACTGACATCCCCGTCCATACTGAGTATCCCTCCATCTGCAGGGTGCTTCAAAATAGTAGACGGGGACAAGATCGTCGTAATCCCGGCATACCCAGCCGGTCCCTACAGCCGGTTCACATAAATTATCCAACCGTGCTAGTCCTGTACAGGAACCCATGCACTCGTCTGCCTCGATTCGACACCCCTGCTGCCACCAATCTATGGGCACATGATTATACTTGATTATACTTGCAGTGTCCTTCCACGAGGCTTGTAGGCCGCGCAGACGCTTCTGGGATCTCTAGATTCATTATCGTGCCACCCACTACCCACACCGCCAGCGCCACGGCGAATGCCAGAACGTGCTGTTTCATCGTTCCATTACCTCCTTTGAAAACGCATTCACTTATATAATCGACCGAACCCTCTAAAATGTGACAGGGCTAAGCCGCTTTTTTCACCTTCAACCTCCAGTACCACAGGGCGCCGATGAGAATGAGAAGCGAGGGAGGTACAAATCGGTACCACGGATAAACCTTAGGTGTTTCTTGCGCCAGTCTGCTTTCAGCACGCTGTTGTTCCAAAATATCACGCAGACGCGCTTCTGAGGGAAACTTCCCTTGCCATGAATAGGAAACAACTACACTGCGGTCAGGGTCCCGGCCATTATCCACGGTGGTCAAGCGAAAGTCACTTACCACTGTACCAACAGGCACCTCCCAGTCTGATTTCGTAATGCGTGTCGGTTTTATAGAGCGTAGCGTCCAAACTCTTTTCATGTGCAAGAAAGGCTGCGAATATTCCTCCACAATCTCTGAAGGTATCCAAACACCTTTTATCCAGCGCGTGGAATGCACTGCAAATTGTCGTGTGGTGTCGGCGTCCTTCACTCGCATAGATACGGGGCACAGAGCGTGGCTCTTGCTTAAGGTCATCTGTGCAAGCCGCCCGCTTCGCAGGTCTTTGACCTCCAGTATCACATCACTTTGTCGCGAGGTTACCTGCACTTGAGCACTTTTTCCGTACAGATCACTCGGACTAAAACCAGCCAAAAGCACCAGTACCTCGGGCAAAACTGCTCCCGTCAGCAGAGGCGAAACCACCTTGCGTACTGCTTCTCCGTCCGTTTGCCATACCTGAGCCACAGAATGATAAGCCGACGCACTGGCAACAGCCTCCTGGCTGATGGAGAAAGTGTAGGCAAACTCCTTATTCAGCACAGAGCGCCTTTCAATCATGACATCGTTGGGTAAGCCACGCAGGGGCTTAGTCTGTACAATATATGTCCAATCTCCCTGGCGTGCCACTGTAAGAGTATGCACATACCGTCGGCGCCCCTGCAGCTTTGCTGGCAGTTCCGGCACGCCATTTTTAGGGGTTTCCTCAACGTCCGCCTGCCATTCAAAGGTTAGCCATGCAGTTCGTTGTTCTCGCTGGCGCAGGGGCATGTAGATGTTATCACTACCGTAGCAACGCCACACAACCAGAATCAAGCCACAACAACAGAGCCACTTGCCCAATACACGCCAGCGCATGCTTGCCTGTACCTCCGTCACTGGCACATCGGCCGAGATAGATGGCAATTCTGTAATGCTTCTTCCAGAGAGCCACTTGCCCAATACACGCCAGCGCATGCTTGCCTGTACCTCCGTCACTGGCACATCGGCCAGGGAATGTAAATGGTGTCATCGAAGAAAGCTGTCCACTTGCCACATGTGTCGCACTGGGGATGGTTCTGCCCGCATGCACTTCTAAAATACATGACTTCAATGCCTCTTTCCGTCTCAGTACAGCGCCAGGCTAGTGCGGGTCCAACGCATCGCCACGTAGGCACTACCGGTTCCCAACGCTCGCAATAGCCTTTGCAGTATGGCTGCCCCTGGTTGTTTATCGCGGGTTCACAGCGTTCCACTATTTTCTCTTCATCGTTCTTCTGCACGCACCTACGTGCAACAAAAGAGGTTTCATCTCCGTGTGCTGGTGTCAACAGGCTAAAGAGGTACAGCATACCACCCCACAAGCATACTGCTACAGCAAAAGCCAACACCTGCTGTTTCATCGTTGCATTACCTCCTTTGAAAAGTATTCACTTATATAGTCGACCGAACCCTGTAAAGTGTGACAGCAACCTTCAGCAAAAACTACTGCCCCTCTGCGTTCACGCTGAACCGAAACAACACATCCTCGTGCCAGACCCTATCCCCCGCGACAAAACGCAAACGCACCACACGCCCATGCACCCCAGAACCCATCCCCGACGTGTCTACCTCTACCCGAAAACGATACCAGCCCAGCGGCAAAAGACGAGCACGCGACAAATCCGACACCGTGCAACCGCAACTCGGCTCGACCACCACCTCTACCGACCGACCCGACAGGTTCAGTATCGTGACTGCCTGCGTGTAACGGCGGCCCGCCTCAATACTGCCCCAGTCCACCCTCTGCGGAAACACTCTGATTCCATACTCGCCCCCAAGTGACGCTAACTCGCTCTGGAGCAACCACAACACCCCAATCCACATCAAGACCAGCGCCATCCACCGCTGACCGGGTAATCTGAACCTCATGCCCGCTCACCTCTCATACTCACCGAGTACATCGCGAAGCTTCAGCAACGCGCGGTGACACCTCTGCCTGGCGCACGGCTCATCAACGCCCAGATTCTGGGCTATCTGGGCATGGCTCATCCCGTGCACATAGCGCCATTCGAGAATCTGCTGTTCCTCCCGCGTCAATCGTTGCAGGGCAGAAGATATATCGACCCGCAGGACGGCATCTGCCTCCCATTGCACAGAGGCGTCCTCTCCCTCCCCCATCTGCACCTCGTTCTCGCACCGCCGTTTGTGTCGACGCAGATGGTCCACCCATACCCGCTCGCACACAACGCGCACCAGTTCCGGGCGCAGCTGAAGACCGTGCCGTTCTGCAACCAGCAACCGCAAAACGGCTTCCCCCACCAGGTCATCCCGTTCCTGATGTTCTGCCCGCTGGAAGAACTGCCGTATCTGCTTCAGATACCGCAATATCGCCGTATTCTGCTCATCGGAGGACACATCTTCTGCTCCTTTCAGGGCGATGATGCCTTCCGCTCCGCTCGCTTCAACCTCCAGTACCAGATAACGCCAATAAGGGTCAGCGCAAGGGGGGCAATAAACCGCATCGGTGGCAGATGAGCTGCAGGATGAGAAGCTCCGTTCGCCTGATGTCTCATTGCCTGCAGCTCAGATATTTCTGGAAGCCTCCCATTCCATTTGTAACCAACGATTTCGTCTGCCCGGGTTGCTACATCATTATCGGTGCCAAAGGGTCCAAGCAGACGCATGTCTTGCACCCAAAATCCAAGGGGAACGGAAGCGTTTTTTTGCGGCGGTATAACCTGCTTTAACTGCCACACGCGCTGTATACGCTGGTTGTCATCCCATTGTTTTTCCTCTACGCGTAGAGGTATCCATATACCTGCCCTCTGCCCCCACCGGGACACAGCATACTCTTCTTCCCCCTTCATGCCTAGATATGTTACTTCGACTCGCGAGAGAGCCATACCGCGTTGCTTATCCAGCGTGAGACGCACACGGAAGGGGGACTTATTGCCCTTTTCAACGCGCGTGGATAGACTAATGATGCGCCCGTTAGTTCTGTCCACTGACCAAGAAGCACCATATAAGGTCAGCGGGTTCCTGACGGCGACAAGGCATAGCACTTCGGGCGTCAGGTCCACCGGCCGCTCGAAGGAGCGATAATTCGCGGCATGTCCTGGCGCAGCCCATATTCGAGCCGCGGGTAGCAAACGCGACCTTCCGGACAACACATCCTGTGCTGTAACGGTCTGCCCTTGTAGTTTTGCCCAAGGGTTAAACCGGACGCCGTAACCATCGGTGTAGCGGACGGTACAGCCTAAGAAGCCCAGTCCCTCGGGAGTGTGGATTTCCTCGAGGCCCAAAACATAAAGGTCTCCCGAAAGGCGGGTAATGTAGTATGGAGTCTGATACGACCTTGCCGCTGAGGCAGTGTTCATGGCGTCTATGAATCTTTGCGCAGCCTGATGTGCTTCGCGCTCTGCGTCGCGCGGCTGTGTGACGGCTGCGCGCTGGACAAACTGCTGGTAGATCAGGTCGTACTGCTGTTGACGAAGCTGCGGCGATATTGGAGCCGGTAACCGGCTGAGCGATACCTGCCAGACCAGAGTACAATCCCCCAGCGCTTCACTGCGTTTGATGCTCGCCCGCACTACCTGCGGCGGGATTTCGTTTGCTCCGCAGGGCACTATTAGCAATATGCTAAGCCAGACCGATACAATGACGCTTGCCATTTTGACTCGTGCCTGACTGGGCATGCTGCACCTCCTGAGGCCTACTCCCCGCCACACTGGTACCACGGCACCATAACCCTGCGTTGCTTGAGCTGAAATGTCTCACAGGTGTCGCAACGAGGATAGTTGCGGCTTGAACAATCTGCCTCATAGTAGTCCGCCAGTGTAGGCATTTGAGTTTCCCAGCAATAGTACGACCAGTCCCAACGCTGGCACCGGTATGTGGTTTGCAACGCAACCCATCTACTGCACTTACCAGTACAGTTGCCTGATGTAGCTCTGCAGTTTTGAGCAGGATTGTCAGGAATCTCATCGTTGCTTTTGGCTTGGCATTTACTCCAAGCTGTGGAGGACTCGTCTGCCAGCGCAGAACCTACCATGAAGCCCGATACCACGTTCCCCATCACCCACAGAGCGACGGCGAGTAAGAAGGCGAACACGTGCTGTTTCATCGTTGTATTACCCCCTTTGAAAAGTATTCACTTACTATAATCGACCGACCCCTGCAAAATGTGACAGGGCTAAGCCAGTTTTTTCACCTTCAACCTCCAGTGCCACAGGGCGCCGACAAGAATAAGCAGAATTGGAGGAAGAGCAGATCCCCATCCTCTCAACCTGTGCCGCTCCACGTTGAGCGATTGCTCTACCCCTTTGCCCTGACGACGCAGGCTCTCCAATTCGTCAAGACCTGGTAGTCTATCTTTGAACTGGTAGGTTATCACCTGATCCTTGGTGATACCCAGCCGCCAGTCGCTTACCCACATCGGTGGGCGGAACCAGTCAGGTGGCTGTGTGGACGCAGACCTCGTTGATTTCAAGCGCAGGGTCAGCGGTTTAGAGGCTTTGTGCTCGATCTGTACAACGCTGGGCAGCCAGAGGTTCCCCCTCCTTTGCCACTCAGTAACCCTCAACGACTCAATGACCTGCGAGCGCGAGCCAAAGAATATCTGCACTTCGCTAATCGCATTATCGTGAGCCGGATCAAGGACTAACTCTATACCTTCGCGTGCCGACAGACCAGGCACAATGGGCGGGAAATCTTTTCTCAGCGTTCCTGTGAGGCATACCTTGTCATTCTTTCTGGTTACCTGCACAGGAGACTCTTTGTCTACGTAGCGCAGCAAATTGAGCCCAGCCAGATATGGAAGAAGTTTCGTGCCGTGCATCCACGTCAAATGCTGAACGACCACGCCACCCAGCATCGGGCAGAAATACGCATAAGGCTGTTCTCTGATAAGCACGAACTGCCTTATCTCTGGAGGGGAGGACAAGGTTGCAGAAAATGCATATCCCCTGTCAAACGGGTCAACGACTATCGTTTGTTCTCCGCCCTCCATCTGCCACTCGCTCCGCACGGTGGAAAACGCCGACTCCTTGCGCAGAAGTAAGATGTCTATCTCCTTCCAGCTGTCCTGGCCACATGCAAAGGACACCGCAAGGAGCGTTACCCACACTATCCCGACTATCACTCGCCACATTTTGTCAGTCCCTCCTTCCGGGCATTGCGTATCTTAGGCTCATGGGGGTTTAGCAAAGTATTCATTCATACAACAGAAGATTCTTGCCGAGATGACAGAATTAAGCAGATTTTTTCACCTTCAACTTCCAGTACCACAGGGCGCCGATGACAATCAGCAAAATCGGAGGAACAAGACGCCACGGGAAAGATCCGCGAACGCCCCTTCGGCTGTGTGCTTGCTGTGGTTGCATCCGACGCAACTCTTGCAAGCTGGGTAACCTGCCCTGCCAGCTGTAGGAAGCATACATTCTGTTATAGGTTGCTTCCGAATAAGGTAGCTCTGGTACGCAACCAGTCAGGCGGTAATCTATTACCCCCGTTTCTTTCACTGTGGGGATACTTGACAGTTCGTCCAAGGAAACGTTTCGTCCCGCCGGGAATATCCCTTTCAATCGCCATATGCGGCGTATCTCGCCAACAGGGGGGAACTGTTCTTTTACCTCTATCTGCTGGGGCATCCAGTATCCATCTACCTGTTTGAACTGCTGTACGTTGATCTCTATCCGCAAGGGGCGATTCTCTAACCAAACCCACTGGGACAGCCAGCCGTACTTTGAGAGTAATGTCGCTTTTATTATTATTTGCCCATTATCGCCAGATACACGATTGCACGCAAGCACCAGACGGTTTGGTAGTGTTTCTGTAGTGGTCCAGTTGGCTCCTCTTACGCGCAGAAGGTTCAGTCCCGCTATCAACGCTATCTCCTCGGGGGAGACATCGAGTATATCTCGCACCTCGTGTCGGTAGCACTCTCCCTCACAACACCATATCCTTATGGGGGCAGGGGCAACACGTGGTGACGGCTGACCAGCCTGCTCAGAGCTGATGCTGGGAACGGTGTCATTGACGGCAACACCTATCCCATCTCCCAGATACCAGCGATATCCCTCATATCCATGCAGAAGGTATCTCCCCGTACCCTCTACCCTCTGGTGCTCCATGCGTTTCCGTCGGGATAACCGCAGGAACTGCTTGCCCCATTCTATCTCCCACTCGCTCACAGATGTTTCCTGCCGTCCCGCTATGTCTCTTCTTGCTTCATGTTGCAGTCGTTCGCGCAGGGCATGCACATCTTGGACGCCTCTGGCTCGGATCTCTTTCTCCAGCTGGGAATATTGCTGGTAGACATTGGCAGGATTCTGGGGGAACAGGTAGCGCGTTTCAGTTTGTTCCCACACCAGCCTGTAGCGCTTGAGATACTGCTCGCGTTCATCCCCTTTGCGATAGGCGTTCTGCAGTGGATTAGCAAAGGAAACTACGTATGCCATCCCAAGCACCGCACACACGAACACGGTCTGCCACTTGCCTGTGCGCATCACCTATTCCCCCTATGCTCCATTGAACAAATTCTAAGGACATTGTGGGTACGGGTACCAGTAGCCAGAACTGACCAGCCACTTACTCGACCAGTTACAGATGCAACCATAGCCCCAGCTTGGGCTACAAGATGTCTGGTAGTGACGGTAAGGCACCGCAGCATCGTGCTCCGTGCAATAGAGCCCGGAGAACTCATCACACCGAGCGGTGTCATACTGAAATTCGGAGCAAAAGCCCGGGCAGGCGGGATAACCGCCGCACTGGAAAGTCCGATACACATCCGTCCTTGTCACACATCCCATCGCCACGCCCCCTGTCCGGGCAAATACAGGTAAACCACCAATGGCAAGGTTCCCCATTACCCACACCACCAGCGCCACGGCAAACGCGAACACATGCTGTTTCATCGTTGCAGTACCTCCTTTGAAAACTATTCACTTATATAATCGACCGACCCCTGCAAAATGTGACAGATTTACTGACTTAATACCTGTCGGGAAGGTACATGTGCTGGTAACGCGACGGGAACAGTGCCTCCAGCAGGGCGGTCACTCCGTCGGTGGGCGGCTCCGGCAAACGGGCGCAAAGGTCGCCTACCGGGGCAAAACCCAGTGCCAGCCGCGCCAGTGTTCCTTGCGGAATGACCACCACTTCCTGCGGCGCCGCGCCTTCTGGCAACACCTCCACGCCGCTGGAAGAGACGTGGAGGGACGCCTGCCCGCATTCGGTGCGGATGGTCAGCCGTCGGGCTGGCACGTTACTCGCCGTCGCACGCATCTGTCGCGATAGTTCCGGCTCCAGCGACTTCAGCAGGCGCCATGTGTCCAGCACCCGCACCATGGACCCGCCGTTCTCACTGTACATCTGCACCGCCCGGCAGTCGGCGTAACGTGCCGCGTGTGCCAGCACGCTGTCGGGTGGAATCGGCAGTAACGTTTCTTCTTTCCCTTCCTCTTTCGCGCGACGCCGGCAAAAGGTCAGCAGGGCATCCGCCGCCGGTGGGCTCAGCGCAATCACTTCACCCCACGCCAGCGCATTGGGAAACTCAGACTCCAGAATATACCGAATGCTCCAGCACCACCGCGCCCGCCACACATAGCCCTCTATTTCGCCATCAGGCGATACCGCCACCCAGAGTTCATCCTGTGGATAACTGCCCGGCGCTTCCAGCATCTTCTGCCAGATGCCTCCATCTTTTGCTCGCACCGCAACGCCCGTCGCCAGCGCGGTCGCGCGCTCGTAAACCGCCTGCACGGCTGGTAAATCCTGCGAGGTGAACTCACGAACGCTCCACCCCGCCGGGTACGACGTCTCGCCGGACAGGGAGGGCAGGAATAGCGCATACTCCGGTCCCGCCGTCACGTAGCCGAAACGATGGTAGAAGTCGCGAATGCCATAAAGCATGGTGATGCCAGCGTCGCCAGCGGTCATCTCTTCCACCGCCCGCCGCAGCACCCGACTTGCATATCCCTTCAGGCGATGTTCGGGCTTCGTCTCCACGCCACCGATGCCGTCCATTCGCACCGTCGCCGCGCCGATGCGAATGGTAAAGGGCACAATCCAGCACCAGCTGGCATCTTCACCATCCACCTGCAATATCACGCGCTTAGCGCCGCCTTGTTCCTGCGTGATGATTATCTCCTCATGTGCCATCTGTTCTGTCCCTCCCAAACACGATGTGTTTCCAATATAGCAAATCCTCTATGCCACTGTCCAGCTACGTGAGTCACTTCAGTGTACCCAACGGTCAAAGAATGCGTCATTTACTAGCGGCATAAACGAAGGGATTGGCTAACTTCTGAGGTGCAAGGGAGGTGACGCATGAAAAGCAAACAGGTCAGTCCCGTGGTTGCTGTGATGGTGATTGCGGTTGTTCTGCTGATTGTGGGCGTTGCCTACTGGTGGTTTGGTGGTGGAGGCATCCGCAGAACCACAGAAACCATGACGCCGGGGGTCAGCCCGTATCCTCCGGGCTATGTTCCGGGAGGAACAAGCACATCACCTGCGGGTACGCGTTAAATCTGAATCAGGAGGTTCAACATGCAGACCAAACGTGCTTTCACGCTAATTGAGCTGCTGGTGGTTATCGCGATAATCGCGATACTGGCAGCTATCCTCTTTCCAGTGTTCGCCCAGGCGCGGGAGAAGGCACGCTCCGCAAGCTGCAACTCCAACGTCAAACAGCTTGCGCTGGGTATGTTGATGTACGCACAGGACTACGACGAACACTTCCCTGTGTGGTACACCTATCCAGAAAACTTCCCCCCACCCCGCATGTGGGAACTGTATTCCCAGTGGTACTACAAAATCCACCCATATCTCAAGAACGCCCGCATCTACGAGTGCCCCAGCACCAAGCGGGCTCGCGACTGGTATCTCACGCAGGACGGCTGGCAGCCGCCGGGGTCGGTGCTGAGCTACGGCGCCAACGAAAGCATCATCCGCCAGATTAGCGGCGAGACCGACTTCAGCAAGCAGTCGAGCATTGACCGCCCCGCGCAGCTGGTGATGCTTGGTGACTGCTGGACGCCGTGGCTTCCCTACTGGGGTAGCGGACGCGCTGCCCTGCCCGACTATACCGGCGACGACCTGTGGGACCACCAGTACGACCTCAACGACCCGTGGGTGCAGAACGTGGTGCAGAATGTCAGCGCATACACGCGCCACAACATGGGGTCTACCCTCGCTTTTTGCGATGGGCATGTGAAGTGGTTCCGCTGGGACGCCATCTGGAAATCGCACCCCGACAACGACCGCAAAGAGCCGTGGCTGAATCCGTGGATAGCTAACGCGGGCGGATAAGCGACACCAGCTGGGAGGCTCCAGAGGGCGGAGCCTCCCTTTACAGCAGGATTTTGCCTCCACTCCGCGAACTCCCAAACGGGAGGAATCTGGACATGGCAAGAAGCTTCTGCATCAGTGCAGTTTTCGGCTTGTTTTACCTTCTGGGTATGCTACCGGCAACATCACAGTCAGGTATCAGCAGTGGTTCCCTGCGCTGTGTTCCCCTGCGTCAGGATGGGCGTTACACAGGATTCAGGCTCCTGGACGGTAATCGCCCGCTCGCCGATGTGCTGTTCCACGTTGGCGGTGCGCTCTACGCTACCCGAGCACAAACGCGCGAGGAGCAATTACTCTTCTCCGGCTTCCGCACCGATGGCTCGTGGGAGGTGGGCGATGATGCTGTGGTGAGTGTCACCTTCACCCGCGGAAACCCCTATCCGCAGGTCGCTTTCCGTATCCCCGTGCGTCGGTTTGCGCCCGTTGTTTGGGAAGCCTCGCATGGCAAACAGCCCCTGCATCTGTTCGCCTGCTCCCTGCCCGGAGCACCCATCTTCCACCAGCGCGGTTGGGTTATCCCTACCCCCGTCATCGACGACCACGTGATGCAAGGGGCTTTTGGCACGTCCAGCGCAACCATCGTCTCGAAGTGGTCCGCCGACTGGACATACGCGCCGGCGATTGGCGCGTATCCCGTGCCTGTGGTGGGGCTGTGGAAACCCGACGAGGGCAAATACATCGCCTACGAGTTCTTCGACGCCCGCCTCACTGACCACAGCGAACACAACCTGGGCAGTGCCTATTGCTGGCAATCCAAAGGGGCAAAAGAGTTCTTCTGCCTCACCCTGCCCTATGGCAAACCGTACAACCAGTTACGCTATCCGCAGGACGGTGAGCTTTTCGCCTCGCGCTTCCGCATCCTCTACTCCACCGACCTGCGCTACGACGATGACCCAAACCTTTTCGTCAATCAGTACATCTGGAGCACCTATCGCCAGCAGCTTGCCTCCGCTCCGCCGATGAACGACCTGCTGTGGCTACCCATGCCCTACCGACTGGAGCGGTTCCCAACACCTGCGCTCGGCAGGCTGTTGTACCGCACCAAAGATGACCCCTTCTCGCTGGACGGCAACCTGGAGAGCTACGGCGTGGGCTGGGATAGTCCGATTGATTACGTCTATGCGACCGGCAACCAGCAGGCGATTGCCGGATTGCGTGAAGACCTAGCGCAGCTGGCAAACCTGGCACAGCGGTTCACCGTCAACGGCGAGCAGTGCGTCTACTGGCGCAAGCCGCTGGAGGGCGACTGGCGTCCACAGTTCGGCAAGGGCGTGCCCACCCTGCATAACGTCAACGGCTGGCTCATCGCCATCGCCTTTCTGGATGCCTATCGCAACGAGCGCAACGCCGAATGGCTGCCCATTCTGGATGGCGTGGTGCGATGGAGCAAGTACATCCTTTACACCCGCAACTGCTATCCTGATGTGCCCGCTGCCATGTTCGCCTGGGATGCCGCTCCCATCGCCTCGTTCCTGCTGAAGTACCACTTCACCTTCCGCGACGACCCGCAACGGCAGGAGCTGGCAAATCTCGCCTACAAGCTGGCACGCAGTCTGGTATACCGCTGTCTGCCCATCTTCGCCTCCGACAATAACCCGTACGATGATATCGATGCCTCTTTCTTCATGGAGCCGAACTCGGGCTTACCGTGGCTGGGCGCTGCCTGCGCCAACGAAATCTGGGAGACCGCCGTCGGCGTCCTGCTGACCTATGTGCACACCGGCGACCCGATACTGGGGCACTACCTGCGCGGAATGATCGAGCGGTTCCCCCTGCTGTTCCGCGACGAGATGTATCCCTCTGTCCGCGATTACGACAGCGCGTTTGCAGAGCGATACGGGCTGTATGATGGCGCAGAACAGCCGCCGGGTACGCGAAGCACCTATGGCGGTTTGTGGGGCGGGCTGGAGAAGCTGATATACCCCGTCGCGGGCACGCAAGTGCGCGTGGTGTGTGGTGAGAAGTCGGCGATGGCGTTCAATATCGGGGGCACGCACACCGACGTGGAGGAATATCGCCCGGGACAGGGAGGCAACTTCGCCCTGCGCCTCAAGGGGAAACCTCCCTCGGCGGACGCTGAAGGACGATACGATGTGGTGCTCACCTTCCCGCTCGCCGACCTGCGGGGCAAGCCTATATATATAAATAAGGTAGAGACGCAGGCTGTTGAGCGTTTCGCTCAGCGACACGACACCGTGCTGGTGCGTAGAGTGAAGGAAGGTGACTGGATACAGGTCGGACAGGTTGCCGACGACGCGCCGTCCGCCCGCCTGGCGATTGCCAAACCACGCCAGCCTCATGAGCCGGGAATCGTGCCCGGCTACCTTACTATCCAGCTGACAGAACAGGCGGACGTGAGCATCAACCTGAACTGGGATGACAACCGCAGTATGGCGGGATTCTTCGGGGGTCTGCGGCGGATATGGGGTGTGCCTTTCTCCTTAATAGAGCCGACGCTGAACGCCGGCAAAGCTGCCACGCGCCAGCCGGTACGGGTAGCGCATAAACCAACCATGCTCTTCGCGCTGATTTCTGAAGAGCCGCAGGTGCAACTTCGCCTCACCTACGCCGACGGCAGCACCGAAACCTTGACTTTGGACAACGCGGCTCCCGCCATTCAGGGCTGGCCGCCTGTCCTGCAATGGCGAATATGGATGGTGGCTCACCCGCTGAAAGGCGAACTGCGAACCATCACCCCTCAAAACTGCGCCTTGTATGCGCTCACCCTCAGCGACCTGCCACTCGAACATCTGCAGACCACGCTGAACGCCGTGCGCCAGAAGCGCGAGGAATATCTAAAGGCGCAGGAGATGCAAAACCGATGGAAGGCGGTTGCACAGCGCCTGAAATCTGCCGGTCCACTGGCAGTGATTCCCACTCCGCTTGTTCCGGCGCAGGGGCATCCGCTGGTCAAAGCAGTGCAGGGCGCTGGTGTATTTGATCTGCTCACCATGCTGACCCCGCAGGAGCTGGTGGCATCCAGGACCTTTGTGCCTTTCCGTTTCCCCATCGCGCTGTATCTTGGCGGAGAGAACTACTACCAGACCGTGCAGGAACAGGGCGACGGTGAGCGTGCCATGCTCAACTACCTGCAAAAGGGTGGAACACTCCTCGTTTCGCCAACCCTGCCCTACCCCTTCTACTACAACGAGCGAGGCACGCCCACTGTCTTTGCGCCCAAAATCGGGCTTCCTATCAGCGGCCGCGGCGCCGAAGGACGTGAGGACTACCTGAAGGGCAAAGAGGTACGCGGATGGGAAAGACCACCGCAGGGCGTCTCTCTGCGCTTTGTGCGCAACCCGAACCAACAGGTGGTCACCAACCTGCCCCAGGAGTTCCCCTTCCCATCCGACGGCGACCTGCGCTGGCGCCCCATGGTAAACATCTGGAGCGAACAGGAAGCCCAGTATACCCCCGTGCTCACGCTGATAGACGATACCGGTAAGGAGTATGGCGAGGCGATTGCGCTGGTGGAGTTCAAACAGGGTGACCTGCGTGGCGCCCGAATCCTGTACATCTGGCATCGTCTGATTGCCAACCCCGATTGGGCGCTGGGTATCCTTTCCGACGTGCTGGACTACCTGGCGCGTACCACTCCGCCACCGCCCAATCAGGTGGCAGTACCGCAGACGTCTACCCCGCCCATCATCGACGGCAAACTGGACGATGTTGTCTGGCAGAACGCGGCAGCGGTGGAACTGAAATGGCGCTTCAACCCCGCCAACGCGCCCATGCTGATTCCCCTCACGCCCACCGTGCGCACCACCGCGCGACTGCTCTGGGACAAACAGTATCTGTATGTGGGCTTCGAGTGCGAAGATGCCGACATCTGGTCAACGTATACCCAGCGCGATGCCTACGTGTGGGAGGGCGAGGCAGTGGAGGTGTACCTGGACCCTTTGGGCAGAGGGCAGAATTACAAAGAGATAGACCTGAACCCGCTTGGGGCATTGATCGACCTGAACACCCCCGAAGCAAAAGATGGCAATCCGGGCGATGTGGAACAGAACGCTCGCTGGAACATGGCAGGGATACGCTGGAGAACCTTCATCGACGGCACGGTAAACGACCGCACAGACCGGGATACCGGCTGGACAGCGGAGCTGGCGATACCTCTCAAAGAGATACTACCACCCGGCGAACAGCTGTACGTGGGCGACATCTGGCGGGCGCAGTTCTATCGCATCGAACGCCCCAAAGACAGCACCGACGCCACCGCCGAGTTCCTCGCCTGGTCGCCGACCGACACCTTCCACCGCCCCGAACGATTTGGCGTGCTCGCCTTCGCAGGCTCCAGCCGAAAGGTGGACCTCTCCAGCTATCGCCCGGGTAGCGACGGTTCGCCGACGTTTCGGATTGAAGCGGGTAGCTGGCGCATACAGGAGGGCGTGTATGAAGGCAGGAACTGCGTTGAAGACGGCTGGATGCCTCGGGGCGCAAGCCTGGGCGACAACACATGGAAAGACTATACACTGAAGATACGCTATCGCCTGCAATCGCGCGGCTCCGACTGGCGGGATGGCTTCTGGGTGGGCTTGCGGCGAGGGGATGCTGGCTGTTATGCCCTTCTGTTCACCAGCCGGGACGTCCAGCTGCACAAAGTGCCTGCCACCGGCGATTACGATGGCGACAGCCAGAATCTTGCAGTGGCTCCTTTTACGCCCGACACAGGATGGCATAACCTGACGATACGGGTGCGCGGGGGCAAAATAGAGGTTGAGCATGATGGTAAGCTACTGCTTCAATACACAGACCAGAAACCGCTTTCCGCCGGAGGAGTTACTCTGTGCGCGCGCAAATACTCGCGCAGTACGGGGGATACGGTGGTTCAGATTGCGAGTCTGGAGGTAGAATGAAAACGCACCGCCCGAACTTTGCGGGCGGTGCGGGTTGGATTCATGTTCTATGTTAACGCCACAGTCCATCTGCCGTCACCGTGCGCGAACCGGCATCGTCGTATCTCATACGTGACGGTGGCAAGATGCCCTGCAGACGGTGCCCATATTCGGGACCGTAAAAGGTCATCACTGCCGGAGGTACCGGCTGGGGTGGCACAGGACGCAGGATATTCTCTTTTGCCACCACGACCACATACAGCCCTATGTACGCAGCGATGGCAAAACGCGCCATTCGCCGTACAAAATCCGGATTGTGGCGACGTGCCCACTCGATAATCGCGATGGGCAACAGGAACATCGTGCATTTTGCCAGGATGAAGGGCACCACGCCCTTCTGCAGGTAGAAATCCATCAGGGGATTGCCTTCCCTGGCACCGTGATGGTGCACGAATATGAGTGTGGACACCAGGTCCGCCACGCAAATGGCGGCGATGATCCAGCTCTCTCGCGATATTAACCCCTTCAAAGTCGTTCCTCCCTTGCGCAAAATGCGGTGATGCCTCAGCGGTTCATAAGGGTTATTCCCGAAAAATCCCGGATAATTCACATGGGAAAATGGAGCACCTTACAGCATCTTGACGCAGGGAAGCAAAGTGGGCTTCTATGGATATTATACCACTGCTATCCTCCATCCCCCGCAAAAATGCGTGCCCCACTGCTATTTTCGGTGAAAAAGTCGTGCTGCTGGAGGTTATTTGCTGTCAACAATGCCAGAGGCAAGCGCATTGGGGAGACTTGTATTGAATTTTTCCTGTTTTTTCAGCCAAACCCCTTGACAACCTTACATCCCCTGTGATATATTGTAGCCAACACTAAGCAACCAGTATTGAACGCAGTCTTTTTCATACCAGAAAAAGGAGGCTTTCAACAATGGTGCGAAACAATCGGTTCCTGACCCCCCAGTTAGTGTAATCTTTGTTACACTTCTCCTTCTGCTCGTTTCCATAGCACGAGCACAGCAACCGCCAGCACTGACCCTCCTCAACGCCGACGTCGACGGCGACAACGAAGTGACCCTCTTTGATTTTGGACTGCTGGTAGACGCTTTCGGCAGTATGCCCGGCGACCCCAACTGGAACCCCGATGCGGACCTGGACGGCGACGATGAAGTGACCCTGTTTGACTATGGGATTTTGACCAGCAACTTCGGGTTGCTGGGCGCGGAGGAGTTTGCAGGCAGTGCGCAGAGCGCATCGGGCAATTTCAGTGCGACGTTGCGTGTGGTGCTGGGCGACTGGACGGCACAGACCGAGCGTGCGGTGTATGTGTTGTTGCAGTTCAAGCGAGCGGGCACAGAGAGTGACCCGGACACGCCGATTTACGAGCAGGTGGTGCAGTTTGGTCAGAACGAGGTAGAGAAGGATGTATCGGTGGCGTTGCCGGAGGCAGGTGTTTACACCGTTCGGGCTTTGGCGTATAATGATGCTGGCAGAACGGATGTGTCGCACTGGCTTCGCAGTGAGGCGATAGTTCCGAGCGCGGTGCCGTGGATTTTTGCCGCGCCGACGGGGGTGGACAAGGTGACGGTGTATTGGGACCCTGTGCCGGGTGCGACGGGTTATCGTGTTCGGTGGGGCACAGTGAGTGGCAGTTATCCGAACGTCTCACCTGACCTGCCTGCGTCTTCGCCGTATCGGTACAGCGTGACGGGTTTAGTGAGTGAACAGGAGTATTACTTTGTGATAGAGGCGAAGTTTGGGGATGTGGTAGGTGTACCGAGTGAGGAGGACAGTGCAGTGCCTCACGCGGGTGCGATACCGTGGGATACACAGGATCCAAACCAGATTATTCCTGCGCTACGTAGTCAAATGGAACTGCCGTATGGATATTTAGTTGTCCTCTCCCCTGACGGGCTTTTGTACACAGAAGACGGTTGGGAGCGTAGAGTACAAACAGCATTATACCGCCTTAATCCCCAGGCTGTTTGGGTAGAAGACACAGAAGGAAACCTCTTGATGCCTCTCCAGACTACGAGGGATGCCGAGTCCGGCACAGGTCCTTTCAGACGTGTTAGTACAAAACCCGAAGAAAACTGCATAGGATGCGAAGTTATGTTCTATATTCCGCCTCCCGCCTTCATTTACTCGCGCTTTATCAACGTACCAACCAGTACTTTTGGAGATACGCGTGACACGCCCCACATATACTTGGGTCTGAAGTATGGGCGCGCCGACATAGAAGGTGGCATCGCTTTTCATCCGTCGGGGCGTGGTGTACGAGATAGAACAGGCAGGGAATGGACTTTACCACCGGGCCCATCGTCACCTGGTATAGTCGCCCCAAATTACGACCGATGGCAACCTTATCTGAAAGTTGGTAACCGCAGCTTTCCTATTGCCAGCGGAAGCGTAGGCGAAACCAACAACCATATTCGTTACGACGATGCACCTTATGGTTTAGTTGCCCAAATGTCACTCCGTTACGACGCGACCCGAAAGGGTGTTCACTTTCGGGCGAATTTCTGGTATGCAGAACTCCAAGACCCTACCTATGAGGATGCCTCCATCATCTACGATTTTTACGGTTTTGCGGACGTAAAGCCGGTAGATCGCTTCTCACAGGTGATTGTACGAAGAGTGGTTTCGATTGCCCAACTGAGCACACGTGTTGGAACCAACGGATACCGACTTACGGGCTCATTCTTCGAACCTGTGGGAGTTGGCTACCAACCACTGTTTTCGTTAGGCGACCTGCCGTTCCCGGCTATGGTGTATTCTCCTGCCGGCCAGCGTCTCTGGACGTGGCAAGTCAGCGCGCCGCCCACAAACTTTCCTGCTTCAGGTGATGTGGTAATAGCAGACGAACGGAATCCCTACTTCAGCGAGATTATCTATATCAATCTGAGGTGAAAGTATGAGACACTTCCCTGTGATGCAGTTTATTGCTATAGGGCCACCTATCGCCGAAGATGGTGCGCCTGTGATTGTGCGCAGTCAAAATGACGGGCAGAGGTCGTGGAGTACTGTGCGAAACTACTGGTTTCAGAATGGCAAGTGGCACAATGAAGTACTTTTTTACGTTGGCAAAATGTTCGATTGGAGGATGGATATTTCACCCAGCTATCGTTACTGGTACCACAGTGCCGACCGATTATACTACGCCATCGTCGGCGAAAAACGCTATCGTCCTCTATCCGAGGACAGATATGAGTGTGTTTTTTCTCCCGATTCACGTTTTCTGGCAGGTATCAGGCTCGAATCGCGAGATGCTATCTCGGTTTTTGAAATGCCTGCGGGCAAAAAACGCATGTTGAAAGTGTCCAATGCCTTATTTTTTGGCTGGTACCCTGACAGTCGTCGGCTCTGGTTTGGAGATGGAAAAGTCTGGTTTAATCTCGACATCATGAGTTGGCAGATTCGCCAGATTAGCCGGAGCAAGGTTGAGTTGTTACACCGAGATTGGGACCTGATTAACCCAAGGTATCGACATATACGTTATATAGACAACGATCCCCTTCTGCACCGTTCCAACTCTTACTATGCATACTCTTCGAACCGCCAGGTACGGTTAGGGGCGCCTCCCTATTATTGGACGCAACCCCAGAGAGTCAAAAACGAGGAGCACATAATATGGCAGCCACAAACCGTGTGGATTGAGTGGCGCAATGGGAAAAGAGAGAAGCTTTGGCAAAATCAACAGAAGGGATTCCGCGTACAACCATTTGCGGTCTCCAATGATGGACAGTTTGCCATTATCTGTTTGGATGAGATGGATGTGCACCTGACAAATGTTGTAGAGAGCGAGTGGTTGGTCTTCGCGGTACCTGAAAGGAAGATTGTTTACCGCTACAAGCCTGAAACAAGGCGAACACGCTACTACTGGTATATTACGCCCTTGCACTTTGGTATCGGGTCGATCCTGTCCCAGCATGCGGATATCTGATATAGGAGCGACAAGATGAGCATCCCATCCCATACAATTGTTGGTCTCTGTGTTTTCAAACAGGAGCAGGTATACCGGAAAACTGAGGAAGGAAACGATGTTTTTAGGCTCATCGGCAGAACTAAAAGCGCCCAGCGAATTTCGCTTCATTGGGTTCAACGGGAGTAAGGGAGTATCTCTCTATCAAGTGGTAGATGGCAAACTGCAGGGTCAGGAGAGGATTGTCCACTTCACAGGCTACTGGTATATCTCAGGGGCGAATCCCGCTCTCTCACCGAACGGACGTCGGATCTATCTACCCCTGCACGCCGATACAGCCGTGATCGACTCCAGATGAAGAAGCTGTACTGGCTTGGGACGCGCCCGCCGCCTGCCCGAAGGCGGGTACACTGCAGAAGTGTATCCATTGCGCTGGTCCCCAGACAGCCGCTACTTGCTGGGGCATTCTGCACCCCAAGGACGAGATTTGATCGTGTGTAACCCCCTGCGACAGGGTTATCGTGTGCTGGTAGAAGATGAGGTGTACGGCTACGGCTAGTATCCCGACAGTCGGCACAGCTGGTATGTGCAGAAAAGCAGGGGTGGACGTTTAGAGTGGTACCGCTTGAACGTGGTTTCGAGACAGAGAGAGCGGTTGGGAACCTCGGAACGAAACCGCATATACAGAGATTGGGATTTGACTCTGGCTCCGTTTCGCCGCGAAGATTATCGGTAACTACCTACCCTGTTGCTACCAAGGATACAGGTTCATGAGCAAACAAACTTCGCAAAAAACCAAATACATTCCGACCCTGCTTCCGACAGGTCGAAATCACGCCCGCTAACCGAGCATATACCT
>JABUFA010000045.1 GCA_013314755.1 Chthonomonadia bacterium
AACAAATGGCAACGCCTATTCCAAACGCTCCAAGAAGCCAGGGCAAAGGTACCACTTGTACTGTAATACCCGAGTGGGTAGCAGAGGCGAATCCTCCATTTGCAACCAGTTTTTCCTCACCACTTTGGATGTTCCTCCACCTCCACGGCGTCTGTGCACTGCCCTGTTCATACCGCATCACCCCAAACAGGTCAACCAGGTTGTTGCTCACCACCTGTGCACTCCCGTTCGTGGTCACACCAGCCGTGTCTCGTTGGTCAGTAAGTTTATCACAGAGCCGCTTCTCAATGGGCGACCTCCGTATTCTTACACGACTGCACTCGGCTAAGATAGTGCTGCCTGTCAAAGCTCGCAGGGCATACCTCGTTAGAGAAACTTTATTCTTTGCCCGACGCAAGCCTGCGACGAGCATGGGCTGCCCACAGAGCACCCGTTAGCAATATCCCGCCTGCAAATGTCAGGTCTATCCCAATGAAAAAACCTACCGAGTAGACAAGTATCTTGAGCAAAGGTAAGGCTGTCCCATCGCGTACTGTCTCGCCCATGGACAAAAAGATTCCTTGAAAGAAAACCAACATCGACGCCACGCCTGTAAGAAACACCGCCGCCGATATAGCAGCCCCGCGCGCTATGCTCTTTTGCGTCTCAAGACGCAGGCGTTTTCCCCATCTGCGCACGAACCGCCTCACTCGCGTCTTCCACAGCAGTATGTGGTGCAAGACCATCACAACAATAAACGTGAGTGTGGTCAGTTGCCCCATGCGAACATAGTCAAGATGCGTTGCTTCCATTTTGCACACCTCCGACTATAGTCTATCACGAGGTGATTACCGACACAATAGTAGCTTTGGTGATTCTACTCGTTGCTTTCCATGTGGAGGTTTCAGACCCCCTGTGGTCTCCCCCGCAAGCAGGGGGACATTCCCTGTAGTAGGGGATTCTACGGCTCACCGGGAGGTTCGCCCTCCAGCATGAGGGCATCACCTCTCCCCGCGTCGGGGAGAGGTCGGGAGAGGGGTTTTCCGTGTTGCCCTCTCCTTGTGGGAGAGGGTCAGGGTGAGGGCTTTTCCTGCAGGTGCGGCTGTTCCATATTAGCGGGCAACCACAGGGGGGTGCCCCTACAAAGCGATTCATCGGCAGGTTCTCCTCTCCTCGCGTCGGGCAGAGGGGCTTCCACCCTCACCTCACCTGCAGGCTCCAGCGCAGGGTCACGCTTTCGCCCGGTTTCAGCTCCCTTTCCGGCAGGAACAGCTCCACGTTGGCGCGGGAGAAGCGGGGGTCCCAGTTCAGGTAGACCCTCTCCACCTGCTCGCGTGGGAACGAGACCTGTACCTTCGGTAGCCCTCGCGCCTCGATGGTGACCTCGCCGTCGGGTAGCTCTGTACCTGCCAGCGTGCGGTCGCCCGGCTCGATAAGGGTCTGTTCCCCCTTCGCACCGGATACACTGCGCCATGTATAGCGTGCCCCTTCGGGATAGGCAAACTCGGGGTGCGCCCGCGGGCTGACCTTCAGGGTGCTCGTTCCGCTGTTGCGGTAGGTGCTTTCTATCACCACCTGTGCGCTATCGCCCATCAGGCTGACCGTGCGCAGGATTTCCAACCCGTCGGGCAGTTGCGCCTTCAACAGCACCTGCGTGGGTGAAGATGCCTGCACGCTGAACGCATCGCGCCAGCCTGCGCTGCGATAGGTGCTGGTGGCGTACTCCTCGTAGCCGCCGTCGGCGGGGGCTTCGGGAGTCGCACCTGCGTCGGTCAGGATGTTACGTTTACTGTTCGCAGGCAGGATGCGCACGATGCGCCCGCCCAGCGCGGGCACGATATCCACCCTCAACACACTGTTTTGCAGGGTAACCACCGGGTAGGACTGCTTGTCGGTGGCGGTTACCCGGTCGATGAACTTCTGAACCGGGTTCCACTCCTCCACGTTCGTGATGCCGAACCGCCTGATTTTCTCCAGCACGATGTCGCGCAGGCGCAGGGTTTCGGGGTCCTGACCGGCGGTGTACTGCTCGCCCACCACCTGCCACTTGCCGAGTCGCTGTGCCAGCTGCGTATACTCCACCCACAGGCGGGCGTGTTGCACCCGTGCCAGTACGTCGGGGTCATCGCGCACTGCCCTCTCTGCGCTGTCGAAAATCTTCTGTGCCTGCTCCAGCAGGTCGGGGCGCAGGTAGGGCATGGACGGCGGGTCAAAGATATGCACATGGGCGCGACGGTCTCTGTCCTCGGTTTTGCCCTCGCGCACCGGCTGGTGCATCAGGTCGATATAGCGGCGGATGTGCGGCGCCGCTTTGCCGTAGTAGCCGCGCAGGAAGTCGTCCACCAGCGCCCAGAAGTCGCGGTCGGGGTTCCACATCAACTTTGCCAGCACCCAGGCGCGCAGCTCGTTGAACTCACCACCGCCACCGGGCGAGTAGTTGCCCTGATAGAACACGCCCTTGACGCCGTTGTCCCGGTAGATGGCAAGGCTCTTTTCCAGCTCGTCGAAGTTGGGGAAGGGCATCAGATAGTGCGCGAAGTTGGTGGTGTAGTGCCAGATATAGAGCTGGTCGGTGATGCGCGCCCACGCCTGCAGGTTACGAAACTGTGTCATGTTCTGTTCGCACGTGCCGAAGGGATGGGCAAAACAGGCTCCAATCGGTGCGAGGCGTACTCGCACATTGCGACGCGGACGCACATATTTGGGCGGGTCCTCGGTATACCAGTAGGCGAGGGTGTCTATCAGCTTATCGGGGTACTCCTTCTCTATCTCCTCCGCCAGCGCGTTGACAAAGCGCAGAACCGGTCCCGACTGCGAGCCTTCCTCTTCCACCACGCGGCGGCATCCCTCGCACTCGCAGGGGTTCGTCCAGTCGTTCTGAGAGACCGAGAAGATGGTGGCGTGCGGCATCTCGCGGATCCAGCGTTTGACCGTTTCGGTGGCGATGCGCAGGACGTCGGGGTTGGTCAGGCACAGCTGCCCCCGTTCGGTATCGCGCTTACCGTTCACCAGCGAGTAGTATTCAGGGTGTTCCTTTGCGTACTGCTGGGGCGGCACCAGCGCGTAGAAGGTATGCACAAAGGGACCGTACGACACCTTCCCCCCGGTGCTCTCGTCCAGACGGGGGAAAGTGCCGTTCACGCGGTTGCGCACCGCCCAGTCCTTATCCCAGGCGTCGGTGAAGTAGGGTTCGCGGTACTCAAAGGCAGGTATTTCGGTGCGCGGCGCGATTTTGACGGTGAGGGTGCGTTTGCGGGGGATGACGCTCACCTTTGACGAGTACCACCGACAGCCGAGGTCGTCCTCCAGGAAGCTGTACACGCCGTACAGGGTTCCGCGTTTCGCGCTGCCCGCGATGAACAGATGGGGCGGTTTGGGGATAATGGAAAAGCCCTCGTCGCCCAGCGCCCGCCAGTCCACCTGCACGCCGCTTTCGCGCAGGAGGCGGTTATCGCCCAGCGCTATCGCCCGACGCACCTGTGATAGTGAACCGGGTTCATCGGTCACGATGGGCAAACGGGCATCGGTTATCTGTTGAAGGAACCGCTGGAGCTCCTCCGCCGCCCTCTGCTGGGATGGCGAAGCGTTCTGCGGTAGCACGATAGCGTAATCGCTCTTCCCCCCAGAGGCGATTTGCAGGCTGACCGGTTGCTGAGCCGTGCTCAGCGTCGCAACAAGACACCACATGACAAGCATCCTCCTCTCCCTCCTTCTTTCCACAGTTCGGCGCGGGAGAGGAGGTTCCTGCCGGTATCACTCCAGACCGAGGCGCTGGAAGGTTACATCCAGATGGCGCAGGTGATGCTGGAGGTCAAAGCACCGGTCAATTTCCGCCTCGCTGAGTACCTGGCGCACCTCTTCGTCCTCTTTGAGGCTTTGCTGGAAGTCCGCGCCCTCCCATGCTTTAGCGGCGTTGCGTTGAACCAGCCTGTACGCCTGCTCGCGCGACAGCCCTTTGCTCACCAGCGCCAGCATCACATGCTCGCTGAACACCAGCCCGCCGAACTTCTGCATGTTGCGCTTCATGTTTTCGGGGAAGACCGCCAGCCCTTCCAGAATATCGGTCAGCTTCCACAGCATCCAGTCCACCAGAATGCTGGCGTCGGGCAGGATGATGCGCTCCACGCTGGAGTTGGACAGGTCGCGCTCGTGCCAGGTGGCGATGTTCTCGAGGGCGGGAATCAGGTAGCCGCGCACCACTCGCGCCAGCCCCGACACCGTTTCGCAGTTCCACGGGTTGCGCTTGTGGGGCATGGCGGATGAGCCGGTCTGACCGGGCGCGAAGTACTCCTGCACCTCCAGAATCTCCGTGCGCTGAAGGTTGCGCAGTTCGGTGGCGAACCGCTCCAGCGACGCCGCCAGGATGCTCAGCGTGCTCAGGTAGGTGGCGTGCACATCGCGAGAGATAATCTGGGTGGAGGCGGGCGCAGGCTTCAAGCCCAGTTTCGCGCACACATACTCTTCCACCCGCGGGTCAACGTTGGCGTGAATGCCCACCGCGCCCGATATCTTGCCCACGCTGACCATCTCGCGGGTGAACTCCAGCCGCTTCAGGTTGCGGGTCATCTCGTCGTACCAGCCTGCCAGCTTGAAGCCGAAGGTGATGGGTTCGGCGTGGATGCCGTGCGTGCGCCCAATCATCGGGGTGTGTTTGTGCTCCCTTGCCAGCCGGGCGATGACCTCTGCCAGACGCTGACTGCGGGCAATCAGCTGGTCGCACGAGTCGCGTAGCAGCAGTGCCAGCGCGGTGTCCACCACATCATACGAGGTGATGCCGTAGTGCACATAGCGCCCCTCTGCTCCGACGTTCTCCTCCACGTTTCGCACGAACGCCATGACATCGTGTCGCGTTATCTTTTCCAGTTCCGCCATGCGCTGGAGGTCGAACCGGGCGCGTTCGCGGATGGTTTGCGCCGCCTCGCGCGGGATGTAGCCGTACTCTGCCAGCCCATCGCATACCGCCAGCTCCACCTCCAGCCACTTCTGCGTGCGGTGCTCAAGGTCCCAGATCCTTGCCATTTCAGGGCGAGTATAGCGTTCGATCATGCCGATTCCTCCACGATACTGTTGACAGCAATATTATACTGAGGTTCAGGGAAAAATACCCCCTTTCCCCACGATTGCTTCGAGAACGTACCGTGTAAGAGGGACAGGGCATGTCGGCTATCTCGTCTGCTTTTTGAGCATGTATATCGCGTCCTCCAAGTATTCCCTGACCAGATCTGACGTCTCTACCATCGTCTGATATACCAGCACGGGCACTAACCATCTCTGCCGTGAAAGACCCAGCACCTCTGCCGCTCGTGAACGAGTGGCTTCGTCGGGATGCTCGCGCAACACCCGAAGCAACACTGGTATCGCCTCGGGAGACTTCAAATCCCCCAGCGCATAGACGGCAGCCACGCGCATGGAACGGTCTGCGTGCCCCGTGAAGGATGCCAGGTCAGGCACCACGGAGACATCACCAATCTGCCCCAGCGCCTTGATGCACTCCTTCTGTATCCACCAGGAACTGCTGGTGTGGAGGGTCTGCCTGAGAGGCTCCACCGCTTCCGGGGCGCGCAACAGACCCAGCGCCCGAATCACCGTAGCCTGCGCTGCCTCCATCTTGGGACCTGCAGGGGGCTGAGCCAGCAGGGATAGCAGCACGGGAACCGCCGACGGACCGAAATAGCTCAGGATCTCACTGACGCCAAAACCACCTTCTCCCTCTGCCACTCGCTGGACTATGGTCTGCACCGTGCGCTCCAGCGACATGCCCTGCGTGCGTGCCTGCCAGTATGCCCATACAGGGTCTACCTCTCCGGGCTCCAGATAATCTACGAGATAAGGTTGAAGCATCCAGCCGTCTTTCAAGAAGTGGGGCATCACCGAGAACAGCGAGGGGGCGTCTCCAATCTGCGCCAGCGCCCGCACCAGATAGGGCAGTTGTAGACGAGACCATCCGTCTTTCCACAAGTGGTACTTCTCGGCAAGAAGCGGCGCGGCTTGCTTGACCCTGAGTATCCCCAGTGCTCTTGCCGCCTCGATGACCCGCCAGGCACGTTCTGTACCGACAATCATTTCTTTCAGATACTGCTCTAGAGCATCGGCTGGCGCTCCTTGTCGTCGGACAGACCGGATCTGTATCTGCCCCGCGACGGGGGTGTATTCTCCCTTGAGCCAGCGAAACATTTCTGCGATGTACTCCGTCCGTCCTCGCTGCCTCGCCCGAATATGCTCCATGACCAAGCGTACCGAGAGTTCGTTCAAGGCGGTTGGTCCGGCTCCCCCTGCTTCCGTTTTCCATCGCTGCAGGAACGTCTCCAAAGCAGGAATTACCTCTGGTCCTGCTGTGTCACCCAGCCGGTCGAGGACGTATTCCCGGAGGTAGGTCCAACTGTCGGGCGCAAGCGGGTTGTTTTCCGTCTCCCCGTTGCGACATGCCTGGATGTATCTGTCCAGTGTCTCGAGCAGTACCTGCGGCGAGCGTTCGGAGAGGCGATGCAGACGTACCCACTCTTCTGGGGTTGGACTCAGCATGATGGCAGGCATCCTCAGCCTGTCTTTGACGGCAGGCAGGTCTGCACAGACTGAGTTCGTGAGCATCAACAGGGTGAGAAGCGCGAAAATCAGAGTTTTCATGGTGTATACCTCCTGTTACTTACCGTTAGGGTAGAAATATTCCAACCATCCTCCACGCGAAAAGTCCTTTTCGACCAGCCGCGTGACAGTCCGGTCATTTTCCCACACTTCCTGTATGACCAATGAACCCACTTCGTACCCTTCCCATTCACCCCACAGCTGGGCGTACATCTCGTCATCTGTCAAGCGGTCATCGTCTGTGTTTATATCTCCGGTCCACCAGCGCAGAATAGCGTTGCGGGAAGAGGAGCTGAAGTGAAATCTTTGTTGGGTTTCAGGAGAGTCTTCGTAAAGGTCTTTTACCCAATCTTGGTCCGCATCGTATGGCGAGTTAGGTTCCCCTGGCCACCAATTGCCCGGACCGCCTATCTGTTCGTCACTGAAGCCTCCCCACGCTCTGATGAAGAGGTCACGGTGGGCAAACTCATGGGCTATGACCATCGCGGTAAAGTCGATCCGGTCAGTGCGCAGACCGTACTTGGTTCCTAAGAGACCTTGCTGTTGTGCCTGCTGTATTATGACCGAGTACAACGCGGTTGGAAAGACATATATTCTGCCACGATATGCCGGAGCGTATTTGTATGCCGCCGGTGCATATTCCCCTTTCCAATCGAATACCGCCGAGACTACTTTTCTCTGTCCTCCAAGATTTATTCCGGGTACGACATCTGCATAGTGCACGATATAATCCCCGTTCGCCTTACTGTTCATACGGGGTATCACGCTCCCCCAGTGGTTTGAGCGATCATCAAACCAGTTGGGAGGGTTGTCATTCCTGTCTTGCTGCGGTTGGCCCGGCGAACCCCAGTTGGACCTGCCGCGGCTGGTGTCGTTCCACTCATCATGATCCAGTAAATCAAACGCCATCAGCGCGTTACGCTGGATAGTTAGCGGCGGTTGATTGTTTCCGGGCGGAGGCGGTGCGGGCGGCTCACCCTGCGGGTTACTGCTATCAGAGAACTTCACGGTTACGCTGAAATTAAAGAAGCCATGCTCTGTGTCTGGGGCTATAGAGCCGGTATTCACAACTTTGCCTGTGTAGTTGCCCCAAGGAGTGACCCATTCTACATTCTCATCAGGAAAATTGTCACTCAAGGGAGGGCGAGCGTGGACCTGGAAGGTGAGACTTATCTGTTTGTTTGCATCATACCCAGAAGGAATCGGTGTACCACCATCCGAAGCTGTAACTGTGGCTCGAATCGTAGGGTGGTTCACCACCTTGAACTTCAGCTCCGCTGTTTGTGGCAGGTCACGCCTTGCCAGCACATCGGGATAGACATCTCTTACTGTACACCTTACTGTTATCTCCCGCGAGGCCTCGCCTTCCTCCAAACGGGGGGTCGCCAACTCTATCTTGCCGTCCCCTCTGTCAACAAACGAAGCACCCTGCACTTGCCACTCATAGCTGAATGTGGATAACCACTGAGACCCCTTGGGGTCAAGGATTTTTGCAGGTTGCAATTCTCGGTTCGCAAGAGGTGCTCCTCGTCGCCCTGCAGGCCAGTGTCTGACTCCGTCGTAGTCCACAACGCGAGCCTCCACTGCAATCGGGTATGGTCCCCCATGGCTTTCGCGCGCATCAGCAATCTCTTCACCGGGTTTTGGACCCACCAGTGCTACATATATAGGCGGACCGGCATGATACTCGCGCGTGTGAGCAGACTGAGCCGAGAGAAAGTGCATGGTGCCTCTGACCTTTACTGTCCACACCCCGGGCTGGGGTAAATACAGCATGAAAGGTTGACCGGACTGAACCGTTTTCTGGTAAACAATCTGATCTGGGTCATCATCACGCAATGCCTCGACGAGCAGGGTTTGGGACTCGCCTTGCCAGTCCTCAAGTTCTATCAGACCTCTTACGCCGTATCCGTTGTCTGGTGCTTGCTGCCGAGGTAAAGCGGAATCAAACGGCTCAGCACCTATCGCTCCAAAGTTGCGCTGAAGGATGGAAAAGTCGTAGAGGGTTACTTCCATGTCGCCATCCAGGTCGGCGCGAGGGTCCCAATTGGGGTCTCCGGGAATGCTTCCAAACGCAGCGACCAGAATGCCAAAATCGCTGAGGGTCACTTCGTTATCCCCATCGCAGTCGCCGCTAAGCAGAGTAATGGAGAGGTCCTGCGCCTGCAGAGGGGTTAGCAGGAGGCAGAGCACGAGGCACAGCGTCATAAGGGGGGGTAGAAAAGATACTTTTGCAATACATGATGATTAACCTCCTTTCTATGGTGCGTGCTTTGCACGCTTAACAACAGTATACCATTTCAGACAAAAAACGTCAAGCTTTTTTGCTCAGGCAGAACACAAGCCAGGAAACCACGGCGTAGAGGATGCCCTTGCGATTGGAAATCGCAGGCAACACACGGCAAAACCTGCCCAAGCAGGTTTACAGCCTCCGAAGGAGGCTTGGTCATGGGTAGCCCGCAACTTCCAGTTGCAGGGTTGTTTTTAAGGCAACCTTGCGATTGGAAATCGCAGGCAACGCTTGGCAAAACCTGCTGAAGCAGGTTCCAGCCTCCGCGGGAGGCTTCGTCCTGAGTAGCCCGCAACTTCCAGTTACAGGGTCGCCTCCCAAAACAGGCCTGCGCAAGCAGGTTATAACCGCCAAAGAGTGGCAGGAACGTGGACTTTACTTCATCGTGGGCACGATGATGCCACGCAGGATAATCTTCTGGGCGAAGATGAACACCAGCAGAGTGGGCAGAGCGGCTATCACCAGACTCGCCATCCACACCCACGGATAGCTCTCGCGCCCCAGCTGCCACAGGAACACCATCATCGTCCACATCTCCGGCTTCTGCACCACCAGAAACGCCCACATAAACCCACCATATGCCGAAGTGAACGAACCTAACGCAATCACCGCCAGAATGGGCATGGATAGAGGCACAGTGATATTCCAGAACATGCGCAGCTCCCCTGCCCCATCCAGCATCGCCGCCTCGTACAGCTCCTGCGGCAGGCTGTCGAAGTAGCCCTTCAACAGGAAGATGCCCATGCCGCTCGCCAGACCGGGCAGCACCAGCGCCCAGTAGGTGTTCAGCAGACCCAGCTCCTTAATCAGCAGGAAGTTAGGTATCATCGCCACCTCGGCAGGGAAAGCCATCGTCGCCAGCAGAGCTAGCAGAATCTTGTGCGCATAGGGCAGGTTGAAGCGCGATAGCCCGTACGCCGCTAAGGGCTGTACGGTCAAATGCCCCAGCACCGTCATCACTACCAGCACGAAGGTGTTCCACAGCGCGCGCCCGTGGAAAAGGATATAGTCCAGCACCAGCCGATAGTTTCGCGTCAGGAACTCGCGCCGAATCTCGTCCCGGTTTCGCCAGAAGGTCAGTACGTCGGTCTCGGCGCGGGGGGGATATATCTCGTCCCAGCCCTGCCAGGATGTTCCGTGCGCTCGGTTCACTGCCTCTAACGTGCCATACTTGCGCCGAAGCCAGTCGCGCCACAGCCCCTCCACGGTCACCAGCCGCTTTGCCTCGGCGGGCACGACCGTATCCACAAAAAGTATCCAGTCCACAAATCGGTCGTCTTCGGGCATGGTGGGGGAGAAGGGCACATTCAGGCGCGTGCCGTGTCGGCGGAACAGGAACTCCTGCCACTGTCTGTCCCAGTTGCCCTCTACACGTACAAACAGAAGCGGAAACCGTTCGCGCACATAGCGGTCCCACAACCTGCGCCAGCGCGGGTCCTGCGGTCGCTCGGCGGGGAACAGCACCTCGTTCAGCGATTCGTATTTTGTGCCCAGCAGGGCGTTCAGCTCCTCCACCCCGCCGATATGCCGCTCCACCCACGCCAGAAACCCATCGGTGGCGAGTACGGCGTTCAGGTCGTGCGCCGGCAGGGTACGGCGGAACTCCAGGTACAGCTGGCGCAGAGGGGCGGTCTCGCGGCGCGATTTGTGCGTGAGGTCATACTCAAACGGCGCGACCTCGGTAAAGCTGGTATACAGCGTCTCGTACTGCCGATTGAACGCTTTGATGTCGTTGCCAAAGCGTTGCATCAACCATCGGGCATACCGCTGGTTCGTTGGGCGAGTACGCTTGTCATCAATGAAGAAGGCTTTCACCCACTCGTCGGGCAGGGTGCGGACGCACTCCAGCCAGTCGTCCACTCGTCTCTGCACCTTCGGGTCGTGCACCCGGTAGTCGGGAATCTCCTCCAGAAAGCGAAAGCTGGTCACGTTCAGCCGATGGATTCGGCGGGCAGTATTGAAGTCCGCGCCATAGCGGTCGCTCATCCACTTGCGAAACAGCGCGGTATCGTCGCGCAGGTAGGCGGGGATGACGCGCCAGTCGTCAAAGTCGGTATCGGAGGTGAGCGACGCGCCTATCATCAGCAGGAACGGATAGACCATCGTCACCGAGCCGAGTATCAGCACGGTGTAGATAAAGGCATACACCAGGCGGGCGGTCAGCGTGCGTTGTTCACAGGGACCAAACAGCGCCATCTTCCATCACTCCAGCGCGTGCGCGGCGCGGAACTCCACCCGCTTCAGGATGCGCAACTGCAGGATGGTAAATCCAATCAGCACCGAACCCAGCACCCACGCCATCGCCGTCGCGTAGCCAAAGCGCAGGTACAGGAAGGCGTTCGTCCAGATGTGGATGCCCAGCACCATCGTGGAGTTGGCGGGTCCGCCTCCGGTCATCACGAACACGTTCTGCATGGCGTGGAAACTGCCGATAAACGCACCGATGAAGTTAATCATAATCAGCGGCTTCAGCGAAGGGAACATAATATACCACATCTTATGCCAGAAGTTGCCTCCGTCCACCGCAATCGCCTCGTACAGGTCTTCGGGCACGGTCTTCAGCGCGGCAAGGTAAATCAGACTGCCCGGTCCTGCCCCCGCCCATACGCCCGGTATCACCACGCACAGCATCGCCAGCCCGGGCGTATGAAGCCAGTCAATGTACTGCACCTCCCGCGGAACTACCCCCAGAGCGTGCAGGATGGGTATCATGATGCGGTTCAGAAAGCCGTAGGGCGTGGGGTCGTAGAACATCTTCCACAGGAACATAATCACCAGCCCTGTGGTGACCGCAGGCAGATAGAAGAGCACCCGAAACAGGATTTTGCCTCGCGGCACCTCGTGCAGGAGCAGTGCCAGAAAGATAGGCGCCACGAAACCGATTGCCAGATTCAGCCCCACATACAGCACCGTCGCCCGTACCGAGTTCCAGAAGTCGGGGCTGGTCATCACTTCAATGAAGTTCGCCAGTCCCACGAAATCGCTTTTGCCGTAGATTTTGTAATCGTAGAACGCCATCAGCGTGCCCCGAAGCAGAGGCAGGTACTGCCACAGCGCAACCGTCAGCAGGGCGGGCGCCATCACCAGCCAGGCGATGATGGTGTTGTAGCGGCGGCGCGCCCCGGAACCCACCACCTGTGTCGCCCTGCTCTGCAATGCGCCCACGTGTACTTCCGACTGTTCGCGCATTGCCCAAACGAATCCATATACCACCAGCGGAGCCACCAGCAGGAAAATCACCGTGCCCCACAGGGTGCGCCTGCGCTCCACCTCCGGCGGCACCACGCGATACAGCTTGGCGTTTACCTCGTTCATGCTGGTCTGGATGACCTGCGCAGGGTCTTTATACTGTCCGCCGTCATACAGGATGGTATCAATGGGCACTGCCAGCTCGTGCCCTTCCACGTGCTGGTAGTAGGGGTCGTGGGGCTGGATGCGCCCGTACTTCGGGGCTTCCTCCATCGCCCGGCGGAAGGTCGGCTCGTAGTCCTCGTACTCTTCGGTAAAGCCGAACTTTTTCAGCATCTGCGGGCGAATCAGGTGGGGGTAGCCGTTGCGCACATACACCTCGGTGATGATTCGCTGTGCCTCCTCACTGCAGCGGAAGACCAGATACTCCCACGCCGCCTTCAGCACGCGCGGATCACGCGCCGCCCGAGCACTGATGCACCAGGCACGCCCACCCGTCAGCGCTGCGCGAACACCTCCCTCGCCTGCGCTCGGCGGCGGACCCAGCCCAATCTGGTCGGGGCGCAAACCGCCCTGCGTCAGCACCTGGTCAATCACCTGCGGGTTGATGTGGTCCAGCATCATGGCGATTTCGCCGCGCAGGAACATCTCCACCGGGTCGCCGCCCACACGCACCACGCCGGTAATCACGGGCACTCCGCGCAGGTTGCGCCCGCACCGCTTGCACACGAATCGCTTCTGCTCGGGCTTCACCGGTATCACTGTGCCACATACCCGGCAGCTGATGCGATCCACCTCCGAACGTATCGGGTTCTCTTCCCTGCACTTCGGGCAGACCGCTACCGGCAGGTTGTTGGGGGTATCGCAGTCGGGACAGCGCGCCCACTCCGTCCAGCGCAGACGTTTGTAGAAACGCAGTGCCCGTTGACCCGGCTCACGCCCGTATGTCACCTTCCAGCGCACCGGCTGATTCGCCAGGCTCCGCCCGCATTTGCGACACAGGCACTGCTTGTCCTCCTGCCGGAACTCGTTGACCGTGCCATCGTAGGGGCAGGTGCGTTCCTGCATGGTCATGTCGCCGCCCGCTTGATACACGAAGTTTGTGAAGATATAGCCTGCGGTATAGCCGGTGCGCAGGGCAGTGCCGTACTGCCCCGTCTGGAAGCGTGCTCCCTTTACATGCTTTTCGGGGTAGGTCAGCCGCTGAGCGAACTCGAAGAACTCCTGCCAGTCTTTGGGTGGGCGCGGGGGCACGATGCCCGCCTCTTCAAACAGGTCGCGCCGATACCACAAGCCCAGTATCCAGTAGTCGCTCACGATAGCGTAAAGCTTTCCGTCGGGACCCCGCGCGGCATCGTAGTGATGTTCGGTCAACCCCAGCGAAGGGGGCTTCCACGCGGGGTTCTGCTTGCGATACTCGCGGATAATCTCGTCCAGCGGGTAGATGAGTCCCTGTCGGATGTAGTTCTGCACCTGCCGGATGCTGAGGTCGAACACGTCGGGGGCGCGGTCGCCCGCAAACGCCATCATCTGCTGAGCCTCCGCCAGCCCCTCCGGCAGGGCAAGTCCGGTCACCCGTTCGTAGCGGTAGTTGGGGTGTTTCTTGAAGAAGGCGTCAAACACCGCCAGCTCCGCCAGGTTCTGCACCCCGGTGGCACTGCGCAGGGGGATGTTCGCCAGGCGGATGGTGACCACCTCACCCTCGTCGCGCCCGCCCGTCGGACAGGCAGAGACAAGCAAACAGACCACCAGCACGAAGAGACTGTGACGAACGCGCAACCCGAACATCCAGTATCTACTCCACAGCAGTTATGCGCTTAATTGTTTCGTAGCGAACGGGAAAGATTCCTGCCTGAAGACAACAGGGCACGCGCGCGGCGTGCCCTGTCAACACGGGGTGAGTTGCTGAAGCACGGCTTCAGCACTCCATATTAGTTTGGCTCGTCCCCAATCTCGCCGAAATGCGCCACCAGCCACGCGAAATCCCACAGGGTGACCTCGCCGTCACCGTCGAGGTCGGCGTCGATGTTGAACTCCTCTTCGCCCAGCACCGCGCCGAAGGAGCGAACCATTAGCCCGAAGTCAAACAGGGTTACCTCGTTATCGCCGTCTGTGTCCCCGCTGACCAAACGAATGATAACCTGACGAACCCCCGGCTGGGGGAGCAAAACCGTGCGGGCGAGAAACGGCTTGCCCCAGATGGTGAGCCAATAGTACCTGCCCAGTTCGGCAGGTATTCGGAACGTGCCCTGCGTGGTCGTTCCCGCAACGGGCTGCAGCATCAGCGTCCCCCGGCGCACGACCTGTCCCGTGCTGGCATCGCGAAGGACATACTGCAGATGTTCGGGCAGGACGCCCTGCCATCCGTCAATGACCACCGTGGGCATCAGGTTGAAAAGACCACTGACAGGCATACGCAGGAGCCGTGCCGACCCCAGCTCGGACGCATCCAGCAGATAGTCGCCACCCAGCACGACGGGTCCGGACGAATCCATCATGGCGACTATCCCAAATGGGTAAGGTTGGGAGATTGAGGTGGAAAGTAGGTCCCAGAACAGGGTCTCTACGGACTGATTAAGGACAAGCAATCCGCCGTCTCTGGAGACGCCAACGGCGTTGTAAGCTGCCGGAACGGGGCTCCATACCCGGTGATACACGCTCATGGTTGATAGAACACAGACCCACACCTCAGCGTGGAAACCAAAGCTGGCTTGCCGTATATCGTAAAACACGGCATTCCTGCCATCTGCAGTGAAAAAGGTGCGGCGATGCGTCTCATACAAGCCGTCATCGTCGGGCGGCACCGGCACCGTCAGCAGTTGTTCCCAGCTGTCCGTTCGCCAGATGCCAAAGCCATAAGGCTCTGCGAGTGCCAGATACTGCCCATCGGGGCTTACGGCGCAGTCGACAGGCTGAATCCCCGGCATGGGCTGGAGCGAGGAGCCGGTCTGCGTGTCGAATACCACCAGCGACGTCGCGCCCTCGAAGCTCCTGCTGATGACAAACAGCCTGCTGGCGTCCGGCGAAAAGAGCATCCTGTCAACACCACTGAGGGGTGCACTCCACAGTAGCATCGCGTCGCCGCTACCCGGCAGGTCAAAGAGCAGAAGGTCACTGCCAACAGCAGCAGCCAGATAGCGGGCATCTTGAGAAATGGTGAGCACGCGAGGCGCCTCCGGCAGAGGGAGCCGCAACCTGCGAACCTCACTGCCATCGGCAGAGCGGTGCAGAACCAGGTGCGACTCGCCCGGGGTCCTCTCCACAAAAGCCACCTGCTCTCCGTCCAGGACAAAGCCGACAGGGTACACCCAACGCGCACCAACCTCACGCATGACCGCTCCAGTGGAGACGTCTATCTGTTTCAGTGCGCTGGTGGTCATCACGTAAAGGGATGCACCGTCGGGTGAGAACTGCACCCCAAACGCCTCATCCGTAGTCGACCGCGCCGATTCGCCCGCTATCTGCACGCCGTCCGACAGCCGCCATAACGCCCACTGGCGCGCCTCCATCAGAGCCTGCACGCTTCCTGCCAGATACCGTCCGTCGGGGCTGAAGGATAGTGTGGTCATCGGGCGCGGCGAAACGTTGAAGGTATACAGGAGGCGACGGTCGGAGAGACGGTACACGCTCACACGGGCATCAGCGCCGCTGGAGTAATCCACGCCGTGCGAAATGGCGATGAGGCTGGCGTCCGGTGAAAGCGCCGCGCCAAACACCGGTTCGCCCAACCGAAAGCGCGCGACCTCCTGCCCGGCGGCGGTATGGCGCACCACCACCTCGCCGTTCCCACTGTAGCTTGTGCCATACGTGCCCCCGTATGCCACGCGCGTGCCGTCCGCGCTCATCGTCACAAAGGGGTTGCTGGTGTAACCCGGATTCCACACCGCCCGCCTGCGAGGAGGCTTCATCTCCCACAGGCTGACCTCCGAACCGTTCAGCAGAACGAGCCAGTCCCCTTCGCGCGAGGACGATGCCTGCATCCGCGACCGCTGGGGGGACTGTATCAGCACCTTCACCGGGCGCAGAGTAGGCAGATGGCGCAGGACCGCTCGATCATGCTCGTGCACGAGCAAGACATGACTGCCGACGAACCACGCCTCTCCCTTCAGCGGGTGCGACGGCACACTTTGCATCGCCCATTCCTGCGAGACGCGGTACAGTCCATACCCGTGCACCACCCATTCTCCATCAGGTGAAAAACGAAGGATGCCGAGCGAGTCTGGCGTGGATACCTTGCTCCACAACAGCTCGGGAACCACCTTATCCTGAGCGTAGCTGAGATTGATGCGGCTTGCCAAGAGTAGCAACAAGCTGATAAGCGTCCACAGTATCCTGCGTGTCTTGCGACACAACATACCGAACACCTTCCTTCCCGTGGGGTAGAGAGACTGCATGGCTGGCTATGCATTCCATGCTTAGTAACATTCAGTATATCACCGCAGGCAAAAAAGTCAACAGTCGCCACTTTGGAGTGCTGAAGCTTGCTTCAGCGGGGCATACTCGCGAGAGGCAACCCTGCAACTGAAGTTGCGGGCTACTCGGGACGAAGCCTCCTGCAGAGGCTAATTTGCGTACAGTCTGCGACTTCCGGTCACAAGGGCAGAATAAAAGACCGCTGAAGCATGGCTTCAGCACTCCATATAACCTGCGCCAGCAGGTTTTGCCAAATGTAGCCTGCGACTTCCAGTTGCAAGGGAAGAATAGAACGAGAGGGAAGTTTCCAGTCGCGAGAGCAGGATAAGAGGAGAAGAGGCATTTCAGGAGCCAGCAGCGTAACGACTGACCGACGTCTGGACAGGCAGGGACGAGAACCCATATTGCTGGAGCAGGTGTTTCCATTGTGTCCAGAAGCGTGCGGAATCGAACTGCCTTGCCTGCTCCACGCATCGCCAGGGGTCATAGTCGGAGGGGTTGAATCGCTTGATTGCCTGGATGAGCGACTCTGCCTCCTGCCTGTCGAAGAAGATGCCCGTCTCTCCTTCCAGCACTGTTTCGGTTGCCCCACTAGCCCGATAGGCAATCACCGGCGTGCCCGAAGCCATCGCCTCTATCGGCGTCAGCCCGAAGTCCTCTTCGGCGGTCAGTATCAGCGCACGGGCGCGTGCCAGCAAACGAACCGCTTCCTCATCGGGCACCCTGCCCGTGAAGCGCACCGTGCTGCCAGCCAGCCGACGCAGGCGAGGCTCGTCGCGTCCCTCACCCGCCACAATCAGCGGCAACCCCAGCCGATTGCACGCCTCTATCGCCACGTCGATGCGCTTGTAAGGCAGAAGCCGACTCAGCACGAGGTAATAATCCCCCTTCTCTTCGGCAGGCACGGGATGATACAGGCTGGTCTCCACCGGGGGGTAGATGATGCGCGACTCGCGTCCGTAGAACCGCCGGATACGCTCCTGCACCGTGCGCGAAATGGCGATGAACTCGGTCACAGTCTGCGAGGTGCGCACATCCCACTCGCGGAAACGCACCATCAGCAGGCGAACGGTCGCTTTGGCAAGGGCGGAAACGCGCTCGTAACGCATATAGCCGTCCAGATTCCACGCAAAGCGCATGGGCGTCTGGCAGTAACACAGATGCGGGACGCCTTCGGGCGGCTGAACGCCCTTTGCAAACGCGCTGGAGATGCTGAGCACCAGCCTATGCCCGTGCAGGTTCAACCGTTCGAATGCGAGGGGGAGCAGGGCCAGATACAGGCGCGTATGAGTCACCGCCAGCGGCAACCGCTGAAGGAAACTGGTCTTCACCGGCACCACAGGAGGTAGGCAGGCGGCAACCACATCGGGACGCGCCACCGAGGTATACACCGTCGCATCGGGGACTAAACGCAGGAACGCGCTCAATACCTTTTCCGCGCCGCCGAGCTGATTCAAATAGTCGTGAACGATGGCAAGAGGCATTGGCTCCTCACAGGTTTGTAAACCGCTAACGGTTTGACATCATTTTCGCATCCGTCGGGGCGATTCCTGCCTGCTGGAGCACATTGCTCAAATCGGGGGCGCACCCGGCGGCAGAGAAATTCCCTCCACCTCCAGCACGGCAGGGTCGCTGCGTGCTGTGACGCCAAACATGTCCTCCGCTCTAACGACGAAACCATACTGCTGGGTGCTGGCGCCCACGTTGGGAGGCAGGTTCACGGTCGCACGGTAGGTATCTGCCCCAGCTGCCTCCATCGCAACCGAGCTGGTGGAGCCGTCGGGCTTCTGTACCTCCAGCACCACCGAACGAACTCCCTCCTGGTCGCTGACATTCACACTCAACGTTACCTGCCCGCCGAAAAAGCGCAGACGGGAGGGCTGTATCTGCAGGTTGCTAATTACGGGCGGGGTGAGGGGTTGTGCTCCCGAAAGGAACATCCCGCACCCCGCAAGGGTGAGCAATATCCCCGCCGCGCCAAGAACAACTGCCATGCGTCGCTTCATCGTCTCCTCCTCCTATGGCAGGAGCAGTTCGCACTCCACGTTCGCCCGGATCCAGTATCCCTTCCACGGCTCTATCGTGTTGCGCACGCCCGGGATCAGACTGGCGTCATAAATCAGCACGTAAGAGCCGGTGTTCGGGTCGCTGGCATCCTGCTGCCAGCCCCAGGCGTAGTCGTCCAGCCAGCCCGCCTCCTGTGCCTGCGCCAGCGTCAGGGTCTGGTCGTTTCGGCGCACGCGGATAGCCTGCAGGTCCCAGGTCACCGCCCCGCCTGTCACGCCGAACAGGTTCCAGCCCGGCTTCAGCCGAATGGACGCAGGCGCACGCACGCCTGCTATCTGACGCTCAACTGGAGTGGACAGGCGCACCCAGTATGCCCTGCCCGGTTCCAGAGCGGTGATGTCGTTGCCGGTCACGTAGGTTGCAGCCACCGGGTCCCACCACGCGATGCGCAGCTGCGCCGGGTCAATGCCCAGCAGGACGGACGGGTTGGCATCCAGCGGCGTGAGCGGCAGGGAGATGAGGCTCAAGCCCGCCGGGAAGGTGTTGACCAGACGAAGTGGTGCCACCTCCACGCTCTGCAGAAGGGTGTTATCGTACTCGTTAATCTCCTCTACCGTATCGTCCGGGTCAACAATCACGCTGAGGTCGCGCGTTAGCAAGCCGCGATGGGCATCCCACAGCACGGAAACCGTCTGTTGCTGACCGGCGTCCAGTGCGGCGATGGTCGCTTCGCCGATGTTCTGCGAGCCATACAGCAGACGCACCAGCACGTTCTGCGCGGGTTCCTCACCTGTATTGCGCACCTGCACATCCAGGCGAGTCTGTCCGTTCTCTTCGGTGGCTGTCAGCTGCACCGGCGATAGGTCGGGCAAACCGATAGCGGTCACCTGAGCCGCGCCGTCCAGTACCGTCTGGTCCAACTCGGTGCGTGCGGTAATCTGGAAGGTGTACACACCCTTCGCCGCAAACTGGCGGGTATCGCCTGCGCCGTTCCACGTGACCGAGGTCGCACCCGATCGCGCGCCCAGTTCAAACCGCCGCACGATTGCTCCGGTGTCGGACGTGTCGCTACCCGCGAACACGTTCACCACGACGTCTGCTCGCTTCGACACGTTGAAGCGCAGGGTGACGCTCTCGCGCCCTATCTTGAACCTGTCAGCCGTCAGGGTCACGTTGGTAATCGTCAGGTCGCCCCGGACCAGCTGCACGCGGCTCTCGGCGGTCTGTTCGCTCTGGTTGCCCTCGGCGGGGATATGTACCCGAACCGTATACACTCCCGCTGGCGCATCCTGCCCGCCGTCATCCTTGCCGTCCCATTGCAGGCTGTGCGCTACCGGCTGAAGCGTGTCCAGCGCGTGCAGGGTGCGTACTACCTGCCCCTCGGCGTTTACTATCTGTACTTCGGTTCGCGCCTCGCTCGTCAGGCGGAAGCGGATGTTCAGCGTGTCGTCCACTCCGTCGCCGTTGGGGCTGAAGGGCGCCGGCGCGACCAACATGTCTTTGATCTGCGCGGAAGCGTTCGGGTCAACGGTGAACCGCCAGTCGGCTGTTCCCACATTGCCCGACAGGTCGCTGATAGACACCAGCACCCGGTGCTCGCCTACGGTCAGGTCATTCGCTGGTTGATAGGTTATCGTGCCCAATGCCGGGTTATACTGCGCTGGAACGGTCGCGCCGTCCAACTGCATCTGCACGCTGTTCGGGTTGATGCCCGCGTTGTCGCCCACGCCCACCACAATCAACGGTCTGGCGGCGCGTGTTCTCTCGTTCGGTGCGGGCGCGCGCACGACGACCAGAGGCGCTATCGTATCGGCGCCGCTCAGCGGGATGTAACCGCTCGTTTGCAGGTTTTCGTTGCGGATATCCAGCACCACCATGCCGATGCTTCCGCGCTGGCTCACGGGACGCACGGTCAGCGTGAAGGTAAACTGCTGTCCGGGCACGAGTGGCGGAATGATGGACGTTCCTGCAGAGACCAGTTCAAAACCGCCGGAAACCTGCACCTGCACGTTCGCCTGCGCAGAAGGCGATCCACCTTCATTGCGCACCGCTACCTGAACCTGCTGAGTGCCGTCTGGCTGGGGTACAGCCTCTCCCGTCACGTAGAGAACCGCTGGAATCCGCACGTTGAGCTCCTGCAGGCGTGTCAGCGCCTGTTCCACCTGCGCTTCGCTCTGCGCCGTCAGGGCGATGGCATCCTCCAACAGGTTCTGGTAGGTCTGCACCGCCTGTTGCGCCTCGGCGGGGTCGTTCGCCTCGATAAAACCGCCCGCCGCCGCCAACAACTGCATCCGTCGCGCCATACCGCGGTCCGCCATCCCCGACGCCGCGCCGGCAATCTGGCTGAAGTTCTCATCCTGCATGGCGCCGTCCAGCCAGGTATTGTTAAGCACCGCCGTGCGGGCGCGGATACGCTCGTTCACCGCGTGCGAGGCTGTCGCAAGCTGGTTCACCGCCTGCAATAACTCATCCGGGCTCACCTGGTCTCTGGTCATCAACTGAGCAAGACGGCGAGCCGCTGTTTCGAAATCGCTCACCTGCCGGCTTCGCGCCCCGTAAACGCCTCTCCCCAGCGAGCCGCGCAACCATGCAGCGACCCTGCCATAAAAGTCTGGCGAGAGCGCCATAATCAAGTCTTCCCTCTCTGGTCTTCCCTGCAGGTTGTAGTTCCAGATAGCCTCGTTGGCTGCGCTGATGCGACCGGGGAGGATGTTTATCGTAACCACCTGCGCCGCCTTCCCGATGGGCAACAGACCATCAGCCACTCCACCTAATAGACCGGTGAGGTCCTGTAAGATGTGCTTCCACCACGGTATCTCGCCCAGCACCACATCGCGCGTGCTGAGGAAGGCGTTGTTCAGCCAGTCCGCGATGGCGCCAAACGGTTCCGCCAGACCGTTGTACCACTGCAGGTCGTTCTGCACGATGTTGCGTAGCTCCCGGATACGCGAGCGAACGGAAGCATCGTCGCCTGCCAGCGTTTGCCCGCCGCGGATGGTGTCGTTCACTTGCTTCACGGCGCCTGTCGCTGTGGCGATGTCTAACGCACTGTGCGCGGTGCTGTACGGCAGGACAACGCCCGATACCACCGTATCATAGATGAAAGAAGGCGAAATGCCTGCAGAGCTCTCATACAGCTGTGCAGCCAGCCCATCCAGGGCGCCGAAGACTGCGCCGATGACCTGGTTGATCAGTTCGTTTTCTGCCTCAAAAGGCGTATTCCCCGTGAACCGGGCATTCATGCTGCGCAGGAAGCCGATTAACTCTCCCTTCACTGCGGATAGCGCCGCCTCGATGGCGGACTGTATCTTGCCTCGTTCACCCTTCAAAGCGTTGACGAAATCGTCGAGCTTCCTGGGATCTGTAACATACCTGCCCAGAGTATCCCTGGCAACTACCAGATTACCGTCGCTCATGCCCCTTCGCAGTACTTCCGTAATCTGGTCCCTCAGTCCGGGCTTGGCGGCAAAGACGTCCTGCAGTCCAACAGCCCTTATGGAACTATCCAGCGCACCGTCTGCAAGCTTCGTGTTCAGCTTCCAGCCCTGTGCCACGGTGAACGAATCGGTAGCTTTCTCAAACAGCTTCAGTTCCGAAGCGAAGAACAGCAGGATGTCCACTACCGCCTTCACCGCCGTTTCGCCATACTGCTGGCGGGCGTCTCGCGCTTCCTTCAGGAAGGGTATCGCCATCTCAATCCGCGACGCCGCGCTGAGCAGGTCGCGCAGTTTCTGCTTATCCGCCTCCGTCCGCTGATTCCAATCACGCAGATACTGTAAGAATGGGAACATGGGGAATCCGTCAGGCAATCCAAAGCCTAACCGATAGAATACGTTCAGCGGGGTGATAGCGTTATAGAGGTCTGCAATCACCTGGTCCACCCCAAGAGTGACAGTACCTATGTCTACAGACCGATTGTGGGATTCATCTTGATACAACGGGAATGCAAGTTCGCCCTGAAACGTATAATCAGGATTGGTTTGCGCGTTCTCGTCGCCGACGCCGACGCTGACCACTTCTACCTGGTGTATCGGCAACAAATCACCACTGAACCGTTCCCTCAATTCTCCGAAGATTAGCCCGGGCAGTTCGCTAGCGCCGTTGTCCGTGACCAGCGGCACCTCCTGCGTAGCCTCCTTGAAACCAATCTTGCTAAACCGCAGGAAGCCATCCTTGTGCAGGCGGAACTGCCTGGTGGCGCGCAGCTCCGGTATTTCGCGGTCCACCGCGGTCACCGTCACCCACTGGTCCTGGCTCAGGGTGCTCGGCGGGAAGTACTCATACAGGTTGGGGTCGGATTGTACCGCCTGCCCCACACTGCCGAGCGTGACAGAGACGTCAAACTCGCGCCCACGCACCAGAGTGCCCGTCTCCACGCCCAGCGTGCCCGACTGCGAGCGGTAGCGCAGGCGCAGGTCGCGCCCCACTGCCACGCCAATCTTGCCCTCGAAGCCCGATCGCGCCAGCATGTTCTCGGGCAGAGGCTGAATGGTTACCTCCAGGTCTTCGGGCAGGAGTTCGAAGTTGTGCGTCTCCTCCGTGCTGCCGTTGCGATCGATTTGCAGGCGATACTGTCCCTCGCTGTTGGTGCTCAGCTCTCCGCCGTTTTCAATCACGATGCGCGCATCGGGCAGGGGACGTCGCTCCAATCGGTTGTCCGAGCCAATCTGCCAGGCGAACACCGTGCCTCTAATCTCCTTCAGACCCGGGCGCAGATCCACCTCCACGGCGTCGTCGGGCTCAATCTGGCGATAACCGTCTGCTTCCACCGTGTAACGGATGGTGGTGACCGCCAGCGCCGAGAACGCCTTCTGCGAGATGGGCGGCTCGTAGCCCGGCGCAGCAATATAGCTGGCAAGCTGCGCCTCTACGACGCCCTCCAGCTCGCCCGGCTCCTCCACCAGAAGCACAAATACGAACTTGCCGTTCGCGCTGACCGGTCTCCAGTCCTCGTTGTAGTTCACCACCGAGGAGAAGGTGGTTGCCAGCGTTTTGCGCAGGGTGGCGCGCAGGCGAACCCTGGCGTTTTGCGTGGGCTGGAGGGTCTCGGAGTCGAGCACCTCGCCCTTGATAATCACCGTCCTGGTGCCCTTGAAGGGGATGCGAATCGGCTCAGTGAACTGTCCAGTCTGGCTCATCGGCGGGTCGGTGAAGCGAACGACCAGGTCCGCCGTTTTCACGAGGAACTCCATGGTTTGGGAGGTAGTACCCTCACAGCCGCGAGCGGTGACTGTTGCTCGGATGACCCCCAGCTTTTCGCCATCGGGCGTCATGGTTACTGCACGTGGGGTGTTGCGCAGGGTCAGGCTGTGTGTAAATATTCCACCCGCCAGAGGTTTCAGCACCACAGTGGGGTCTCCGTTGTCGAAGTCCACCTTCACCAGCGCCTCGCTCAGGTCGCCAGAGCCGCTGATTCGCACGCGGATATTGCCCTGGAAGGGGATGTTGAAGGGCTGCTGTACTTCCTCAAAGCCCACTAAACCGGCTTTCAGCAGGTTAACCTGCTCGATCCGCAGGTCGCGCGGAACCTGTTTGTACAGCTCCTGCACCCGCGCTTCTGCAATCTGCCGAGCCTCCTCGGGGCTTTGGGCGCACACGGTCACAATCACGTCGCGACTGCACAGCTTCAGCTGGAAGTTAGACATGTTCATGAAGTGAGCGTCATTGAAGTTGCTCTTGGTGATGCGAATGTTGCCGCCGGGCGGCGTCGCCACGCTGATGTTGACCACTGGAACGTTGGTACAGTGAGTAGCCTCGATGCGGCGCACCAGCACCCGTTCGCCCAGGTTCACCTCATACAGGTCGGTGTTGGGCGGGCAGTCGGTGTTGACGGTGATGCGCAGAGGCGGCTGGTTGCCTTCCCAGATGCGCAGGCTGCCTAACGCTCGGGACGCAGCGCGAACTCGCGCCGATTCTTCAGGCGTCAATCGTCGTACCGCGCCAGCAGGAAGCCTTGCGGAACGAGTGTTTGACAGCCGGAAAATCGCCGGCGGCAGTTCGAACACCTGCACACCCACAGGAATCTGGTTCTGCAACGACCCAATCTCCACCCCATTGAAGTAGATGTACATGTCAAAGGGCAGGAGATTCCAGCCGATACGGCCTAACGAGTTCTCAAACACGAGCGTCGCCTGGTCGATGTTCTCGAAAAGCAGGCCGCCCACGCCCGCAGCCGAATACAGCGGGAACGCCTTGAAGACAATCTCCTGACCGGGCGCCAGGTAGGCGTGCGATACCTGCGGCTCCAGCCCAACCTGTCCCGTCAGCGCTTCGTCTGGCTCCACGTTCACATCCACGGCGGGTTCCGTGCCGATATTGCGGATGCGATAGGTGCGTATCTGCGTCTGCGAGTCTTCGCTAATCAGGTCAACCACCAGCTGCGCCTGCGAAGGGCGCACCGTTACCGTCGCCTGCGCTTCATCGGTTATCACCACCGGCTCTCCGACGGTGCGCGCCACAAATCGCCAGGTATAACTGTTCTGCTGAGCGTTCTGGAAGTGGCAGGCGAAGGTCAACTGTACCGAGCTGTTG
>JABUFA010000046.1 GCA_013314755.1 Chthonomonadia bacterium
TTTGGCGGTGTGTGGTGTTCAGTGGTGGTAGGGATTTGCGATGATGGGTGGAGGTTTGTGGTTGTTGTGTGTTTTGGCTGTTGCTTTCTTTTTGGTTGCATTCGCCAACCATCAAAGGAACGCACACGTCAACCCGAATGCCTACCATTCTCCCGTGCAATTTGGTATACTAAAAAGAAAGCCCGCAGGAGTGGACCGATGGTACATCCGATTCGCGAGGGACTAAGTTTCGACGACGTACTGCTCGAACCGCGCGGCACCGAGGTCACCCCGGACCAGGTTGACACCTCCACCCGCCTGGTGGCGGACATCACCCTGCGCGTGCCGATAGTCAGCTCGCCGATGGACACCGTGACCGAGGCACGCATGGCGATTGCTATCGCGCGCGAAGGGGGTGTCGGGGTCATCCATCGCAACATGAGCATCGAGCGTCAGGCGGAAGAGGTGGACAAGGTGAAGCGGTCGGAGCACGGCATCATCGTGCACCCGATTTCACTCAGCCCACATCACACTATCCGCGATGCGCTCGCCATCATGGAGCGTTACCATATCTCCGGCGTGCCCATCACCGATGAAAACGGCGTGCTCGTGGGCATTCTGACCAACCGCGACATCCGCTTCGAGCAGAACTTTGACCGGCGCATCGAAGAGGTGATGACGCGCGAGGGACTGATTACCGCGCCGGTAGGTACCACGCTGGAACAAGCGCAGGAGATACTGCAGGAACACCGCATCGAGAAACTGCCCATTGTGGATGAAAACTTCCACCTGCGCGGCTTAATCACCATCAAGGACATCCTGAAGATACGCCAGTATCCGCAGGCGACCAAGGACAGCAAGGGGCGGTTGCGCGTCGGAGCGGCGGTGGGTCCCCTGCGCCAGACGCTGGAGCGGGTGAGTGCGCTGGTGGACGCGGGAGTTGATTTCGTGGTGGTGGATTCGGCGCATGGGCACTCGGCGGGGGTCATCAACGCGGTAAAAGCCATCAAACGCGCCTTCCCCAACCTGCCGGTGGTGGCGGGCAACGTGGCGACCAAAGAGGGAACACGCGCCCTCATTGAAGCGGGTGCAGACTGCATTCGCGTGGGCATCGGTGCGGGTTCCATCTGCACCACGCGCGTGGTGGCAGGGGTCGGCGTGCCCCAGCTGACCGCCATCATGGACTGCGCGGAGGAGGCAGATAAATACGGCATCCCCACTATTGCCGACGGAGGCATCCGCTGGTCGGGCGACATCACCAAGGCGCTGGCGGCGGGAGCGTCGTGTGTGATGGTGGGCAACCTGCTGGCGGGCACGGAAGAGGCGCCCGGCGAAGTGGTGCTCTATCAGGGACGCGCATACAAAGACTACCGCGGCATGGGCTCTATCGGCGCGATGCAGGAAGGTAGCAGTGACCGCTACTACCAGCAGCGTTCAGACCGCTTTGTGCCGGAAGGGGTAGAAGGGCGTGTGCCCTATAAGGGACCCGTCTCCGAGACCATTTACCAGCTGGTAGGCGGGGTTCGCTCGGGTATGGGCTATCTGGGAGCACGCACCCTGCAGGAACTGCGACAAAACGCACGCTTCATCCGTATTACTAATGCGGGACTACGCGAAAGCCACCCGCATGACATCTGGATTGTGAAAGAGCCACCCAACTATGCTTCCGGTTGGGGTAGCGGGCAGCTTTCGTCCGAAGAGTAACGTGCGGACAGAGAAGTATGAGCAGTGTACATCTCAATCGCGTGATGTTTGCGCTCGCGGTCGCAGGACTGATTGTGGCAGGGCTGCTGTGGTACTGGCACGCCCAGAACGCCGAGGTTCCCTGTACGAACGCGGGCTGTGACCAGGTGGCACAGCATCCCACCTCGCGTCTCTTTGGCATCCCAGTGGCGGCGTATGGAACGTTCTTTTACCTCTCCTTTGCCCTGCTATGTGCCATACGCCCCTCGGTACCGGCTGAAAAACAGAGGCTGTTTGCCCATCTTCTGCTCCTGTGGGGTACAACCGGCTTTGTGGTCTCGGCGTACCTCACCTACCTGGAGCTGTTTGTGATACATGCCATTTGCCAGTGGTGTATGGCTTCTGCTATAATCGCCACGGCGTTGTTTGTGCTGAGCATCCTGGCGTGGCGTCAGCCGCAACTCTTAACCATACCATCTGAGGCATAGAGGAGATGAAATCGGAAACACGGTTCCTGTTAATCATGCTGGGTTTCATTTTGATTCTGGGCGCGGGTTTGGCTGCGCTCAACTACTACACCCGTCCCCCCAAACCTCCAGAGGTCAACCCGACAGAAGTCAAACTGAGCGATGTGCTGGTGCCCGGAAGACCGGAGAAGGGCAACCCTAACGCCAGAGTGGTGATTGTGGAGTTCAGCGACCTGCAGTGTCCCTCCTGTCGCCGCGGCAACGAGACTGTCGAGCAGATTTTGCTGAGATACCCGAACAAGATTCGGGTGGTGTACCGGCATTATCCGCTGGACATCCACGAACGTGCGAGACTGTACGCGCAGGCGGCGGAGGCAGCGCATCGACAGGGTAAGTTCTGGGAGATGCAGGACCTCATCTTCAACGAGCAGGACGCGAACGAAAAACGCCTCGAGGAGTTCGCGCGTTCCTTAGGGCTGAACATGGAGCAGTTCCGCAAGGATATGAAGAGCCGGGAAGTGATGCAGGCTATCGTGGATGACCTGACGACGGGACAGCGTTTCGGCGTCAACTCCACGCCCACCTATTTCCTCTTTGTGGGCGATAAGGGTCAGATGATACGCGGGCATACCTCTCTGGCTGTTGAAGTGGAAAAGGTTATGGAAGGAGAGTAGCCCTCTCATCCCATGAGACTCTGGTGGGCAGTCGCCTTGTTAACGGGTTCGGTCATAGCCTGTTCCGCCACAGAACAGGGAGCTTTGGAACTGCGCCCTGCCCTGCCTGTCGTGCTGATTGCCGATGACCGCCCTGCGCCTGTGCCGTTTCTGGTGCTGAACCGGGCGGAGCAGGCGGCTGACGCACAGATTACCTTCATCTGCAGCGGCGGCAGGGTGGAGCCTTCCTCGCTGAGTGTTCGCGTTCCTGCGAGAGGATGGCAGGTTGTGACCGCCCGAGTGGATCTGTCCTCTCAGCAGGATGCATCCATCGTGGAAACGCGGGCTGGCGATAAAAAGGCGTCTGTGTCGGTGCGCCGTGGAATAGACCTGACGCTGAAGGAGTGGAGGCGACTGTATGCTCCCCGCGAAGCGCGTCGCGACCCCACGCTGGCGGAACCGGGCGTCGACGATTCGGCGTGGGAGCGCATCGGCGTGCCGTCACTGTGGTTTGACCTGCGCCCTGCATGGTGTCGGGTGCGGTTTACCATCCCGGAGGCGTGGCGAGGCAAAAAACTGCGCCTGTATATGGCGGCGGTGGACGACAACGACGTGACCTACCTGAACGGCACGCCAATCGGGCGCACAAACGGCTGGGACCTGCCGCGCGACTATCCCCTGCCCGAGTCGCTGGTGCGCTACGGCGAGGAGAACGTGCTGACGGTGATGGTGGAGAACACCTACGCCGGCGGAGGGCTGTACCGTTCGCCCATCGTGATTGTAGCAGGTGACGAGCCGATTGCCCCTCCCGCAGAGCGCGTGGACGTGCCCCCTCGCCCCAAGCCCGGTGTCATCGGAAAACCTCTTCCCCTGCGCCCGATGGTAGTGCGGGACGGCGTGCTGTACTACAGCGACGGTGGAGAGGTGGCTCTGTGGGGTGTCAACTACTATCCGCAGAGCTGGCACCAGTACGCGAATATGAAGCGGCTGGGCGTGGATATGAAAGCAACCATCAGGCAGGACCTGGACCACCTGCAGATGATGGGCGTAGAGATTATCCGCATCCACGTGTTTGACCGCGAAATCAGCGACGGGCAGGGCAACCTGATAGACAACGAGCATCTGGACCTGCTGGACTATCTGGTGGCGGAATGCAGTCGGCGCGGAATCTACATGATGTTCACGCCCATCGCCTGGTGGGGCGGACCGAACGAGCGTGCCGACTCCTTTTCGGCAAACACCAGCAAACCGGGCATGATGTTCGTGCCCGAAGCCAAACGCGCCGCGGCAAACTACCTCCGGCAGTTTCTGGGGCACGTCAATCGCTACACTGGTCGGGCGTTCAAGGATGAGCCGTGTCTGGTTCTGCTGGAGGTGATGAACGAGCCCGCCTACTTCGTGTATCAGGACCTGTTTACCCACAGCTACACGCCACAGGGCGAGCGACCGGAAGTGATAGAGCGTGACCGCGCCACGTTCCGCCGCCTGTGGCAGGAGTGGTGCAGGCGGAATCGACTGGAAGAGTCGCCCGGTTACTTCCCGCTGTTCCGCTACGAGCTGATGCGCGAGTATATCCGTGAGATGGTTGGAGCGGTGCGTTCCACCGGTGCGAAACAGCCGGTGGCTATCAGCTTCTTCGGCGGCGCAGACCGCGAGATTGTGCAGGCGATAGCCGACTCGGAGTGTGAAGCGATTACCATCCCGGCGGTTTACCCGGGCGGCTGGGAGCAGGTAAACGATGGCGTGAATCTACTTCCGCAGGCGGCGCCGATGGAGTTACCTGCCGAGTTCGCCCGCAAGGCACGCCTGGAGTACGAGTTTGACACACCAGCGACTAACGTCAGCTGCTATCTCTATCCTGCGCTGGCGGCGCATTTCCGCAGCGGCGAGGTGCAGGTCGCCTGCCAATTCCAGTACGATAGCGTCAGCACCGCCCGCTGGAACACCGACTGGCAGGCGCACTGGCTGAACTGGCTGTACACTCCCACCAAAACGGTCAGCTACATGCTGGCTGGCGAGACCTTCCGACGCCTGCCCCGCGGTATCACTTACGAGAGACCCACCCAGCAGCTGGTGCTTCCCGACCTGATGGCAACCTCCTTCGCGCACAACCAGAGCATCCTGGCGACCGAGGAGGTGGTGATGTACTCCAGAGGCATTGATGATTGGAATCCCCTTCCTCTGCCAAAATCGCCAAAGCATATCGTGGGTACGGGCAGTTCGCCCTATGTGGAGTATACCGGTAGCGGACTTTATGTGCTGAAACAGGTAGACGAGAACACCCTCAGCCTGCATGTGAACCCTGACGCCCTGCTGGTGGGCAACAGCCTGCGCGGCAGTTTTGATGCGCCCGTGGCGGTTCTGAAGGAACAGCCTCATCTGTTCCGCCTGAAGCTGGAAGGCTGGCAGGGGGCGCAGTGCTATCCTGTGGGGAATACTGCTCCCCTGCCCGAGGTGATGGGCGGCTGGCTGTTGCGCCCGGGCGATTACCTGATTCGGCGGTCGCGTTAGAACACCAGCACCCTGTCTGCCTCAGCCGTCCAGTGTGCCAGCTCCACCATTGAGCCAAGCTGGATGCCTTCTATCAGCTTTGCGCTCCACAGCCCCCGCTGGTCGATGCAGGTCACACATGCCAGCACCTCGGCGCCGGCGGCAATCAGACTGGCGAGCATCTGCCCGACGTTGTAACTGCCCTCGGGGCGGTGATGTTCTGGTAAAGCTCCATACACACCATCCGACAGCAGGAACAGGCGGATTTGCGCCTGCGGAATCTCCTGCTGGAGGGCGGTTGCCAGCCGCAGAGCGTTCCATGCCTTCTCGGAGCCGTAGGGCGACTCGTTAACGATGAACAGTACCTTCAACGCTGTACCTCCACGCTGACGTCAGCTGTGCTCACTCCCTCCCCGCCGCTCCTCGAAACGGAAAGAGATGATGTGCCTCCCACCGCAGGGCACAGCTGGAGACTGAACAGGCAGGGGAGGTGGATTGCGATAGTTTGCATCCACTGGTATCATAGTTCTTGGCTCATCGGTGGGGTGCCTCCTCCAGGGTTTTGGTGAGACGATACCCCAGCTGGTGAGCTTGTCCCTGCCCTCAAAAAGTGTCGTAATCTGAGTCTGCGAGGGAAGAGGAGTTTCACCTCTCCCCGCGTCGGGGAGAGGTCGGGAGAGGGATCAGATCATCGGCAGGTTCGCCCTCCAGTTTGGCGAACGGATTATTCTGTGGAGGGCGAGGCTCCTGCCGAGCCGTTTGGGGAGTCAGCCCCCCTGTGGTCCCCCCGCAAGCAGGGGGACATTCCCTCTCCTTGTGGGAGATGGTCAGGGTGAGGGCTTTCGCAGGGAGGTCAGGTGCGACCGTTTGGCGTCAGGAAGAAAACCGGCTAACAGGAGGCGAAATACTATGCAGAACGCTATCAGAGTGGCTCTGGTGTTTGGCTTATGGGTATCCGTGTTCAACACATCACCGGGAGGGGCACAGAAGATGGAACCAGGCAAACCCATCCGTGTTCTGGTCGTTACGGGCGGACACGACTTTGAACGTGAGCCGTTCTTCGAGATGTTTCGCTCCTTTGAGGGCATCGTATACGAAGAGATACAGCACCCCAACGCGCACGCTCGCCTGACTCCTGAAGGCGCAAAAGGCTACGATGTGATTGTGCTGTATGACATGTGGCAACCAATCAGCGACGAGAGTCAGGAGGCGTTCGTCAAACTACTCCGGCAGGGCAAGGGGCTGGTTGCGCTTCACCACAGCCTTGCCAGCTACCAGACCTGGGAGGAGTACCGAAACATCATCGGCGGCAGGTGGCACATGGAAAAGTGGACCCAAAATGGGAAGGAACTGCCTCCATCCACTTTTAAACATGATGTACAATTTAAAGTGCATATCGCCGATAGCAAACATCCTGTCACCAGAGGCTTGCAGGATTTCGACATCCGGGATGAAACCTATGGCAACTTCGAAGTGTTGCCGAAAGTCAAACCGTTGCTGACCACCGATGAACCGACCAGCAACCGCGTGATTGCCTGGGCGCACACTTACGGCAGGTCGCGCGTGGTGTATATCCAGCTGGGACACGACCATTACGCCTACCAAAATCCAAACTACCGCCGCCTTGTCCTGCAGGCGATACGCTGGGTGGCAGGTAGATGAACAGGAGAGTTTGTCACGCCGATGGGCTTAAGAAAATCGTTTCGTAATCCGGGGGCGGAATACCGCGGTGCGCCCTTCTGGTCATGGAACGACCGACTGGACGCCGCCGAACTGGTACGCCAGATTGACAGCATGATGCAGGCGGGAATGGGAGGCTTCTTCATGCACTCCCGCACCGGTCTGCTCACCCCATATATGTCGAACGAGTGGATGGCGCTGGTTCGCACCTGCGTGCAGGCTGCCAGAGAGCGCGGGCTTCTCGCCTGGCTGTACGATGAAGACCGCTGGCCCTCTGGGTTCGCCGGGGGCGACGTGCCGGCCATGCATCCTTCCTTTCGGGCAAAGCACCTTACCTGGACCCGAGGGGATGCGCCCGTTGCGGCAGAGGATAACGTGCTGGCGGTCTATTCCTGCGTGGAAGAGGATGGCTCTTTTCGGGATTTCCGCCCCGTACACGACGGCGAGGAAGTGCCTTTCGGACGAACAGTGATACGATTCGTGTGGCGCTACGACCCACCCAGCCCCTGGTACAACGGCGGCAGCTACCTGGACACTCTGAACCCTGAAGCGGTAGCCGCCTTCCTGCATCATACCTACGACGCCTATGCCCGCGAGGTGGGCGATGAGTTCGGCAGGGCGGTGTCGGGAATCTTCACCGATGAACCGCACTACGGCAAGTTCTTCCAGCCCGATAAACTGCCGTTCACCGAAAGGTTGCCGGAGGAGTTCCAGAAGGCATACGGCTATCCCCTCGCTGAGGCTCTGCCTGCACTCTTCTTTGACGCGCCAGATGCCACCGCGCACCGCTATCGCTTCCATCGCCTGCTGACGCAGATGTTTGTGCAGAGCTACGGCAAGCAACTGTACGACTGGTGCGAAGCGCACGGTATCGAACTGACCGGGCACTACCTGCTGGAGGATACCTTCCAGGACCAGATTTCAGCCATCGGCGCGGCGATGCCCCTGTATGAGTACATGCAGTCGCCGGGCATTGACCATCTCGGCAGGCGGTTGCCCGACGCTCTGCTGGCGCGACAGGTCTCCAGCGTGGCGAGGCAGATGGGCAGAAAGCGCGTGCTGTGCGAGACCTACGGATGTTCGGGATGGAACATCTCCTTTGCCGAGCAGAAGTGGATTGCTGACAGCCTGTTCGTGCAGGGCGTGACCTACATGAACCAGCACCTTGCGCTCTACTCCATGTGGGGCGGGCGCAAGCGCGACTTTCCACCCTCCATCTTCTACCAGCAACCCTGGTGGAAGCACTACCGCTATCTTTCCGACTATATGGCGCGAGTGACGCTGATGCTTCAGTCGGGTACGCCCTGCAGTGAACTGCTGGTACTGCACACTATCGGCTCGGGCTGGGCAACCTTCCGACCGGACAGCCAGCAGGAGTGCGCCCGCTACGGCGAGGCGTGCATGCGCGTCAGCACGTGGCTGAACGAGTTACAGCACGACCACGATTTCGGCGACGAGCTGATAATGCAGAGGCACGCCAGCGTGGAGGGCGAGACCCTGCGCGTCGGGCAGGCGCGCTATCGCCTGCTGGTGATACCTCCCGCGCTCACGCTGGCACACAGCACGGTAACCCTCCTGCGCCAGTGGCTGGAGGCTGGCGGGCGGATTATCGTCGTGGGAGAGACCGCTTCGCAGATAGAAGGCGTGCCCGCGCGAGAGGAGCTCGATTCGCTGTGGAATCATCCGAACGTGATACACATACCTGAGGACTTCACCGCGCTGGCGCAAAGCGTGGATGCGCTTTTGCCCCCTGTGGTGCGTGTGACCTATCCGGGCGGCGAGGTGTGTCGCTCGGTGTACGCGCGCATGGTGCAGCGAGAGGATGGCTCGCTGGTGGTCTTTCTGGTCAACCGCGCCCTGAACGACGACCACGGCGACCTGACGGTGCACCTGCGCTGTGAGGGACACCTGAGCCAGTGGAAGGCGGAAACCGGGGAAATCGTGGCGCTGCCGGCGGACAGAACGAGCGGTGGCATCCGATGTACCCTGCCGTTCGGACCGGCGCAGTCGTACCTGCTGATGGTGGACGGTAGCGCAGGCTCCACCTACGAGCGCAGGAAGCACCCTGCCATGCAGATAGAGCTGGACCACAGCTACCGCGTGGAGCGCACGGAGCCGAACGTGCTTCTGCTGGACTACGCCACGCTGACAATACCCGGTCAACCTCCAACCGAGCGCCTGCCGATGTGGAAACTGCATCAGCATCTGGCAGAGCATCTGGGCATTGATCCCGACCTGCATAACAGCGGGGTATCGCTGTGGAAGCGCGAAAAGGAGCGTGAGGCGCCACCGAAGACGTGCGACGTGGTGCTGACCTATACCTTCGAGAGCCGTATCGAACCGTCTTCACCGGTGACGCTGGTGGTGGAGAAGCCTGAGTACAGCCGGTTCGTCATCAACGGAACGCCGATAGACGGCAGGGACAACGGCTGGTGGCTGGACATCGGTTTCCGCAAGCTGGACATTTCGGGAACCATTCGCAAAGGAACAAACATCATCGAACAGCATCTCCACTTTGTGGAGGGGCTGACACTGGAGCCTATCATGATACTGGGAGATTTCGGGGTGTTGCCGATGAAGGATAATCATCAATTTGTGCTGGACAGGGAGCCGAAAATCATCACGCTGGACGACTGGTGCAAGCAGGGGTATCCCTTCTATTGCGGGGCGCAGCGGTTCACCTGGCGGGTAAACCTGCCCGGCGAGGCACAGCGCGTGGTACTGGAGTGCCAGAAGCCGAATGCGCCGGTGTGCAGTGTGCACGTGAATGGGCAATACGCCGGATTGCTGGCGTGGCATCCCTACGAGGTGGACATCACCGACCTGGTGCACGAAGGGGAAAACGAGATCACGATAGAGGTGTTCACCAGCCCGCGCAATCTGCTGGGTCCCCTGCATCACCGGCAGGGTGAGCTGTTTGGCGTGGGACCGGAGAGTTTCGCTGCCGGCGAGGCGTGGACGGACGAGTATCAGTTCGTGCCGTATGGCTTGCTGGCGCCTCCGCGCATTGCCATTTACGAATAGAAAGGGTAAGCCGTTCCTCCGGGTGTCACGCTCAGCGCCCGTATTGTCATGCCGAGCGGTAGCAGGGCATCGCTTGTTTTCTCAGGGTGACACCAAATGTCATGCTGAGCGATGGCGAGGCATCTGGTGATGTTGAACAGATAGTACAGCGCGGTGCGTGACACTAAATGTCATGCTGAACGAAGTGAAGCATCTCATAGTTGAGACCATTTGCTTCGCTCAGGTTAACAGACTGAAAATCTGCCTGTTTATTCCCATGCCTGTTTTGTATGCCTGCGAAGCTGTCTCAATACGTCGTTCATAGCCTCGCGCACTTCCGGGTGGGTTTCTTCCCGTCTATACATGGTTAATGGTTCTATCGCGCGGGCATCGCCCAGCTTGCCTAACGCCCAACATGCCGCTTTGCGAACCATTGGGTTCCAATCGTCCAGCATTCCTATCAGCGGCTCTACTGCTCGCGAATCTCCCAATTCGCCTAACGCATAGCAGACGTCATCACGTTGGCTGTATACCCTATCGTCCAGCATCGCTAGTAGTGCTTCGAGCACCCGGTTTTCGCCCTGCGATAACCATCGGCGAGCTCTTTCTATGGCTCGCTCGTCCCGGTGCAACACTCCGAGTATGGTCTCCGCCAGCTCGCCGGCACGTAAATTGCTCAATGCTTCACGCGCTGCCTCACGAACCTCCCAGTCCCAATCATCAAGCATCCCGACCAGCCTGTCTACTACGCGCGTGTCTCCCAGATTGCCCAACGCCTCACAAGCTGCGGCGCGAACCTTCTTTTCATTATCCTCCAGAGCTTCTATCAGTGGCTCTACTGCCCGAACATCCCCCAGTTTGCCTAACGCCCAACATGCTGCCTGGCGAACATATTCCACTTCGTCACCCAACTTTTCTATCAACGCATCTACTGCCCGAGCATCACCCAGTGCGCCCAGCGCCACACAAGCCGCGATGCTCACAAGCCACTCGTCCTCGTCAAGCGTCTGAAGAGTTCGGATAAGCGGTTCCACCGCTCGTACATCACCCAGACTGCCCAATGCCTCGCAAGCCTGCTCGCGAACATCTTCGTCCTCATCTTGCAGCTTTGCAATCAATGGCTCTACTGCTCGAATGTCACCTAGCGCGCCCAATGCCTCGCACGCCGCCTTGCGCACGCCCTCATCCTCATCCTGCAACTTTGCTATCAGCGGCTCGACTGCCTGCGCGTTGCCTAACTTACCTAACGCGCGACATGCCGCCGTGCGAATACTCGCGTCTGGAGCCTCAAGCCTTTCTATCAAGGTAACAACCGCATAATCTCCTAACTTACTCAGCGCTTCGCGCGCTGCCTCGCTAACCTCCTTCTTCCATGTGCGTCGCAACAGTTGCTCTAACAGGTCAAATGCCCGAACGTCGCCCAAATTGCCCAATGCCAGGCACGCTGCCTCCTGAACCAGGCTGTTCCTATCCTCTAGCCTTTGGGCGAGTGGTTCCAAAGCCCGAGCGTCGCCTAAATTGCCCAGCATCCGGCAAGCCTCATGTCGTTTATGCCAGTCTGCATGGCTCAACTCCTGGACTAAGGCTTCTACCCTGTCCATACCCCTGTTCCCCTTCTTGCAGGCTTACGGCGGAGGGGATTAACCAGAGGAAAAACTGCTGAACTGGCGATGTGAAATCGCCAGTCCGCCAGCATGATTGGGTACAAAATACCTCTCAGGGTGTCGCCAGCCCTTCTGCCATGCCGCGCCTTTCGCGTATTTTCAGCGGCGCGAACAGGCTGATACAGCGACCTGTTACTTCCGCTGGGGAGGCGTGGTCTGCGGCTTGGGGATTTTCTTCCCGCACATTGGGCAGTAGTTCCAGTGCGGTTGCAGTTCCTCGCCGCAACTGCACCGCAGGACCGTCGCCTGGGTATCTGCACCTGCTCTCTTCGCGGCAAGCGAGGGAGAAGCCGGTACAGCTGCCCCCAACGTGGGCATGGCACGCTGGGTCGTCGGGTCGACAAACTGCCTGACGCCGGGTGCGGGCGCCCCTTTTACCAGAATCTGTGGAGCGGGCAGTAGGATGACCGAGCCGTCAGGCTGAACCTCATACTGCGTCTGCGTCGCCTGCGCGATTACGTTCAGCGCGTAGCCCAGCGTGACGTTGCTCAGCACCAGTCGCGTGACCTCCAGGTCGGGAACCTCCGGCACGGCGCTAATCGGCACACCCGTCTGCTGAGAGAGCATCGCCAGCACGTTGCGCAGGCGTGCGCTGGCAACCATGTTCACCGGTCGTGAGAGGATGTCTACCGGCGCCTGCATCGCCATCAGCATCGCCGGACGCGCCCGCACGACGTACGTCTCCACCAGACGCCCCTGCGGCGAGCGCGACCGCTCCACCCGATACATCAGTCCTGCGCTCTGCAGAACGCGGTTCAGAGCCTCCTCAAACGAATTGGTGGATATGCGCAGAGAAACCTTTCCCTGCACGCCGGGTTCTATCACATACTGCTTGCCCGCTTTCTGGAACAGGTCATCCAGCACCTCACGCACATCGCGATTGACCGCCTCAATCTGATATGCCCGGAGGGGTGCTGGCTGCTGGCACCACACCGCCAGCGGAGCCATGAGTATTGCCATAACTATCAGCGTTATCCATCGGCTGTTCATTGATTTCCACCTCCACCACTGCTGAACTGTCCATCTCTATCTGTACCGCTTTGGGTTGACCAGTCGAGTCGTAAGTGGTTTGCAGAAGCACTTTGCCCACCAGATCGCCGTCTGCGTTGCGCACCTCGGCGTATGCCATGCTAACGGTCGCCTGCGGGGCGGGCTGTGAAGGCACGCTCACTGGTGCTGTCGTATACGTCTCTCGCATCGCCACACGCGGCGGCGCAGGAACCTTTGGTCGGCTCTTTACAGGAACACGGTCGGATTGAGCTGTGTCCTGCTGGGATGGCGCGACGCCGGGCGACGGAACCGCATTTACCGGCGGTGCTTTGACGAACTCCCTCGTCTCAGAGGGGCTGCTGACGGGAGAGGTCGCCGGAGCCGGGGCGGGGCTTCGCGCCCACCACACCACGCCAAGCACCAGTACACACGCCACCGCCGCGGTCGCCGTGCCCACCTGCCACCAGGGGATGCCTGCCCTGCGAGCGGGAGCGGCGCGCCCGGCGAGCCGCTGTTGAAACTCCTGCCACATCTCCTGCGAGGACGGCGCGGACGTTGTGACCTTCAGCACCCTGCGCAGGGAACGATGCCATTCCAGCTCCTGCGCGCACGCCCGGCACGCCTGAAGGTGCGCCTGCACCCATTCCAGACGCCGACCGCTCAGCCTGCCGTCGATATACTCATCCAGCCACCACCGAACCAGCATACAGCGCATCGCTACTCGCCGTCCTCCTGGGCAAACCTCTTACCATACAGGCGGCGAAAGGTGTTGCGAGCCCGGTGCAGGCGAACCTTGACCGCCGCCACCGAGCAGTTCATCACCTCTGCCATCTCCTCCAGCGACATCTCCTGAAAATAGCGCAGTACAAGTGCCGTCCTCTGCGGTTCCGGCAGCTGGGCAAGCAGTTCCTGTACCGCCTGCTGGGTCTCCACCCGTGCCAGCTGTTGCTCCGGCTCCGCCTCGATATCGGCGCGGAACTCGCGCAGGGCGTCCAGCGGTATCTGCGGATGACGCTTCTGCTTACGCACATGCGTAATCGCCGCGTTCACCGCCACTCGGTACAGCCAAGTAGAGAGCGCGGAACCGCCCCGAAAGCTCGAAAGCGAATCGTAAACGTGCAGAAAAACGTCCTGCGTGACATCTCGCGCGTCGTCGGGGTTCTGCACGATGCCGTACACCACGTTGTACACGTAGGGCTGATACCGGTGGTATAGTTCCTCGAACGCGCTGGCGTCGCCCGCCAGAAATCGCTCTATCGCCTGGTGGTCGGCGTCAGCCGAGTTAACCGTACCGGAAGAGTGCGGCAACGCTATCGCTCCCAGATTCGCCAATGATTCGCTCCCGCTTCCCGCCTTGCGCGGATGTCATGCACAGATAAGACGTCATGCATCCCACAAAGGTTACAGGGCGCGGGGAGTTTCGCTCTCATTCTTAGACGCGCTTTCTCACTCTCCCTCTTCGGGATGCAGGCGAACGTGGCTGGAGTATTTAACTTAAATAGTGCAATCAGCTGAATGGAGGCGACGGCACATGTCTGTTCCGTTGGGCGATTTTGCAGAGCACAACGCGGAGGTGCAGCGCGTCTGGGAGGCATACCGGGCGGGCAAGCCGGTACGCGTGCCCATCATCTGGGGCATGAACGTCCGGTTTACCATGGAGATACCCGAAGCAAACCCGCGAGGCATTACCTTCGAGCAGTACTTCAATGACCCGCAGGTGATGCTGGAATATCAGATTGAGCATGTCTACTGGGTGCGCCACCACATCCCGCAGGACGCCGAAATGGGCGTTCCCGAAAAGGGATGGGACGTGTGGGTGGACTTTCAGAACGTATACGAATCGGCGTGGCTTGGCTGTGAGGTGTTCTACTCTCCCGACCAGGTGCCTGACGTGAAACCACTGCTGGTGGACGACAGGAAGAACCTGCTGTTTGACAGGGGCATTCCCGACCCCTTCACGGGTGGACTGATGGCACGCAACTGGGAGTTTTACGAGTACATGAAGCGCAGGCAGGAAGAGGGCTGGACCATGTACGGCAAGCCCATCGCCTCCGTCTCGCCGACAGGTCTGGGGACGGACGGACCCATGACGGTGTGCTGTAACCTGCGTGGAGCGTCGCAGTTCGCCGCCGACCTGCTCGAAGACCCCGACTACGCCCTGCAACTGCTGGACTTTGTGACCACAGCCATTATCACCCGCATCAAAGCCTATCGCCGCCATCTGGGACAGCCGGAGAAGACGCCCGGCGGCTGGGGGTTCGCCGATGACAGCATTGAACTGCTCAGCACGCGCATGTACGAGCAGATGGTCTTTCCTTTCCACCAGCGATTGAAAGAGGAGCTGATGGAAGACCCCGCCCAGCCAATAGGCATCCACCTGTGCGGCGACGTGCAGAGACATCTGGTATTCCTGCGCGACAGGCTGAACGTGCGCAGTATCGACACTGGGTTCCCCATAGACCTCGGCAGGGCGCGCCGCGACCTGGGTCCCGAGGTGGAACTGCTGGGTGGACCCGCGGTGCCCCTGCTTCATCATGGCACGCCAGAGGAGGTGCGCAAGGAGACCATCCGAATCCTGCAGAGCGGAGTGATGGAGGGCGGCAGGTTCATCCTGCGCGAAGGCAATAATCTTGCCCCGGGCACGCCGCTGGAAAACCTGTGGGCGATGTACGAGACCGGAAAGCAGTACGGACGATACGACTAGCACAGGAGGAGGGCACAGCGATGGAGTTCTTTGAGGTGTTAAGGGAGCGTCGCTCGGTGCGCGCGTACGAGCGCAAGCCGATTGAAGAGGAAAAGCTGCAGCAGATCCTGGAAGCCATCAACAGCGCGCCCTCAGCGGGCAACCTGCAGGCATACGAGGTGGTGCTGGTGCGCGATCGCGAGCGTATCCGCCAGCTGGCACGAGCATCCCATGACCAGACCTTCATCGAGGACGCGCCCGTGGTGCTGGTGTTCGTTGCCAACCCCTTGCGCAACAGTCACACCTACGGGCGACGGGGGGAGCATTTGTACTGTATGCAGGACGCCACCATTGCCTGCACGGTCGCCCACTTCGCTGCAACCGCGCTGGGGCTGAGCAGTTGCTGGATTGGCGCGTTTGACGACGAGGCGGTGGCGAAGATTGTGGGCGCAGAGCCGCCTCTGCAGGTCGCGGCGATACTTCCCATCGCCTACCCTGCCGAGCATCCTTCCGCACGCCCGCGCCGTCCGTTGAGCGACCTGGTGCACGAGGAGCGGCTGAGGAGGACGAAATGAACAGCTATGAACGGTTCATGACCGCCCTTTTGCGCCGCGGGGAGCCCGACAGGGTTCCCCTGTGGGAGCTTATCGTCAACGAGCCGACCCTTTCCGTGGTGGGCGCGAAATCGCTTGAAGACCTCGCCGAGATGGACCATCTGGACGGAATCACCATCTTTGAAGATATGCAGATGCAGTTGCTCGGCTCGGCACAGCGGTCGGAAGTGGTGTGGCGAGGGCGCACCATTCTGGAGGGCACTCAGCAGATTATGCGCGACGAGTGGGGCATCATCTGGGGCGTGACGGAGTTCGGAATCCCCTACCCCATTGAGGGACCCATCCACTCCCGCGAAGACCTGAAGCACTACACTCCCCCCGACCCCGATGCGCCACACCGTCTGCGCTCCCTGCGTGAGGCGGTCAAGCGGTTCAAGGGGCGCAAAGCGATTGTTTTCCTGACCCACGATGGTTTCGAGTTCCCCCACTACCTGCGCGGGGGCATGGAAAACCTGCTGATGGACTACGTAGACGACCCCGACCTAGCACATACCCTGGCGGAGATGGTGATTGACTATAAGATTCGCCTGCTTCGTCACGCCATTCGCGAGGGGGCGGATGCCATCGTCTCGGGCGATGACTACGCCACCGCACACGGTTTAATCATGAGCCCTGCTCACTTTCGCACCTTTATCCTGCCCTACCTGAAGCGCAGTATCGACGCCGCGCACGAGATGGGCGTACCCTACATCAAACACACCGACGGCAACATCTGGGCGATTATGGACATGCTGGTGGAGGTGGGCATTGACGCGATTGACCCCATTGAACCCTTAGCGGGCATGGACATCGGCGAAGTAAAGGCACGCTACGGTGACCGAATTGCCGTTATCGGCAATGTGGACTGCTCGCTGGTGCTCACGCAGGGCACAAAGGAAGAGGTGGAGGAGGCGGTGAAGGAGACCATTGCCAAAGCCTCGCCCGGCGGCGGACATATCCTGGCGTCCAGCAACTCCATCCATCCCGCCGTCAAGCCCGAGAACTACCTCGCGATGGTGGAAGCAGCGAAGAAGTACGGCAGATACCCGATAGATCCGAACCTGGTGGCGGAGTATCGCACGCGCCGTTACATCCAGCGATACATCCATGCGCCGGAAGCCCACAGCGGGTGACAAAGGAAATCACGTTCGCTGGCGTGAACAGAATGCTGTGACCATCCGAACACTGGTTATCCTGACGGGGCTTCTGTTCCTGCTGGTTCCGACGGAGGCGCAGCGAGTAGTGGTGCTGTGCCTGTCTCCAGCCGACAAAGAGAGCAGGATGCCTCATCTGCTTCAGCAAGCCGCCGACCTGCAGGGAGCACAGGCTCTGGTGCTGAGCCGCGTTGCTTCCTCGCCGTGGAGACGTTCCGAGCCACTCTCGCTGGAGCGGTGGGAGCGGAGCGCATACCTCACCCTGAACGCGGGCACACGCGCGCTCGCTCCCGAGAATCTGCCAGCGGAGGGCATCGAGCGACTCCGTTGCCTGCTGGAAGCCAATGCGGGCTGGAATTATCCAGTGGTGATAGGGCTTCTGCCGGAGGAGCTGAAGGCGAAGGGAGTGCGCATCCGCTATCTGACCCTGCGCCCCGACTCGCCCATGTTGCTGGTAGGAGCGCCGTTTGCCCTGCGTGATACCCGTGCCGTATCTGACTTCCCCATGTTGTTGCGGATAGCAGAGTTCATGGTGCGCGGGCACTCACGCCTGATGCTGTGGGTTGACGCCGATGGTATCTCCCCCGTGCAAAGGCAGACGCTGGTGGGCGCCCTGTACAAAAACCTGACCCAGCCGCAGGACAAACTCTACCTCCTCCTGCCCATTCCCACGCCGGCAGAAGCGCAGAAAGGCTTGCGTCTGGGATGGGTGATGCGACTGGGCAGGGAGGACTCGGGTGTACTGGCATCCAGATCCACGCGCCTGCCCGGCTACATCACCCTGCCCGACCTTACCGCCACGTGGCTATCGCACTTCGGCAGTGCTTCCATTCCGCCAGAGGTGCTCGGCTCGCCGGCGCGAACTCTGCCCGATGAAGAGGCAGTACAGAGGGTACATCGCCTGTATCTGTCGTCCCTTCGGCAGGTGTGGTGGAACCGCACGGTGGGCGCACTGCCGACCGCGCAGACGGTGGTTCTCGTGGTGGCATGGTTGTGTTGGTATCGCTTCGGGCGAGTGATGCGGGCGCTGTGGCTGTTTCCGTGTCTTGTGCCGGTTCTGGGCGTTTCGCTGGCTCCGGTGCTCATCTGCCTGCCGCTGGGCGGCATCTCGCCCCAGGCTCGCGCCGGCATCTGGATAGCCGTTCTGGCAGGGCTTCTGGTGTGGCTTTCGCGCTTCCCTTTGCGCTACTCCCTGCGTGGGCTGGCGACGGTGCTTCTTGTGTTCGTCGGGGTGGGGCTGTTGCACGGCGGCGACCTTCTGCGCTGGAGCGGCTTCGGTTACATCCTGCAGGAGGGAGCAAGGTTCTACGGCGTGGGCAACGAGATGGCGGGCAGTCTGCTCGGAGCGCAAAGCGGCTTCCTGTTGACGGAAGGGGCAGGCTGGGGGCTGGTGCGCTGGCTGGCAACCGCGCTGGCGGTGGGTGCGCCGTTCTGGGGAGCGAATGTGGGGGCGATGCTCGCCTCGTTGTGTGTGGCAGGCGTGCAGGCTCTGCGCTCGCGCAGAGTGATGCTGTGGGGGATGCTCGCCGTGGCGGTTCTGGCAGTGGGGGTGGTGGCATGGGAGATAGCGTCCCCCAATCCAACGCATTTAGGGGCTTTCCTGCGCAATCCCCAAAACTGGTTACCAACCCTGGCGCGCAAGGCGCAGATGAATCTGGCACTGCTGTGGCAGAGCGCATGGACGCCCCTGCTGGTTTTCGGGTTACTGGGGCTAAAGGGCGCGCCGGCGGGGGTGTGGGCGGGAGCAATTGGTCTGCTGGTGCTGAACGATTCGGGAGTGGTGGCTGCCGCGGCGATGCTGGCGTGGTGGTGGGCATGGCGGGTGGCAGGGCACGAGCAAACCTCCCCCTAAAGCCCTGTCGGGTGGTCAAAGAAGCGGTGTTCCAGCCCGAACTGTCGCTGCAGATGCTCGCCCAGCGCACGCACCCCCAGCGTCTCGGTGGCATAGTGTCCTGCATACACCAGATTGATGCCCAGCTCTTCGGCGTCCAGATAGGTGTGGTGCGCGCCTTCGCCGGTAATCAGCGTGTCGATGCTCAGTCGATGCGCTTCGGTGAGGATGCGCGTGTTGCCCCCGGCGCCCGTCAGGATGCCCGCGCGTCGAACGGGGTCCCTGCCGAAGGGAAGTACCTTCACCTGCGTGTTCAGCCTGTGTTCCAGCAGAGATACCAGCTCGGACAGGGGCATTTCGGTATCGCACACCAGCCCGATAGGCACGCCCTGGTAGTCCCCGAAGCGTTCGCCCGGTGTTAGTCCCAGCAATCGCGCCAGTCGGGCGTTATTGCCCACCTCGGGATGCACGTCCAGCGGAAGATGCACCGAGTACAGACTGATGTTCTCACGCAGGAGTGGTTGTAATCGCCTGCGGAACCGCCCCACGATGGGTTGCAAGCCGTTCCAGAACAAGCCGTGATGCACCACCAGCAGGTCAGCGCCCCACGCCACCGCCTCTTCTACCGACGCCACAGAGACGTCAACCGCCGTTAATACACGGCGTACCTCTTCCCTGCCCTCCACCTGCAACCCGTTGAAGGCGTTCGGATAGTCGGGAACCTCGCGGACAGCAAGGTATTCGTCCAGATAGCCCACCAGATCAGGCAGACGAACCATGATAGACCTCCTGTAACCGACGCGTGAGTATCGCTCCCACACCCACGCCCAGTATGGCTGATGCGGGCACAAAGCCCGAATCATTGAACACGAAAGCGGCGACAATACACGCCAGCCACGCGGTATACTCCCTCTGCCATCCACCCCCCACAGCCTGGAGGATGCCGCTTCGTCGCATTGCCCAGAGCGCAAGCGCAATCGCCGCCAGCACCGCCCACGCAAACGGACTGCTCAGCACCCGCGCAGTCAGCGCAAGCTTGGAGGCAAGCGTCTCCATCACCGCTTGCCAGCCTCCCGTTTGCCACCTCAGCCACGCCTCGCCAATGTGCGACGGCGATGCACTCAGGCTGTCTATCCACATGATGCCCACCGCGCCCACTATCGCTGCCGCCAGCCACCCCACGCATCGCCTCCAGCCCTTCCCCTGCATCATCTCCCACGCACAGCCAAGCCCTGTTGCCGCCGTGAGCCATCCGCCCAGATTGGCGCCCCATGCGGGCAAAGCCAGCACAGTGGCTGTGAAGACCCATAACAGAGCACGTAACGGATCACGCAGAGCGTACATCCCCCACGCCAGCGCACACCCTACCAGCACACCCATCATCTCGTTGCCGATGCCGTAGAAACGAATGCCCGATAGCGCGTATGCGCTGTACATGGACTCTCTGATACCATGCTGACCGCTGATGCCGTCCACCAGAACTACCAGCACGCTCAGGGCGCAGGCGCGAATGTAGGCGCGAAACGGCTCCTCCCATGCTCCCCAGTGCGCCCACAACGACAGACACACCGCCGACAGCATAATCGCGCCCACATACTGCCACAGCGTTCCTGCGGGCAGATAGGTCGCCAGTATCGTTCCCGCGGGCAGGGAGAGCAGTCCGCCTATTGCCACCGAAAGCAGTAACCTCGCGCGACGGGATGCCCTCTGCCTGCGTATCAGGCTCAGCGTGGTAAATACGGCAAGAAGTCCGCCGCCCACCTGCAGTCCACCGACCGGTATCAACCCCTGCGCGTTCCATCGGCACAGCCGGGCGACTCGTTGAACGACCGTAAAGGCGTTCTCTTCCCCAATAACACGGATGGGGTGCTCACCAGCGCGGGAAGCCATACCATGCCACCGTAACAGCGTGGGCGCGATGTTCACATCAGAGATTAGCCCCCGGGTACGCGTGGTGTCGGAAGTTAAAACGCCCGGAGACAGCCCACTTCCCGCGGCGATGACTGGAGCCAGCCCTTCACCGGGTGGTGGCAAGCCGATGATGAGCACCCGGTCGCGTTCGGGGTTCAGCGAGCCGATTGCTCTCTCCAGCTGTCTGCTCACCATGTCCGGGCTTCCCCCAAACCACCATATCTGCACCTCTGCCGTGGGAGAGGCAGGAGGATGCGGTTGCTCGAACAGGGATTGCAGATGCTCCTGTGGCGGCTGGAAACGAGTGGTTACCTGTACGCCTGCCTGCCCCAGGGTGTCTGTCAGCAGGGGCGATGTGCGCGCTACGTCCTTTGAGAACGCCAGTCGTTTCCCCGTCTGCAGGGTGAGGGCAAAGCGGGTAGCGGCATCTCGCCCTGCGCCCACACTCATCAAGCCGACCGCGCCATGCCTTGCCAGCACGTACAGCGCACCTGCCTCCCCGCGTTCAATCCGCTCCCACGTCAAGCCCTCTACCACCACCACTGCCGTCACCGGGGGCTGGGCAGAGGCGCAGGGGAGCAAGCATGATACCAGTAACGCTATAGCCAGCGAGGTTCGCTTCACGGTTTCACCATCGTGCCCACGCCGCGGTCGGTGAACACCTCCATGAGGATAGCATGGGGCTGGCGTCCGTCAATGATATGCGCTCTGTGCACTCCGCCGCGCAGGGCGGTGATACACGCCTCCAGCTTGGGCGCCATACCGCTCTCTGCCTTGCCGTTGCGCAGGAGCTCTTCCGCTTCGGTAATGCTCATCTCGGAGATGAGCGAGGAGGGGTCGTTGAGGTTCGCCAGCACACCGGGCACGTCGGTCAGCACAATCAGCTTCTCCGCCTTCAGCGCGGCGGCGATGGCGCCAGCGGCATGGTCGGCGTTGACATTGTAGCTCTGCCCATCCTCGCCGATGGCAACCGAGGAGATGACCGGGATGTATCCCGCCCCTGAAAGCACTTCAATAATCTCCGGGTTCACCTGAGTCACCTCGCCCACGTAGCCGATGTCCGTGCCGCCGGGGGTCAGCTTCTTCGCCATCAGCAGGTTGCCGTCCTTGCCGCTTAGGCCCACTGCCTTGCCCCCCGCGCGGTGTATCAGCGAGACGATGCCTTTGTTGGTCGTGCCCGCCAGCACCATCTCCACAATCTCCATCGTCTCGGCGTCGGTCACGCGCAGACCGCCCGCGAAGCGTGGTTGCAGTCCCATGCGCTGCATGACCTCGCTTACCTCTTTGCCCCCGCCATGCACCAGCACGGGCTTGATGCCCACCGTGCGCAACAGCACGATGTCCTGCATCACCTGCGCCTTGAGGCGTTCGTCCACCATTGCCGCGCCGCCATACTTGACCACAAAACACTTCCCACTGTAGCGCTGCATGTACGGCAGCGCCTGCACCAGCACGTTTGCCTGATGAATCGCTTCCTGCACGTCTGCACCTCCATGAACGGCTTTTATTGTACCGACAGACGAGGGATTACGCAACTGAAGGGGATATAAGCTGGAAAGCCATCTCCACTGCCTGCTCCGGGGTCTGGGCTTCGTACAGCGGCGCGTGCTCTCGGGGCGGCAGTTCCCAGGAACGAAGCAGGACCACCGGTTTGCCCACCTTGAGCGCAAGGGCAATCTCGGAGAGAGTACCATAGCCCCCGGCAATGGCGATAATCGCATCGCTGGCGCAGATGTTTATCCAGTTGCGTCCGTCACGCAAGCCGGTGAAAATGGCCACGTCGATATACGGGTTGGGCGGGGTTTCGCCGGCGTTCATGCCGGGCAGGATACCAATGGTCAGCCCTCCCGCCTCTTTGGCGCCTCGCGCCGCCGCTTCCATCACCCCGCCGCGTCCACCACACAGCAACACCGCCCCTCGCTCGGCGATAAGCGCGCCTACCCGACGCGCCAGCTGGTAAATCTCTTCATCACACTGCGACGCCCCCATCACTCCAATCACCACGCGATAGGTTCGTGCCACCGCCTTTGCCTCCTACACGGGTTGAATGCACAGCGGGTCGTCGTTGCCGGGGTTGTTCACGCGCGCCGAAACGGCGTACGCTTCCAGTTCCTCCGCCGGGTACGGCTGTAACAGAGCCAGCAGGCGTGAAGGCTCCTTCAATGAGGCGTCCAGCCACTGCGACTCCTGCTCTGGCAACAGGATAACGGGCATCCGGTTATGAATAGGAGCAATCAGCGCGTTGGGTTCGGTAGTGATAATCGTGCAGGTGCGCAGGGGTGAGCCGTCGGGCGACTGCCACTCATCCCACAGCCCAGCGAACGCAAACAGCCCACCATCTCGCCGGCGGATGTAGACGGGGATGCGTCGGTTGCCTTCCCTGCGCCATTCATAAAAGCCGTCGGCGGGGATCAGGCATCGCCGGCGCGTGAGGGAATACTTAAAGGCGGGCTTTTCCGTCAGCGTCTCGGCGCGGGCGTTGATGAGGCGGTTGCCGATATCCGGGTCTTTCGCCCAGAAGGGAACCAGCCCCCACCGGCAGGCTTCTATCCTGCGCTCGCCATTCTGCATGACCACCGCCACCGGTTGCGATGGTGCGATGTTGTAGCGTGGCGAGAACTCAAAAAGTATCATCTGCGCCCCAAATCGCTGTGCCACCGCCTCCGCTGGTTGTGTGAGAGTGAAACGTCCACACATGGGGTATCCGCCCCTTTCACCGTTGCTACCTGTATGATACTCCATGGGGAAGTTGGAATGGAAGAGCCGGATCGCCTGAAAAGGGGAGCGGTTGTGCGCCGCTCCCCATGGCTCAGAGGTTAGTTGTTCGCGCCTGCTGCACCGGTGCCCTTGGGTTTCATGGGACCGGTGTAGTAGTTCGGCGGCAGTTCCTCTTCCTTCTTGCCACAGCCTGCCAGCAGGACGGGCAACAGCATGACCGCCGCCAGCAGAATCAGGGTTGCGCTACGAAAGCGCCGGGCTACGCCACGCATCGTCCTCTTACTCCATTGAGAAGGTGTAGTAGGTCTTGTAGTAAACGGTCTGACCGTTCTCAACCGTAGAGGACAGATAGCGCTCGGAGTTGCGGGCGATGCGCTTGGCATGTCCGTCCAGGAAGACGTAGTTTGCGCCGTCCTGGTGCACATACGCCGACTCGCATCCCAGCACGATAACGAAGTAGCCGCCGCCGACCATGGTGATACCGTCGCCGATAAGCACGGTCTCGGCGGGTCGCTTGACCTCAGGCATGTAGCGGGTCAGACCGCCCATGTCTGGCGGGTAGGCGAGGCTACCGGCGTACTGGTAGTACGGGTCTTGCTGGGTGCCGCTGCCGGCACGCTCTGCCATCTGGAAGGTAATGGCGTAATGCGACCACACCTCCAGCGGGGGCCAGTAAGCGTCCAGCTCGCCCGGATAGCAATCCGGGGCATCTGCGCCCTTCTTGATGCTCTCGGGATTGCCCGAAGGGCAGGCAAAAACGCCCGAAGGCGGATTGGTGCCACCGTTCTTCACGTACGGCTGAAGCAGACCGGTCCACAGTCGCTGTGCACGCGGCTCGCCGGAGTAGTTTGCCCGCCTCAGCCAGGGCACGATGGCGTCGTCATAGTCCTGCGCGTACATCAGCACCGCCGTGCCCATCTGCTTGCAGTTGCTCAAGCAGCCAGCAGCGCGTGCCTTCTCACGCGCCTGCGCAAAGACAGGGAACAGGATCGCTGCCAGTATCGCGATAATCGCGATAACTACCAGCAGCTCAATCAGCGTGAACGCGAAACGTCTCGCGTTTTGCATTGGTTCGACCTCCTCAGATAGTCTTTGAGATTCAGGATTCTCTCTCCACAACATCACCCAAGTGATGCCGAGAAAAGGGCGTTTGTTCGTAGGATATATCCCTGCGGCAGAGCAGGAGGTTATAGTTGCTGTGTACCCTAAACGTCTTAGCCCTGCCTATTATTCTAATGGGTATGTTCCAATTTTGTCAAGTGTCTCACCACAAAGTGTGCGTTCCTTTGATGGTTGGCGAATGCAACCAAAAAGAAAGCAACAGCCAAAACACACAACAACCACAAACCTCCACCCATCATCGCAAATCCCTACCACCACTGAACACCACACACCGCCAAA
>JABUFA010000047.1 GCA_013314755.1 Chthonomonadia bacterium
CGGCAACCCACACTGGCAGGGTGAGGTTGCGCCCTTCATCTACAATGAGGCTGTTGAATTGACCGGAGACGGCAATCGCTGCGCGAAGGTTCGCATCGACATGTAGAGGCTTGAGGGAGACGGATTGCGCTGACGCTACGGAGAGCACACTCAGCATCATGACAGCAAGGTAAAGGGTGTTGCGCCACATGGAAGCAAACCTCCTTTCGAGTTTTGTCTTTTCCGATATTCATTCTACCCCCCCCTTGCTTTTGTCAAGGGTTTTTGACCAATATAGCGGGTGAAATGCCGAGGCATCAGGGGTGCAAATTGTTGTCTGCCCTTGCGACCGGAAGTCGCAGGCAACACTGGTTATGGGTCTGCTGAAGCAAGCTTCAGCACTCCAAAGTAGCCCGCAACTCCCAGTTGCAGGGATGCCTCCAACAGACCTGCTCGCGCAGGAAATAGCCGCCGCCGGTATTCATAGACTGCCAGCATCTCATTTTTCCTTCCCAGAAGGAAAGAAATATGGTAAATTATCTCTGTAGGGAGGAAAAAAGGGGCATCGCCTATGCGAGAGATTATCCGGCAGAAGATAGTAGATGGTATTCATGCGCCCATTCGTCCCTTCGTGCCTCGCGATGTGCATCTACCGCAGGTGAGCCTGCCCGAACTGATTACTGTCAGGTGGGCAGTGGACTGGTTTTTAGGGGGAGACTGAATCGCTCTGTTGTGGTCTCTGCCACGCCTCAAACGCCACGATGGCCGCTGCCACCACCACGTTGAGCGATTTGCCCTTACCCGCCATCGGGATGAACACCGCGCCGTCGCACAGGCTGAGCACCTTGCCGTACACGCCGTTCACCTCGTTACCCACCACGAAGCACACCTTTTCGGGATAGGGATAGAGCTTGTAGTGCTGGGCGTCGTCCGTAATCTCTATCGCGACCAGATGGTATCCTTCCAGCTTCAGGCGGGCGACGGCTTCCTCATGGCGTTCAAAGTAGCGCCACGGTATGCGCCGGTGATGCCCCATGGAGGTCACATGAATCTGCGGGTGAGGCGGTTGAGGGGTATGTCCCGTCAGTATCAGCTCCTTTGCCCCCACACCGTCTGCCACCCGGAACATGCCTCCCACATTATAAGGGTCATCCCAGTCCTGCAGGAGAAACGCGATGGTCATCTCCCTGCCGAACTCGGCAGAGAAGCGTTCGTGCAGGCGTCGAATAGCCGTTTTAGAGCGCAGTGTTTTACCGGGCATAACTGCCGCCTGTTTGTCGTGTCGCTAATCGTTCACGAATGCCGGTTGGATCAAAGCGAGCTTCATTCTCGCGGCGAATCTGCTCACTTTCCTCCTGGCGCCTGCGCAGGTAAGCGTCTATCTCATCCCGCCTGCGCAAATAGTGTGCGATGACCAGATAGACATCCGCAAGTTCAAGGGAGGGATACTGCTGGGCTATCTCTTCTGCAGTTGCCCCTTCCAGGAAAGCGGCGATGACTGTATCCAGGGTTACCCGGGTTTTCCCCACGCGGATAACCCCGTCTCTATCCGTTACCAGGGGCACGGTTTCGGTTTTCGTTGCGGATGCCACTACCAGCACCTCCGATGTGTATATCGTTATCGCGCAAGCAGGATACCTCTATCTCCATTATACCTCTCTGAAAGGAGGAAGCAGTTTGTCTCGCTGGTTGGAGGCTATATCAAAATCTCCTCTTTCCAGCCGAGTTTGACCAGCTCGATTCGGCGCAGGTCGCTTACCCCCAATCCGTATTTTACATCAGCTTCCACAATGTGTTTGGGGGGCGTTTCCAGCGCGATGTCTTCCCCGAAGTGCTGGCGACGCTTTGCCTGAATGAGATGAAGCCCAACGGCGTCTATCGCCACGGGGTCCAGCGAAACAAACAGCCCCTTGTACTGCCACACGTAGCGCGGGTCCCAGTGGTGCGGTCCGCGCCCATGAAACAGCGGTGTGAGTGCGAGTAGGATGTTCAGGCGTGTTTTGCCCTTCACCGCGGGCAGGTCCCACACCGCCCCCAGCGACGAACAGGCGTCAGGATGGTAACTGGAGGGGTTCTCGGAGAAGATGATGTAGTTTTTGATACAGCCGCCAATGCCCGACCACCAGTGAGTGCGCACAGGACGCACGTTAATGAGCGCAGTACATGGCGCCAGCGTTACCCGTGCGCCCCGGTCGTCAATTCGTATGCGCTCCGCTGGCACGCCTGCATCCTGCACACGCTTCTGGATAGCGTTTTCCACCTCTTTGGGCGTGGGCAGGGGCGTCCAGACGTTGGTCTTGATGCCCACCAGGTCGTTTGGCTTCACCAGCTGTTTCCAGGCGTCTATCGGCTTCTTCACCCCCAGCAGGGCGACTACCGCCTCATCCAGCATCTTGCCGACGACCTCTGCGTTCACCTTACCATTGGCATCTACGGCGTCGGGATGGCGCACCAGCACCACTTTCGCCCTTTTCTGCGCCGGAGATTCGGGAGCCAGCATCGCCAGCGCAGCGCCTGCAGTGGCTTTTAGCAGGTCCCGTCGGGTTAGCAGACCACTCATGGCTGACCTCCTTTTTTACGCTCTCATGGCAGTTGGATACTCTTCAGCAGGTCGATCGCCTCGCGCTGTGTTGTTGCCTCAAAAACGATAGCGATATACCTGCCCTGTCGCTTTGCGGATGTCCATTTGCCGTTTTCCGTGCGCACCACTCCCTGTGCACGCCCTTCGCGCAGATAGGCTTGGGCGAAAAGGTTCCACGCCTTCGCGGCATCCGAATCGGTGGGGTAACGCACGATGGCGATACGAAACGTCGCTTTTCCCTTGCGATAAGTGCCCAGCACGCCCTCTGCGCGGGGACTGAGGTTGAGAATGTCTCTATCCGCGACGAAGAAATGGCGATTCAGTATCATGTGGTGGCGAAAGAACAGTATCCGCTCCTTCTGCAGACCGGCAGGGGGCAGGAGATTCACCACCTGCGGAGGCTTTCCGGTGTCGGCGATGCCGTTGGCGACCGCCTTACCGAGTGCCAACACAGCCTGTCGCACCTCTGCCGAATCGCTGTAGGCGGTAATGGCAACGAAGTATCGCCCCTTCCAGAAGCGGAGCATCCCACCGCTGTACTCCGCCTGCTGTCCAATGCGCACAGATTCGCCGTCGCGTTCAAAGCTGAAGATACCGTATGCGTCCTCCGGCGTGCCCATGTCGAAAATGTCCAGGGTGAGCGTCGGCTGGTCTGTCTTTTGATAGCGGCACGCCCAGACGGTGCGCATGTTGTAGGCGCGGTATATCTCGCCGATACCGTCTATATAGTTAAAGATGGTTTCGGAATCGTAGACCTCGTATTGACCATCCCATGCCCAGCCGTGCACTTCTCTGGGCAGAGGTATGGGCGGCTCCGCCCTTTGCTGGCGAGAAGTTCCCATCGCGCACACCCTTTCTGCATATCGCCTTCGCAAAATATGTTTCTACAGTCTTGCAGGCGATTCTTTCAGGCGTTGGCGCTGGTGTATACCCATTGCCAGAACGCTTCAGCGCCTGAAACCTATGCTACACCACCATCCCATGCATCCAGCAGAGCCCAGCTTGCCATACTGCGGGCGTAGTAACTGCCGCACTCGGGTTCGTTGAAGGGGTTGCGGTTGGCGCCGTTGTGCCGGTTTCGGATTGCCCGCACCACCGCTTCCGCCTCTTTGCGCATCCCGTAGTCCAGCAGTAACACGGCGAACTGGTATTCAAAGCCGGTCATGCACTCGCCCCAGTAGGGGATGGGCTGTTCGGGGCGGTCGCCGTCGGGCCAGGTGCAGATGAGCGTGCCGCTTTCGTCGCCGGTGGCGAAGGTGCGCATGTTGTTGTAGTGGTCGCGGAAGTGCTTGCGGAAGTTGTAGCGGAAGATATGTTCCAGCGTGGTGCGGATATGGTACCGGTCCAGCAGGTCGCCCAGCCCGGCGCGATTCGCCTTGTACTGCCCTACCAGCTGGTCAATCAGACAGCCGTTGCCCATCTGAAAGCGCGGGTTGGGGCTTCGCCACTCGTCGCTCATCGCGGTCATGGGGGCAGGGGTCTCGCGCGGGGGTTGAATCTTTTGCACGTAGTATCGCCCGTTGAACAGATTCTGGTCTATCCACCGGCTTCCTCGTTCGCGCAACTGCCTGCAGGTCTCGGCGAAGGCGCTATCACTCATCTGCTGTGCCATCTTCTCCATCGCCGCCAGCGCGGACAGGTACCACACCGAGCACATCGGGTTCGGTCCCATGAACTCCACATCGTAGGTGTTGTGCTGGACGCCCTCCATCACGCCGTCGCGGTCGGCATCCCAGCCGCCGGGCTGCCAGCAGAACTCCATCAACGATTTGATGGCGGGATACCACTGACGGAGCCAATCGGTTCCCTCCCTTTGCGCCTGCATGTAACAGCGCACAATCAGCCCCATCTGTCCATCGGCAGCGGCTGCCTGCCAGGTCGGATTGGTCACAGGCAGGCTCAGTCGGAAACGCTGTGCGCCCGTTGGGGTCAAGCCGTGTTTCAGATGGCTTTCCAGCATACTGCGGTGCAGGTCGGGGAACAGGGCAAAGGTCGCCTGTTCATAGTTCCACACATGCGTGCAGGAGCCGTGACAGCAGCCGGCATCTCTACCGCATCCCTCGAAGGCGACAAACGTGCCGTCTTCCAGAAGGAAACAGGTATGCGAGCGCAGGGCGGTCAGGTTGAACAGCGCCGCCTCCTTGAAGACGTCTGGAGCCTTGCGGCCGAGCACACCGTTGACAAACTGCACCGTCTTCTCGCGCAGTTCAGGCAGGCGCGGTATCACCTGCCGGGCGACATCCTCCGCGTCGGTGAACAGCGTCGCGTAGTAGTTGCGCACCACTGGCGAACCGTTACCAGACCACCAGCCCAGCTCCTGCAGGTTGCGGTAGGGGAAATGCCAGCAAACGAGCAGGCGCACCTGTCGGGTCTCTTTCGCCTTCAGGTTCAGCATCACCGACAGGGAACTGTCCCACGTATCCTGCGGGCTGGGTGGACAGGGCTGGTCGGGTTCGTCGTCCTCGACATAGCCTTTGGCGAGCAGTTCGTCGATGATGCCGAGAATCTCGCCGTTCCACGGGCGGTCGCGGAACCGCCAGCGTCGCGCCACTCGCACCTCCTCAGCATCCGAGAGGATAACCATCGTGCCCCATCGCGGGTTGGTCTCTTCACGCACCTTGGCGAAGCGCATTCCGTGCCATCCGGCGACCTCAACGTGCTCGGTGATATTATCTTTCAGGTCAACCGCGATGCCGTCACAGCCGACGAAGTTGCTCAGAAGCAGTGTGACGGAAGCCTCCAGCGGCTGAGCGGTCAGGTTCTGGATACTGATGGTCAGTATCCCGATAGGCAGACCGGACGCCCAAGTATCGCCCGGCACCAGCGGATTGAAAGCCTCCACCGTCGCAGATACGGGCATCGTTTCATCTTCCAGCCACAGCCTGCCGAACGGATAGGTGGCTTCAAAGCGCACGGCACGCATTCTGGGAAGCCCTGCCATCACCTGCGGCGCACCGAAGTCGGCAGAGAGACCATCAGCCAAGTCGCCTTCCATGATGCGCAGTTTCGCCGTGTTGCCCTGTCGGGTCCACAACACGAGATGCGCGTACATGGGGCGCCAGCCGCGGTGGGGGCGGTTCATCAACTGCCAGTCGGTCAGCTGCCCTCTGCCTGCGAGGCAGAAGAAGCCCGTGCCGATGCCACCGACGGGCATGGCGATTTCACGCAGGTGCTGAGAATCATAGCGTACAAGCACCTTCCAGTCGGATGGTTGCGTGCTCATTGTCGCCCCTCCAAGCGCAGGATTCGCAATCCGAACACCCCGCCTGCCAGCCTGCCCGGATGCGCCTGAAAGCGAACGGTAACCTTCTCTTTGCTGGCGGTCAAATCCGTGGGCAGGAGATAGGAGACGTCGAAGAAGCTGCCCGGCTGATTGTTGTCCAGGGTCTGAGTGGCTATCTTTTTGCCGTCCACCAGAATGTCGAACACTCTGCCGCCGCTGTCACTGCCCCAGTAGGTGCACAGCAGTTCCACCGGCTGGTCGGGCAAGACGCGCAGGTCGTACGAGAACCAGCCTCCCTCCACCGCGTGTCGCCAGCGTCTGCCGTTGAAGTCACCAGAGGAGGTCTTTTCACCCTGCAGGTTGTGCTCGCGTTCGGAAGCCTCCTCGCCAATGCGCACAGCATCTACCGTGCGCCGTTCCAGTTCCTGCAGGCGTTTCTGCTCTTCCCGGTATGCCGTGTCCATCCTCTGCCACTCGGCTTCCGTGACCACACGCCAGTAGACGGTATAGCGCTGACCATGCACACGGTAGAAGGGCATCAGCGTGACCTCTTCCGGTCTGCCCGCGCCGCGCGTGCGGAAGGTAAGGGGGCTTCCGGGTGTCCGTCTCAGCCAGTTCTGCGGGGGTCTGCCGCCGGTTACCAGCACAGGCACGCGCGGCTCGGGGTCGCTCTCCTTACCCAGCACTCCCGCCAGCACGACAGGACCGTGCAGGACGGTAATCAGGTTGGGGTCGTCGGGCATGGATTCGGTGTGCAATCGCGACGGCAGGATGACTTCCACCCTGTCCCCTTTCTGCCATCGTCGGCGCAGGGCGAGATAGTCTTCTTCCCCCAGCCTCGCCCGTTGTGGTGCACCGTTGACGCGCACCCGTATCGGCTGAGTACACCACCACGGCTGGCGTATCTGAAGCGTGAGGTCGGTGGGCTGCTGGGGGATCAGGTGCAGGAGTACCCTGTCGCTCTCCGGGAAGGCGGTTTCCATACGCAGGCTGAAGCCCTTTTGTTTCCACTGCAGTTCGCTGGGGATGAACAGGTTGACATACAGGGTGTCCTCGCCGCTGAAGAACACCGTGTCCCCGTATTTGGTGTGGTTTTCGATGCCTGTTCCCACGCAACACCAGAAGGAGTCGAAGGGGGTGGAATAGGTCTTGAAGTGTCCCGGCTTTAACGAAACGTAGTAGCACACCATCCCCGTCTGCGGGTTCTGCGAGGCGAGGATGTGGTTGTAGAGCGCCCGCTCATAGAAGTTCATGTAGTCCGCTTTCGGCTCCCACGAGAACAGGTGACGGGTTAGTTTGAGCATATTGTAGGTATTGCAGGTTTCGCAGGTGTTGGTGGAGAGGCGACTTGCCAGCCGGTCGGGCGGACCGAAGTGTTCGTGGTCGCTGTGCCCGCCGATGACATAGGAGTGGTGCTTCACCACCCGCTCCCAGAAGAACTCGGCGATGCGCCGGTAGCGCGGCTCGCCCGTTATCTCGTACAGTCGCGCCACTCCGATGATTTTGGGGATTTGCGTGTTGGCGTGCAGTCCGGGCAGACAGTCCTCGCCGTTAGCCAGACGGTCAAGCACCGCTCTGTGGTAGAACTTGCGGGCGACCTGCAGGTACTTTTCATCGCCGGTGAGGGCGTACAGGTTTGCCATCGCCTCGTTCATCCCGCCATGCTCACAGGCGAGCATCTCCTGCCACTGCTCCTCGCTCAGCCGGGCGGTAACCCGGTATGTCCAGTCGCCCATCCCCTTTGCCACCGCCAGCGCCTGCTCGTTGCCGCAATGCACGAAGGCGTCTATCAGTCCCGCGAACAGTTTGTGCATGGTGTACCAGGGCACCCACCCACCGTTGAGGTCAAAGGGCTGGGCGCGGATATTGCCCTCGGAGACCTCGCGGAAGATGCGTTCGCCTTCGGGGATGGCGGAGACATAGCCGTTGCCATGCTTTTGCTGGCACACTGCCAGCTCTGCCACGATGTAGTCCACGCGCTTGCGGAAGGCGTCATCGCCCGAGCTCGCGTATTGCATGGAGCAGGCAGACAGATAATGCCCCAGCGTGTGCCCGGAGACGCCCATGCTTTCCCAACCGCCATAGGCTGGAGCCTTGGGTTGAAGACCTGCGTAGAGGCGAAAGCGGTGCAGGAGGCGGTCGGGTTCCAGCATCAGCAGGTAGCGTGCGTTCATCTGCATGGCGTGCTGGAAGGGGCTTTCCAGCAGACGCACCTCGCGCAGACTGAACGGCTTTGCCACTGGTTTTATCCGCTCCGACATGGCACTCCCTCCAACAGTCCGCGCCGTTATCCCTGTGCTCGTGCCTTGCGCACGCGCTCCAGCAGTTCTATCTGCACGCCCAGCTTCTCTTCGGCGTCAAAGTAGGCGTACTGTCCTTCGCCCATATCGCCGCGCTGGATCATGGGGATGCCGTGCTGTTTCAGGAAGTCCACGCTTGCCTGCATATCCTCCACCCAGAAGGCGATATGGTGCACCGATTCGCCGTTTTTGTCCAGCGCCTCCTTCCACGTGCTGGGTTCCCCGATGGGTTCGATCAGCTCCAGCTGCACCTGTCCGAGGTTGAAGAAGGCGAGTTTCGCCTGCGCGTTGCTGGGCTGTCCGCGGTAGGTCATATTCACTTCGTCCCCCGGCTGGGTGATAATCACGTTGGGCACAGGCACTCCCAGTATCTCCGCCCAGCGCTTGCACGCCTGCTCAATATCATGCACCACGATAGCAATCTGCGCAACGGTGGTACTGCCAAGGTTATTTCGCGACATCAAACACCTCCCGTCATCTATCTGGTGTTATGTTCGAGAGGGGATGGGGGTTGACCTGCAAGGTAACCGCAGCTTGCGTGACGATGCCTGCCTGATGTACACTATAAAACGTGGACGGATATGCACACGAGGTACAATTTGAACGACTTCGCCGCCCCTACCAGCTGACAACACGGGAGCTGGTAGAGGTTTTAGACAACCTGGGGCGACTTCCTCCAGATATCGACCCAACGCCTCTGCTCGAACTGGTAGAGTACCCGGATGAGCAGGTTCGTTTTTATGCGGTCAAGAATCTCGCGAAACTGAGACGCACCGATCTGTTGCCATTTTTCTTTGAACGCGGCCGTAACGAGCCTTCCACGCTCGTGCGTCGGGAGTACGTCTCCGCCATCGGACGATTGCGTGTGCCTGATGTCATTCCTTTTCTCTTGGTGTTTCTGGATGACCCCGACCCGAAGATTGTCGTTCAGGCGATTCGCGGGTTGCTGTACTTCCGTGACTATCCCGATGTCCAGTCCAGATTGCGCAGTTTGTGCGGCCATCCCAGCGAGCTGGTCCGCCGGGCAGTGGAACCCCTGCTGAAAACCGAGAAGACAGCGCAGAGGAGGAGCAACCACGTCCAGAGCCCCGAATGGCTCCACAACAAGATTGTTAACGCCGATGTGCTGGAGGTACTGAAGCACGTGCCCGATGAATCGGTGCATCTCACCTTCACCTCGCCGCCCTACTATAACGCCCGCGACTACACTATCTATCAGAGCTACCAAGGTTACCTGCAGTTTCTCGCCACTGTTTTCAAGGAGGTGCATCGGATTACCAAGGAGGGGCGTTTCTTTGTTCTGAATACCTCACCGATATTGATTCCGCGCATGAGCCGCCAGCACGCCAGCACGCGCTACTTAATCCCATTTGATATTCACCCCCTGATTACGGAAATCGGGTTCGACTTCATCGACGATATCATCTGGGTGAAACCTGAGCCAAGCGCGAAGAATCGGAACGGAGGCTTTTTCCAGCACCGCAAGCCGCTCGGCTACAAGACGAACTCTGTGGTGGAATATGTGATCGTGTATCGGAAGCATACGGACAAACTGATCGATTGGAACATGCGCCAGTATGATGAGGAGACAGTTGAAGCAAGCCGGGTTAGCGGCGACTATGAAAAGACGAACCTGTGGCGCATTGCTCCTTCGGCAGACCCCGTTCACCCTGCTGTTTTTCCTGTAGAGCTTGCTGCCCGGATAATTCAACTGTACTCGTATCGGGGAGATCTGGTATTTGACCCGTTTGCGGGACGTGGAACGGTGGGAATCGCCGCTCTGCAGTTAGGTCGATATTTCTTCCTGACCGAAAAGCATCCCGCTTATGCGAACTACGCCAGACAATTACTCAGCGAGGGTAGCCTGTTCTGTGATAAACCGGTGGAATTGCTGACGCTGGAAGAGTTCATCCAGCTGAAGCAGCAGCGAGGGGAACAGTGACAACCACTCAACTAACTACTGCTCGGATTATACGAAAGCTAATACTCGGCGAGGATTATCGCTCCGAAGTTGTTGCTCTTATTGACGCCGCGTTTCTGGAGTATGCAATTGACTTCTTCAAGCATGTTGTTGAGGCGAAACTGCGCCATCATAGTATTGATGTGGACTGGTACAGGCAGGCGATGCTCTCGCCTGAGTTGGGCAAGGAGGACATCGCAACGCACGCGGGTATCAACATCAAGACAGTGCAAAACATGGTAGGCACGACCCGCAAAGAGGCGGTCATACAGGTTTCGGAAGCCCACTATGATGCTCTCCTGAAAATACTGGAAGACCTGACCGGCAACAGCGACGAATTGAACCTGAAGCTGACCATCAAGTTCAGAGATGTATCGGTTGACCTGAGTATCACCGAGAGCCTTGTGGTGATTAACGCGCTTGCGGTAAAACGTGCGGCCCTACGGGGAGGGTTATGGAGCACGGCAGGCAAGCAGGTGGAGAAGCCGCTTATGACGACGCTGTGTGAGCTGCACCACGTGCCGAAGAAACATTACGAGCAAACCCCTCCAGCTGAGCACGCTGCGCGTAAAGGGCGTGAGGTGGATTTTTACCTGGTTGGCGACGACGGTAAGCGTTATCGGTGCGAAGTAAAGCTGATGGGCAGGGGCAATCCCGAAAGCGCGGATGCGGCGTTTGCCAGAGACAGTGACGTATTTGTTGCCGACACGTTATCAGACTCGGTGAAGCAGAATCTGGACGGTCGGGGCATCCTGTGGATTGAGATGCGTGGTGCGGACGGTGTAAGGCAGTTTCAGGATGTGCTGGGGAAACTGAGGATACCTTTCACACCCATTGACCCAGCGGAGCTACCATCGGCGCTGGATGAGGTGCTTGGGCGGCTTATTGCTGGCGATTCGCTGTCATCCGTGAACATGTTTTCTGTCCGGGAAGACGCTGAAGAGTACCAGGCGGAAGGTTAAGTGCCCGTGCTCCACTGTGGTCGTCTTGTCCGAACGCGATAGGAACTCCTCTTCTCCTTCTTTCTGTTGAATCAGGCAACTCTGCCCCCAAACAGCGGTGTCACTGCCACCAGCAGTTCTGCGTAGCGAGCGCGCAACGCCCTGTACACAGCCATGCTCTCCTGCTGAGGCTCCACACGCTTTTCGGCGTGAGCAATCCTCTTCGCGATATGAAAGCCCTCGTACAGCCCCACCCCCACGCCGGCAATCACCGCCGCGCCGATAGCAGTGCTGGATTCGGCATGTTGCGGGATTTCCAGCGGACAACCGTAGAGGTTCGCCAGAATCTGCATCCAGAGGTCACTGCGCGTGCCACCTCCTACCACCCGTACCGGCTCGGACACCGCGCCGTGCTCACGCATCACCTGAAGGATGCTCTCCAGCGCACATGACACTCCCTCCAGCACGGCGCGCGCCAGATGCGCTCGCGTATGGTGTGCCTGCAAGCCCGAAAAAACGCCCCTCGCCAGCGGATTCCATATCGGAGCGCGCTCCCCGCTGAGGTGCGGCAGAAAGGTTACCCCTTCACTGCCCGGCGCAACTGCAGCTGCCTCCGCCTGCAGGCGAGCCGTACCGCCACTCCTGCCGAACAAACGTACAAACCAGTCCCATGCGCTCCCTGCCGACTGAACCGTGCCGAACTGCACCCAGCGTTCGGGCTGGGCTGACATCAACGTGGTCAGGCGCATCTGTGGGTCAGGCGTAAACCGGTCGCGCAGGCAGGAGGTCCACGCCGTGCCGCCGATGTAGGTGTAGCTGTCTCCGACATCCACCGCCCCTGCTCCAACAGTCGCACATGCCCCATCGCCCGCCCCGATAACGACAGGGATACCCCTGGGTAAGCCGGTCGCCCGTGCCGCCTCTGCACTTACCTGTCCCACAACAGCGGTAGAATTAACCACCTCCGGGAGCAAGCGAGACGGGATGCCAGCCACCTCCGCTACCTCCGCACTCCAGCGGAGTCGGTTCACATCGTAGATGCCCGTCAGCGATGCATCGGATGGGTCGGTTATCCCCCACCTGCCTGTCATGCGCCCCACGCAATAATCCTTCGCCTGTAGCATCCATCGGGCGCGAGCCACCGTCTGTTCCTCGTGTTCTATCAGCCACATCAGCTTGGGAAGGGAGTAGAACGGCGCAAGACGGTTGCCGGTGATAGCATAGTAGTCGGCTTCCGACATACGCTGGCGTACCTTCTCGCACTGTGCACCGGCGCGGATATCGGCGTGGATCAGTGCGGGGCGCAGGGGGTTGCCCCCCTCGTCTACCAGAACCGCGCCGTTCATGTGCCCGCTGAAACCAACGGCAACGATATGGCGAGCCCGACTCTCATCCGCTCGTAGTAGAGTCCGCGTACAGCGAACCACTGCCCGCCACCAGTCGGCGGGGTTTTGCTCGGCGGTAAGGGGTGCCGGATGAGCGGTGCGATAGCCGGCAAAGGCGGTATCCACCAGCCTGCCCTGCTCATCCAGCAACACCGCCTTGTCACCTGTGGTACCGAGGTCGTGTGCAAGAACAAGATTCATCCCGACATCTGCGCGCGCAGGTAGCGGGCGCACTTTGGCAGCTCTTCGCGCGGGTCGCCCGGGATACCGCATTCCAGCGCCATGTAGCCCGTGTAGCCTATCTCCTTCAGCACAGCGAAGCCCGAGCGGAAGTCGGTATGCCCGTAGCCGGGCAGAAGACGTGTGCTATCAGCAAGGTGTATATGCGCCAGATACTCCTTTGCCTCGCGCAGAGCTTCGGGGATGTCGCGCTCCTCGATGTTCATGTGGAAGAAATCCGCCATCAGCTTCAGGTGCGAACTGCCCACCCGCCGACAGATGCTCACCGCCTGTTCCAGCCGGTTCATGTAGTGGGTCTCGTAGCGGTTCAATGGCTCCAGCAGGATGTAACTGCCCGCTTTCACCGCCACGTTGCTCAACGGCTCCAGCAGTCGGCACAGCAGTTCCGTCTCCAGCTCCACCGCCGAGGCGTAAGGCGTCAGGTCGGAGATTCGCGGTCCGCCAAAGATGGGTACCACGATAACACCCACCGCGCCGATTTCGCCTGCGGCATAGAGCAGGGTCTCGATATCCTGTGTGGCGCGTTCGCGCTCTCTGCGATCGGCATCCAGCAGGGCGCCGCGATAGCCTGCACAGATGGTACTGGGCTTGACCGGATGGTTCTGGGTCAACCTCTGCACCTCTGCCACCCGCTCCTTGCGCATCCCGTTGTGCTCGGTATCTACAAACTGCGCCCCCCAGAACTCAATGCCTTCGTATCCGTACTGTGCCAGGTTGTCCAGCTTCTCTTGAAGGGTATTGCCCGGTGTCATTCCCTCCTGACAGGCAAGTTTCATGACGACCCTCTCCATTCTGTGGTTTTCTGCGTCTGTATTCGTCCTGTGCAGGGTATTTCCTGCGGGAAATGCGGCGAGCCTTTCAGGTAAAGGAAAATCACAGGCTGGGATGGAACTATCAGGCAGGTGCAACGGAGGACGCACCTCGCACTAACAAAGGCGTTAGGAGGATACCTATGATTATCGGAGTGCCAAAAGAAATCAAGGATAGCGAGTATCGTGTGGCAATGGTGCCAGCGGGTGTAGAGATACTCACCAAAGCGGGGCATACCGTGCTCATGGAAGCGGGCGCAGGCAGAGGCACGGGCATCGCCGATGAGGAATACGCGCAGGCTGGGGCACGCATCCTGCCCGATGCGAAAAGCGTCTGGGCTGAGGCGGAGATGGTGGTGAAGGTCAAGGAGCCGCTTCCCCAGGAGTATCCGCTAATCCGTCGGGGACAGGTGATATTCACCTATTTCCACTTCGCGGCGGATGAAGGGCTGACGCGCGCAATGATGGACAGCGGGGCGGTATGCATTGCCTATGAGACCCTGCAGATGGACGATGGCTCTCTGCCCCTGCTGATCCCGATGAGCGAAATCGCCGGGCGAATGGCAATCCAGGAGGGCGCCAAATATCTGGAACGTCCAATGGAGGGACGAGGCATCCTGCTGTCGGGAGTGCCGGGTGTGCGCCCCGCGCACGTGGTGGTGCTCGGCGGGGGCGTGGCAGGCACAAACGCTGCCAAAATCGCCGCAGGCATCGGCGCGAATGTGACCGTGTTAGACATCAACACCGCACGCCTGCGCGTGCTGGAGGATATTCTGCCGAAGAACGTGGATACTCTGATGTCCAACGCTTACAACATCCGCGAGGAGCTGCGCAGGGCAGACCTGGTGATTGGGGCGGCACTGCGACCGGGTGCACGTGCACCCATCCTGATTACGCGCGAGATGCTGTCGCTGATGAAGCCCGGAGCGGTAATTGTGGACATCAGCATCGACCAGGGAGGAATTGCCGAGACATCCCGCCCGACTACCCACTCCCAACCGGTGTATACCGTGGACGGCATCATCCATTACTGCGTGACCAACATGCCCGGCGCGGTTCCGGGAACCAGCACCTATGCCCTGACCAACGAAACCACACGCTGGGTGCTGGAAATCGCCAATCACGGCTGGAGGGAGTCGGCACGCCTGCACGCCCCCCTGCGCCACGCGCTGAACGTGGTGGAGGGTAAGGTCACTTACGAGGCGATTGCCGAGCTGTTTGGACTGCCGTACACGCCGCCCGAAGCGCTGCTGTAAAAGCTGTCGGCATCCCGGTGCGTTTAGAAAATCACAGGGCAACCCGCAGAGGGTTGCCCTGTCTGCATCTCGCCGACCTCGTTCGGCTATACTGCGACTGGCACGCCGTTTTGCGCCGCCGACTTCCACGCCGCTTCGGTCATCTCAATCACTCGCAGACCGCACTCCGGCGGCGACTCCACAGGCACGCCCTTCAGCACGGCATCCACAAAGTTTCGTCCGGGGCTACTGCCTTCCGGCATGTCCTTCTCGGTTAGGTCATGGCGTTTGCCCGCGGCATCCACGAACTGCAGATGACCGTTGCGATAGAGGAACATGCCCTCACTGCACCAGATGGAGATGTCTTCGTGCCAGGTGGGCGCGTTGCCGACGATGGAGATGTTGCCGAGCGCGCCGCTCTTGAATCGGATGGAGAGCGCACTGTTGATGTCCACCGGCGAGTCGAAGTTCTCCATGAACGCGCTGACCGCATCCACCGACAGTCCCGTTGTCCACAGGATGATGTCTACCAGATGGCTCCCCGAATCGTTCAGCTGTCCGCCGCCGGAAAGGGCGGGGTCCTGTCGCCATGTGCCCTTCGTGCCTTTATACCATCCCTGACACTGCAGGGCGGACACGAACTGCACTTCGCCAACTTTGCCGGACTCAATGCTCTGCTTGATATAACGGAACTGCGGGGCGTAGTGGCGCTGGTAAGAGACCAGCCCGACCTTTCCCGTCTCCTTGAAGCGGTTGACCAGCGTTTTGGCGTGCTCGATGGTGCACACCATGGGCTTTTCAATCAGCACATGAAGCCCCTTGTCCAGCGCATCCATCGCCTGCTGGAAGTGCTGGGTATGCGGGGTGATAATGGCTACCGCGTCCATCGGCACCTTTTCCAGCATCTCGCGGTAGTCCTTAAAGACCGGTGTGCCCTGCAGAGAGGGAAACGCTTCGAAGCACCGTTTGATTTGCTCGTCGCTGGGGTCGCACAGAGCAACGATTTGCGCTTCGGGGATGTTGGTCACAAAGTTCTTCATGTGGGCGCGTGCCATGCCCCCACAACCGATGAAACCAATGCGTACCTTTTGTGCCATCTGCCGCTTAGCCTCCAGAATGGGATACTTGAGTGTGTGTCCAGCAGTACAGATTACGGAGCCAGCGGGAAATATCCTGCCGTCGCCGAAAGATCTGGTTCAACCGCGCGGCGGATCGCCATCGCCTGCGCCAGAAGAGCCTCCAGCTCGCTGAGCGGAAACATCGTGGCGGGGTCAGACAAGCCCTTTTCGGGGTCGGGGTGCACCTCCATGAAGAGGGCATCCACCCCCACCGCCACCGCCGCGCGAACCAGATGTGGGATGAACTCGCGCCTGCCACCGCTCTGTGCGCCTGCCGCCGCGGGCATCTGCACGCTGTGGGTGGCATCAAATACCACCGGCACCCCCAACGCACGCATCTGCGGTAGCGAGGTGAAGTCCACCACCAGCGTGTTATAACCGAAGGAGACACCCCGCTCGGTAAGCAACACACCCGTTGCACCCGAAGCCCGCAGTTTCTCCACCACATGGCGCATATCCCACGGCGCCATGAACTGCCCCTTTTTCACGTTGACGGGCTTGCCCGTGCGCGCTGCGGCAACCAGCAGGTCGGTCTGCCGGCACAGGAAGGCGGGGATTTGCAAAAGGTCCACCACCTGCGCCACAGGCTCCGCCTGCCACGGCTCGTGAATATCGGTGGTGAGAGGCAAACCGGTCTGCCGCTTCACCTCGGCGAGGATGCGCAGTCCCTCCTCCAGCCCGGGACCGCGAAAAGAGTGCAGAGAGGTGCGGTTGGCTTTATCAAACGAGGCTTTGAAGACGTATGGGATGCCCAGACGCTCGCAGATGGCTTTGACGGTTTGTGCGACCTGCAGGCACAGCGACTCGCTCTCTATCACGCATGGACCCGCGATGAGAACGAGCGAACGCCCCCCGATCACGGTGTCGGCAACATTGACGGGTGTCACTGTGTTGTTCATGGGTATATGATAACAGGATTAGAAGGCGGGTATCAAGAGAAATCAGCGACGGAGGAACCGGTAGAAGCAACCCTGTAACTGGAAGTTACGGGCGACTTTGGAGTGCTGAAGCTTGCTTCAGCAGACCCCACTTGTGGAGGCTAACCTGTTTAAGAGACATCCCTGCAACTGGAAGTTGCGGGCTACCCTTGACGAAGCCTCCTGCGGAGGCTGACCTTTGACCTTTTTGGAGTGCTGAAGCTTGCTTCAGCAGACCCTTAACCTGCGTCAGCAGGTTTTGCCAAGTGTAGCCTGCGATTTCCAATCGCAAGGGCATTATTTTCGAACCGCTGAAGCATGGCTTCAGCACTCCATATCTGCGTGTTGCCTGCGACTTCCAGTCGCCAGGTCAGCCACTGGTGCAATATCCTGCTCGTGTTTTTAACTTCAAGGTTTCAACCCCTTGACATCCCTGGCGCAATGCTATAGAATACTAGTGTTATATCAAACTATAACATGAGCGATGAGTACCATGAGCATTCAAACGGTCGACAGGAACAACCCCCTGCCGCGTTATGTGCAGGCGAAGCTGATCATTCAGCAGCGCATCCGTGCGGGCAAATATCGCCCCGGCGAGCGTATCCCCGGCGAGCGCGAGCTGGCAGAGGAGCTGCGCGTCAGCCAGATGACCATGAACAAAGCCATCATGAGCCTTGTCCGCGAGGGCTGGCTGTACCGCGAACACGGTAAAGGTACGTTTGTGCCCCAAGGCTTCTGCCCACCGCCTCCTGAGATATTGCAGATAGGCGTGGTGGTGCATATCCCCGCCGACCGCGCTCTGGAGGATTTCTATCTCGGTTCGCTTTTCCGCGGAATGCAGCGCGCCATCGCCAATGTCCCCGTCAGCCTGTCTATCATTGAGGTTCCCGCAGACGCTATTGAGCAGAAGCTTTCCGACGGAATGCTGGACGGCTTGCTGATGCTGGACGTGCTGGCAGGCAACATTGAGAAGGCGAACCGCCTCTTTCGGTCGGGCATCAAAATGGTAGTGCTCGGAGCCTCATGGAGCGGCTTGGAGATGCCCTATGTGGACAGCGATAACGTGGGAGGCACGCGCCTGGCGATGGAACACCTGTTCAGCCTGGGACATCGGCGGATTGGCGGCGTGTTCGCCCTGCCGAATACCTGTAACACCCAGGACCGCCTGCGCACTTTCCGGGAGATGCTGAACGCTTACGGCATTGATGAATCGGATGCCCCAATCCTGATGGAAGAGACCATGGCGCTATCCGAAGCGGGGCGTGAAAAGGTCCGGCAGATACTGCGTTCCCCCGCCCGCCCGACTGCCTTCTTCTGTGGAGGTTACTACCTGGCGCTGGATGTGATGCGCATCGCTTCCGAGGAAGGACTGCAGGTACCTGCTGACCTGTCCGTTGTGGGCTTTGACGACCCGGTTTCGGCATCACTGCTCACGCCGCCGCTGACCACCGTGCGTCAGCCCCTTGACGAGATGGGACAGCTGGCGACGCAGATGCTTTTGCATTGGCTCAGAAACACGGAACCACCCCGCCAGAGTGTGGTATTGCCAACGCAGATCAAGGTGCGTGGTTCTACTGCTCCTCCGGCGGTGTGATAGAGACAACCCAACCCGAAGGAGGTTCTACTCATGCGCAGTAACAACCGAGGCATGGCATTCACCCTGATTGAGCTGCTGGTGGTTATCGCGATTATCGCGATATTAGCAGCCATCCTGTTCCCGGTGTTCGCGCAGGCACGTGCCAAAGCGCGGCAGACGGTCTGCCTGTCCAACCTGAAGCAGCTGGGAACCGCCACCATGATGTACGCTCAGGATTACGATGAGACGCTGTGGTGGCAGGCGTTCCCCGGCTGTTACACCGACCCCAACACCGGGCAGACAGTCAATCAACTGTACTTCCCTGACCAGCTCTACCCTTACGTGAAGAGCGCAGGCATCTTCAAAGAGCCGGACTTCAACGGCTATCCCTGGCTGGCTTACTGCTGTTTCGCCCCCTCGCCCAATGTGTCGAGCCTCGAAGACTACCACCTGGGCTACGGCTACAACGAGCTGATGATGGGCGGAAGCCTGCGATTCGGCGGCTGGCCGCTGGCAGCGATCAACGAACCCGCTGAAATCGGCGTGCTGGCGGATGGCTACATGCCATGGAACACCTACATCGGCTACTACCTGGATGCAGGCGACGGCATTAAGCGCACCTACTGGCTCAGCAGTGACCAGCAGAGCTGGTTCTACGGTCCGCCGCGCCACAACAGCGGGGCGAACTTCATGTTTGCGGACGGACATGCCAAATGGGTACGCGTCACGCTGACCCGTGAAAGCCCTGTGTTCTGGGGCTATTACAAGGTGCGCATCCATCCCACCGAACCGTAAACGACGAAGGAGATACTGCACATGAAAAAAGAGGTATCGCCTGCAGTAGCAGTTGTCATCATCGTTGCGATTGTGGCGGTGGTGGCACTGGTCTACTGGTGGGGCACGCGGAACGAGCCGAAACTGCCCCCTGCCCCACCTTCCGGTCCGATTGAACTACCCCCCAGTCAACAGGGTCGCCCGATGCCGGGAGGAACACTCTCTGCTCCACTCGGTACAACGCCCTCTCAAGGACGCTAAAGGCGATTAGCGCTTGCCCCTCTCTCGTTTGTTGAGGGAGGGGCTTTTTCATCAGAGTAAGACAACCCTGCGGCTGGAGGTTGCGGGCTTTGGAGGGCTGAAGCTCGTTGCAGAGGAGGCACCCTGCAACTGGAAGTTGCGGGCTACCCATGACGAAGCCTCCTTCGGAGGCTAACTTTGGAGTGCTGAAGCTTGCTTCAGCAGACCCTTAACCTGCGTCAGCAGGTTTTGCCAAGTGCAGCCTGCGATTTTCAATCGCAAGGTTGCCTTAAGAAACAACCCTGCAACTGGAAGTTGCGGGCTACCCATGACAAAGCCTCCTTGCGGAGGCTGAGTTTGAATCGCTGAAGCATGGCTTCAGCACTCCATATTAGCCTGCGTCAGCAGGTTTCGTTCTGTGTAGCCCGCGACTTCGAGTCGCAAGGGCAGGAATAAAGCGGAACTTTCATACCGCTCAGCCCGCAGTGTCAAAATCTTGCAAAACCAGCAAAAGATTGGTATAATCATACGTGCTAGCAACAGTCAACTTTTGCCGCCTGACCCGTAGCTATACCATTGACCCTGCGTCACAGTGCAAACGACTCATTACGGAGAAAGGAGGTGGGGTAATGAGCCGTTTGGCAAAAGGACGTAGCATCGTGTTCGTCAGTACCTATCCACCAACGCAGTGCGGCATCGCAACCTTTACCCGTGACCTGGCTAATGTGGTGGAGCTGTATGGCTGGATGCCGCTGGTGGTTGCCATCGACAAAGGCGACGTGGACTACGCCGACCAGCGGGTGGTCTGGCGAATCCGCAAAGACCGTGAGCAGGACTACGTGCAGGCGGCGCAGTTCCTGAACTCGTTACAGCCGACCGCCGTCAGCCTTCAGCACGAGTATGGCTTGTTCGGTGGCGAGATGGGCGATTACATCCTGCGCTTTGTGCGTGCGCTCAGAGTACCCTTGTTTGTTACCCTGCATACGGTGGACCCCGAGCCGCGTGATGTGATGAAGCGCATTCTGAAGGAAATGTTGCCCCTTGCGCAGGGGGTTATGGTGATGTCGCATACCGCCACCCGATTGCTGAAGCAGGTGTATCACGTCCCCACGCACCACGTGCGCATGATTCCGCACGGTGCGCCGGAGGTGCCTTTCCCCAACCCGGAGGTCGCCAAGGGCAGGCTGGGCTTGCAGGGGTGGAAAGTCATTTCCACCTTTGGGCTCATCAGCAGGGGCAAAGGCATCGAGGACGTGATTACCGCTATGCAGGATGTGGTGAAGCATCACCCTGACGCACTGTACCTGGTGCTGGGACAAACCCATCCCAACGTCCGTGCCTATGAGGGAGAAAGCTATCGCCAGTCGCTGATGGCGCTTGTCGAGCAGATGGGTCTGCAGAATAATGTGCGCTTTGTGAACAGCTACCTGAGCCAGGACATGCTTCTGCGCTATCTGAGTGCAACCGATATCTACATCACGCCCTATCCGAATCCGGGACAGATTTCCAGCGGCACGCTGACCTACGCGATGGCGTCGGGATGCGCGGTGGTGTCCACGCCCTATCTGTACGCTCAGGAGATGCTGGCGGATGGCAGGGGCGTGCTGGTACCGTTCCGCAACCCGCAGGCTATCGCGGAGGCGTTGAACCGCTTGCTCAGCGACGATAACTACCGCCAGCAACTGCGCCGCAAGGCATATCAGTACACCCGGCACATGACGTGGAACTCCGTGGGGGCGCAGTTCTGCCTGTGGCTCAGCCGGGAAACGCTTGCCTATCAGACTGCCGATGCGCAGTACAGACAGCACGTGCTTTCGCCGGTGTTCGCGCCTGGTGCAGACACCACTCAATCTGCGGTGCTGGTGGAACGGTCGCCCGATGCGGTTTGAGTATCTGCAGAAGATGCTCGGTGCGCTGGGAGTATGGCAGCACGCGAACCTGCGTACTCCCGCCCCCGAGCATGGCTACTCCATAGATGACCAGGCGCGCGCCCTGATTGTGGCGACACTGGCGAAAGAACAGATGCCCCCCGCCCTGCACAGCACCTTATGTGACCGCTGTATGCGCTATATTCGCAGCGCACTCTTGCCAAGCGGTCGCGTACGTAACTTCCGCTCGGCATCGGGCAGATGGCTCGAACAGGACGGCAGCGATGATGCCCTGGGGCGCACGCTGTGGGCGCTGAACGTTTGGCTCAAACACCATCCGTCTGACCATGCCGTTCGCAACATAGTGCGGCGTATGGAGAACGCCGCCATGAGCGTCAGGTCGCCACGTGCGCTTGCGTTCGCTGCGCTGGAAAGCGATAACACAAACCTCCTGCGCTATGTGCTGGATTCACTGCTCACGGGCTACGAGCGATACAGCCAAAAAGATTGGCAGTGGTTCGAGCCGATAGTGACCTATGAAAACGCGCGCCTTCCGCAGGCGTTGTTCATCTGTGCGCACCGGCTGAATCATGTGCGGGGAATGGAGGTTGCGCACCACACCCTGCGCTGGCTGGTCCAACACACCACAGCAGAGGGGCACTTCCGCCCGATAGGTAACCACGGCTGGTTCGTGCAGGGCGGTACGCCTGCTCAGTGGGACCAGCAGCCCGTGGATGCCGGGGCGATGGTGGAAGCCTGTGCGACTGCCTATTCGCTTTCGCGCGAGCCGCTCTATCGCCGGATGGCTCTGCTTGCCTACGAGTGGTATCTAGGCAGGAACGACCACGCCCTGCGGGTATACGAGCCAGAAACCGGCTTCTGCCATGACGCCCTGACACCGCACGGATTGAACTTGAACGGCGGGGCGGAATCGATCCTGTCCTATATGCTGGCGTATCTGGCACTGCACAGGCACGGGCTGTTGCCGGCATCATCTCACTAACCTGCGGGGCACACCGGCGGGTGTGCCCCTTACCAGAAGCTACCAGATGGGCGGATTGTAAGGCTTTGTCAGCGGGTGACCATCCAGCAGCGGGTTGATGCGCTTCAGGTCTATGCCGAATCGCTCTAAAATAGTTGGTGCGATGTCGGCGCGAGTGCCCCGGCGGACGATGCCCTTGTCGTTGGTGGCAAGGAACACATAGGGAGCATCGCTGTGGGTCTTCATTCCCTCATCAAAGCCGTGGTCGGCGGTAACGTAAATCAGAGTCTTATCGTACAGCCTCAGCTCTTTCAGTTTCTGCACGATTCGCCCCAGCCACCGGTCGCCCGAGATGAGGGCATCGTTGTACTCCTTGGAGTTCTCGCCGTACTGGTGTCCCTGATGGTCTACCTCTGCGAAGTGCACAAAGAAGAAGAAGCGTTTATCCCTGTAACGCTCCAGCATCTCCAGCGCCTTCGCTCCCACTGCGTCGTCGCGCATCAGCCCGTTGATGAACACGTCCATGCTCTGTCTGGCATTGTAGTATGGTTTGCCCGGCTCTACCAGATAACGCACGCCGTTCTCCACCACGATGCGTCCCTGACGCAAACGCTGTTGCGCCTGCGCACGCCCTGCTCGCGCTCTCTGTTCGATGGGTGCGGCAGGCACTTTCGTCGGTGGGTCGGCGTCCACGTGGCCCTTCTTGCCAATAACGGCTACGGTGGCGATGTTATCCGCGCCGAAATGCTGTTCCAGCCTTTCAAAGATGGTATAACCCTTGGGTATCGGCTGGTATCGCCCGTTGCTGAACACACCCGTCTTTTCGGGTTCGTAGCCCGTCAGGATTTGCGTCCAGCCCGCTTTGGTGTCGGTGGTGCGCAAGATGTCAATCGCCACCAGTTTGCCCTCACCTGCCAGCTTCGCCAGATTGGGCAGCTCGCCCCGCTTCAGGCACTCGCGCACGTGCTCGCGCTGTGCCCCGTCCCAGCCAATCAGGATGATATTTTGCACACCCTTTGTCGGCGCTGTTTGCCGGCTCTGCGCGGCGGCGAACGCCAGCACAGCCAGCAGGAGAGACACACCCACTATCCAGACAATCCTCCGACTCATGTTGGCAAACCTCCTGAAACAGTATCATCATCCTTTCAGACGCTGGAGCTGGAACAGGGTTCAACGAGGTCGGTGATTTCCTGCACAGAGTATTGCGTTGCTAAACCGTTTGATGATAAACTGCGTATCAAAGAAATCGCGAAGGAGAGGGGTAAGAGGATGTTTTCTCAGCGCACTTTTGAGGCTGGCAACGTATGGTTGACGGTGGAGTATCGGCACTTTGGCGGCGATGAGGGCTACGACATCCGCGTTTACACCCGCGTGAACGGCGGTGTGCGACAGATTCTGCGTTTCGACTGTTTCAAATACCAGCCGCACTACCACTACGACCCGCTCGGGCGGGACGAGCGGATTGAACTGGCGGGCTACGGAATGTCGGACGCGATTCTGTGGACGTTGAAGCAGTTGAGCTACCATCTGCCCGAGATGCTGACCCAGGCGGGTTATCCGGAAGTGGCTTCAGAGATTCAACCGGAATCGGTTCGCGAGGCTGTTGCCAGGCTGGAAGAGTACCTCATGCCAGCAGTGACCCAGAGTTAGCCAGACCACCCGTTCTCTGCCGTCTGTTTGCACGCCTGAACCGCAGGCGAAAGCTGTTTTCGCGCCGTGTCTGTTACAGCAAGGGTTGGTTTGAAGGGTAGAAGGCTCGCCAACACGAAAAATATCTCCAGAACCACTCGGCATCCCACAGGAGGTAAGCCATGCCACAACTGCTCCTGCGTCTACCAGAAGT
>JABUFA010000087.1 GCA_013314755.1 Chthonomonadia bacterium
CGTGCGGATAGAGGTAGAGTTAATCGCGCCGATAGCGATGGAGGAAGGGTTGCGCTTTGCGGTGCGCGAGGGTGGTCACACGGTCGGTGCAGGCGTGGTGACCAAGATTATCGAGTAACAGCAGGAGAAAGCGATGGCAAGCAAGAACAAAGAGAACCGGATAATCATCACGCTGGCTTGCACCGAGTGTCGTTCGCGCAACTACACCACGACCAAGAACCGAATTAACGACCCGGACAGGCTGGAGTTGCGCAAGTACTGCCCGCGATGTCGCCACCACGTGGTGCATCGTGAGGTCAAGTAAGCAGTTTTGCGCGCAGGTTCGCCTGCGCGACGGTGTGCAGGGGTGTAGCTCAGCATGGTAGAGCACCGGTCTCCAAAACCGGCGGTCGGGGGTTCGAGTCCCTCCACCCCTGCCATTTGTCTGTAAATTCGAGGCGTCAAGAGAGACAACCGTTATGGGTATAGCGAAAACGAAGACGAAGGAGACGGAGCGAGCGAAGCCTGCTTCCTCGGGAGCGGGCAAACCTCCAGTTCGCCGAACGCCGAGCATCGAGCGCATCCGTCGCTTTCTGAACGATGTGTGGATCGAACTGAAGCGTTGTGAGTGGCCAACACGCGAGCAGGTCATCCGTTCTACCACGATTGTTATCGGCTTTATTGTGGTAACGGGCGCTTTTATCGGTGCGCTGGATGCTCTGCTCTCGTGGGTAACGCGCGCATTGAGACTGTTCTGAGGGTGGGCAATGCAAAAGCAATGGTATGCCGTACATACCTACGCCGGTCATGAAAACAAAGTGAAGACCGCTATCGAGCGGCGGGCGGAGGCGATGGGTCTTCGTGACCGCATTTTCCGCATCCTGGTGCCCACCGAACAGGAAATGCGCACCCGACAGGGCAAGAAGATTACCGTCAGCCGAAAAATCTTCCCAGGCTACATCCTGATCGAGATGATACTGGACGAACAGACGTGGTACCTGGTGAAGAGCACGGCGGGTGTTACAGGCTTCGTGACATCGGGCGACAAACCGGTGCCGCTGCAGGAAAAAGAGGTTGAAGCCATCCTGGAAACGGTCGAGGGCACTCAGAAGAAGCCTCGCATCGCATGGCAGCCAGGTGAACAGGTACGCGTGGTGTCCGGTCCATTTACCGATTTTCACGGCACCATTCAGGAGGTGCTACCAGATAAAGAAAAAGTGCGCGTACTGATTTCGCTCTTCGGACGGGATACACCCGTAGAGTTTGATTTCGAGCAGGTAGAAAAAATCACGTAAAGACGCGCCTTAACGGAGGGTAGACGTTGGCGAAAAAGATTCTGGCAGTGGTCAAACTGCAAATCCCGGCAGGGAAGGCAACCCCTGCCCCACCCGTGGGGTCCTCGCTGGGTCCCTACGGTATCAATATGATGGAGTTCATCAAGTCGTATAACGAGCGAACCGCCTCGCAGGTGGGTTCTATCGTGCCGGTGGAAATCACCATCTACGAGGATCGCTCGTTTACCTTCGTGACGAAGACACCGCCCGCTTCGGAGCTTTTGCGCAAGGCAGCGGGTGTGGAAAAGGGTTCCGGTGCGCCGAACAAGCAAAAAGTCGGCAAAATCACGATGGAGCAGTTGCGTGAAATCGCCCGCACCAAAATGCCCGACCTCAACGCCAATGACGAGGAGGCGGCGATGAAGATTGTGGCGGGAACCGCACGCTCGATGGGTATCGAGATAGTGTCTTCGTAGCGAAAGGTTCAAGATGTCGGCAAATCGTCCCCTCTCCCGAACGGAGAGGGGTTTCGCACGCAAACAGAGATACCCCTTGTGGGAGGGGTAAACCCGAAAAACATACCACAGGAGGATACGAACCATGCCACAACACGGCAAACGCTATCTGGAAGCAAAACAGAAGGTAGACCGCAACCGTCTCTACGGTGTGCGCGAGGCGCTGGAGCTGGCGAAATCGCTCGCCAATGCAGGGTTTGATGAAACCATTGACATCGCGGTCAATCTGGGCGTCGACCCGCGTCATGGTGACCAGATGGTGCGCGGTACCACCACCCTGCCCCACGGCACCGGCAAGAAGGTGAAGGTGGCAGTGTTCGCCAAAGGCGAAAAGGCGGAAGAGGCATTGAACGCGGGGGCAGACGTGGTGGGCGCGGAAGACCTCATCCAGCAGATTCAGCAAGGCTGGCGCGACTTCGACGTGCTGGTCGCCACTCCCGATATGGTACCCCAGGTCAGCCGTCTGGGACGTCTGCTCGGTCCGCGCATGCCCAACGCCAAATCAGGAACCGTCACCAACGACATCGACCGCGTGGTGCGCGACCTGAAGCAGAGCAAGCGCGTGGCGTTCCGCGTGGAAAAGGCGGGTATCGTGCATATGCCCATCGGCAAAGCCTCTTTTGAGGTAGACCAGCTGGTGGAGAACTTTAACACTGCCATTAACGCCCTGTTGAAAGCGAAACCTGCCGCCGCAAAAGGACGGTATCTGCGCGGTATCACCGTCTCTTCCACAATGGGACCGGGCATTCGTGTGGATACCCAGGAAGCGCAAAAGCTGGCAGAAACCGCTGCTTAGCACCTACCGTTCTCCAGGGGCGAACTTCTGGAACACAGCGGAAAACACCTCCGCTACCCGGAAGTTCGCCCCTTCGGGTTGAGAAGGAAAGCATCTCCTGCTTGACGAAAGAAGTTTCCATGAGACACCAAGACCAGGATAGCCCATGGAAAGAACTCAATCGAACGGTTCCTTGAACCCTTCCTCCAGCTGTGCCTGCCACACCTGCACAGTCTCATCGACTGGACACACAAACCCCAGTTCTTAG
>JABUFA010000088.1 GCA_013314755.1 Chthonomonadia bacterium
AGGTATATGCTCGGTTAGCGGGCGTGATTTCGACCTGTCGGAAGCAGGGTCGGAATGTATTTGGTTTTTTGCGAAGTTTGTTTGCTCATGAACCTGTATCCTTGGTAGCAACAGGGTAGGTAGTTACCAAAGATCAAACTGGGTGTTGGCAGCAGAGATGAGCACAGAAATCATCCGTGCTGAGGATATATGGGCAGGGTATGGCGACCGGGTGGTGCTGAGGGGCGTGAACCTGGGCATCACGCGGAGGGAGTTTGTGGGCTTGCTGGGACCGAACGGCAGCGGCAAGTCCACCCTGTTGCGCGTGCTGAGCGGGGTGCTAAAGCCCTCGCGCGGGCAGGTGTGGCTGGAGGGGCATCCCCTGAGCGGGCTGAGGGCGAAGGATGTGGCGAAGCGGCTGGCGTTTGTGCCCCAGCGTGAAGAAGTGGCTTTCGGTTTCTCCGCATGGGAAGTGGTTCTGCTGGGACGGGCGCCTTATATCGGCTGGTGGGGCAAGGAGCGAACGGAGGACATTCGCGCGGCACAGCGGGCGATGGAGCGTACCGATTGCCTCTCGCTGGCACAGCGGTCGGTTGGTTCCCTGAGCGGTGGCGAGCGGCAAAGGGTGGTGCTGGCGCGCGGGCTGGCTCAGGAGACCTCGCTGTTGTTGCTGGACGAGCCGCTGACGCATCTGGACGTGGCGCATCAGGTGGGCACACTGTCACTGTTGCGTCAGCTGAACCGTGAAGAGGGCTTGACCGTTCTGGCGGCACTGCACGACATCAACCTGGCTTCGGAGTTCTGCGACCGGTTGCTGGTGTTGCGTCAGGGGCAGATTGTGGCGGACGGTTCGCCTTCGGAGGTGGTCACGCCATCGTTGCTGGCGAGGGTATTTGGTCTGGATGCGTGGGTGCGTGTCAACCCGGCGACAGGGCGTCCGCACGTGCTCCCTCGCACGCTGCAGGTGGTAGAGGCGCAGGCTCAAAGCGGCAGACGGATGCATGTGGTGTGCGGCGGGGGGACGGGCGCGGCGTGGATTGGTGCGCTGGTTCGGGCAGGATGGCAGGTATCGGTGGGGGTGTTGCATCTGCTGGACAGTGACGAAGAGGTGGCGCAGGAGCTGGGCGCGGAGGTGATTACGGAGGCGCCCTTCACTCCTATCTCGGCGGAGAGCCTTGCGCTGTTGCAGGACGCGCTGGCAAAGGCGGAAGCGATAGTGGTGGCGCCGGTGGCGTTTGGGCATGGCAACCTGGCGAACCTGCAGGCGGTCGTGGAGGCGCAGAGGGCGGGGAAGCGGGTTTTGCTGGCGGACTGCGACTGGCAGGAGCGGGATTTCACCGGTGGACAGGCGGTTACGCTGATCCAGCAGCTGAAGGCAAACGGAGCGACGCTGGTGGGGACGCCAGAGGAGGCGGTGTTGGCGCTGGCAGATTGATGCGTTGCAAGTAAGGCAGGAGGTTGGGCTGATGGACATATCGACGTGGTGGCGTCGCGTGCGGCGGCGCGGGCTGGACCGAGAGCAGGCGGCGGTGGAAATCACCGCCGCTTTTCGTTCGAACAGTGCAGTGGACGAGGACGCCCTGCTTCGCAGGCGCGGGGAGAGGGTTTACGATGAGATGCTGACAGATGCGCAGGTGCAGGCTGCGCTGACCGTGAAGAAGTTCGGCATTCTGGATGCGGACTGGGAGGTGGCGCCGGGCGGCGAGGACGAGGCGTCGGTGCAGGCGGCGGATCTGGTGCGTTTCGCGCTGGGGAGGCTGCGCGGGGCGGTGACGCGCATCTTGCTGAACGCGCTGGACGCACTGGCACATGGCTACTCGGTGCAGGAGATAAACTATGCGCTGTGCGAGCAGGAGCCGTGGCGGGGCATGGTGATATGGCAGAGCATCAAAAGCAAACCGCCGCGCCTGTTCCGCCTAGAGACCGACGAGTATCGCAACCTGAAGGCACTGTATCTGCGCATACCGGGCGAGGACGAGAAGCCCATGCCTGCGGAGAAGTTCCTCATCTACTCGTACAACGGCAGTTACGAATCGCCGTACGGTCGCAGCGACCTGCGGGCGGCGTACAAGCACTGGTGGGCAAAGCAGTTGCTGTTGAAGTTCTGGCTGTTGTCCTTAGAGAAGTTCGGTTCGCCGACGGTGAAGGGGGTGGTTCCTCGCCATGTGCCCGATACGGAACGCGAGGAGTTACTGCGCGTGCTGGACCGCATCCAGCAGGAGACGGCAGTGGTGCTTCCCGAGGACGTGCAGATAGAACTGCTAGAGGGCAAATCGCCCATCGGGGCGGCGTACCTGCAGGCGGTTCAGTTTCACAACAAGGAGATAGCGCGGGCGATACTGGGGCAGACGCTGGCGACCGATGAGGGCACGCGCACCGGCTCGTTAGCGCTGGGGCAGGTGCATTACCGGGTGATGCAGTTATATTTCCGGGCACTGCGCCGCGACCTGGCAGAGCAGGTGATGGAGGAGCAGTTGTTCCGCAGGCTGGTGGAGCTGAACTTCGCAGAGGCGAAAACGCCTCGCTTCTTGTGGCGCGAGCGAGAACCGCTGGAATAAGAGAGGGCGACGCCTGTGTCGCCCCTCTACTGAGCTCTACACAGTTCCACACTGAACCACACGTTCTGGCGGTTCGGCTGGTCTGCCAGCAGGCGCCGGTCCAGCAGGGTGCTAAACCACAGGGTAGGCTTGATCTGTGTGCGTTCCTTTGATGGTTGGCGAATGCAACCAAAAAGAAAGCAACAGCCAAAACACACAACAACCACAAACCTCCACCCATCATCGCAAATCCCTACCACCACTGAACACCACACACCGCCAAA
>JABUFA010000048.1 GCA_013314755.1 Chthonomonadia bacterium
AATCAAACCTGCGGGAATGGGTTAGGCTCCGCGGGAGGCTTTGTCTTGGGTAACCTGCAACTTCCTGTTGCTTGGATGCCTCTACCCGATTGTCCGCCCTTTGTCTTAACTTAAGTCCTGACCTCAGAAACACCCCCTTGACAATTTATCATTCTAAGATATATCATTATAGCAAATGGCTATACTACACTAGGTGAGGATGTAAAATGATTCGTCTTTTGGACAGTGGTGTGCAAACTGAGTACGCGGTGCGTGCACTTGCCTGCCTTGCCAGGCGCGGCGAGGGGGCGATTGTGACGGTGAAGGAGCTGGCAGAGGAAGCGGATGTTTCGGTGAACTTCCTGTACACTATCTTCAAAGGACTCGAACAGCACGGATTGGTGCATGCGCATCGCGGGCGACAGCGAGGCTTTTCCCTGAGCCGTCACCCGAGCCAGATCAGCTATCTGGACATCCTGAACGCCTGCGAAGGGCAGATTGAAAAGAAGCAGTGCCTGCTGGACCACCGGGTGATGTGCGACAGCGTTCACCCCTGCGCTGCGCATCAGGCATGGAACCTCTTGCGTGAGATGGCAGAAAACCAGCTGTCGAAAGTGACTCTTGATCAGATTGCTACGCAGAACCCACCGTGGGAGCAGGTGAAAGTTAAATGATGGGTGCTGTTAGCACCCGGACGCCCTGTTCCTCGAAGGCTTTGAGCATTTCGGCAGGCGCACCGTCGTCGACGACCAGCACGTGCGCAGAGTGAGCGGGGGCAACCCGCGCGAAGGCAACCTGTCCCAGCTTCGCGTGGTCTGCTACCACAACCACCTGCCGTGCATGTTGCATCATCTTGCGCTTGACGGCGGCAGCTTCAAAATCCACGCTGGTATACCCTGCGCGGGCATCCACGCCGTTGAAGGACAGGAAAGCGTGGTCTACGTAAATCACGTCCAGGGCGTGTAACACCAACTCACCAAGCGTGGCACGCCGCGCAGGATGCACACTGCCACCCAGCAGGACAACCTCCATATCCTTGCGCTCCATCATCTCGAGAGCAATCGCTAAGGAGTTGGTGACCACCTTCAGCCCCCGCCGCTGTTTCAGCTGCAGTGCGATTTCAAAGGTGGTGGTTCCTGCATCCAGCAGAACGGTCTCCTCGTCCTGCACCAGTGTCGCTGCCACCCGGGCAATCGCACGCTTTTCGGGCAGGTTCTTCATCTCGCGCACGGAGTACGGCGGCTCGTACAGCGTACTTTCCACAGGCAATGCACCACCGTGCGTGCGCCTCAATAAGCCCTGCTTCTCCAGAAAGCTCAGGTCGGCGCGGATGGTAGGTGCAGACACCCCAAAGCGTGCGCTCAACTCGTCAACCGTCACCTTGCCCGCCACGCGCAGGTGTTGCAGGATTTGCTGTCGGCGTTCCTCGGCGAACATTTTCGTTTGTTTGCGGTTAGTCTATTGATTGTTTTCCTTTGTTGCTGTATTATATCAGCAGACGTCTAAAAACGCAATATCGCAGGAGGCACGGACAAACGATGGCAGTGACGACTAAAGCCAAAAAGGACCCCATCTATCAGGAGCCAAAGGAGAAACTGCTGGATTATTTGCGCACCATGTATGAGATACGCTTCTTCGAGGAGAAGGTATACGAGCTGGTGCGCAGTCGACAGATTAAGGGAGCTTCGCACCTGTACGCCGGTCAGGAGGCGGTGGCGGTCGGTGCAATAGCCTCTATCACCCGCAAGGATATGATTACCAGCACGCACCGCGGACACGGCCACTGCGGCGCTATCGGCAATCTGTGGTGCGACACGGAAGAGGAGCGTCAACAGCACTGGAACAAAATGCTGGCAGAGCTGATGGGGCGCGAAACGGGCTATTGTCGCGGGCGCGGCGGTTCCATGCACATTGCCGACGTAGAAAAGGGCAACCTGGGTGCCACGGGCATCGTGGGTGGAAACATTCCCGTGGCAGTCGGTGCCGCGCTGGCAGAAAGCTTCAAAGAGTCGGGCGCGGTGGTGCTTTGCTTCTTCGGCGACGGCGCGGTGAACACCGGCTCCTTCCACGAATCGCTGAACCTCGCTGCGGTCACGCACGACGGTCTGCCGGTGGTGTTCATCTGTGAGAACAACCTGTACGCGATGTCCATGCCCTGGCACGACCGCAGTGTGCCCGAAGCGCCGTACGCCTCCCGGGTGCGCGATGTGGTCAAGCGGGCAGAGGCTTACGGCATCCCCGGACTGCAATGCAATGGCATGGACGTGCTGGACGTGAAGGAGAAGGTCTCACAGGCGGTGCAGATGTGTCGCGAGGGCAAGGGTCCGGTGCTGGTGGAGGCGCGCACTTATCGCTACTTTGGGCACTCGCTTTCCGACCAGCAGCGCTATCGCACAAAGGAGGAGCTGGAAGAGTATCGCCAGCGCGACCCGATACTGCTCCTGCGCCACAGGCTGGCAGAAGCAGGCATCGCTACTGAGGCGGAGATGGACGCCATCGCCGAGAAGGCACGGCAGACCATTGACGAGGCAGAGCGGTTCGCCAAAGCCAGTCCGTTGCCTCCTGCAGTGGAGCTGTTTGAGGGGCTGTATGTGCCCAAAGACCCCCTCGAGTTCGCCCGCGAGCGCGAACAGGAAGAGGCACTTCGGGCGCGTATCCGCCCGATTGAGGACGAAATTCGCCGCATCGCGCGGGAACAGGCTGGCACGCCGGGCGGCGCTATCATGCCCAAACTGAAGAAGGAAGACGTTCAGCGACTGGAAGAGAAGTACGGCATCCCCATCAAGTACTACAACGAGGCGCTGGCGCAGGCACACGCCGAAGAGATGCGTCGCGACTGGCGCGTGTTCGTGATGGGCGAAGATGTTGGGCTGTACGGCGGGGCATACGCCGCCACGCGCGGGCTGTGGGATGAGTTCGGCGGGCGACGAGTCATCGACACGCCCATCTCCGAGCTCGCCATCGCCGGAGCCGGCGCAGGCGCCGCCATGCGCGGGATGCGCCCCATTGTGGAGTTCCAGTATGTGGACTTCACCACGCTCGGCTCCGACCAGATTCTGCACAACGCCGCCTACAACCGCTACATGTTCGGCGGTAAGACCAAAGTGCCGGTGGTCTATCGCTCACAGGGCGGCGTGGGGCGCTGTATCGCGGCGCATCACAGCGAGAGTCTGGAGGCGTGGTGGCTGTATGTGCCCGGGCTGTATCTGGTCATGCCCTCTACCCCGTACGATGCCAAAGGTCTGCTCAAAGCCGCCGTGCGCGACGACAACCCCATCATGTTCTTGGAGCACAAACTGCTCTATTCCGGCGTGATGGGTCCTGTGCCCGACGAAGACTACATCATCCCGCTGGGCGTTGCCGACATCAAGAAGCCCGGCGAGGATGTGACCATCGTCGCCTACTCGCGCATGGTGCATGTGGCACTCGACGCCGCGTGGGACCTGGAGGAGCAGGAAGGCATTCGCTGTGAGGTCATTGACCCGCGCACCCTCCATCCGCTGGACGTGGCAACGATTGCCAACTCGGTGCGCAAGACGGGGCGCGTCATCCTGATGTCGGAAGGCTGGACAAAGAACGGCGTCGCCAACGAGTTTCTGCGCCAGATTCTGGAGTATCGCTTCGAGAACGGCTACAGCGGCTGGGACTATCTGGACATGAAGCCCATCATCCTTGCCGCGAAGGACGTGCCCGTGCCGATGAGCGAGCCTCTGGAGGATGCCTCCATCCCCACTCGCGAAGACGTGATTGCGGCGGTGCATGCCCTTTGCCAGTAAACGGCAGTAACACAGTCCTCTCCCGGCGCACCGGGAGAGGACCTACCGCAACCTTCTGTCTCATTCATCCCCTATCGCGCCGAAGTTGCGAACCAGCACACCAAAGTCAAACAGCGTTACCTCCTCATCACCGTCCAGGTCGGCATCGGCGTTCCAGTTGCTATCTCCGGGCATACTGCCGAACGCCGCAACCAGCTGCCCGAAATCAAATAGCGTTACCTCATTGTCGCCATCCACGTCGCCGTTGGTGAGCGCGACGTCTATCCCCGTGACCTCTGTTCCAGATACCTCCACGCCGGGCACCACGACCCTCAACCAGTGGCTGGCTTTGAAGGCAATGTCGTAGGTTCCCGGCTGGACGTCGGAGATGGCGTAGTCGCCGTTTGTTTCGGGGTAGACCGTCAGGGTCTGAGTGGTTTCGCCCCGCAGCTCTACCTCAACCGGCACCTGGGTGATGTCGCCAACAAAGTCGTTCAGCGCGATATTGCCGCGGATGCGACTGAGGCTCGGCGCACCCATATCCAGCAGATACGCCTCGAGGCGCCCCGTCGCCGCGTTGTAGCCCCTGCCCACGATGTAACGCCCATCGGGGCTGATGGCGCGAGCATCCCACAGCTCTGAACCGTCCGCGAGCAGGCTGGTATAGGTCTGGTTCAGGTCCTCTATCCCGCCTACCTGCGTCCAGCGAAAGGCACGAGAATTACCGCTGGCGTCCGTTGCCTCGCCGACAACGATTGAGCCGTCTGCTGAAACACCGGAAGCGCCGCTCTCAGAACCGCCGAGCGTGCCAAGTTCCTGCATACCTTCTGCTTCTGTCCAGCGAAAAGCGCGCCAGAAGCCGTTGGCGTCCGTTGCCCAGCCGACGATGACCGAGCCGTCCGCAGAAACGCCATAGGCACCGCTTTCATGACCGCTGAGTGTACCCAGCCAGGTCAGAGACTGCGCGCTCGTCAGGTTCAGTATGCCGAGTGTTGCACCCAGCACGAGCGCTGCCATAATCCCGGTCGTACGAGGAAACTGCGCTACTCCTTTCCCAAAGACCAACGCCCAACGTTCCATTGCCGTAACCCTCCTCTGGTTGCCTCGATATGTTGATGTTGCTACTACCATAGCATAGCACATAGATTTTGTAAAGGGGAATACTGAAGATTCTGAAACCTGCTACCGCGCCCGAATAGCCATCCCTGCTTGACTTTGTGCGTGGTTCTCGTGCATAATCCAAAAGCAAAGCTCAGCTAAGAAAGCACGCTCCGCTCAATCCCGCTTCTGATGCTGGCTTCAATCTACAGGGAGGTTCTGTTCGTGTCAGTGAGCATCAACAGCTTCAAGGTATACATGCCTGCGAAGGACTTCGAGCTGTCCAAGCGCTTTTATCAGGCGATGGGCTTCAAGATGTCGGAGGGCTGGGGCGGCACAGCCGACTTCGAACTCAACGGACACTGCTTCCGCCTGCATGACCATTACGTGAAGGAGTTCGCCGAGAACTTCATGGTGGTGATAAGCACCGATGACGTGGAGGCATGGCATCGCAGGGCACGCGAGGTTATCGACAGCGGCGAGTTCGGAGACGCCCGCCTCAAGCCACCTGAGATAGTGGACGGAAAGTGGCTGGTTTTGCATGTGCTCGACCCGACCGGTGTCCTGCTCGTGTTCGTGCAGTCTATTCCTGCGCAGTGAGACCGGCGCAGGCGATGGGAAGGGACGCCCTGCCTTGAGGTATACTACAATCAGCGGATTTCACCTTCAGGACCGACGCACGGTATGAGTGAGGTTTTACGTGTCGCAAGGGAAAGAGTGCTCTTTTTTGATGGGGCGATGGGCACGCAAATCCAGTCCCTGAACCTCAGCGCGGACGACTTTGAGGGGCTGGACGGCTGTAACGAGGTGCTCAACGCCACGCGACCGCATCTCATCGCCCAGATTCATGCGCGCTACCTGGAGGCTGGCGCGGACATCGTAGAGACCAACACCTTCGGCGCGAACGCCATGAACCTGGGCGAGTACGGCATCGCCCACCGCGTGTACGAGCTGAGCCTGAAAGGGGCGCAAATCGCGCGAGAGGTTGCATCCTCCTTCAGCACGCCGGACAGACCGCGCTTTGTGGCGGGTTCGGTTGGACCGGGAACCAAACTGCCCACCTTAGAGCATATCTCCTACGACGAGCTGGAAGCCACCTTTACCGAACAGGCTCGCGGCTTGCTGGAGGGCGGCGCCGACCTGTTGCTGATTGAAACCGTGCAGGACATTCTGCAAGCGAAGGCGGCAATTAACGGCTGTCGCAACGCCATGCGCGCCACAGGACGAAGCGTTCCCCTGTTCGTGCAGGTGACGATGGAGACCACGGGCACCATGCTAATAGGCAGTGAAATCGGCGCGGCGCTGACCACTCTGCTGGCATACCCCGACGTGGTAACGGTCGGTATGAACTGCGCAACGGGACCCGAGCTGATGGTGGAGCACGTGCGCTACCTGCACCACTATTCGCCGCGCCTCATCAGCGTTCAGCCCAACGCCGGCTTGCCTGAACTGCGCGACGGCAGGACCTTCTATCCCCTCCAGCCCGACGAGCTGGCGCGGTATCACCTGCAGTTTGTGGAGGAGTTTGGGGTGAACTTCGTGGGGGGATGCTGTGGCACCACGCCCGAGCATATCCGTAGAGTGGTGGAGACGGTTGGCTTTCGTGCGCCCGCGTCCAGAAGCCCGGAGTATATCCCCTCCTGCGCCAGCATCTATCAGTCCGTGCCCTATGAGCAGGAGAACAGCTTCCTGATAGTGGGCGAGCGGCTGAACGCCAACGGCTCGAAACAGTTTCGCGAGCTCCTGCTGGCGGAAAATTACGACGATATGGTGCAGATGGCGCGCGAACAGACCGCCGAGGGCGCGAACGTGCTGGACGTGTGCGTGGACTATGTGGGGCGCGATGGCGTGCGCGACATGACCGAAGTGGTTCGCCGGCTGGCAACGCAGTGCACCCTTCCGCTGATGATAGACTCCACCGAGCCGCCCGTGATTGAAGCTGCGCTGAAGCGGCTGGGCGGGAAATGCATCGTCAACTCGGTGAACTTCGAGGACGGCGGCAAACGCTTGCATCAGGTTCTGCCCATGTGCCGAAAATACGGTGCGGCGGTGGTTGCGCTGGCAATTGACGAAGAGGGACAGGCGCGCACCACCGAATGGAAGATGCGTGTGGCACGCCGACTGGTGCAGGTCATCACCGAAGAGTACGGCATCCCGCCGGAGGACATCTTCTTCGACGCGCTGACGTTTCCACTCGGCTCGGGGGCGGAGGAGCTTCGGCGCGACGGCATCGCCACCATTGAAGCCATCCGACAGTTCAAAGCCGAGTTTCCCCGCTGTCACACCATCCTGGGCGTCAGCAACGTCTCTTTTGGCTTGAAGCCCGCCGCGCGTCATGTGCTGAACTCGGTGTTCCTGCACTACTGCCTGGAGGCGGGGCTGGACGCCGCCATTGTGCATCCGTCGCGCATCCTGCCCCTGCATCGTATTCCTGAAGAACAGCGCGAGGTCGCCCGGCAACTCATCTTCGACGAACGTCGTGAGGGCTACGACCCGCTGGTGGAGTTCATGCGCCTGTTCGAGAAGGCGAGCACAACCACCCGACGCGAGGACGACTTCCAGACCCTGCCCGTCGAGGAGCGACTGAAACGCGCCATCATCGAAGGGCGGCGCAACGGGCTGGAGCAGGCGCTGGACGAGGCGATGCAGACACACCGCCCGCTGGACATCATCAACAATATCCTGCTGGAAGGGATGAAGGTGGTGGGCGACCTGTTCGCCAGCGGAGAGATGCAGTTGCCCTTTGTCCTGCAGAGCGCGGAGGTGATGAAAGCGGCGGTGAACTACCTGACGCCCTTCATGGAGCGTGTGGAAGACGCACAGAAGGGAACCATCGTGCTGGCAACGGTGGCAGGCGATGTGCACGACATCGGTAAGAACCTGGTGGACATTATCCTTTCCAACAACGGCTACCGGGTGATTAACCTGGGCACGAAAGTGCCCATTGACAGGATGTTGGAGGCAGCGGATGAGTACAAAGCGGACGCTATCGGCATGAGCGGTCTGTTGGTCAAATCCACCATCGTGATGCGCGAGAATCTGGAGGAGATGAACCGTCGCGACCGGTGGCACTATCCCGTCCTGCTGGGCGGTGCTGCGCTCACCCGCCGATATGTGGAAGAAGACCTGCGGCGCATCTATAAGGGAAGGGTCTTCTACGGTCAGGACGCCTTCGAAGGTCTGGTCATCATGGAGCACCTGTGCAACTCCGACAAGCCGCTGGAGACCCCCTCGCAGGTCACTGCCCCGCGCCCGAATCTGCCTGAACCCGGCACCGAGACGCCTGCAGAGACGCCTGCTCTGGTACGCCGCAGTGACGTGCGCACCGACGTGCCCATTCCGAAACCACCCTTTATCGGTACGCGCGTGGTAGAGAACATCCCGGTAGACGAGATTTATCCATACATCAACGAGATTGCGCTGTTCCGGGGTCAGTGGCAGTTTCGTCGCGGTAAGATGAGCAATGAGGAGTTCAACCGCTTCATCGAGGAGCATGTCCGTCCCATCTTTGAGCGATGGAAACGCCGTGCGAAAGAGGAAGGCATCCTTCAGCCGAAGGTGGTGTACGGCTACTTCTGGGCGAACTCCGACGGCGACGACCTGATTATCTACCGCGAGGACGGCAGGACGGAGTGGCTACGCTTCACGTTCCCGCGTCAGCCGTCACCGCCGCACAGGTGCATCTCCGACTTCTTCCGCCCTGTGCAGAGCGGCGAGCGAGATGTTGTGGCGTTTCATCTGGTCACGGTGGGACCGCGCGTCACCGAAGTGGAACAGGAGCTGTTCTCCAAAGGCGAGTACCAGGATTACCTTTACCTGCACGGACTGGGCGTGGAATCGGCGGAAGCGCTGGCGGAATACTGGCACAAACGCATCCGCGAGGAGCTGGGCATCGCCGATGAAGACGCCAAAGAGATACGCCTGCTCTTCTCGCTGAAATATCGCGGCTGTCGCTATTCTTTCGGCTATCCTGCGTGCCCCAATCTGGAGGATCAGGCAAAGCTGTTCGAACTGTTGCGCCCCGAACGCATCGGCGTTACCCTCACCGAGGAGTACCAGCTGGTACCCGAACAAAGCACATCGGCAATCATCGTGCACCACCCCGAGGCGAAGTATTTCAACATCCGGTAGAAGGAGCCGGCTCGCCTCGCGCGAATCCATCATCAAACAACCGCAACACGAGAGGAGAACTCGGATGTCTGCACCCGGCGACCTGTATCAGCGCATCTCGCGAGGGGCGTCTGCAGGTTCCTATCAGGCGTTCCCGGACGCCTGTCGCCTCCAGAACGGGGAGATTGTGTGCGTGTTCTACGCGGGATATGGGCACGTTTCCCTGCCCAATCAGGAATATCCGCGCGGGGGGCGCATCTGCCTGGTGCGTTCGGCGGACGAAGGGCGTCGCTGGAGCCAGCCCGGGGTCATTTATGATAGCGCCGAGGATGACCGCGACCCGCATATCGCCCAGCTGAGCGATGGCACGCTGATATGCAGTTTCTTCACCTATCGCAAAACCGCACAGGGCATAGAGTTCGACACAAAGGTTATCTTCTCGTACGATAACGGCTACACCTGGAGCCGCCGGGCGACCACCGTGGCGCGAGGATACGCCGTTTCCGCACCCGTGCGCGAGATTTCACCGGGCAGATGCCTGCTGGGCGTCTATACCGAAAACAGAGCAGGCACATACGCGGCGATAGCGGTCTCCACAGACGGGGGCAAACGCTGGCAGGAACCAATTCCCATCAGCAAAGGCTCCTCCACACTGCCCGATGGCACCGAGACGGACATCATCCGATTGAAAGACGGCTCTTTGCTGGCGGTTATCCGCAGTGATAAGGTGAACATGCATTACTGCCTGAGCCGGGACGAGGGGCGTACCTGGACACCACCGCAGGACATCGGATTTCGGGGGCATGCGCCGCACCTGACTCGGCTGAGCACGGGCGAAATCCTGCTGACACACCGCCTGCCTCACACTGCCCTGCACGTAAGCAGGGATGACGCCAAAAGCTGGGAGGGTCCTTACGTCATTGACGAGGTGATTGGCGCGTATCCCGCTACGGTCGAGCTGAGAGACGGCTCGGTGCTGGTTGTCTATTACGAGGAGGGGGAAGGCAGTGCGGTGCGCGCCATGCGGTTCCGCCTGCGAAGGGACGGGATTGAGAAATTGAGGCTGTAGCCAAAGGGGGATAGATGAATGTCCCACAGCAATAACTGGACTACCGACTCGTTCTGGGAGCTGTTTGCAGACGGCGCGATAATCGACTCCATGAAAGGGGGAGCACAGCTGCGCCTGCATCACCCGGTGCCGCAGGAGGTGGTGTTTGAATGTGACCGCCCGTGGGAGGGCAACACCAGCGGCTACTTCTCCATCCTGCAGGACGGCAACCGCTACCGAATGTATTACCGGGGCTCAGACTACGACGTGCGCGCAAAGAAGGCGACTCATCCCGAGGTCACCTGCGTGGCGGAGAGCACGGACGGCATCCGCTGGGAGCGACCGAATCTGGGGCTGTACACCTTCAACCGTTCCCGCCGCAACAACATCGTGTGGATGGGACCGGAAAGCCACAACTTTGCTCCCTTTGTGGATACCAACCCGCGCTGCTCGCCTGACGCACGCTACAAGGCGCTGGGAGGCAACCATGAAATAGGGTTGATTGGCTTCCGCTCCGAAGACGGGGTGCGCTGGCAAAAGATAGGCGAGCGTGGGCTGATTACCGGAGGCGCGTTCGATTCGCTGAATACCGCCTTCTGGGACGAGCAGAACGGACGATACCTGGCGTACTGTCGGGTGTGGACAAGAGGTGGGTTTGAGGGCTATCGCGATATTGCGGTTTGCGAGTCGGGCGACTTCATCAACTGGACGAAACTGCGTCCGCTGGACTGGGGCGACGCCCCGCATGAGCATCTGTACACCAACGCCATCCGCCCCTACTTCCGCAACCCGCGCATCCTGCTGGGTTTCCCCATGCGCTTTGTGCCCAACCGCGCCAAAGTGCCCGAAGACCCCTTCCCTGCGCTGTGCGACAACGTGCTGATCGTCAGCAGAGATGGTTATCGCTTCAAGCGGTGGTCCGAGGCTTTCCAGCGCCCGGGTCCACAGCGCGAGCGATGGGTGAACCGCAACAACATGCCCGTCTGGGGGCTGGTGGTAACGCGCTCACGCCTTCCGGGCTGCCCAGATGAGATTTCGTTCTACTCTGTAGAGGGCTACTACCTGCCCGGAAGCACGGCGCGGGTGAGGCGGTTCACGCTGAGGCTGGACGGTTTTGTGTCGGTCAACGCGCCGTACTCTGGCGGCGAGGTGCTGACGCGCCCGGTCACGTTACAGGGCAGTCGCCTGCAGGTCAACTACGCCACCTCCGCGGTCGGCTCGCTGAAGGTCGAGATTACCGACCTGCAGGGCAACCCACTCAAAGGCTTTACCGCCGAGGATTGTGTGGAGATGTATGGCGACGAAGTGGAAGCGGAGGTGAGGTGGAAAAACGCCGACATCCGCCACCTGCGCAACCGCAACGTCCGTCTGCGTTTCCTCCTGAGAGACGCCGACCTTTATGCCTTCCGCAGCGTGTAAAGGGTGCCAGTATCTGCTATACTATACTGGAGGTGGATACCAGGTGAAAGCCGTAACAATTGAGGTTCCAGACGAGGTGTATGAAGCCTGCCGTGAAATGGCACAGAAGACAGGGCGAACCGTCGAACAATGCGTCATGGAGTTCATGCTGAAATACGGTCCGAGACCACAACCTCCTTCCAGTGAGGCAAAGCAGAGGAAAAGACGAGGGCACTCACACTTTCTGACAACCCAGAGCCTTGGATATGCAACAGGTGCTGACAACGAGAGCATTGATGCAGACCTTGCAAAAGAGTACAGCCGGGGATTGTCGGAGGGGAAATAATGCTACTGGACACGTCTGGGCTATTGTGCTGTCACCACCGCGATGAGAGACAGCACGAGCAGGCTTTACGGTTGTACAACTCGGCCCAAACGCTGGTGACCCACAGCTATGTGATAGCGGAATTTATACCATTATGCCACTCTCGAGGAATGAGTAAGTCCCTCGCGATTCAGTTTGTTTACGATATTCTCAACGACCCTCGCATGGAAATGGTTTGGGTAGGTGAGGAACTAACGTACGCTGCGCTAGCTCTCCTGCGAGCGCGAACAGACAAAGCATATTCCCTTTGTGACGCCGTCAGCTTTGTGTTGATGCGTGCGCGAGGTATCTTTGAAGCTCTAACTACAGACATGCACTTCGAACAGGAAGGGTTCATTCGTCTGCTTAAACCTTGACCTTACCCACCCCGTATCGGCTGTACAGCCACGAGATGCCGATAAGCGTTAACCCCAGCCCGCCAAACGAAAGCACGCGCATCGGAGTGTCCAGAAAGCTCAGGTCAAACAGGAACACCTTCAGCGCGGTCAGCCCCAGCAAGCCCAGCGCCGCCAGCCGCACCGCCTGCACCGAGCGCACCACACCGACAACCAGCGTCACCCCCGCAAACAGCGTCCATACCAGCGAAATCGCCATCTGCGCCAGGCGCTGCCAGTTATCACCCAGAACACCCTTCACATGCCAGTAGTAGAAGGCTTCGTAGGTCTCTTGCGTAATACCCCATAACAGCACCGCCGCGCCAAGCGCGACAAGGCTTCCAGCCAGCGAGGTCTCGGAAGGGGTGCTGCGTTGCTGGTAGCGTGCAAGCATTATGGCTACCCATATCACCGCCAGCGTACTGACCACAAAAGCCAGCGCACGCAGGTTGAACAGCGGAATCCATGCAACAGCGGTATCCGTTCCAGGCAGAGTGAACAGTGCGTGACCTGCCAGTATCGCCAGGGACACACCTCCCACGACATAGCCGAGCACGCGCAGAGCCAGTATGTCCCATATCAGACCGAGTGTGACAAACAGCGCCGCAAACAGGCTCCAGAGGGCAACCAGCGAGAACCAGACCGCTACCGCCCAGCCCTGCGGCTCCGGGACTTGCCATGCGCGGAACCCGAAATACACCTCGGCGGATAGCCCAATCAGCACCAGCAGGCTTACCAGCACCGCCAGAAGTCCCAGCGCCTCGCCCTCTTCGGGCGTCGCATGTTCGCTCTCCCGCGAAACAGCCCATGCCAGTGCTCCCAGCAACACACTGACCATCAGCACAGAGAGCCAGCGCAGATTCCAGAACGGTGTCCAGCTGTCTGCCGGCATCGCCATCGCCGCCCAGACGGGTAATACCGCTGACAGCGTGGCAACCAGCAGGGCACAGAAGCGCACCCATATCTCGTTTACCCTCGCTCCCAGCAGATAGACGGGGAACGCATACACCGCCAGCACCATCGCCACAGCGTAAATCGCCATCGCCTGCCACGCAGCCCCCAGGCGAGCCGACTGCCAGCTGACCAGCAGAGCGGTTTCATGAGCCAGCGTTCCCGCCCCGCCGAGAGTTGCCACCGCCTGATATATCGGCGCGAACTCGTCCTTCAGCATGGTTGTTTGATGTGCGTATATTCCCATCACGGCGGTCGCGATGACCGTCGTAAGCAGCGGCAGTCCGCGTTCGTTCAGGAAGAGCAGATGCCTCTCCGGCTCCACCGTTAACAGCACCACCGTCAGGGCAAGGAGCGTGAACCCCCACACAATCTGCCCCGCCCGGTAAAGCAGTGTGCTGTTCAGGCGCGTGCCAAGCGCTATCAGTATCGCCGATTGCGCCGCCCAGCCGACCACCAGCAGGTCCTGCTTCAACTGCATGGGGATGGCAATCGTCACGAAAAAGAGCGCGATACCCGCAAGACTGTCCCGCAGGGTGTGGTTTTGCGGCGCGGAGCGTCTTACCGCACCGCTCAGCAAGCCGAAAAGGACTGCCAGTGCCAACGAGAAGGTAGCCGGATACCTGCCCAGCGCATCACCAATCAGCGCATACCCGGCGAGTGCATATACGCCCGCATCCGCAAAAACCACCAGAAGGTCCCCGGCTTCCGTGCTGGCGCCCTGCACCAGACTGCGAAAACAAGCACATCCGAGGAAAAGCAGGAAGTTTGCCGTCACGTAGCCGAAAACCACCCACCGAAACCGCTCGGTGTAATTGCCCTCTGCCCAGCCCAGCAACAGCAAAACGGTCGCCACGAAGCTCAGCCAGACCAGAGCACGCCACTGCCGGTACAGTGATACCGCAAGGATGCCCGCGTTCAGCACCGTGACGTAGGTAAAGAGCGGATACGGACTGGAGGAAGCTCCTCCATCACCCTGCAGGAGTACAGGGGTCAGGAAACCGCCTGTCGTGGCGAGCAGGCTGAGGCTGATGGCATCGTAGCGCAGGGCGAGCAGGACGCCCAGCAGAACGGTCGTCGCCATCAGCACGAAGGAGAGCTCGGTGGAGAAGAGATGGTATCGCTGGGAGCCTGCCCAGATACTCAGATAAAGTATCGCGACGCCTGTGCCCGATATCCCTTCGCTGAACCATCGCTCCACGCGCTTGCGCGAGTACTCGCCAAACGCCAGCAGTATTGTACCTGCCAGAAAGCCTATCGCCAACCGCGCCCAATCGCCGAGTAACTGCCAGGCGTAGGCAAGGAAGAAAGCGAGCGCAAAGAAGATGGCGATAGACCCCAGCCACAACGCGCCTTTGCCGCCGACCATCTGCTCCCAGTAACTGCTGATACCCGTGCCCAGCTCTGCTGTCAGTGGGGTCACCGGAGGCGCGGGTTCGGGTGGTGGGGTTTGCTCGGCGGCAGGAGCAAGGCGCGTCAAAGCCTCTTCCGAAAGGGGAGGAACCACCGGCGGCGGTGGAACTATCGGCTGGGCGGTGACAGCTTCGGAGAGAGGCGAAGGCTGGGGGGCTGTCTGTACAGTCTCAGGCGGACGGGCTGGCTCCACACGTTGTTCTATCCGTTCCACGCGCTGAGCCAGCTCCTCCAGTTTGCGCTCCATGCGCTCCAGTCGCTCATGAAGCGATGCGGAGTCTTCCTGTTCGGGCATGGCGCCACCTCCGGCATTGCCAGGATACCTTTTCGTGGTTGTCTCGCGGAATCCTCTGACCGGTCGCTTCGCCTGCGTCTATCAGGACACTACAGGGTGGGGAAATGTTTCTCTGGGGCGAGCAAAAAAAGCCCCATAGGTCAGTGCTGCCTCCGACCTATGGGAAGTTGGGTGTGCTGCCGATAGGATTGTCCAGTAGTGCTTAGTCTATCTAAATTATACGGTATTTTTCGTGAAAAGTCCAGAGGTTTCGGGGGATTCACGGAAATTTTTCTTGAAAAAAAGTTGCACAGAGGGCTGGAGGTGGTCAGGCAGGACAATCGATGAACAGGTCGAATCCCTCTGGGGATTTGCTTCGGCTGTGTAACTCCTACTCTAAAAGGCAGGAGATTCGCAATGGCATCCTACCGAAGTCTGAAAGAACAGGTATACGAAGCCAACATGGCGCTGGTGAAGCATGGGCTGGTTATCCTCACCTGGGGCAACGCCAGCCAGATAGACCGCCAGCACGGGGTGTTTGGCATCAAGCCCAGCGGCGTGCCGTACGAACAACTTCGCCCCGAACACATCGTGCTGGTGGACCTGGATGGCAGGGTAGTGGAAGGTAGCCTGCGCCCCTCCTCGGATACACCGACCCATCTGGTGCTGTACCAGCGGTTCGAAGGGATTGGCGGCATCGTACACACCCATTCCCGGCACGCTACCGCGTGGGCACAGGCGATGCGCCCGCTTCCCTGTTTTGGCACCACGCACGCCGATGCCTTTTACGGCGCAGTGCCCTGTACCCGTCCTCTTACCGACGAAGAGATTGCTGGCGAATACGAGCGGAACACCGGGCTGGTTATCGTGGAAACTTTTGAAAAGCTGGGCATTGACCCGCTTCACGTGCCGGCGGTGCTGGTAGCGCAACATGCACCCTTCACCTGGGGTAAAGATGCTTCCAAAGCGGTGGAGAACGCCGTGACCCTGGAGGAGGTAGCGGCGATGGCGCTGTGGACACTGCTGGCACAGGAGGCGTGGCAGAATCTGACACCCGTGCCGCAGTCCCTGCTGGATAAGCACTTCTGGCGCAAGCACGGCGAAGGCGCATACTACGGACAGGGTTGATCTCCCTGCCTTTTGCCTTCCGCTCTCCGTTTGTGCTACAATAGGCACGCCATGAGCACACGCCAACGACCGATCACCCGCCGCAGACGCCCATCTGCGCCTCCTCCATGGCGCGAGATAGCACAGGTCGCCCTGCTGATGCTGGCAATTGTGGCGGTGTGGTATCTGGCGTGGGGACGTTACCGCCATCAGCCACCGCCAAAGGTGCAGTACCACTTTAAAATCACACCGAGTGAGAGGGTTCAGCCATGAAAGTGGGCATCCTTGGCTTGCCCCAGTCGGGCAAAACCACCCTGTTCCACGCTCTGCTGCACGGGGCACATGAAGGTGCGGTGCCCGGTGTCGCCGGAGCGCATCACGGCACCATCACCGTTCCTGACGCCCGCTTCGACTATCTGGTGCGGTTATACAACCCCAAGCGGGCAACGCCGGCAACGGTGGAGTTCATCGACGGCGCGGCACATATCAGCGCGGAACGCCATAAACCCGCCTTCGGCACCGACTTCTTTCAGGGTATTCGACAGGTGGACGCTCTGGTACATGTGGTGGATGCCTTCAGCGGGACAGTGGACCCCCTGCAGGCGGTGCGGCGCGTGGACGAGGAGCTTCTGCTGGCAGACCTGATGATGGTGGAGGGGCGTATTGAACGTCTGGAGAAGACCCTCCGAGCGCGCAAAGACGCCATGCCCGAACGCGCCGAGCATGAAGTGCTCACCCATGCCAGGGGATTGCTCGAGGGCGAAAAGCCGCTGCGCCTCGCCTCGTTCACGCCTGACCATGAGAAGATTCTGCGCGGTTTCAACTTCATGACCATGAAGCCGATGGTGGTGGTCGCCAACATCCACGAGACGCACCTGCAATCGGGTGGAAGGTTTGCAGAACTGGAGGCGTACTGCCAGCAACACGGTCATCGGTATGTACAGCTATGCGCCGAGATTGAGTACGAAATCACACAGTTATCGCCCGAAGAGGAGCCAGAGTTCCTGCAGGCGATGGGTATTGAAGAACCTGCTCGCTTCCGTCTCGTGCGCGAGGTGTACGACGCACTGGGGCTGATAACCTTCTTCACCTTCAACGAGAATGAGGTGCGGGCATGGACTCTGCCTCGGGGGGCTACCGCTGTGGAAGCCGCAGGGCGTATCCACTCGGACATGGCACGCGGTTTTATCCGCGCTGAGGTGCTTTCCTGGCAGCAGATGGAGCAGTACGGCTCGTGGGAGAACGCCAAACACGCCGGTGCCATCCGGCTGGAACACAAGGAGTATGTGGTGCAGGATGGGGACGTGATTTACATTCGCTTCAAGGTGTAGCTACTCCACCATCTCGCGCAGGCGACGCAGATACGCCATCACCACATACACATACTCTGCATGGCTCCACGTTAGCGGCGCCACAGATAGCGGCTCGCCGGTGTACGGGTCCACCTGCTCGGGAAGCACGCCCGTAGGCATGGCACGCTGTGTTGCCCATTCGATCAGCTCCATCGCTGAACGCAGGTCGGCAGGACTATCCGCTCGCTCTAGCTCGTACTCTGCCAGCCACAGCGTGCAGATAAGCCATGGGTTCCCCGGCACTTCGTAACTTTTACGGTGGTAGTAGTCGTTTTCATAGCGTGCCAGTCCGCCGATGGGCGTATTCACCCAGAGCTTTTCGCGAACGTGTCTCACGCAGCTCTGCATGTGCGGCGATTCGGCATCCAGCACACCATAGCGCAGGATGCCCAGCACACTGCTGTCTGCCGTCGTATCGCGGTGATAGTTCCCCTCTGCATCCAGCGTGACCATGCGGGCAAAACAGCCCGCGTTCTCATCATACAGCACCTCAAGGATGCCCGTTTTCACCTCTTCTGCAGCGCGGCGGAAGAGGGCGTACTCCTCCTCGTCGCCAAAAAGATGGGCGAATCGTGCGCCGGCACGCAGTGCCGCATACACCGACGCGCAGGTATACGTGTGGATGCCGCGCCGTTCTTCCCACAAGTCGTAACTGGGTAGGGGGAGCCGCGTTTGTGGGTCACGGTAGGTCGCCAGGAAGCGCGCTGCAGGCAGTACCAGCGGTTCATAAAGCGAGGCGATGAACTCCAGGTCATGGTACCGCTGGTAGTGATGCCATAACGCCCACAGCACGGAAGCGGTGCTGTCCTCCTGAAACGGTATCTCGGGCTGTCCGTCCACCACCCAGGGATGCCACGAAGAGCCTACCGAGCCGTCGGCAGAGTATTTGTGCATCAGCACCGGGCGGTCTTTGGGCAGGACGCGCGCGCAAAACTCGAAGAAGCGGCGGGTGGTATCGGGATAGCCGATGGTGTCCATGGCGTATGCAACGATTGCCCCGTCGCGAGGCCACATATAGCTGTAGTGTGCGCGGGCGGTGCTCATGATGTCGGTGTCGTTGGCGGCAATCACTGCCCCGCGGTCATCTATCTGCGTGCGCATAATCAGTAAGCTCTGGCGAAACAGCTTTGCGACAGAGTCGGGCAGTGTCTGCACCAGCTCCGCTCCCTTTTCCGACCACCGCGCCCAGTAGTTTGCCGTGTCGCGAAGCATCTCCTCGAAGCCTCTTTCCACCACGCAGTTATGGAGCGCACGCACCTGCTGGTAATCGTGCCCCACGGCAATCCAGTAGCGCAACTCCTCCTCGTCGCCGGGCGCAAGCAGGAGGCGGAAGCTGATAGAGCTGTCCACCGACCCCTGTTCTATCGGTCGCCCGCTCAGCTCGCCGTCTTCGCAGTCGCGCCAGGTGCCTTCTGCCCCGCCAAAGCCCTTTACCCCACACGCATACTGGTAGATGCCGTTGTAGCGGCTCGTGCCCGTCGCCAGGAACCAGATGTCGCGCTTGTAATGTATCACCGCCCGCAAAAAGGGATTATAGAGAGCCGTATCGCCGATGTCGGTTTCGGCAAGGTAGAAGTTATGCGAGAAGAACACCCGCACTTCACGGGGAAAGTCGCCGAGGTTACGCACGTTGATTCTTCGCAGAAAAACGTTCTCGCGATGCGAGACGCAGTCATTGATGATAAGGCTGAGGCTCATGCCGGCATGTACCGCGGTGCATTCGGTCACCAGCGTGTTCGGCTGGTAGCCCACCTGAATAGACCACTCGCCGCTGTCCAGCCACGAGAAGCGTCCATCGCTCCACACGCCCATGCGGATTTTGTGACCGCTCAGGTGGTTGAACAGCCCCACATACGGGAAATAGAAGTCGCGGATGTTCAGCGCGTGGTCTTCGCACACCAGAATCTCGCCGTTGCCCAGCACCACAGGTCGCGGCATGTTGACCTCCTCCATCTGCAGACTTACAGCCTTAGTTTCCGCGAAGATACTGTACTTACCTTCCGTGCCGTCGGCAGGAGAAGCGCTACCCGAAGCCAAATCGTTTTATGACAGATACAACGAACGAGGGAACAAAGGATGCAGGAGGTTATTGAACAGGCACGCAACGCCTTTCGTGAACGATACGGCAGAAACCCTGCTGTGTACGGCATCGCCCCCGGCAGGGTGGAGGTGCTGGGCAATCATACCGATTACAACGGCGGCTACGTGATGAGCGCGGCGATAGACCGAGTCACCGTGGTCGCTGTAGATAAAGCCGGTAGGGGGCAGAGCTGGGTTTTCGCCACGCAAAAGGGCGTCGAGGCGACCTTCGCGCTGGATGCTATCCAGCCAGACCCGCATGACCGCTGGGCGGACTATGTGAAGGGCGTGGTGGTGGAGATGCAGAAGGCAGGTTTGCCGGTGGAGCCTTTTGATGCGGTGGTGGCAGGAAACGTGCCGATTGGCGCGGGAGTCAGCAGCAGCGCCTCGCTGGAGGTCGCCACGGCGATGGCTCTGCTGGAACTGCACGGCGCAAGCCTGCCCCAGTGGGAGGTCGCGAAGCTCTGCCGTCGCGCAGAGAACGAGTTTGTGGGCATGCCCTGCGGGATTCTGGACCAGTTCTCTTCGGTGTTTGGGGAGCGGGACAGCATCCTCTTTCTGGACACGCGCACCGAAGAGCACGAAGCGATACCCCTGCCCACCGGCTCGTTCGGTCTGATTCTTATCCACTCGATGGCACAGCACGCACTGGTCAGCGGCGACTATGCCACCCGCCACCGCGAGTGCATGGAGGCGGCGGCATGGTTCCGTGAACGGCTGGGCGAACACGTGCAACTGCTTCGCGATGTGTCGTGGGAAGAGTTCCTGCAGTGGGAGTCGCAGATACCTGAGCCTCTGCGCAGGCGGGCGCGTCACGTTATCAGCGAAAACCGGCGCGTGCTGGAGGGACGAGACGCCCTTCACCGAGGGGACGTTGCCCGGTTGGGTGAGATGATGTACGCATCTCACGAAAGCAGCCGCGCTGATTACGAAAACTCCACGCCAGAGCTTGACCTGCTGGTGAAGCTGGCAAGAGAGTACGGCGCAACAGGTGCCCGCCTCACCGGTGCAGGATGGGGCGGAGCAACGATTAATCTGGTAAAGGAAGCGCAGATGGAGGAGTTCGCCCGGCGCGTTGGGGAGGAATACACCCGCCTGACCGGTATTCAGCCCATGGTGTATCGCTGTCACATCGCGCAGGGAGCAACAGCTATTCGTGAATAAGGAGGGGAGATGATGGAATCACTGTGCATCTACTTCACCGGTAAAGACCAGGTGGAGCTGGTTAAAGAGGCTGTCCCGCCGGTAGGACCAGGACAGGTTCTGGTACGTGCGAGAAAAAGCCTTATCAGCACCGGCACGGAATGCATCTGTCTGGGAAGGTTGTTTGAGCCGGGCACACACTGGGATCGCTGGGTTAAGTATCCTTTTCCCCCTGGCTACAGCATGATGGGCGTGGTGGAACAGGTTGGCGAAGGCGTGACCAACCTCCAGCCCGGCGACAGGGTGGTCTTTCAGCGGTCGCATCGCCAGTGGCACGTGGTGGATGCAAACCTGCCCGTCAAAGTGCTGGACGAGGTGAGCGATGAGGACGCCTCATGGTTTGCGCTGGCGATGATTTCGCAAAACGCCGTCCGCGCCGCGCGGCACGAACTGGGTGACAACGTGGTGATTATCGGCGCGGGGCTTCTGGGTCAGCTGACGGTGCAGTATTTGCGCCTGATGGGCGCCAAGCAGATTATCGTGGTGGACCCCGCCGAGCCGCGCCTGAAGATGGCAAAGGAACACGGCGCCACCACCGTTATCGCCAAAAAGGTTCAGGAGGCACGCGACGAGATTCTGGAGTTGACCGATGGTAAGGGCGCGGAGGTGGTGTACGACATCACCGGTATCGCCTCGGTGTTTGCGCCGGCACTCACCCTGCTCAGGCGATTCGGAAAGCTGATTCTGCTTGGCGACACCGGCGAACCCTCACAGCAGTTTCTCACCGGTGACGTGATTACCAAGGGGCTTCAGATTATCGGCACGCACGCCTCGAACCCGCCAGCCGTCAGCACCGACCATGCCCCCTGGACACAGGCGGAGATGTACAAACTGTTCTTCACCTATGTGGCGCGGGGCGATATGCGGGTAAATGACCTTGTTACGCACCGGTTTACCCCGCAGGAAGCGCCGCAGGCGTACCACATGCTTCGCCATGACCGCTCTTCTGCGATGGGGGTGATTTTCGACTGGACGGTGGTGTAAAACGAGAAAAGGGCGGGGATTGCCCCGCCCTTTGGTCTTACTCACCTTTCGCCTTAGCGGAGGAGCGATAGCACCATCTGCGGCGCGGCGTTTGCCTGTGCCAGCACCGCCATGCCCGCCTGCTGCAGGATCTGCAGTTTGGTGTAGTTCATCACCTCTTCGGCAACGTTGGTGTCGCGGATCGCGCTCTCCGATGCCGACAGGTTCTCGCGGGCAACGCTCAGTGAACGCATCGTGCTCTCCAGAACGTTCTTCTGGAACGCGCCGATGGCGCCGCGAAGCTGGCTCACCTGCGAGATGGCTTCGTCGATTATCTTAATCGCGTTTTGGGCGCCTTCCAGCGTCGTCACGTCAATGGAGTTCAGCGACATATTTGCCACAGCGGTCGTGCCCAGCTGGCTCGCGCGCACATCCGCCAGCGACACGCGAGCGGTCTGTCCGTAGTTCGCGCCAATCTGGAACACCAGGCTCTGCGCCGAAACCACCGCCACCCGCGCATTGCTAATCGCCGTGCTGTTCCCAGCCTCCGTCAGCAACAAGGTGTTGCCATACGCATCCTTCACCTTCAATCCGCTGTCGCCAGAGGCGCGACCACCTGTGAAGAGCGCCGAGGTCACTCCAGCCGATGTGGTCACCGAAACCGTCACCACCGCGTCCACACCAGTGCTGGAACTGGAGCTGCCAGACGAGAAGAGCAACGTCGCGCTCTGATTCGCCTGCACGCTGAAGTTCGCGCCGTAGTTCACCTGGGTCAGCACTATGACGCCACTGCCGTTGCCCGACGAGAACATCGCGCTCACGCCGGTCACGCTCGTCAGCGCGTTGATGCGATCAATCAGCGTCTGCACGGTGTCGTTGCCCGACACGGTGATGGACTGCCCGTTGATGA